>JBEBHH010000009.1:0-103107 GCA_040080965.1 Gammaproteobacteria bacterium | reverse complement strand
CCCCCCCCCCCCCCAAAACTAACAAAACTAAGTGTCCGGTACCTTTTCTACTTCTGCGCGAGGAGGTCGGGCATCACGATGGCGTTCGGGCCGCCGTCGGTGGTGGCGCAGTGGACCCGGTTGCGGCCGGCGTGCTTGGCGCCGTAGAGCGCCGCGTCCGCCCGGCCGATCAGGCCCGACACCGTCTCCCCGGGCCGGTACTCGGCGATGCCGATGGACACCGTCACCTGGTGCAGGCCGTCGAAAGGCCGCCGCACCACTGCCTTCCGCACCCGCTCGGCGCAGCGGAGCGCGCCCCGCAGCGAGGTTTCCGGCAGCAGCACGATGAATTCCTCGCCGCCGACCCGGCCGAAGGCGCTGCGCCCCGCGGGGCCGACCATCTCCGTGGCGGCCGGCGGCGGCAGCCCGCCGCTGTTCAGCACGTCCATGGTCCGCAGGGCCCCGCGGACCCGCCGCGCGAACGCCGCCAGGATCCGGTCGCCGGCCTGGTGGCCGAAGCGGTCGTTCATGTCCTTGAAGTGGTCGATGTCCAGCAGGCAGATGCACAGGGCCTCGCCGCTGCGATCCGCCCGGGCCTTCTCCCGGCCCACCATCTCCAGGATCGACTGCCGGTTGTAGGAATTGGTCAGGTGGTCCCGCTCCGCGCTGCGCGCGATGCGCTCGATGCCGGCCTGCAGCTCGGCGTTCCGCGCCTGCAGCTGCTCCCGGGCCCGGGCCAGGGTCCGGGCAGCCAGGTGGATAGCCCCCAGCAGCACGATCAGCACGACGCTGGGCAGCAGTGCCGCGAGCAATCCGCCGACGGCCACCGGACTGCCGCCGGGCCCCGTCTCCTGCAGCACCGGCGCGACGATGCTCGCCACGCCCGCGAGAACCATGAGCCGCGCCAGCACGGCGGGGCTCGCTGCCGGGAGCGCGAGGGCAATGGCCGACAGGTACATGCCGACGCCGAGCACGGCACCGCCCGCGTCGCCCTGGGCGCTCGCGGACTCACCGGCAAACCACGTGTACAAGGTCGCCCAGGTGATCCCCATCAGCGCCTGGGCCCCCGCCAGCGTGGAGTCGGCGGGCTGGTCGGTCACCGGGAGCCGCGCCAGGCCCATGAAGAGGCCCAGTGTCAGCACGCCACCCGCCCCGAGGATCAGCCCGGCGCCCGCCGGCAGTGGCACCGCGCCCACCGCGTGGGCCAGCGCGGCGATCACTCCCCAGGCCCCGTACAGCGCTGCGGCCCGTGTCTCGAGCCCGTCGGGAGAACGGCGGGCAACGGCAGGGGCAGCAGGAACTTCGCGCATGCGGGAGACTCTTCTTGTTCTTGTTGTTATCGCTGGCGGTCTGGTCGCGCCCCCGTTGCCGGTGGCGGCCGTCCGTCCTTATTGAGCAGGATGCTGGCACACTGGCCCGGCCCAAACCGTGACGTGCTTCCGGGGAAATTCCTTGCCATAACGCGACACGATGGGGACCGGAGCCCGATCGCCTTCCCTGGCCGTCCCGCGTGGCGTTCCTATTAGAATGCCGGCGCCTGAATGAGACACCCGAGATGAGCAGCACCAACACCTGGGACGTGATCGTGGTCGGCGGTGGCCACGCCGGCACCGAGGCCGCCGCGGCCGCGGCCCGCCTCGGCGCCCGCACCCTGCTGCTCACCCAGAACCTGGAAACCGTCGGCCAGATGAGCTGCAACCCGGCCATCGGCGGCATCGGCAAGGGCCATCTCGCCCGGGAGATCGACGCGCTGGGCGGCCTCATGGCCGTCGCCGCGGATCGCGCCGGCATCCACTTCCGCACCCTCAACGCCAGCAAGGGCCCGGCGGTCCGGGCCACCCGCGCCCAGGCCGACCGCCAGCTCTACCGCCAGGCCGTGCGCGCGCTGCTCGACGGGGAGCCCGGCCTGCAGTTCTTCCAGCAGGGTGTGGACGACCTGATCGTGGAAGGTGAGCGGGTGACCGGCGTGGTCACCCAGTCCGGCCTCCGTTTCCACGCCCGGGCGGTGGTGCTGACCGTCGGCACCTTCCTGGCGGGCCGGATCCACGTGGGCCTCACCAATTACTCCGGCGGCCGCGCGGGCGACCCCGCTTCGATCGGCCTCGCCGCGCGCCTGCGGGAACTGCCCTTCGACGTGGGCCGCCTCAAGACCGGCACCCCGCCCCGCATCGACGCGCGCTCCGTGGACTTCAGCGTGATGACCGTCCAGCACGGCGACACGCCCCGGCCGGTGTTCTCCTTCCTGGGCCGCCGCGCCGATCATCCCCGGCAGGTGCCCTGCCACCTCACGCGCACCACCGCTGCGACCCACGAGCTCATCCGCAGCGCGCTGGACCGCTCGCCCATGTACACGGGCGTCATCGAGGGCGTCGGCCCCCGCTACTGCCCGTCGGTGGAGGACAAGATCGTCCGTTTCGCCGACAAGGACTCCCACCAGATCTTCGTGGAGCCCGAGGGCCTCGACTCCACCGAGCTGTACCCCAACGGCATCTCCACCAGCCTGCCCTACGACGTGCAGCAGGCCTTCGTGCGCACGATCCCCGGCTTCGAGAACGCCCACCTCACCCGGCCGGGCTACGCCATCGAGTACGACTACTTCGATCCGCGGGGCCTCAAGGAGACGCTGGAGACGAAGAGCCTCGCGGGCCTCTGGTTCGCCGGCCAGATCAACGGCACCACCGGTTACGAGGAAGCCGCCGCCCAGGGCCTGATCGCCGGCATCAATGCCGCTCTGGCGGCGCGTGGCGACGAGCGCTGGTCCCCAGGCCGCGACGAGGCCTATCTCGGCGTGCTGGTGGACGACCTCATCACCCGCGGCACCACCGAGCCCTACCGCATGTTCACCAGCCGCGCCGAGCACCGGCTGCTCCTGCGCGAGGACAACGCCGACGCCCGCCTCACGCCCACCGGCCGCCGCCTCGGCCTGGTGGATGACCGGCGCTGGCGCGTGTTCAGCGCCAAGCAGGACGCCATCGCCGCCGAGCGGGAGCGCCTCGGCGCCATCGTCATCCAGCCGGAGCACGTCGAGGCCGAACTGCAGGCCATCGGCGCCCCGGCACCGCGCCGCGAAAGCCGCGCGCTGGAACTGCTGAAGCGCCCCGACGTGGACTACGCCTGGCTCACCGCCCTCGGGCGGGTCGGCCCGCGAAGCGCCGCGGCCGGCGAGTACCCCGAACTCGGTGAGCAGATCGTCGCCCAGGTGGAAATCGAGACCCGCTACGCTGGCTACGTGCGCCGCCAGCAGGACGAGATCGAGCGGAGCCGCGGCACCGACCAGCTGCCGCTGCCGGTGGACCTGGACTACGCCGCCATCCACGGCCTGTCCCACGAGATCCGCCAGAAGCTCATCCGCCAGCGGCCAGCCACGGTGGGGCAGGCGTCCCGCATCCCCGGCGTGACGCCGGTGGCCGTGTCGCTGCTGCTGGTCCACCTGCAGAAGCGGCGCCGGCGCGCGGCGGCCGGCACCGAGACGGGCACCGGCGGGTGACCGACGTCCGCCGGCTGCTCGTGGCCCTCGCCGCCAGCCTTGCAGTGGCCGCCTGCAGCCGCCCCGGGGAGGAAGCCGCGATCCCCGTGCCCCAGGCCGTCGCCGTCGGGGGCGCCAGCGGCACCGAACTGGCCGCCGAGCAGATCCTCCGGGCCGCCAACGGCGCCGAACCGGAAACCCTGGATCCCCACCGGGCCTCGGGTGTCACCGCGTCGAACGTCCTGCGGGACCTGTTCGAGGGCCTGACCACCGAAGCGGCCGACGGCACCATCATCCCGGGCGCCGCCGAGAGCTGGACCGTCAGCGACGACGGCCGGGTCTACACCTTCAAGCTGCGCGCCAACGGCCGGTGGAGCAACGGCGACCCGGTGGTCGCCGAGGATTTCGCGTTTGGCCTGCGGCGGAGCGCCGATCCCCGGACGCTGTCCGAGTATTCCGCGATCCTCTATCCCATCGCCAACGCGGACGCCGTGGTCAGCGGCCGCCTGCCGCCGGAGCAGCTGGGGGTGCGGGCCATCGACGACCGCACGCTGGAGATCCGGCTGCATTCGCCCACGCCGTATTTCCTGGGCCTGCTCAACCACTCCAGCACCTACCCCGTGCACCGGCCGTCGCTCGCGAAGCTCGGCGGCAAGTTCGCCCGGGCCGGCAACCTGGTGGGCAACGGCGCGTTCCGCCTGAACGCCTGGGTCGTGCAGTCCCACATCCATCTCCTGCGGAACACGCACTACTGGGACGACGCCAACACCACGCTCACCGAGGTCTGGTTCTACCCGGTGGAGAGCGCGGAATCGGAGCTCAACCGCTACCGGGCCGGCGAGTTCGACCTGACCTACACGCTGCCCAACCGGCAGATCCCCTGGCTGCGGAAGAACCTGCCGAAGGAGCTGCGCATAGCGCCCTATCTCGGCAGCTACATCTACGGCTTCAACACCAGCCGGCCGCCGTTCAAGGACAACATCCCGCTGCGGAAGGCGCTGGCGATGGCGCTGGACCGGGACGTGATCGTCAACAAGGTGGGCGGGGCCGGCGAGATCGCGGCCTACAGCTGGGTGCCGCCGGTGAGTGGCTACAGGCTGCAGACGCCGGAGTGGGCCAGCTGGACCCAGGAGCAGCGGAACGCGGAAGCCCGCCGCCTGTACGCGGAGGCCGGCTATTCGCCGGAGAAGCCGCTCCGCATGCAGCTCCTCTACAACACCGAGACCAACCACCGGCGCCTGGCCGTGGCCATGGCTGCCATGTGGCGGGACGTGCTGGGCGTCGAGACCGAGATCCTGAGCCAGGAGTGGCAGGTGTTCCTGCAGACCCGCCGCACCAAGATCGACACCCAGCTGTTCCGCCAGGGCTGGATCGGCGACTACGACGACCCCTACACCTTCCTCGAGATCCTGCTCAGCACCCACGGCCAGAACGACATGGCCTACAACAACCCGCGCTTCGACGAGCTGGTCGGCCGGGCCACCCGGGAGGAGGATGCCGCGACGAGGATGGCCATGCTCGAGGAGGCCGAGCGGATCGCACTGGACGACATGCCGATCCTGCCCATCTACTTCTACGTGACCAAGCGCATGGTGAAGCCCTGGGTGCAGGGCTACGAGTCCAACATCCTGGACCACCATCACAGCCGCTTCGTCCGCATCCTGAAGCACTGACCCCCGGCATACCCGCCATGCTGCGCCTCATCCTCCGCCGCCTGCTCGAGTCGATCCCGACGCTGCTCATCCTGATCGCCGTCACCTTCTTCATGATGCGGATGGCGCCGGGCGGGCCCTTCGACACGGAGAAGCGCCTGGCGCCGGAGATCGAGGCGAACCTGCGGGCCGCGTACCACCTGGACGAGCCGCTGTACCAGCAGTTCGGCCGCTACCTGTGGAACCTGGCCCAGGGCGACTTCGGCCCGTCCTTCCAGTACCGGGACCGGACGGTCACGGAGCTGATCGCCAGCGGCTTTCCCGTGTCGCTGCAGCTGGGCGGGCTCGCCATGCTGATCGCGGTGGTGGTGGGCGTGTCCCTGGGCAGCCTGGCGGCACTGCGCCAGAACCGGCCCGCCGACTACGGCACCATGGCCGTGGCCATGACGGGCATCTCCGTGCCCAACTTCGTGGTGGGTCCGCTGCTGGTGCTGGTCTTCGCGGTGTACCTGGGCTGGCTGCCTGCCGGCGGACTGGGCGAGGGCTCCGCCGCGGACGGCGGCTGGCGGAACCTGGTGCTGCCCGTCTTCACGCTCGCGCTCACCCAGGTGGCCTACATCGCCCGGCTCACCCGGGGCAGCATGATCGAGGTCCTGCGCAGCAACTACGTCCGCACGGCCCGGGCCCAGGGCCTCTCCACCCTGACGATCCTGCTACGCCACGCGCTGAAGCCCGCGCTGATTCCCGTGATCTCCTACCTGGGCCCCGCCACCGCCGGCCTCATCACGGGCTCGGTGGTGATCGAGACGATCTTCGACCTGCCCGGCCTGGGCCGCTACTTCGTCACCGGCGCGCTGAACCGGGACTACACCCTGGTGCTTGGCATCGTGGTCTTCTACGGCGCGCTGATCATCCTGTTCAACTTCCTGGTGGACCTGGCTTATGGCTGGCTCGATCCGAGGTCCCGGGAATGAATGCTCCCGTCGTAGGAGCGGCTTTAGCCGCGACCACTCCCCCCGAAGCCCCCCGCAGCCTCTGGTCCGACGCCTGGCAAACCCTCCGCCACAACCGCGCCGCCATGACGGCCGTCATCCTGCTCGGCATCCTCGTGGTGCTCGTCCTCGTCGGCCCGTCCCTGACCGGCTACCGCTTCGACAAGCCCAACTGGGACGAGATCGCCGTGCCGCCCCTGACGGGCGGCCACTTCTTCGGCACCGACTCACTGGGGAGGGACCTGTTCACCCGCACACTGATCGGCGGCCGCCTGTCCCTGCTCATCGGCGTCGTCTCCACGCTGGTGAGCCTGGTCATCGGCATCGCCTGGGGTGCCACCGCCGGCTTCCTCGGCGGCCGGGTAGACCGGGTGATGATGCGCATCGTCGACATCCTCTACGCGCTGCCCTTCATGTTCCTCGTGATCCTGCTGATGGTGCTGTTCGGCCGGAACATCCTGCTGATCTTCGTGGCGATCGGCGCCATCAACTGGCTGGACATGGCCCGCATCGTCCGGGGCCAGACGCTGGGGCTGAAGCAGCGGGAGTTCATCGAGGCGGCGCGGGTGTCCGGCGTGAGACCCGGCCGCATCATCCTGAAGCACATCGTGCCGAACCTGCTGGGCGTGGTGGTGATCTACGTGACCCTCACGATTCCCCAGGTAATCCTCGTGGAGTCGTTCCTGAGCTTCCTGGGACTGGGCGTGCAGGAGCCCATGACCTCTTGGGGCGTGATGGTGAGCGACGGCGCCCTGGAAATGGAGAACGCGCCGTGGATGCTGGTGTTCCCCGCCGCGTTCCTGGCCGTGACGCTGTTCTGCTTCAACTACCTGGGTGACGGCCTGCGGGACGCGCTGGACCCCAGGGACCGGAGCGGCCGATGAGCGCCGAGCTCCTTGAAGTAAACAACCTGAACGTGTCCTTCGAGACGCGGGACGGCCCCGTGCACGCGGTGAAGGACCTGTCCTTCCAGCTGAAGCCCGGCGAGGTGCTGGGAATCGTGGGCGAGTCCGGCTCGGGCAAGACCCAGGCGGCCATGGCGGTGCTGGGGCTCATGGCGGACAACGGCCGGGTGTCGGGCAGCATCCGCTTCGAGGGCACCGAGTTGGTCGGGATGCGGGAGGCCCGGCTGAAGGAAATTCGCGGCGACCGGATCGCGATGGTGTTCCAGGACCCGATGACGTCGCTGAATCCCTACCTGACGATCGGCGACCAGATGGGGCTGGTGCTGAAGGAGCACCGGGGCCTGAGGGGCGCTGCCGCGAGAGCCGAGTGCACGAAGCTTCTGGACGCCGTGCACATCACCGACCCGGCGTCCCGGCTGCGGATGTATCCCCACGAACTGTCCGGTGGCATGCGCCAGCGGGTGATGATCGCCACCGCGCTGCTCTGCCGCCCCGCGCTGCTGATCGCCGACGAGCCGACCACCGCGCTGGACGTGACGGTGCAGGCCCAGATCCTGGCGCTGATGGCGGAGCTGCGGGTGAGCTTTGGCACGGCGATCCTGCTGATCACCCACGACCTGGGTGTGGCGGCCGGCACCTGCGACCGGCTCCTGGTGATGAAGAACGGCGAGTGCCAGGAGCAGGGCCCGATCGACGATTGCTTCCATAATCCGCGTACCGACTATGCGAGGGAATTGCTCGCCGCGGTCCCGCGGTTAGACCAAGAGGTGCCGGTACTTCGGTTCGGAAACTCGGCGCCGGTGCTGAAGCTGGACGACCTGGAGGTGCATTACCCGGTGGACCAGCCCGGCCTGTTCGCTAGCCCCAAGATCCTGCGCGCGCTGGACGGTGTGTCGCTGGAACTCCGCGCCGGCGAAACGTTGGGCGTGGTCGGCGAGTCCGGCTCCGGCAAGTCGACGCTGGCCCGGGCGGTGCTCCGCCTCGTCCGCCCCACCGGCGGCACCGTGTGCCTGCTGGGCAAGCAGCTGGCCCAGCTGCCCGAGAACGAAGTGCGGGAATCCCGCCGCGACATGCAGCTGGTGTTCCAGGACCCGCTGGCGGCCCTCGATCCGCGCATGACGGTGGGCGAGACCATCGCGGAGCCGCTGCAGGTGTTCGAGCCAACCTTGAGCAACGCGGACATCACCGCCCGGGTCAGCGAGGCGATGCTCCAGGTGGGCCTGGACCCCGAGTGGCGCAACCGCTACCCCCACCAGTTCTCCGGCGGCCAGTGCCAGCGGGTGGGGATCGCCCGGGCACTGATCCTGAAACCGAAACTGCTGGTGTGCGACGAGGCGGTGAGCGCCCTGGACGTCACCGTCCAGGCCCAGATCGTCTCCCTCCTGCTGGAACTGCAGGCGCGGCTCAGCCTCGCGCTGATCTTCATCTCCCACGACCTGGCCGTCGTGCGCCGCCTTTCCCACCGGGTGCTGGTGATGTACCTGGGCAAAGTGATGGAGCTGGCGGATGCCGACGAGCTGTACCGGAACCCGCAGCACCCCTACACCCGAGCGCTGATGGCCGCCGTGCCGATCCCCGACCCGCGGCTGGAGAAGACCCGCGTGAAGGCGCTGGCCAAGGGAGAGGTGCCGTCGCCGCTGGCGCCGCCGGGAGGGTGTGCGTTCCGGACGCGGTGTCCGGTGGCGTTTGGGCGATGCGGCGAGGAGGAGCCGCCGCTGTTGACGTCGGGCAAGTCGAGCGTGGCATGCTGGCGAGCATGAAGCGAATCACCAAGAAATCGCCGCAATCTTCTACTCGACGACGGGTTCGCTCCGCGGTGAAATCCAAAGCCCCGCGGAGGAGACCAGCCATGGATCAGACGTACAACGCCGTCATCAAGCAAGCCGGGAAGTGGTGGATCGGCTGGGTCGAGGAAGTACCGGGCGTGAACTGCCAGGAACGAAGCCGGGCGGCGTTGCTGAAGACCCTTCGAGTCACGCTCGGGGAGGCGCTCGAGTTCAACCGCGCCGAGGCCCGCCGCGCGGCTGGTGAAGGCTACGAAGAACTGACCATCGCTCTGTGAAGCGGCGCGATCTGCTCCGACACCTGTCGGGGCACGGGTGCGTTCTGCTGCGCGAGGGCGGCCGGCATTCCTGGTGGGGAAATCCGGCCGTGCGGAAGCGGAGTGCCGTGCCCCGGCACGCCGAGATCAACGAGCATCTCGCACGGAAGATCTGCCGGGAGCTGGGTATCCCGGTATCGACCTGAACCGTCGGGGACGTCACAGTTCCCACCGGCAGCAGGAGTTGACGCATAACGGCCGAGAACGACCCGACCGTCCATCCTCAAAGCCGCACGAAATACGGAATCACCGTCAGCACGACGCCCACCGCGACCAGCACGAGATTGCTGGCCACAAAGTACGGAAAGATCATCAGGGCCAGCCCGCAGACCAGCGGCACGATAGCCCGCTGCTTCTTCCCGTACAGGAAGAACCCCAGCCCGATGGAGCTGAAGAGCAGCCCCCAGAGTAGCGTTGCTGTGTCCACGGGAGACTCACAAAATCAGATAAAACAGCGGCTTATAAAAGACACACTATTAACAGTGTCGACTCATCCCGCCACCCGCTCCCAATCCGCCGCCTCGAACTCCCGAACCTGGTCCGCCCGCGCCTTCTGGAACGCGGCGCGCCCGGTCACACGACTGACATAGGCCTCCGTCGCGGGCCGGTTTCCGAAGGACCGGACGTCCGGAATGCGGAGCACGTCGGCCATGAGCAGGTCGGCGACGGTGAAGCGGCCGGCGGCGAGCCATTCCCGCCCGCCCAGTACCTTTTCCAGTTGGTCGAGGCGCTTGCCCATCCAGCCGGTGAGGGCGTTGTCCGCGTCGCCGGACTTCTTCAGGAACCACCAGGGCACGGTGATCATCTCGATGGAGTTGAGCGCGGCGACCGTCCACTGCACCGTTGCCGCTTCCCCGGCCGGGTCCCGGGGCATGAGCCTGTCGCTCTGCCGGGCGAGGTGGAGCAGCCCGGCGCCGCTTTCGAAGACCTCCAGGTCGCCATCGGTCAGGAACGGGACCTGGCCGAAGGGCTGCTGGGCGAGATGGTTGGTCTCGCGGCCGTCGAAGGGGATGGTGCGCACCGTGTACGGGCGACCGGCTTCCTCACAGGCCCAGCGGAGGCGGAGATCCCGGACGAAGCCGCGGGGCATTTCGGGGACCCAGTCGTAGGTCCAGATGGTTAGGTGGCTCATGGGCCGATGCTACCCCTTAAACGGCCTCACCCAGGGCTCGTCCCGGGAACCCGGCTCCTCCGGATGCTTGTGCGTCCAAAGGCGCCATCGGAAGTAGAAATAGCCCGTTACCCCAGGTGATCTCCAGCACCGGGACGGCATGGTTGGGGTTCAGGCGCAGGAAGTCGTCGCTGTACTGGGCGCCGTCGTAGAGGGGGACGCGGATGACTTCGAAGTTGTTGCCGACGACTTCGTGGAACATGCACTTGGCGCGGGCGCTGCGAGAGGCGGGGGTAGTGATGGAGCTGTGGGTGGTGCGCTAGATGCCGTGCTTTTCGATAAACATGGGCAAGAATGCTAGCAGTAGGGATACTGACTCACCGGACACTTCGTGCCATTGTGCGTGCAGGGCAGCGTTCCGTAGGTTCTTGAAACTTTGAATCGACTGATTGGTGGACTTTTCGATGACGCTCTCTCTAAGTAAAAGAGCGGCCACCAAACCCATTTCCTTGCCCTGGGCGTCGCCCATTCCGGAGCGTCCCGCTAGGCGCTTTAGCGAGTCCTCCAGCACGATCGTCGCGAGCACAGCTGCCGGATCCTTCTGACCCTCGTCAAGTAGCTTACGCGCGCTGTCCAAGAAGTCTCCTTTAATGTCCAGCAACACAAGAGTTCGAAGGTCGTCAAGAAATCCGCCCTCGATATTTGCCTTAGTCCCCACGATCAGGCCTTCCGCTTGTTCCAGAGCCTGCATATGGCGTTCGTTGAACGAATTGATGATGCGCTGGTAGTGAACACTCTTACTTCCATATATCGACTGTACTGTCGTGATTGCCTCGGTATACCAACTCTCAAGTCCCACAGTGTCCTTGAATCCGCCACCCATCGTGGACGACCACCACGACCCCTTAATTGCCGGTAGCCGAGCGAGAAGCTCGTCGAGCTTCTGTAGGTAGGCTGCGGATCGCCTGTCCATGCGCGTGTAGTCCCAGCGAGTTAGTTTAGGGGCGGCGCACAAATCGCCACGCCGCTTTTGTAGCGGCCGATGAGCGCCTGGTTAGGCGCGACCATTGCGAAGTGCTCGGAGTTCCTTAACCGCACAATCAAAGCTCCCCAATGCTTGTTCAATGATTGCATCCGCCTGCGCCCGAGACGTCGGGCTGAGGGTTCGCTGTGTTGGTGACGCCTTATTGAGCCACACCTGTATATGAGCACGACGCTCTTGATACACAGGTCCAGAGGTAGCCTTACGCGCCAGGAACGTCTCCCACGATTCCTCTCTTTTCTCGTCTCCGTTGCAGCGAGCACACGACAGCACATGATTGTGAATGTCATTTGTGCCGCCACTAGCTGATGGCACGACGTGGTCAATGTGCCCGATGCGTTCATCGCGTGCCAGCCCCGAGCCGCAATAGGCGCACGAGGAACTGAAATGCTTCCAAAGCTGGTTGATGTCAGATTCCGACGGGTGTGGGTCCAAGACCGCGTTGAGGCACCGGCGCATCTTGTTCTTCGCCATAGATGGGGTGTCCTTGGGCATATCGACGGCGCCTAACGGTGGAACCCAGGATACGGCCGGTCAGGGCCGGTGTTCCTGCAGCGAATTGAACTTTTGCAAGTCGGGCGTGCAATGCGCCCGGACTCGCACCGTTTTTTGGACCTGCGCATAGTCGGCCTAGGCCTCCAACGCCTAGCTTAAGCCGCGTTGCCGCCGAAGGCGGATCGATCTGCTTGAAGCGCTAGTTAGCCCTGCACCGTTAGCCATATTGACCATGCACCGAGTGCAACAGAGATGACGCCCAGCACAATTGAGAGCAGCCCCAAGTATCCCGCCATACGAACCGCTGGGTCCGGGTGGGCGACCGCGACGTGTGGATACTCCCACCACTTTGGGTCGGAGAACTCGACTTCTACTGCTACATTGGTTTTCTCTTGGCGGCCAGTCAGAGCAAGCCAGCCGTGCCAATCAACGACGAGATCACCTGCCTTTGCCGCATTTCCCTTTACCAGTCGGGGCGAGAAACGCAGAACGCGATATATCGTTCCATGCTGCGACCTGAGGCGAAACCATCGTCCATGAGCCAAACGACGCTCAGATTTCTCCGGCATATGCGAGGGTGATACGACGCACCAACCAGCTGGAATCCCTGTCTTCTGAGCGAACACAGACGGACTTTTCTGGGTAAAGGTCGCCTTCATATCCACACTGCTTCTTGCCGGGCTAACTACAATAAGACGACCGAATTGCACCAACGAACCTGGACGAAAGCATCGGATAGTCTGCTGACGGGATCACCATCCTCTTCGCGCTACTCTTCAACAACGCGAACAATGTCGGCGAAGCCATCCGGGAGCTAAGCGGTCGCATATTTCTGAGGTCGCGGCTGAAGCCGCTCCTACGGGGCTACTACGTCGAAGGTCGCATCGACGCGGCCCTCAAAACTAATCTCGCCCGGAACATAGTTCGCCGCCGCCTTCCCCGCCATATCCGACATCGGCGCCGAAGCCTGCCGCAACTCCAGCATAGGCATCGGCGGCGGAATCGCCCCTCCAGCCACCACCGTCCTCACAGACCCAAGCTTCACCCCCAGCGACGACGCAATCCTCTCCGCATTCGCCTTCGCGTCGGAAGTAGCGGCCGCCAGCGCATCCCGGTTCAACTCCTTCGCCTTGCTGCTGTCGAGCATCGGCGGCGACACCTCATTCACCCCCGCGTCAATCGCCCCCTCGATCACATTGCCCAGCTTGTCCAGGTCGTTGATCTCCACCTGCAACTGGCGCTGGACGAAGTAGCCGGTGAACACCTGCTTGTTCTCCTTCTCGTCCCAGCGGTACTCGGGCTGGATGGTCAGGCCGGAGGTGCGGATCTTGTTCTCGGGGATACCCAGCTTCTTGCACAGGGCCAGGAAGTTCTTGGACACCCGGACTGTCTCGTCCCGGGCTACCTGCATGCTCACGTCCCTGCGCTGCACGGCGAGGCTGAGGCGGGCGATGTCCGGGGTGGCGTCGATGTTGCCGGTGCCGGACACCGAGATGGTGCGGGGCATCTCCATGCGTGGCATGGACATCGGGCCCTGCATCTTGTCAGGCATCTGTGCCGAAGCCACACCACCGGCCGTCATGCCAGCCAGCAGCACGAGGGACGCCGCGAGGGCAGCGGGACGGATTCTCATGGGGACGACTCCTTGAATGGGTGTAGCGGGGGAAGGCCAAAAGGCGGGAACTGCCTGACTGGTCTGGAATTCCGGTCCTGCTCTGACTACCATAGCGGCCCTCAAGACGCCCATCAATCGCCCCTTATATAAGTGTCAGGTCCCATGCAGAACAATCGGTTGGCCGTTCTCCTGAGTCTCGCCCTCGCCACCACGTCGGCCCTCGCCCAGGAACCCGCCTCTGCCGGTGACGCCACCCGCGGCGCCGTCCTCTCCGACACCTGCATGGGCTGCCACGGCATTGCCGGGTACCGGAACGCCTACCCGTCCTACCGGGTGCCGAAGCTTGGCGGGCAGACCGCCGACTACATCGTGCTGGCGCTCCAGGGCTACAAGGCCCAGACCCGCCCCCACAAGACCATGCACGCCCAGGCCATCTCCCTGTCCGACCAGGACATGAAGGACATCGCCGCGTTCTTCGTCAGCGAGGGCGCCATCCAGAAGGCATCGGCCCCCGTGGGCACGGCCCCGGAGAAGGCTGCCACGTGCGTCGCCTGCCACGGTGAGGGTGGCGTCAGCGCGGCGCCGAACTGGCCGTCCCTGGCCGGCCAGCACAAGGACTACCTCGTCCACGCGCTCAACGAGTACAAGGGCGCGCTCCGCAAGGACCCCGTCATGGGCAGCATGGCCGTCGCCCTGACGCCGGCCGAGATCGAGGAACTTGCCACGTACTTCTCGTCCCAGGCCGGGCTGTTCTCGGTGCACTACGCCGTCGGCCCCAAAACGGCCAGCGCGAAGTAAGCCCGCCGGCCAACCGCTCCCACAGCCAGGAGGCAGCGCCATGGAATCCTTCAGAGCGCTGCGCGTCCACCAGGTCGACGGCAAGATCGAGCCGCGCCTCGAGACGCTGACCCTCGACGACCTCTCGCCCGGCGACGTCGTCATCCGCGGCGAATACAGCAGCATCAACTACAAGGACGCCCTCGCCACCACCGGCAAGGGCAGGATCCTGCGGCGTTTCCCGCTGGTGGCCGGCGTGGACATCGCCGGCACTGTCGTCAGCTCGGGTGACCCGCGCCTCAATCCCGGTGACCTGGTGGCTGCGCACGGTTGCGGCATGAGCGAGACGCACGACGGCGGCTTCGCCGAGTACGCCCGGGTGCCCGCCGACTGGGTCAACAAGCTGCCGCCCGGCATCGACGCCCGCACCGCCATGGGCCTGGGCACGGCCGGCTTCACGGCCGCACTCGCGATCCACCGCATGGAACAGATGGGCCAGGTGCCCGAGATGGGGCCGATTGCGGTCACCGGCGCCACCGGCGGCGTGGGCAGCGTGGCCATCGCGCTCCTCGCGGGCCTTGGCTTCAAGGTCACGGCCGTCACCAGCAAGACCACCGCTGACGACTACCTGAAGAGCCTCGGCGCCAGCGACATCTTCCACCTCAAGGGGAAGGACCTCGGCACCAAGCCGCTGGAAAAGGTCCTGTGGGGCGGCGCCGTAGACAACCTGGGCGGGGCGACGCTCGCCTGGCTCACCCGCACCGTCGCGCCCTACGGCAGCATCGCCAGCATCGGCCTGGCCCAGGGGCCGGAGCTCAACACGACAGTGATGCCCTTCATCCTCCGGGGCGTCAGCCTGCTCGGCATCAACTCCGTGGAGGTGCCCCGGGCGCTGCGGGCCGAGATCTGGCGCCGGCTGGCGGGGGACCTGAAGCCCGCGAATCTCGGCGCGATCGCCACGCGGGAAGTCGCCTTGGACCAGGTGCTCGGCGTGGTGGACGGCTGGGTGGACGGCTCCATCACCGGCCGCTGCCTGGTCCGGCTGCGGTAGGACCTTGGTTATAGTGGAAGACCTTCTCCGCCAGGGACTGCCGGAACTCGGCATCCCGGCGGACGAGGCGCTGGTGGCTGCCTGCGCCGGTTTCCTGCGGCTGCTGGCCGAGTGGAACGAGCGGTTCAACCTCACGGGGATCCGGGAGCCGGCGGCGATGGTGTCGCTGCACATCCTGGATTCGCTCACGGCCCGGCCCTTCCTGCAGGGCCAGCGGATCGTGGACGTGGGCTGCGGGGCGGGGGTGCCGGGCATCCCGCTGGCGCTGGTGGACCGGTTGGCGGAGCCCGGCCGGCACTTCACGCTGGTGGATTCGACGCTGAAGAAGATCCGCTTCGTGCAGCAGGCCATCGCCGACCTCGGGCTCGCCAATGCCGAAGCGCTGCACGTGAGGATAGAGGACCATAAGCCCGTGCCCCTGTACGACACCGTCATCTGCCGCGCGCTTTCGTCGCTGCCGGACTTCGTCCGCAGCTCGGGAAGCGTCGTGGCGCCCGGCGGCCAGCTGCTGGCGATGAAGGGCAAGCTGCCGGCCGACGAGATCGGGGCTGTGCCGAAAGGCTGGCGGGTGAGTGCGGTGACGCCGGTGAAGATCCCCGGCGTCGATGCGGAACGCCACATCGTCCAGGTAGTGCGCAAATGAGCCGCATCATCGCCATCACCAACCAGAAGGGCGGGGTGGGCAAGACCACCACGTCGGTGAACCTGGCCGCGTCGCTGGCCGAGCTGCAGAAGCGCGTGCTGCTGGTGGATCTCGATCCCCAGGGCAACGCCACCACCGGCTGCGGCATCGACAAGCAGGCGCTTCAGTCCACCACCTGCGAGGTGCTGCTGGGCGAGGCCCAGGCGCTGGAGACCATCGTCACGGTGAGCAGCGCGGCGTTCTCGCTGCTGCCGGCGAACTCCGACCTGACCGCCGCCGAAGTGCGGCTGCTCCAGGAGATCGGCCGGGAAATGCGGCTCCGGAAGGCCCTGGAGCCGGTGAAGGGGCTGTACGACTACATCCTCATCGACTGCCCGCCCACCATCAACATGCTCACGCTGAACGCGCTCACCGCGGCCGACGGCGTGCTGATCCCGATCCAGTGCGAGTACTACGCGCTGGAGGGGCTCTCGTCGCTGCTCGAGACGGTGAAGCAGGTGCGCAACACGGTGAACCCGGCGCTCAACATCGAGGGCCTGCTGCGCACCATGTTCGACCCGCGGAACCGCCTGGCCATGGACGTGTCGGCGGAGCTGGTGAAGCTCTTCCGGGACAAGGTCTACAACACGGTGATCCCCCGCAACGTCCGGCTGGCCGAGGCGCCCAGCTTCGGGCTGCCGGCCCTGCAGCACGACAAGGGCTCCCGGGGCGCGGTGGCCTACATGGAGCTGGCGGCGGAAGTGCTGCGCGGGCCGATGCCGGCCGGCGGTGCGAACGGCGGCGGTGACGCCGCCCAATCGGGCCCGGCCTAATCGGTTTAGAATGCCGCCCTTCCCGGGCGTCAGGCGACAACCAGATGGTGGCGAAACGAACCGGCCTCGGCCGCGGGCTTGAAGCCCTGCTGGGGACCCCGGATACGGCCGGGTACCCGGCGCCGGGTGCTTCCGGCACGGCCCAACCGGCCCCTCCGGCCACCCGCGCCCCCGGCGAGGGCCTGACCACCCTGGACGTGGACCTGATGGTCCGGGGCGCCTACCAGCCCCGGCTCGACATGCACCTGGAGTCCCTGGAGGACCTGGCCTCGTCCATCCGGGCCCAGGGGATCATCCAGCCCATCGTCGTCCGGCCCCTGGCCGAGCGCGGCCCCGGCGGCGCCCCCCGCTACGAGATCATTGCCGGCGAGCGCCGCTGGCGGGCGGCCCAGATGGCCGGGCTCCAGTCCGTCCCGGTGGTGATCCGGGAGATCCCGGACTCGGCCGCCATCGCCATGTCCCTGATCGAGAACATCCAGCGGGAGAACCTGAACCCCCTGGAAGAGGCCCTGGCCATCCGCCGGCTGATCGACGAGTTCGGCCTGACCCACGAGGCCGCCGCCGACGCCATCGGCCGGTCCCGGGTGGCCGTGTCGAACCTGCTCCGGCTGATGCAGCTGGGCGAGCCGGCCCGGGAGCTTTTACAGAAGCGGGCCATCGAAATGGGCCACGCCCGGGCCCTGCTGGGCCTGACCGACCCCCGGATGCAGGCCGAAGTGGCCCGTCTGGTGGCCACCAAGGGCCTGTCGGTCCGGGAAACCGAGCGGTTGATCAAGCGGATGCTGGAAGGGCCCTCCAAGCCTGCCGAGCCGGCCTCCGGACGCTCCACGGACCCCGACGTCCGGCGCCTGGAAAACGACCTGGCCGAGAAGCTGGGCGCCCAGGTGGCTATCCAGCACGGCCGCGGCGGCAAGGGCAAATTGGTAGTGAGTTACAACAGCATTGACGAGCTCGAGGGCATCCTCGGTCATATCAATTGACCGTCTTCTTTGCGCCGCATAGAATGCCGCGGCTAAGCAGTGCGGAATGCCCGTCCCACGGGACACGATGCCATGATCGGCCTTCGTAGCCAGGCAATTCGCACAGTCCTCCGGTGGCAGCTGATAGCCACCGTCGCCCTCGCCGTCATCGCCGCACTGGCCGCTGGCCAGCACGGCGCGATTTCCGCGGTCCTGGGTGGTCTGGTCAGCTTCGTCGCCGGGCTTGGTTTTGCCACGGTGGCGTCCGCGTCCAGGAAGGACTCTGCCGGATTGGCGATGCTCGCCGCGCTCCGGGCCGAAGCGGTCAAGATCGTCTTGATCGTCATTCTGCTCTGGGTGGTGCTGACCATCTACAAAAACGTGGTGATCGTGGCCTTCATCGGCACGTTCATCGTTACAACGATCGTGTTTGCCCTCGCGCTGTTCGTCCGGGAATAACAGGTAAAAGCGTTTCGACATGTCCGCCGCTGAAGCACTCACCCCGACGTCCTACATCAAGCACCACCTGACCTTCCTCTCGGAACCGGTCGGCGATGGCGGCTTCATGATGATCAACGTCGACTCGATGGTCATGTCGGTGCTGCTCGGCGTGGTCGGCATCGGCTTTATCTGGTGGATCGGCCGCGGCGCCACCGCCGGCGTGCCGAACAAGCGCCAGGCCTTCGTCGAGCTGCTCTTCGACTTCGTGGACGGCCAGGTGCGCGGCATCTTCCACGGCGACCCGAACAAGTTCGTCGCCCCCGCCGCCCTCACCGTCTTCCTCTGGGTGCTGCTGATGAACGCCACGGCGTTCCTCCCCATCGACATCACGGCCCAGGCGATCCACGCCGTCGGCCCCGACGAGTTCCGCCTCACCCCCACCGCCGACGTCAACACCACCTTTGCGCTGGCCCTCTCGGTCTGGCTGCTGATGATCTGGTTCTCGATCAAGGTGAAGGGCCTCGGCGGCTGGATCCACGAGCTGTTCTGCACGCCCTTTGGCTCCAACCCGCTGCTCTGGCTCTTCAATTTCCTCTTCAACCTGGTCGAGCTGGTCTCCAAGCCGCTCTCCCACGCGCTGCGGTTGTTCGGCAACCTCTACGCCGGCGAAATCATCTTCCTGCTGCTCGGCCTGTGGGCCGCCACCGGCCTCGTGGGCGCCGCCGGCGGCGCCATTCTTGGCCTCGGCTGGGCGATCTTCCACCTGCTGATCGTTCCGCTGCAGGCCTACATCTTCATGATGCTGACCATCGTCTACATCTCGATGGCGCATGAGTCTCACTAAACACCAAACCCAACCACCACGTACTTCCCGCTGAGAGAGAAAAGGACACGACAATGGAAACCGTTCAATACCTCGCCATGATCCAGGCCTACACGGGCATTGGCATCGGCCTCATGATCGGCCTCGGTGCCGCCGGCGCCTGCATCGGCGTGGGCATCATGTGCAGCCGCTTCCTCGAAGGCGCCGCCCGGCAGCCCGAGCTGGCCCCGATGCTGCAGGCCAAGGTGTTCCTGCTCCTCGGCCTCATCGACGCCTCGTTCATCATCGGCGTCGGTCTTGCCATGCTCTTCGCCTTCGGTAATCCGCTCCTCGCTGTCGTCAACGCCGGCTAAGGCATCCGCAACGCGGGGACCGAGATGAATATCAATCTCACGCTATTCGCCCAGGGCATCACGTTCTTTGCCTTCATCTGGTTCACGGTGAAGTTCGTGTGGCCGCCGATCCTGGCTGCCATCGAGGAACGCCGCACCACCATCGCCAACGGCCTCGCGGCCGCCGACAAGGGTGCGCGCTCGCTGGAAGACGCCCAGGTGAAGATCACGGCGATCCTGGAAGACGCGCGCAGTCAGGCCCGCGGCATCCTCGACCAGGCCCAGACCCGCGCCAACGGCATCGTGGACGAGGCTCGCACAGGTGCGACCCAGGAGCGCGAGCGCATCCTGCAGTCGGCCCAGGCCGAGGTTGAGCAGCAGATCAACCGGGCCCGTGACGAGCTGCGCGGCCAGGTCGCCGCCATCACGGTGGCTGGCGCCGAGAAGATCCTGGCGCGGGAAATCGATCCCCGCGCGCACCAGGAACTGCTCGACAAGCTCGCTGCGCAGATCTAGGCCGCGGGAACCAGGACAGAGTATCCATGGCCGATCACGGCACCACCGCACGACCCTATGCCCAGGCAGTCTTCGAGATTGCCCGCACGGACAACCAGCTGGGCGACTGGTCCGCCTTTCTCACGCTCGCCGCGGAAATCGCGGCGTCGCCCGACGCCGCGCGCCTGCTCTTCGTGCCGGGCGCCGACGGCTTTGCCATCGCGGCGGCCATTGCCGACATCTGCCGGGAAAAGCTCCCCGGCGTTGCCCTGCTCAAGGACGGTCCAAAGTCGGTTGGCGCCGGCTTCCTGAAGGTGCTCGCCGAGAACCAGCGGCTCGGCGCGCTGCCTGACATCCTGGGGCGCTACGAGGTGCTCAAGGCCGAGGCCGAGCGCACCCTCGACGTCACACTGACTTCCGCCTCCGCCGTCAGCGACGACCAGCAGAAGCGCATCATCGACTCGCTCAACAAGCGTTTTGGCCGGCAGGTGCGCCTTGCCGTGCAACTCGACCCCACGCTCATCGGCGGCGCGCGGCTGCAGGTGGGCGACCGCGTCATCGACGGCTCTGTCCGCACCGGACTCGACAAACTCGCCACGGCGCTCCGCGCCTAAGAGATCCAAGGAACTACATATGGCACTCAAGGCCTCCGAGATCAGCGAACTGCTCAAGCAGCGCATCAAGAACTTCGAAAGCGCCGCCGAAGCGCGTGACGTGGGCACGGTGATCGCCGTGACCGACGGCATCTGCCGCATCCACGGCCTCGCCGACGCCCAGTACGGCGAAATGCTGGAGTTCCCCAAGAACACCTTCGGCCTCGCGCTGAACCTGGAGCGGGACTCGGTCGGCGCCGTGGTGCTCGGTGACTACAAGCACATCTCCGAAGGCGACACGGTCAAGACCACCGGCCGCATCCTCGAGGTGCCCGTCGGCGAGGGCCTGCTCGGCCGCGTCGTCAACGCCCTCGGCGAGCCGATCGACGGCAAGGGCCCGATCAAGTCATCCGGCACCTCGCCCATCGAGAAGGTGGCGCCGGGCGTCATCACCCGCCAGTCCGTCAACCAGCCCGTGCAGACCGGCCTCAAGGCCATCGATGCCATGGTCCCCGTCGGCCGCGGCCAGCGCGAGCTGATCATCGGCGACCGCCAGACCGGCAAGACTGCCGTGGCCATCGACGCGATCATCAACCAGAAGGGCACCGGGATTAAGTGCATCTACGTGGCGATCGGCCAGAAGGCCTCGTCCATCGCCAACGTGGTGCGCAAGCTCGAGGAATACGGCGCGATGGATCACACCATCGTGGTCGCCGCCTCCGCCGCCGACTCGCCCGCCATGTGGTTCCTCGCCCCCTACTCCGGCTGTTCCATGGGCGAGTACTTCCGCGACAAGGGCGAAGACGCCCTGATCATCTACGACGATCTCACCAAGCAGGCCTGGGCCTATCGCCAGGTGTCGCTGCTGCTCCGCCGCCCGCCGGGCCGCGAAGCCTATCCCGGCGACGTGTTCTACCTGCACTCCCGCCTGCTCGAGCGCGCGGCCCGCGTGAACGCGGAGTACGTGGAGAAGGTCACGGGCGGCAAGGTCAAGGGCAAGACGGGCTCGCTGACGGCGCTGCCGATCATCGAGACCCAGGCCGGCGACGTGTCCGCCTTCGTGCCGACCAACGTGATTTCGATCACCGACGGCCAGATCTACCTGGAAACCGATCTCTTCAACGCTGGCATCCGGCCCGCCATCAACGCCGGTCTGTCGGTGTCCCGCGTGGGCGGTTCCGCCCAGACCAAGATCATCAAGAAGCTCGGCGGCGGCGTCCGCCTGGCGCTTGCCCAGTACCGCGAGCTGGCGGCCTTCGCCCAGTTCGCCTCCGACCTGGATGAAGTCACCCGCCGCTCCCTCGAGCGCGGCCAGCGCGTGACCGAGCTGATGAAGCAGAAGCAGTACTCGCCGCTGTCCGTCGGACTGATGGCGCTGTCGCTGTACGCGGTCAACGAGGGCTACATCGACGCCGTCCCCGCCAGGTCGGTGGTGGCCTACGAGACCGCGCTGCACGCCCACGCCAGGTCCAAGTTCGGCGCGATCATCGACAAGATCAGCGAGAAGGGCGACCTCAACGACGAGATCACCGGCCAGCTGAAGCAGATCTGCGAAGACTTCAAGAAGAACGGGACGTATTAGAGGGGACAGACTTCAAGTCTGTCCCCCGGGAAGCATCATGGCTGGCGCAAAAGAAATCCGGACCAAGATCAAGAGCGTGAAGAGCACGCAGAAGATCACCAAGGCCATGGAAAAGGTCGCGGCCTCCAAGCTGCGCCGGACCCAGGTCCGGATGAACGCGGCCCGGCCGTACGCCGACAAGATCCGGCAGGTCATCGGCAACCTGTTCCAGGCCAACCCGGAGTACCGGCACCCCTTCCTGGAAGAGCGGCCAATCAAGCGCGTCGGCTACATCGTGATGTCCACCGACAAGGGCCTCTGCGGCGGCCTCAACGTGAACGAGTTCCGCCGGCTGATCGCCGAGCTGCGCAAGCACCAGGAGCAGGGTGTCGAGGTCGACCTCTGCCTGATCGGCGCCAAGGCTGTGCAATTCTTCCGCCGCTTCAAGGTGAACGTGGTCGCCGCCACCACCAACCTGGGCGAGAACCCGCACATCGCCAGCCTGATCGGTTCCGTCACCGTCATGCTCGACTCCTACCGGGAAGGCAAGATCGACCGCCTGTACCTGGTCTACAACGACTTCATCAACACGATGAGCCAGAAGGTCGACATCCAGCAGCTGCTGCCCGTCGAGGCAGTGGATGCCAGCGAGCTGCAGCAGACCTGGGACTACATCTACGAGCCCGGCGCCTCGGAACTGCTGGATGACGTGCTCACGCGCTACATCGAGACGCAGGTGTACCGGGGCATCGTCGAGAACGTGGCCTGCGAGATGGCCTCGAAGATGGTCGCCATGAAGGCGGCCACCGACAACGCCGGCAAGCTGATCGATAAACTGCAACTGGAATACAACAAGGCACGGCAGGCCAGCATCACCCGGGAGATCTCGGAGATCGTTGGCGGCGCCGCGGCTGTGAGTGGTTAAGGAAAAAACATGAGCAACGGCAAGGTAGTACAGGTCATCGGCGCAGTCGTGGACGTGGAGTTCCCGCGGGATTCCATCCCCAAGATCTACGACGCGCTCCGCATCGACAGCGCCGACCTCACCCTCGAGGTGCAGCAGCAGCTGGGTGACGGCGTGGTCCGCACCATCGCCATGGGCGCCAGCGAAGGCCTGAAGCGCGGCCTGATGGCCACCAATACCGGCAAGCCGATCTCCGTGCCCGTGGGCCTTAAGACCCTCGGCCGCATCATGGACGTGCTCGGCCGCCCGATCGACGAGGCCGGCCCCATCGGCAACACCGAGAGCTGGCCGATTCACCGCGCCGCCCCGAGCTACGAGGACCAGGCCAAGACGATCGAGCTCCTGGAGACGGGCATCAAGGTCATCGACCTGATCATGCCGATTTCCAAGGGCGGCAAGATCGGCCTGTTCGGCGGCGCCGGCGTGGGCAAGACCGTGACGCTGATGGAGCTGATCCGCAACATCGCCGTCGAGCACTCCGGGTACTCCGTGTTCGCCGGCGTCGGCGAGCGCACCCGCGAAGGCAACGACTTCTACCACGAGATGAAGGAGGGCGGCGTCATCGACAAGGTGGCGCTGGTCTACGGCCAGATGAACGAGCCGCCCGGCAACCGTCTGCGCGTGGCGCTCACGGGCCTGACCATGGCCGAGTTCTTCCGCGACGAAGGCCGCGACGTGCTCATGTTCATCGACAACATCTACCGCTACACGCTGGCCGGCACCGAGGTGTCCGCACTGCTGGGCCGCATGCCGTCCGCGGTGGGTTACCAGCCGACATTGGCCGAGGAAATGGGCGTCCTGCAGGAGCGCATCACCTCGACGCGCACCGGCTCGATCACGTCCTTCCAGGCCATCTACGTGCCGGCCGACGACCTTACCGATCCGTCGCCCGCCACCACCTTCGCCCACCTGGACGCCACCCTGGTGCTCTCGCGGAACATTGCCGAGCTCGGCATCTACCCGGCCGTGGACCCCCTCGACTCCAACAGCCGCCTGCTCGACCCGAACGTCATCGGCCAAGACCACTACGACGTGGCCCGCTCGGTGCAGGCCGTGCTCCAGCGCTACAAGGAGCTGCAGGACATCATCGCGATCCTCGGCATGGACGAGCTGTCCGAAGAGGACAAGCAGACCGTCACCCGGGCCCGCAAGATCCAGCGCTTCCTGTCCCAGCCCTTCTTCGTGGCCTCCCAGTTCACGGGCCAGGACGGCAAGTACGTCTCGCTGAAGGACACCATCCGGGCCTTCAAGGGCATCGTGGCCGGTGAGTACGACAACCTGCCGGAGCAGGCCTTCTACATGGTCGGCACCATCGAAGAGGCCGTCGCCAAGGCCAAGACGCTGCAGTAATGAGCACCATCCAGGTCGACATCGTCAGCGCCGAGGGCGCCATCTGGTCGGGCGAGGCCAACCTGGTGATTGCCCCCGCCCGCATGGGCGAAGTTGGCATCGCGCCCCGCCACGCCCCGATGCTGACGACGCTCCGCCCGGGCGATCTCCGGGTGCAGCGCGACGGCCAGGACGAGCTGTTCTTCTACGTCACCGGCGGCATCCTGGAGGTGCAGCCGAAGAAGATCACGGTGCTCGCCGACACGGCGCTCCGCGCCGAGCAGCTCGACGAGTCCGCCGCCGACGAGGCCCGCAGGCAGGCCGAGGAGGCGCTGAAGGGCGCGTCCACCAAGGAAGACCTGGCCCACGCCCAGCTGCAGCTGGTCGAGGCCGCCGCCCGCTACCGGGCCGCGCAGAAGCTCAAGGGCAAGCGCGGCTCCTGAGAATCGCTACACGAAGCCGACGCCCGCCGCGCTGAACGGCAGGCTCCGCACCCGCTTCCCGGTCAGCCGGGCCACCGCGTTGGCCAGTGCCGGCGCCACCAGCGGTGTGCCCACTTCCCCCATCCCGCCCGGCTCATCGCCGCTCGCCACGATGGCCACGTCGATGCGCGGCGCCTGGGCCATGCGGAGGGGCTCGAACTGGTGGAAGTTGGTCTCCTGGACCCTCCCGTCCCGGATCGTGATCCGGTTCTTCAGCGCCCCGGTCAGGCCGGTAATCACCCCGGACACGATCTGGGCCTGCACCTGGTCGGGCCGCACCGCGATCCCGGGATCCACGGCGACCCAGATCCGCCCGCAGCGCAGGTTGTCGCCCTGGCGGCTGACCTCCGCGACCGTGGCCACGTGGGTGCCGTAGCACTCCATCGACGCCACGCCGAGCGCCCGGTCCCGGCTCGCCGGGCCGGACCAGCCCGCCATCTCCGCAACCTTCGTCAGTACGGCGCGCTGCCGGGGCTGGGACCCGAGCAGGGCCAGGCGGAACGCTACGGGATCCTTGCCGGCCGCCTCTGCCAGCTCGTCCATGAAGCTCTCGAAGGCGAAGGCGTTCAGCGCGTGGCTCACCGACCGCCAGTAGCCCACGCGCACGCCGGTGTCCTGGATCAGGACGCTGGTGCGGAAGTGGGGCACGGCGTAGGTCAGGTTGGCCGCGCCCTCGGTCATGAAGGGGTCGAGGCCCTCCTGGACGAAGGGCGGAAAAGCCCGCTCCGTGACGGAGGGGGACACCATCCGGTGGTGCAGCGCGATGAGCTTGCCCTCCTTGTCCAGGCCGCCCTCGAGCGTGTGGAGGCTGGCGGGCCGGTAGAAGTCGTGGGTGGTGTCGTCCTCCCGGGTCCAGATGAGTTTCACCGGCACGCCGGGCAGGGCCTTCGCGATGGCCGCGGCCTGGCCGATGGCGTCCGTCTCCAGCCGGCGGCCGAAGCCGCCGCCGATGAACTGGGGGTGGATGCGCACGGCTTCCGGCTTCACGCCGCTGCGGGCCGCGGCCGCGGCCTGCGCGCCCTCCGGGAACTGGGTGGAGGTCCAGATGTCGCAGGCGCCGTTGGCGACCAGGGCGAGGCAGTTCATCGGTTCGAGGGCCGCGTGGGCCAGCATCGGCAGTTCGTACCGGGCTTCCAGGGTCTTGCTGGCCTGCTTGAGGCCCGCCGCCACATCGCCGTTCTCCCGCGCGATGGGCGCCGCCTTGCCCGTGCCCAGTTCGAGCGCCCGGGACACGGATTCGCTGGACACGCTGCCCGCCGCGCCCACGAGCCACTTCACCTCCAGCGTGTCCCGTGCCTTCTTCGCGGTCCAGAAGTGGTCGGCCACCACGGCCACGCCGTCCACCAGGTTGATCACCGCCCGCACGCCCGGCATCGCCCGGGCCTTGCTGTCGTCGAAGCTCACCACGGTGCCGCCGATCACCGGGCACTGGGCCAGCGCGGCGTGCACCATGCCGGGCTGCTTTGCGTCGATCCCGAAGAGCCGCTCGCCGCGCAGCTTCGCCGGCGTATCGAGGCGCTTCTGCCCCGCCTTGCCGATCTGCGTGAACGCCGCCGGCGCCTTGAGCCGCACCTTGTCCAGCGCGGGTGCCGGCAGGGTCGCGGCGGTCGCGGCCAGGGCGCCGTAGGACAGGCGCTTGCCGCCCGGCCCCATGACATGGCCGCCATCGGCGCTGAGCGATGCCGCATCGGCCTGCCAGGTTTTCGCCGCCGCCGCGATGAACAGGCCGCGGGCCGCGGCGCCGGCCTGGCGCAGGGGCAGCCAGGCGTGGCGGACGGAGGTGGAGCCGCCGGTGAGCTGGCCGCCCAGCATCGCGTTCTTGTAGGCAGGGTTCGCGGGGGCCTGCACGATCACCAGGCTGGCCACCGGCACGCCGAGTTCCTCCGCGATGAGCACGGCGAGGGAGGTGTGCACGTCCTGGCCCATCTCGTTCTGGGGGCAGATGAAGGTGATGCGGTTGTCCGGGTCGACGCGGAGCCAGGCGTTGGGCGCGAATCGGGTCGACGCAGCGGCCGCCGGGCGGGCCGCCGGCAGGTAGAAGCCCAAGGTCAGGCCCCCGGCGGCGCTCAGGGACAGCTTGATGAACTCCCGGCGTTCCATGGCTAGCCCTCCAGGATCCGGGACGCGTCGCCGATGGCGCGGCGGATCCGGTCGTAGGTGCCGCAGCGGCAGATGTTGCCGTTCATGGCCTCGGTGACCTGCGTGTCCGTGGGCTTCGGCGTGCGGCTGAGCAGTGCCGAGGCCGACATCATCTGGCCGGGCTGGCAGTAGCCGCACTGGGGCACGTCGACCGCTTCCCAGGCCTGGCGCACGGCCTTGCCGACGCGCCCGTCGAGGCCCTCGATGGTGGTGACCGACTTGCCCGCGGCCGCCGCGACGGGGGTGACGCAGGACCGGACGGGCTGGCCGTCCACGTGGACCGTGCAGGCGCCGCACAGCGCCATGCCACAGCCGAACTTGGTGCCGACAAGGTCCAGGTGGTCCCGGAGGACCCAGAGGAGCGGCGTGTCGCCGTCGGCGTCGACGCGCCTGCTGGCGCCATTGATCTTGAGTTCAATCACGGTGGATCCCCCCGGTGCCGGACAGCAGTTGCTCGATTATGCGCTGGAAGCCCGGGAACGGAATCAGTCGTTCCCGGTACAATTCCGCCATGGGAACCACCGTCATCATCCTCGCCGCCGGCCAGGGCAAACGCATGCGCTCGGACCTGCCCAAGGTCCTCCATCCCCTCGCCGGCCGGCCCCTGCTCCAGCACGTCCTGGCGTCCGCCGCCGCCCTGAAGCCCCGGGAAATCCGGGTCGTCCATGGCCACGGCGGCGGGCAGGTGCAGGCTGCTTTCCTGGGCCAGCCGATCGGCTGGTTCCACCAGGCCGTGCAGAAGGGCACTGGCCACGCGGTGCAACAGGCGCTGCCGAAAATCCCGTCCGGTGACGTGGCGCTGATCCTGTACGGGGACGTACCCCTGGTGCAGCCGGCCACGCTGAAGAAGCTGGTGGCAAAGGCCGCGAAGGGCCAGGTGGCAGTGCTCACGGTGGCGATGAACAAACCCACGGGCTACGGCCGCATCCTGCGCGGGGAGCGCGGCGCTGTGAACGCGATCGTCGAGGAGAAGGACGCCACGCCAAAGCAGCGACAGATCCACGAGGTCAACACCGGGCTGATTGCCTGTCCGGCGGGCAAGCTCGCGAAGTGGATCAACCGCCTCAAGCCGGACAACGCCCAGAAAGAGTACTACCTCACTGACGTGATCGGCCTCGCCGTGAAGGACGGCGTGCCGGTGGCCGCCGTCGCCGCCGAGTCGGAAGACGAAGTGCTCGGCATCAACGACAAGGCCCAGCTGGCTGCCGCGGAGAAGATCCTGCGCCGCCGGCTCGCGGGGCAGCTGATGGCTGCCGGCGTCACGCTGGTGGATCCGGAGCGCATCGACATCCGCGGCGAACTCGTGTGCGGGCGGGACGTGGTGATCGAGCCCGACGTGATCTTCGAGGGTGTCGTGCACATCGGCGACGGCGCCCGCATCGGCGCCTTCACCCAGATCCGCAACACGCTCATCGGCGCCGGCACCGTGGTGCACCCCCACTGCCTGCTCGAGGACGGCGTGATCGGCCCGAAATGCGAGATCGGCCCCTACGCCCGCATGCGCCCCGGCGTGGAGCTGGCCGAGGGCGCCAAGCTCGGCAACTTCGTCGAGGTGAAGAAGAGCGTGATCGGCCGGGGCAGCAAGGTGAACCACCTGACCTACATCGGCGACGCCACCATCGGCGAGAAGGTCAACGTGGGAGCCGGCACCATCACCTGCAATTACGACGGCGCCAACAAGCACCGCACGGTCATCGGCGACGGCGCCTTCATCGGCTCGGGCGTGGAGCTGGTCGCCCCCGTCGAGATCGGCCCCGGGGCCACCATCGGCGCCGGCTCCACCATCACCAAGCCCGCCCCCGCCGGCCAGCTGACCATCGCCCGGAGCAAGCAGGTCTCGCTGCCCGGCTGGAAGCGCCCCGTCAAAGGCGGGTAATTGCGACCTGCGTTACAGCTTCGTAACCCCTTTCCCGGTTAAATTCACGCCCCGGACCGCCCCCCTGCAGTGATAATCAAAGAACATGTGCGGCATCGTCGGAGCCATCGCTGAACGGAACGTGGTCCCTATCCTGATGGAGGGCCTGCGCCGCCTGGAATACCGGGGTTACGACTCCGCCGGGCTGGCTGTGCTGACCAACGGCCACCTGCAGCGCCAGCGGCGCATGGGCAAGGTGGCCGAGCTGCAGCTGGCGCTGGACGCCGAGCCGATGAAGTCGAACATCGGCATCGCCCACACCCGCTGGGCCACCCACGGCGTGCCCAGCGAGAAGAACGCCCACCCCCACATTTCCCACGACGGTCTCGCGATCGTCCACAACGGCATCATCGAGAACCACGAGCAGCTGCGGGACGAGCTCAAGGCCCTGGGCTACGTGTTCACCTCCGATACCGACACGGAAGTCATCGCCCACCGGATCCACTTCCACCTGAAGAAGACACCAAAACTCTTCGAGGCGGTGCAGGCCACCGTCCACGAACTGGAGGGCGCCTACGCGCTGGTGGTGATGAGCGAGGCCAACCCCGGCCAGCTGATCCTGGCCCGTTGCGGCTGCCCGGTGGTGGTCGGCCTTGGCGACAACGAGAATTTCGTGGCGTCCGACGTCTCCGCCCTGCTGCCGGTCACCCGCCGCTTCATCTTCCTGGAGGAAGGTGACGTGGCCGAGATCCACCGCAGCCACGTTCGGGTGCTGGACAAGGACGGCAAGGTCACCCACCGGCCCGTGAAGGAGAGCGAGCTCTCCGCCGACGCCGCCGAGAAGGGGCAGTACCCCCACTACATGCTGAAGGAGATCCACGAGCAGCCCCGGGCCGTGGCCCAGACGCTCGAGGAACGGGTTGCCAACGGCAAGCTGCTGGAGGCGGCCTTCGGGCCCAGCGCCACCGAGATCTTCCGCCGTGTCGAGGCCGTGCATATCGTGGCCTGCGGCACCAGTTTCCACGCGGGCTCCGTGGCCCGGTACCTGATCGAGCAGGTCTGCCGCGTGCCCTGCCACGTGGACATCGCCAGCGAGTACCGCTACCGGAACCCGGTGGTGCCGAAGAACACGCTGTTCGTCACCATCTCCCAGTCTGGCGAGACCGCCGACACCCTGGCGGCCCTGCGCCTTGCCAAGGAAGCGGGCTACCTGTCGTCGCTGGCCATCTGCAACGTGCCGGAAAGTTCACTGGTCCGCGAGTCGGCCCTGGTGATGCTCACCCGCGCTGGCCCCGAGATCGGCGTGGCCTCCACCAAGGCCTTCACCACCCAGATCGCGGCGCTGACCATGCTGGTCATCGCGCTCGCCAAGCACCGCACGGCAGACGCGGAGCGGGAACGCGGGCTCGTGCAGCGCCTCATCGAGATCCCCGGCCTGATCGAGAAGACGCTCGCGCTCGACCCGGTGATGAAGAAGCTGGCCGAGCGCTTCGCCGACAAGCACCACGCCCTGTTCCTCGGCCGCGGCGTCCTCCATCCGATCGCCATGGAGGGCGCGCTGAAGCTGAAGGAAATTTCCTACATCCACGCCGAGGCCTACCCGGCCGGCGAGCTCAAGCACGGCCCGCTCGCGCTGGTGGACGCGGACATGCCCGTGATCACCGTGGCGCCGAACAACGACCTGCTCGAGAAGCTGAAGAGCAACCTCATGGAGGTCCGGGCCCGGGGCGGCGAGCTCTTCGTCTTCGCGGACCCCGACTCCGGCTTCGAGTCCAGTGACGGCGTGACGGTCATCAAGATGCCGAAGCACGTCTACTACCTGCAGGCGCCCATCGTCTACACGATTCCGCTGCAGCTCCTGGCCTACCACGTGGCCATCCTCCGGGGCACGGACGTGGACCAGCCGCGGAATCTCGCCAAGTCGGTCACCGTCGAGTAGACCCCCTGCAGGAGCGCCGACCGGCGCGACCCCCCGGGCGTATCCCCGCGCTGCACCTGCGGCTTTCCCGGGGTAGGCAGAACCCCTGCGGAACGGCGAAGATAGCCCGCACGGAATCGCCGTGACCCGCCGGAAAGGCCCGGTATCCCCATGGACGTCAGAGACAGCAACGGCAATCTCCTCGCGGACGGCGACTCCGTCCTCGTGATCAAGGACCTGAAGGTCAAGGGCACCTCGGTCACCCTGAAGCGCGGGACGATGATCAGGAACATCCGGCTGACGGATGACGAGGAAGAGATCGAGTGCAACGCGGACAAGGTGAAGGGCCTCGTGCTCAAGACCTGCTTCCTCAAGAAGGCGTAACCATCATGCAGATCACCACCACGCCCGGCATCGACGGCAAGCGCATCACCCGCTACTGCGGCATCGTGGCGGGCGAGGCGATTCTCGGCGCCAACATCTTCAAGGACCTGTTTGCCGGCATCCGCGATCTCGTCGGCGGGCGCTCGGCAACCTACGAGAAGGAGCTGCAGCGGGCCCGGGAAATCGCGTTGCAGGAACTCCAGGAGCGGGCTGCCGAGATGGGAGCCAATGCCGTCGTCGGCGTGGACCTGGATTACGAGGTCCTGGGCCAGGGCAACGGGATGCTCATGGTGTCGGCCAGCGGGACGGCGGTCGTCGTCGAGTAGCCATATGTTTGCCTACGTCTGCCTCGGCACCAGCGACCTGCAGCGCTCGATTCGTTTCTACGATCCGGTGATGGGAGCCCTCGGGCACCGGCGCTGCGTCGTGCAGGACGAGGACGGCTGGGATGGCTGGGCGGGCTGGGGGCTCTACGAGGACAAGGGCGCCCGGGAACTGGCGTTGTGGGTCTGCCCGCCCTTCGACAAGCGCGCCGCCGCGCCGGGCAACGGCTCCATGATTGCGCTCAAGGCCGGCAGCTGGCAGCAGGTGGACGATTTCCACGCGGCCGCCGTCCGCTTCGGCGGCAGCTCCGAGGGCGCCCCGGGCCTGCGGCCCCGGTACCAGCCAGACTTCTACGCCGCCTACGTGCGGGATCCCGATGGCCACAAGCTCGCGGCAGTCTGCCGGGGCTTCACCGCGAGAGTGAACTCATGAGCCTCCTGTTCCCTGACGATGAAACCGGCGAGCTGCTGCGGCTGATGCAGGAGCAGGGTGACGACCTTTCCGTGCCACGCGATGTGGACTTCTTCCTGATCTTCGACTCGAAGGACGAGGCGCTGGCCTTTGCCAACCAGGCCGATCTGGGCCCGGAGTTCAGCATCCGCACGGCCCGCTACGAGAAGACCAGCAAGTGGCAGGCCACGCTGACCGTGAACATGGTGCCCCTGTACGCGGAGATCGTGGCGCTGGAAAAGCAGGTGGCGCGGCTGGGCCGTGAGTCCGGCGGTCAACCCGACGGCTGGGGCTGCACCAAAGCCGGCCGGTAGGAGCGCCTTCAGGCGCGACCCCACTCCCGGGAGAATCGAGTCCGCGAGTCTCTCCCGGGAGTGGGGTCGCGCCTGAAGGCGCTCCTACAGACCCAGGCCTTCGGCGTGGTGGCGCAGGTGGTCCTCGATCACGGTGCTGACGAACCAGTAGCCGTGGCCGTAGCCCTCGTGACGCCGCAGCGTCAGCGGGTAGCCCGCGCGGCGGGCAGCGGCCTCGAAGAGTTCCGGCTTGAGCTGGTTCACCAGGAATTCGTCGTCGAGGCCCTGGTCGATCAGCAATGGCGGCCGCCCCGCCACTGAAACCAGGCCGCTCATCAGCTCCGTGGCGTCGTACTGCCGCCATGTGTCGGGGTCTGACCCCAGATAACGCGGCAAGGCCTTCTGGCCCCAGGGGCACCGGGTCGGCGCGACGATGGGCGCGAGCGCCGACAGGCTCCGGAAGCGCTCCGGGTGCTTCAGCCCGATGGTGAGCGCGCCGTGGCCGCCCATGGAATGGCCCATCAAGCCGATGCGCTCCGCCTCCACCGGGAATTCGCGGGTCACCAGGTCCGGCAGCTCCTGCGACACATAGCTGTACATCCGGTAGTGGGCCGACCAGGGCGCCTCGGTGGCATCCAGGTAGAACCCGGCGCTCAGGCCGAAGTCGTAGGACTCGTCGTCCCCCGGCAGCCGCACGCCCCGCGGGCTCGTGTCCGGCGAAAGCAGCGCCAGGCCCAGCTCCGCCGCCACCCGCTGGGCCCCTGCCTTGATGGGGAACGTCTCCTCGTTGCAGGTCAGGCCCGCCAGGTAGATCACCAGCGGCACCCGCTCGTGCTCCGCCTGGGGCGGCAGGTAGAGCCCGAAGCGCATTTCACAGGCCGTTGCCTGCGCGGGGTGCCGGTAAAAATGCTGCCAGCCGTCGAAGCAGCGGTAGCGATTGGACAGGATCAGGTTTTCCGTCGCGCTCATCGGGGGACCTCCGGTAGGCTCGGCATCTTCTCATTCGGGAGCCGGACGATGTACCTGGACGCGATGCAGGCAACGGTGGCCAGCTTTTCCCGGCGTGGCGTGCTGGGCCTCGGCGGCGGGCTGGGGCTGGCGGCCGGGCTTGGCGGCCTCTCCGGCCTCCTCCCGCGGTCTGCGGCTGCCGCGTCCCCGGCCAGGTCCGGTGCCCTCGACCTGACCACCGCCGCCGACAACATCTACGCCTACGCCAAGACCTGGGGGACGCTCGGCGACGAGCCCGTCTTCGGCGGCCACGAGGGCGTGTTCTTTGCAGTGACGGGCAACCGGCGCGCCATGCCCCTCTTCGGTTACGTGGGCTTCGGCAGCCTGCAGTTCCGCATCCTGCCGAACGGCGACGCGGAGTACCGGGGCAAGGACGCCACCTTCTACACCGACCTGAAGACCGGCGAGCTGATCGACACCTGGCAGAACCCGTTCACGGGCAAGACGGTGAAGGTCTATCCGTACATCAACGAGCAGGTCACCACGACGATCCCGGCCACCTACCCGGCGGACCGGATGGTGACGGACGCCTACCGCTGGGAGATCGCCATCGGCAATGCGGCTTCCCGCAAGGAAGAGGCCAACGCCTACCGGGGCGACAAGGGCGAGTCCGGCAGGACCGTTCCCTTCGTCCTGCCCTGGCGGCGGGTCGGCAACCACTACCTGCTGAGCTGGGACTGGATGCTGGAGGTGGCCAACCCGGTGACCCCCGAGGGCTGGCCCGAGGCGTCCACCGGCCCCGTGATCAACCCGTCCGAGCACTTCACGTTCTTCGTGCCGGCCAACGAGCTGGAGGACCGGGGCCGCCCCTGGGCCACGATGACCGCCGGCTTCTTCCGCCAGTGCCCCTGGCTGCCCTGGATGCGGATGGGCAGGAGCGGCGTGGAGGGACGGATGTTCGCCAGCTCCCACAGCTACAAGATCACCGGCGGCCTCGACAACATTCCGCGCCCGGTTCGCGCGCGGCTGGAGCGGGACCGGCCCGACATGCTCGCGCCCCCCAGGGACTGGACCCAGCACCCGGTCGGGTCCTCCTGGGGCTACTACGCCAAGGTCGCGCCCCGGGAGGCGCTGTAGGCCTGCACCGTGATCACGTAAGCTCGATTCTCCTGCCACGGAGACCCGCAATGAACTCACGAGCCTGGAACCAGGCCTGGCTGATTCGCGCCCTGCCCCTCGCCGTGCTCGTCCTGGTTATTGGTACGGTACCGTCGGCGCAGGCAGCAACGGTCACGTCCGAGATCCAGCGCTCGGTGCGGGGAGTGACCTTTGAAGTCGTCGTACCGAAGGCAAAGGAAGACCGGCTTGCATACGACAAGCCATTGCCCCTGGAACTCCTTCCGTTCGTCGAACGCAACGACAAGTACTGGTCCATCGGCACGGCATTTGCCATTGGGCCGGGCCAGTTCGTCACAGCGGGACACGTGTTCCTGAGCGTCCTCGGAAGCCAGTTCGGACCACCCGCGCTCCGCGACAGCGCCGGGAACGTTTATCCGGTTGGGCAGGTCACGAGGTTCTCGAGTAACGAGGACTTCGTCGTCTTTACGGCCGCTGGCCCAGCCAATGTGAAGGCCCTCGACGTCAACCGGCAACCAGTAATTGACGAGCCGGTCTACGCCGTAGGCAACGCGCTCGGTGAGGGCATCATCATCCGTGATGGCCTGTATACCTCCGAGACTCCCGAACAGCAGGACGGCCGCTGGAAATGGATCCGCTTCTCGGCTGCCGCATCCCCCGGCAACAGTGGAGGTCCACTGCTCGATTCCGCCGGTCGCGTAATTGGGGTCGTGATTGGCAAGTCCCCGAATGAAAACCTCAACTTTGCCTTGCCCATCGCCCGGGTACTCAATGCACCCGAAGGACGTGCCACATTCGACGAAAACTTCGTGCAGAAGCTGCCAAATCTGAACAGCACTCTTCCCGGCCGTGCCACGCGGCAGTTTGCCCTGCCACTGAACTTCCCCGAATTCGCCAGCGCCTACCTGAAGATCGTTGGCGAGGAGAATCAGAAGAGCCGTGCGCTGCTTCGAAAGACGTATGCGAACGAGCTGTTCCCTGCGGGTGCGGGTTCTGCGAAGGTTCTGGCCACGGTCGTGAACGACAGGTTCCCGCGCCTTCTTGGGCACGACGGCAATAGCCAATGGCAGGCAGCCGACCCGGATGGACTGAGCGGCATTGATGTGCCGGGCGGAGTTCGCATCGACACAGCCAGCCAGTATGGCGTCGGCCTGTTTCGCATGAGCCAGAAAGCAGGTGCGGGCACCCAGTTGGCCCAGGTGGATTCGAAGGCCTTCATGGACCTCCTGCTGAAGGGCCAGAGGGTCATGCGGCAGGTCGGCACGGATGCAGTCCGCGTCACATCACTCGGCACAGCCTCCCGCGACGACATCAACACTGATTCCTTCGGGCGCCAGTGGCAGCGCCGTATCTGGCCGCTGAGCTATATCGACGGATTCGCCGTGACGCTGTCGCTGGCGGTCCCCGACGGGCATGTGGGTCTCGTGCAGACCATACCTGCAGCGGGCTTCGAGGCCGCCCTGGAAAATCTCGAACTGATGAGGGACTACTTCTACGTGTCGTATGGCGGCACGTTGCCCCAATGGAGCAACTTCCTGTCGGCGACAGCGTTACGGCCGACCGCATTCAAGGAGTTGCGCTTGAAGCGCGACAAGCAGGAGTCCCTCGAAGTATCGAGCCCCAATCTCTCCATGAAGCTCCGGCCAGAGGCGCTGGCCGTCGACGACAAGAGCAATGTGACGTTGCTGATGACCTTCATGCTGGCCGGCGACCGGCTGAACTGGGACGTGGGCGGGGTCGTCGTAACCCAGGATCCGGACAAGAAAACCCAGGTGTCGGTCGTCCGGCAGCCTCGGCCATCGGAACTGGCCGGTGACGAGGTGACCGTCCGGTGGAAGCAGATGGTTGGACGCGAGGCGCCCTTCAACAGCCTTGCCAAGGCAGACGTGACGGAGAACAGTTTCTGGATCGTAGGCATAGCCGACCCGTCCGGCAGCCGGGCGTCGGCGGCCAACGCGCCCGCAGCTCTCTACGAGGTTACCTGCGTTGCCGAGCGGGATGTCCTTCCCTGGGACCTGGAGGAAATGCTCCGGATGACCCTTCGGGACCTGGTGGTCACGGACCGCTGACGAACGACTGGGGCCAGCGGCTGTGAGTCAGCGCTACCAGAGTCAATTGTGCCGGTGTGCTGGTGCGCTCGGCCTGGCGCTGCTGGCCAGCGGCCTCACGATCTTCCCGATCGGGGCGGGCGCATCGGAGGACAGGCTTCAGCAACTGAGAAGTTACTACCGGGCCCTCAGGCAGCAGACCTGGCAGCTGTACGAGTCTGCGAACATGCTGCCCAGGGACATACGCGGACTCACGATTGCCGACGACCTGCGCGCCCATGGCCTGACCCGTGAGAAGGCTCGCAGCCTGGACGAGCAGCTGGCGGCCGCCGAGTCGGGGGCGGGTCAGGATGGCGAGGCACTGGTCGATGCCACGGCGATGGCCGTGACTACCCAGCTCCTGGGCGAGGTTGGCCGGTTCACCGAAATTGCCAACTACTGGACGGGCTCGGGTGTTGCCGTCCGTGCGCGGGACAACTGGACGTCATTCCTGAAGATCAATGGCCTGCCTGAAGCGCAGGACCTGGATCCGGCCATTCCGGTGCTCGAGAAGCGCCTGCTGGAGGAGTTGCAGGCGGGGGACTTCAGGGCGGCAGGCCGGGTGTCTGCGCCCGAGCTCGCGGCGCTCTATGGCAAGGCGCGGATGACGCTGACTCGACAGGTCGCCGGCAGCCGGTCGGGCGCCGCGCCCGTACGGGACTTTCGCAACCGGTCGGCGCCCTGCACGACGCCGTCGCCACAGCCGCCCGGAGGGCCGGCCTATCCCCCGACATCGCGGCGCCTGTCTCAGGAAGGGACCGTCGTCCTGCGCCTGCGCCAGTCGCCGGAAGGCTGCACGGTGGCTGCCGCCGTGGTGATCTCGTCGGGTTACACGGCGCTGGACGATGCCGCTGTTGACTGGGCGTTGCAGACGCCTGCCGACCCCGGCGAGGCCCGAGGGCCGGGCGTGGAGCGCACCAAGGATCTTGCCGTATCGTTCAAGTTCGAGGACGAGTAGGCAAAGGCGTCTTACGCACTGCCAAAATCAGGCATGTCCCCAAATTCCGCTACAATGCGCGGCCCCGCCGAAGGCATTGATAAATGGCGGTTTTAGCGGGTTATGTCAATCTACTGTCAAGTAGATGTCAATAACGTGGTTAGTCTTTTCGCCGCCCTCGCCTGACAGGAGAAGCCCAAGTGGAAGTCGACATCATCCTGGAGCCGGATCTCGGCCCCACCCAGCTCGTTGAGCTGGCGGTTGCCGCCGAGAAGTACGGTATCCGTGCCCTCTGGACGTCCAACTATTTTGCCCACTGGGACCCCTTCATCAGCCTGGTGCCGGTGGCCCAGGCGACGAAGAAGCTGAAGATGGGCGCGCTCGCCGTCAGCCCCTTCGAGATGCACCCGCTTAAGATTGCCAACGCGCTGCTCAGCCTCAACGAACTGTCGGGCGGCCGGGCGATGGCTGCCATCGGCGCGGGCGAAGGCAACCTGGACGCCATGGCCCTGCACAAGCCCCAGAAGATCGTGGTGGCGGTGCGGGAGGCCCTGGAGATCGTCATCGGCGCCGGCCAGAAGAAGCTGGCGAAGGACGGGTACAAGGGCGAGGAGTTCAACGTCACCTACCCCTGCGCCTATGACTGGCTCAAGGCGCCGCCGCCCTTCGTCTATGGCACGGCCTATCGCCACATGATGATGCGCATGGAGGCCCGGGTGGCCGATGGCGTCTTCATCGGCTGCACGCCCACCGAGATCATCGAGCCCGCCATGGAGCAGGTCCGGGTCGGCGTGGCGAAGCGCGAGCCCGGCATGCAGCCGATCCGCGTGAACAGCTTCTGGGCCTGGCACCTGAAGATGGACCGCAAGGAAGGCTACCGGGAATCCCGGCGCGAACTGGCCTGGCGGGCCCGCAAGCTGGACGGCGACCTCATCAAGCTGTGGCTGTCCCCCGATGAAGTGCAGCTGGTCGTGAACAACTTCGACAAGTTCGTCGCTGCCTGGTTTGACCGGTCCGGCAATGTGCAGGGCGTACCCGAGGAGCTCTGCAACCGCCTGTGCGAGGGCCTGACCTCCACCGGTGGCATCGAGGACCTGGACAGGGAGATCGAGCGCTTCAGGAAGTTCGGCAAGGCGGGCCAGACCGAGATCGCCCTGCGCCTGCACGACAACCCCATGGATGCGCTGAAGATCATCGGGGAGAAAGTCGTCCCGGCCTTGCGGTAAACGGTAGGAGCGGCTTCAGCCGCGACCGGGATATCCCCGTCGCGCGTGAAGGCGCTCCTACAGGCCCAGGGACGCGGCGGGGGAGTTCAGGCTGGCGAGCTGGCGGCTGACGAGCGCGCCCACGGATTCGGCCGGGTTCGGCAGCACCGTGAAGACCGGCGGCTTCCGCCGCAGGGTGCTGACGTCGCCCCTGGCCAGGAGCTGCTCCAGGTACTTCAGGTTGTGGTCGATGGCGAGCAGGTAGGGATTCTGCCCGCCGAACAGGGGCTCCACGTTCCGGTAGACCCGGTTGAAGCTCTTCTCGAGCCGCGTCCGGGCCGAGTGTTCCCAGAACCCGGGCGTCTGGCGCAGCAGGTCGGTGCCGGAGGCATAGCGCACGAACTGTTCCCGCGGGCCCTTCTGCTCGACGGCGATGCCGGCCAGCACGAACTCGCCGTAGAGGCGGTCCCGGCACTTCTCCAGGTAACAGCGGTCGGCCATCTGCGCCAGCATGTCCGCGGTGCCCAGCAGGTGACCCACGGTGCTGTCCCGCGGATCGTCGAGCTCGATGTCGTCGAGCCGGATTTCGTAGCCGGTGAAATGCACCACCTTCTGGGCCACCGGCACCCAGGCCCCGAGGCCGATGCGCGGCAGGTAGCCCGTGAGGTACTCGGCGCTGCGGGAGATGTGATTGGGCGTGACCTCGGCGCCGTTCCGGAGCCGCTCGCCAACCCGGCGGATGTAGCCGGAGTCGTGGAAGAGGGCGCAGATCAGCCCCGCCACCGCCCGCTCGTGGCCGAGCCGGTCCGGTTCCGTGGCGGTCTGCTCGTAGCCGGCCATGAGCCGGGCCATGGCGAGGGTGACGTCCAGCGAGTGCTGCTGGTCGTGGTAGAGGGTGTCGCAGCCCACGTAGCCCTCCGTCTGGCCACGGAACAGCCGGCGGAAATCGTGGAAGGCGAGCCACAGCTGGTCGAAGGCGGCGCCCGGCCAGCCCAGCTGGAAGAGATCCTGGCAGGCGTTGCGCACCTCATCGACGGAGCTGACGCGGACGGTGTTCGTCACGTCGTAGTCGTTACGGCGGGTGCGCGGGGAGAATTCGAACAGGCTGGGGTTGGTCACGAAGCGATTCTTGCACGCGCTCCGGGGGGCCTCAAACGGGAAAAGCGGGCTTTTACAGCAGATTTGCGTGCCGGGAGGGCCGCGGGCGGGCGGTCAGTACTCCGGCAGCGGGATGAACTCCGACTCGCCCGGCACAGGCGTGAAGCGGCCGAGCTTCCAGTCCCGCCTTGCCTGCTCGAGGCGCGCCGCCGAGCTGGAGACGAAATTCCACCAGATGTGGCGCGGGCCGTCCGCCGGCTCGCCACCCAGGACCATGCAGCGCGACGGGGCGGTTGCCAGCAGCTCCACAGTGCGCCCGGGCAGCAGTATCGCGCAGGCGCCGGCCGGCACGCTCTCGCCGTCGATCGCGAGCTCGCCATCGACCAGGTACACCGCGCGCTCCTCGTGTTCTGCCGGCAACTGGCAGCGCGCTCCCGTCGCCAGTTCCAGCGCGCCGTAGCCCATCGCGGAGAACGTGCGCACGGGCGAGGTGAGGCCGAGCAGGGTGCCGGCGATCACGCGCAGGCGGACGCCGTCCGCATCGAGCGCCGGCAGGTCACCCGCCGCGTGGTGATGGAATTCCGGCGCCGTCTCTTCCGCGTGCTTCGGCAGTGCGACCCAGGACTGGATACCGTGCAGGCGCGACGGCCGCCGCCGGTTCTCCGGTGGCGTGCGCTCGGAATGCACGATGCCGCTGCCCGCCGTCATCCAGTTCACCTCGCCGGGCCGGATCACCTGGGTGAAGCCCAGGCTGTCCCGGTGGAGCAGTTCGCCCTCGAACAGCCAGGTGACGGTGGCCAGGCCGATGTGCGGGTGGGGCCGCACGTCCACACCGGTGTCCGGCGCGAAGGTGGCGGGGCCCATGGCGTCGAAGAAGATGAAGGGCCCCACCATCTGGCGCGGACCGCCCGGCAGCACCCGGTGCACGCTGAACCCGCCCAGGTCCCGTTCCCGGGGCCGGATGAGGGTGTCGATGACACTCATGTGCAGAGGGGTGGCAGGCCGCTGTCCTGCCGGATCTTCTGCACCTTGAGGAGCCCTTCAAGGGCCTCGTTGCGCGTCCTGGCGGTGTCCGTCCGCGCGGGATCGAACTGGCCCCACTGGGTGTAGACGGCGTTGGCCTTCGCGGTGTTGCCGGATTCCTCGGCGGCCATGGCCTGGATCAGCAGCGCGTAGCTCTTCCGCTTCGGATCCGTCTCGCCGGCGAAGGCCTTCTCGGCGCGGCTGATCGCGCTCACGTGGCGGCAGCGGGCCAGCTCCTCGCCGGCCGCGAAGTTGAGGTCGCCCATCTGGGCCTTCAGCTGCTGGTCCGCGGCCGAGAGGGTTCCGGACGGGCTGTTACCCGGGGCGGGTGCCGGCGCGGGAGGAGGCGGCGCCTGCTGCTTGTCCCGCTCGGCGCCGTTCATGGCCCCCACGGCCGCCCCGGACGCGGCGCCCACCGCCGCCGTTCGGAGCGCGTTGTTCACGGCGTCGCCGCCCCAGAAGATGCTGCCCACCGCACCGGCCACCAGCCCGCCGACGGCGCCGGATTTGGCGCCCTTGGCCGCACCCTGCTTCGACCCGGCGCTGCAACCGGCCACGGCCAGCGCCAGGCACAGGCAACCGAGAATCCGGGGCAGGCAGAGCGGCGACATCGGGCGTTCCTCCAGGGGAAATTCGAGTCTAGCAGAGGGTTTTGCGGTGAATCCGCTACCATGCCGGTCCCCGCAGCCCACGCAACCCTGATCGAGGATCCCGCCATGACGACTCACACGGTTTGCCGCGTTGAAAAACTGCCGGTTGGCCAGCTCCGCCTGTTCACGGCGGGCGAGACCAAACTGATCGTCTACCACCTGGACGACGGCTTCTTCGCCACCCAGGCCAGCTGCACCCACATCTTCGCGCCCCTCGCCAAGGGCAAGATCGTCGACGGCTGCAAGATCCAGTGTCCGTTCCACCGGGCGCGCTTCGACATCCGCACCGGCAAGGTCATCGACTGGGCCAACTGGCCGCCCGGCCTGGTGAACGTGCTCAACGCCGTGCGCGGCGAGAAGGACCTGCAGACCTTCCCCGTGCGGGTCGCCGGCAACCAGGTGCAGGTGGACGTCGCATGACGGTAGCGCCGACCCGCGCGCTGATCTTCGTCCTCGTCACCGTCTTCATCGACACCGTCGGCTTCGGGATCATCATCCCGGTCCTGCCGCGCCTGCTCATGGACCTGCTCGGCGGCTCGCTCAGCACGGCCGCCCTCTACGGTGGCTGGCTGATGTTCGTGTTCTCGGCCCTGCAGTTCCTGAGCGCACCGGTGCTCGGCAACCTCAGCGATCACTTCGGTCGCCGCCCCGTGCTGCTGGGCTCGCTCGCCGCCTTTTCCGCTGACTTCATCGTGATGGGCCTCGCCACGACCGTCGGCTGGCTGTTCGTCGGTCGCGCACTGTCCGGCGTGTTCAGCGCCACCTACTCCGTGGTGTCCGCCTACGTGGCCGACCTCACGGCCCCCGAACAGCGCGCGAAAAGCTTCGGCCTGCTCGGCGCGGCCTGGGGCCTGGGCTTCGTGGTGGGTCCGGCCGTCGGCGGCCTGCTGGGCGACGCCAATCCCCGGCTGCCCTTCTTCGTGGCGGCGGGGCTGGCTGCGGTCAACGTGGCCTACGGCTACTTCGTGCTGCCGGAGAGCCTGGCCCCCGCCAACCGCCGGCCCTTCGCGCTCAGGCGGGCCAACCCGATCGGCGCGTTCTACGCCATGCGCCAGTACCCGCTGGTGGTGGGCCTGCTGGGAGCGCTGCTGCTCTATCACATCGCCCACGACGCCAATCCGTCCACCTGGACCTACGTGACGATGGCCAAGTTCGACTGGACGCCGCGGGACATCGGCCTGTCCATGAGCTTCGTCGGCATCTGCGCGGCGCTGGCCCAGGGCGTGGCCGTGGGGCCCGTGGTGAAGTGGCTTGGCGAGCGGCGGGCCATGCTGGCCGGCTTCGGGCTGTTCACCATCAGCTTCCTCGGTTACGCCTTCGCGACCTCGGGCTGGATGATGTACTTCTGGATCGTGCCCTTCTCCTTCGGCACCATCGCCAGCATCGCCACGATGGCGCTGCTGTCGAAGCAGGTGCCGGCCAACCAACAGGGCGAGCTGCAGGGCGCGGTCTCCAGCCTGCGCAGCATCACCGCCTGCATCGCGCCGGTGATGATGACGGGGCTGTTCAGTTACTTCACGTCGCCGGCTGCGCCGGTGTACTTTCCGGGCGCGTCATTCCTTGCAGCGAGCGTTCTGACCGGCGTGGCCCTGCTGCTCGTCCTTGCCGTCTTGCGCCGCAATCAATAGCCATTTCCCGATGATCTCGCTGGTTTGACTGCTGGCAAGCCCGGCGTGGCATCCCGTATTGAGTGGCGATGCGCATTACATGGCACGCCAGCAAGGCCGCCGCGAACCTGATCAAGCACGGCGTCACCTTCGAGGAAGCGGCAACCGCGCTGGCTGATCCCCTGTCTGCCACCGGCTGTGACCCAGACCACTCCAATGGTGAACTGCGGTTCCTGACCCTCGGCGTATCATCGGCGGGCCGGTCACTGATCGTTGCTCATACGGATGACGCTGGCACCATCCGCATCATCAGCGCCAGGGTCATGACCCGACGTGAAAGGGAAATTTATGAAGAAAGCTAAGCCCGGCAGGGTCGCCGACATGCGCGCCGAGTACGCGCGGGAAGACCTGGGCAAGCTGGTGCGCGGCAAATATGCCGGACGCCTTGCCACCGCCTCGAACGTCGTGGTTCTTGCGCCAGACGTGGCGGCTGCATTTCCCAACGGTGAGGCCGTGAACGAGGCCTTGCGGAGCCTGATAAGGATTGCCAGCCAGGTGAAGCGGCCGAAGCGACGCGGCAAGGCCGGCGCCTGACGTGGAACCCTATAGAAGAGCCACCACCGGCGCGTGGTCCGACGGTTTCTCCAGCTTCCGCGGCACCACGTCGATGGTCGCGCCGGAGCACGTGGCCGCCAGCGCCTTCGACGCCAGGATCAGGTCGATCCGCAGGCCGTGATTGCGGCGGAAGCCCATCATCCGGTAATCCCACCAGGAGAAGGACTTCTCCGGCTGGTCGAAGAGGCGGAAGGTGTCCACGAGGCCCAGGTTCAGCAGGACCTTCAGCCGCTCCCGTTCGGGAACGCTGCACAGGACCTGGTCCCGCCACAGCTCCGGGTCGTGCACGTCCCGGTCCTCCGGGGCGATGTTGAAGTCACCCATGATCGCGAGACGCTCGTGGCGCGTAAGCTCGGTGGCGAGATAGCCCGCCAGCGCGTCCAGCCAGTCCAGCTTGTAGCGGTACTTGTCGGAGCCGACACTCTGGCCGTTGGGCACGTAGACGTTGATCACCCGGGTGCCGCCGTAGGTGGCGGCGATCACGCGGCGCTGCTCGTCGCTGAAATCCGGGATGCCGGTGGTGACGTCGACCGCTTCCTCCCGGGAGACGAGGGCCACCCCGTTGTAGGCCTTCTGGCCGTCCAGCACGCAGCGGTACCCCGTGGCCTCGATCTCGGCCAGCGGGAACTTGCTCGCCTCGGTCTTGATCTCCTGCAGGGCGAGCACGTCGGGTTCGTGGGCATTGAGCCAGTCGGTGACGTGGATCAGCCGCTGCCGGATGGAGTTGACGTTCCAGGATGCGAGTTTCATGTTGCCTCTGGCTTCCCACGGAGTCCGCCGGCCCGGAACCACCGCGACTTAAGGAATTTGAGAGCGATCACGCTGGCAGTGCCGGCGGCATTGAAGGCCGCCAGATCATCCCAGAGCGAACGGCCAAAGTGAAACAGTTCCCGACCCGGCGGCCAGTACAGGTACATGGCCAGGAGCGACCCCGACGGAGCAGGCTGGATCGATCACCATTTCGAGGAAGGCGATGACGTATTCAATCGCCTTGGACACAGCCAACCTACGTGAAATTCCCTATTACCTCGCCAGGGCGCGACGGGCAACGCTGTCCTGGCGCGCCCGTCGCCGCTCATGAACTGGAGCCTGCCATGCGATTTCTCCACATAGTCACCTTGCTGGCCTTTCTGGGCATTGCGCCCGCCGCCTTCCCGGCAGATGCCCTGCTGACGGCCGCGCAGTCCCAGTTCAAGCCGATTCCGTCGACGGCGCCCGCGCTGCCGGGCAACGCCGCCACTCCGGCCAAGGTGGAACTCGGCAAGATGCTGTTCTTTGACCCGCGGCTCTCCGCCAGCCACACGATCAGCTGCAACTCCTGTCACAACGTCGGCCTCGGCGGCGTCGACGTGGCGGAGAAATCGATCGGGCACAAATGGCAGAAAGGCGGCAGGAATTCGCCGACGGTCTTCAACGCCGTGTTCAACACCGCCCAGTTCTGGGACGGGCGGGCGAAGGATCTCGAGGAGCAGGCGGGCGGCCCGATGGTCAATCCGATCGAGATGGCCTCGCCGAAGGAACACGTGACCGAGCAGCTGCGGGGCATCCCGGGCTACACGCCGGCGTTCAAGGCGGCGTTCCCCGGTGAAGCGAGCCCCGTGACGCTGGCCAACGCCCAGAAGGCCATCGCCGTCTTCGAAGCGACGCTCATCACCCCCAACGCGCCCTTCGACAGGTACCTGAAGGGCGACGCCTCGGCCCTCGATGCCAACCAGACGGCAGGCCTGAAGCTCTTCATGGACAAGGGCTGCGCCTCCTGCCACAACGGTGTCAACGTGGGCGGCGGCAGGTACGCGCCGTTCGGGATCGTGGAGAAGCCGGGTGCCGAGCTGCTGCCGCCGGCCGACAAGGGCCGCTTCACGGTGACGAAGACGGCGGGGGACGAGTACGTCTTCAAGGTGCCGACGCTCCGGAACATCGCGCTGACGGCGCCATACTTCCATTCCGGCCGGTCCTGGGACCTGCGCCAGGCCGTCGGTGTCATGGCAGCCAGCCAGCTCGGCTTGCCGGTGACCGACGACGAAGCGGGGAAAATCGTGTCCTTCCTGGGCGCGCTGACGGGCGACCAGCCAAAGGTCGTTTATCCGGTGCTGCCGCCTAGCGTTACCGCAACGCCGCGGCCGCAGCCCTAGGCTTCAAGCGAGCATCGCGTTCTGCATTAGACTTCCTGCATGCACGTGCTCACCCCGCTGAGCGTCACCGCAGCCCTGCTGCTGACGGGCACGCTTCAGGCCGACGAATTGCTGACCGCGGCCCAGGCCCGGTTTCAGCCGATCCCGCTGCAGCCCCCCGTACTGCCCGGTAATCCCGCAACGCCGGCCAAGGTGGATCTCGGGCGGATGCTGTACTTCGACCCGCGCGTCTCCGCGGGCCGCCCCGGCAGCTGCAACTCCTGCCACAACGTCGGCATGGGCGGCGCCGACGGCCGGGAGACAGCGATCGGCCACAGCTGGCAGAAGGGCGGCCGCAACGTGCCGACCGCGTTCAACGCCGTGTTCAACACGGCCCGCTTCTGGGACGGCCGGGCCCAGGACCTTGACGATAAGGCGGGCGGACCGGCCTTCAATCCGGTCGAGATGGCGTTGCCCCCAGGCGAGCTGAGCGGGCAGCTGGCGTCGATTCCCGGCTACCAGGCCGCCTTCGGCGTGGCTTTCCCCGGGGAGGCGGCGCCCCTCACGCTCGCCAACGCCTGGAAGGCCATCGCGGTCTTTCAGGCCACGCTGATCACGCCGAATGCGCCTTTCGACAGGTTCCTGCGGGGCGACGCCCGGGCGCTCTCCGCCGCCCAGAAGGAAGGCCTGCAGCTCTTCATCAGCAAGGGCTGCGCGGAATGCCACGACGGCATCAACCTGGGCGGCAACCAGTACGCGCCCTTCGGCATCCTGGAGCGTCCCGGCGCGGACCTGCTGCCGCGGGCGGACAAGGGGCGGTTCATGGTCACGGAGACGGTCGGCGACCAGTACGTGTTCAAGGTGCCGCCGCTGCGGAATGTCGCGCTGACCGCACCGTACTTTCATTCCGGACGGGCCTCGGACCTGTCCCAGGCGGTGGCGGTGATGGCGGCAAGCCAGATTGGTGCGCCGGTGAGCGAGGCCGAGGGCGCGCGGATCTCCGCCTTCCTGGAAAGCCTCACGGGTGAGCAGCCCCGGGTCACCTACCCGGTACTGCCCCCGGGCGGACCGTCGCCGCCCTGATCGGGCCCGGCATTAGGCCTGGTGGCGCGTGATGCCCGACTGCTTCAGCAGCGCATCCACGTGGGCCGGCCGCCCGCGAAAGGCCACGAAGGCCTCGGCGATGTCCCGGGAGCCGCCGATCTCCAGCACGTTCTCGCGGAAGCGCTGCGCCAGGCCCGCGTCGAACAGCCCGGCTTCCTCGAACGCGGCGAAGGCGTCCGCCGCCAGCACCTCGGCCCACTTGTAACTGTAGTACCCGGCCGCGTAGCCGCCACCGAAGATGTGGGTGAAGGCATGGGCGAACCGGTTCCACTCGGGGTGCCTGATCACGGCCACCGCGTCCCGCACCTCGGCCAGGATGTCCATCAGCCGGGAGCCGTCCGCCGGGTCGTACTCGGCGTGGATGCGCAGGTCGAAGAGTGCGAACTCCAGCTGCCGCACCATCTGCAGGGCCGACTGGAAGTTCTTCGATTCACGGAGCGAAGCCAGGATCGACGCGGGCAGTGGCTCGCGGGTCTGGTAATGGCCCGAGCACAGCGCCACCACGTCGGGCTCCCAGGCGAAGGTCTCCATGAACTGGCTCGGCAGCTCCACCGCGTCCCAGGGCACGCCGTTGATGCCGCCCACGCTGGGATAGTCGATGCGGGTGAGCAGGTGGTGCAGGACGTGGCCCATCTCGTGGAAGACGGTGACCATCTCGTCGTGGGTGATGAGTGACGGCGTGTCGGACGTGGGCAGCGAGAAGTTGCAGACCAGGTGCGCCACCGGGACCTGCAGTCCGGAACCGTCGCGGAGCCGGTTGAGGCACTGGTCCATCCAGGCGCCCGAGCGCTTCGTCGAGCGGGCGTAGAAGTCGGTGAAGAAGCCGCCGACCTCGCGGCCGCTCCCGTCGACCAGCCGGAAGTACTCCACGTGGGGTTCCCAGGCGTCCACCCCGGTGACCGGCACGATGCGCATCCCGTAGAGCTTCTCCACCACGGCGAAGAGGCCCGACAGGACCGTCGGCAGGGGAAAGTAGGGGCGCAGCGCCTCGTCGGAGATCGAGTACTTCTGGTGGCGCAGCTTCTCGGAGTAGTAGGCGATGTCCCAGGGTTCCAGGGCCTGGCCGGCAAAGCTTTCCAGTTCCGCCAGCTCGCGCCGGGCGGCGTCCCGGGAATGCCGGACCAGTTCCACGAGGAAGTCCCGCACCTCGTCCACCGATTTCGCCATCTTGGTGGCCAGTGAATAGGCGGCGAAATTCGGGTAACCGACGATGTTGGCCGCCTCGTGCCGGAGCGCGAGGATCTGCTCGATCAGAGCGGTGTTGTCCAGCCCGGGCGAGTATTCGGCCTGGTCCGAGGCGCGGGTGACCCAGGCCCGGTAGACCGACTTCCGCAGGTCCCGGTCGTCCGCGTGGGTGACGACGGCCACGTAGGTGGGCTGGTCCAGCTGGAACAGCCAGCCGGGCTTGCCGTTTGCCTGGCCGTTTGCCTGGCCCGCGGCCCGGGCCCGTTCCGCCGCAGGCTCGAGCACGGACGCCGGCACGCCCCGAACCCGTGAGGCGTCGGGAATGTGCAGGGACCAGGCGGCGGCCGAGTCCAGCACGTTCTGCTCGAAGCTGGCCTCGGCCGTGGACAGCTCTTCCATGATCGTCTTGAAGCGGGCCTTGTCGTCCGGCAGCAGGTGCACGCCCGACAGCCGGAAATCCCGGATCGCGAGCTCGAGCAGGCGCCGGGCGCCTTCACCGGGCCCGGCCGCGGCCTGTTCCCCGAGCCGCTTGTAGAGCTCGTAGAGGCGCTGGTTGTGGCCCAGCTCCGTCTCGTAGCGGGAAATGGCGGGGAGGCAGGCGTTGTACGCAGCCCGCAGCTCCGGCGAATTGGCCACCGACTGCAGGTGCCGGACGGGGGACCAGACGCGGTGCAGCCGGTCGCTGAGCCGCTCGATCGGCAGCACGGCCGCGTCGAAGCCGAGGTCGACCTGGTCGGCGATCAGCAGCAGCTGTTCGAGCTCGGCGCGGTTGGCGTCGAGCGTGGCGAGCACGGCGTCTTCCACGTGCTCAGGCCGGATGAGGTCGAAGGCAGGCAGGCCGGAGGCGGTGAGGAGCGGATTGTTCTGCATCGGGAAATGCTAGCGGAAAACGCCGGCCGTGGCCCGGACAACCGCCTTGCTACACTCCCGGCCCACACCACGGCGCCCCCCGCCGGCAGGGACCGCAGCATGACCGAGCAATTCGACCTCATCACCATCGGCGGCGGCAGCGGCGGCCTTGCCGCCGCCCAGCGCGCGGCCGAATATGGCGCGACGGTGGCTGTCGTCGAGCCCGCGCCGCTCGGCGGCACCTGCGTGAACGTGGGCTGCGTGCCCAAGAAGATCACCTTCAACGCGGCCAGCCTGGCCCACGCCCTGGACGACGCGCGGGACTACGGTTTCGACATCACGGTGCGGGGCCACGACTGGGCCGGTTTCGTGGCGAAGCGGACGGCCTACGTGCACCGGCTGAACGGCATCTACGAAAGAAACCTGGCGAAGAAGGGCATCGTGCACATCGCCGCGCGGGGGCGGTTCACCGGCCCGCACACCGTCGAGGCCGGCGGCCGGACCCTGACGGGCCGGCACATCATCGTGGCGACCGGCGGGCGCCCGTCCGTGCCGCGGATTCCCGGCCACGAGCTGGGCTTCGTGTCCGACGACTTCTTCGGCCTCACGACCCGGCCCCAGCGGGTGGCCATCGTGGGCTCGGGCTACATCGCCGTCGAGTTTGGTGGTGCGCTGCGCGCACTCGGCTCCGAGGTCACGCTGCTGGCCCGCCAGGACAGCGTGCTCCGGCACTTCGACGAGTACCTGCAGCAGGGGCTGCTCCGCGCCCTGGCCGACGACGGCATCCGCTTCGTCGGGCATGCCACGCCCTCGGCACTCGCGCGAGGCCGGTCGGGCCTGGAGCTGGAAACGGCCGATGGTCGCAGCCACGGCCCCTTCGATGCCGTGTTCTGGGCGATCGGCCGCGAGCCCTGCACCGCGGACCTGGACCTGGCTGCCGCCGGGGTGCGCACCGATGCCCAGGGCTTCGTTACCACGGACGAGTTCCAGGTCACGAACGTGCCGCACATCTACGCGGTGGGTGACGTCACCGGGCGGGAAGCCCTGACACCCGTGGCCATCGCAGCGGGCCGCCGGACCGCCGACCGCGTGTTCGGTGGCATGGCGGGCCGGCACCTGGACTACGCGAACATCCCGTCGGTGATCTTCAGCCACCCGCCGATCGGCACCTGCGGCCTCAGCGAGACGGCGGCCCGGGAGCGCTTCGGCGACGCGGTAAAGGTGTACACCGCCGAGTTCGTGCCGCTCTACAACGGCATCACCGACCACAAGCCGAAGACCCGGATGAAGCTGGTGACGGCGGGTGCCGAGGGCAAGGTGCTGGGCTGCCACATCATCGGCCCCGGCGCCGACGAGATGCTCCAGGGCTTCGCGGTGGCAATCCACATGGGCGCCACCAAGCGCGACTTCGACGACACGGTGGCGATCCATCCCACCGCCGCCGAAGAACTCGTCACGATGCGGTGAGGCGTAGGAGCGCCTTCAGGCGCGACCCCGCCCCCTCCCGGGAGAGACTCGCGGACTCGATTCTCCCGGGAGGGGGCGGGGTCGCGCCTGAAGGCGCTCCTACGCCAGGCGCTTCTTCATGGTGTCGGTGGCGCCGGGGGATCCGGGCAATTTGGCGATTACGGGACGGGTGTCGGGCCGCACGCCGCGCCAGGCGTAGAACGACTCCGCCGCCTGCTCCACCAGCATGCCCCAGCCCTGGGCCACGCGGCCCGCGCCGTTCATCTTGGCCCAGGCCACGAAGGGCGTGTCCTGCATGGCATAGGACAGGTCGTAGCAGAGCGTCTCCGGGCCGAGGATCGACGCGGGGAACGGTGGCATCTCGCCTTTCAGTCCGGCGGAGGTGGCGTTGATCACCAGGTCGAAGCGCTGGCCGCCCAGTTCCTGGAACTGGCAGGCGAGGATCTTGCCGAGCATCCGGAAATCCCGGGCGAGCTCCTTGGCCCGGTCCAGGGTGCGATTGGCCACCATGATGTCCCGGGGATTGGTGTCGAAGAGCGCGGGCACGATGCCCCGCGTGGCGCCGCCCGCTCCCAGGATCAGGACCCGTGTGCCGGCGAGCCGCGTGCGCAGGTTCTGGCGCAGGTCGGTCACGAGGCCCGTGCCGTCGGTGTTGTCGCCTTCGACCGCGCCGTCGGCGTGCACGATGAGCGTGTTCACCGCGCCGGCCAGCTCGGCGCGGGACGTGAGCCGCGACGTAAGTTTCAAGACCTCGGTCTTGTGGGGCACCGTGACATTCAGGCCCCGGTAGCCATCGGCGAACAGCTGCCGGACCCGGGCGGCAAGATGCTCGGGCGGGATGTCGATGGCGTCGTAGGTGAGGTCCTGCCCGGTCGCGTCCGCGAACAGGCGGTGGATCACGGGCGACTTGCTGTGGGAGATCGGATGGCCGATGACCCCGTACCGGTCCGTCATGTGCTGCCCCGAAACCCCTGATGAGGGCTTATCTTTTTCCATAATGCGGCGGGATGTCGAGGGGCGCGCGGCTATTTCCTGGCGTTCCGGGCAGAAAGGCGGCTCGCGCGGGTCACCGGCGCTCCGCTAAGGTGGCGCCCCATGGCCAAACCCGTTGTCCGTTGCCCCTGGTCGGAAGGCGTCAGCCCCGCCTACCTCGAGTACCACGACCGGGAGTGGGGCGTGCCGGTCCACGACGACCGGCGCCAGTTCGAGTTCCTGATCCTGGAAGGCGCCCAGGCGGGCCTGTCCTGGTCCACGGTCCTCCACCGGCGGGAGGGCTACCGCCGTGCCTTTGCGGATTTCGACCCCGCCAAGGTCGCCCGCTTCACGCCCGCCCGCATGGAGAAGCTACTCCAGGACCCCGGCATCATCCGCAACCGGCTCAAGGTGGAGGCGACGGTCACGAACGCCCGGGCCTTCCTCGAGCTGGTCGCTGCGGAGGGCAGCTTCGACGCCTACATCTGGGGATTCGTCGGCGGCAAGCCGGTGCAGAACCGGTGGCGGAGCAAGGGCGAGGTGCCCGCTACCAGCGACGTGTCCGACGCGCTGAGCAAGGACATGAAGAAGCGCGGTTTCCGCTTCGTGGGCAGCACCATCCTGTACGCCCACCTGCAGGCGACGGGCCTGATCAACGATCACCTGGTGAGCTGCTTCCGGCACCGGGAGTGCCGCAAGCTCGCGTGACCCTGTTGCGGCCGCCTGGTGCAGCCCGGGCATCAGGTCGGAGTCGGTGCCGGGGTCCGGCCGGATCTGAGGGGGACTCAGGGCGAGGGGGGTAACCGCACCACGTGCCAGCCCCGACACCGCTCCGCATTCTTGCTCTTCTGACGCGGGGCAAATTCTGGCGCGAGCGTGTGACAGCCGTGTGTCGCCGGGATGACTCCCGCTAAGCTGGGGGCGTGAGCCCCGTTGAATCGCCGTCACCCCGCCGCCTGCCTCGCGGCGTCGTCGTCCTGGGACTCGTCTCCCTGTGCATGGACGCGTCTTCGGAGCTGGTCCACAGCGTCCTCCCGATGTTCCTGGTCACGGTGCTCGGGGCCAGCGTGTTCACTGTCGGCCTGCTGGAAGGAATCGCCGAGGCCACTGCGGCCATCACCAAGGTCTTCTCCGGCGCGCTCAGCGACCGGTGGCGGCGGCGCAAGGGCCTCGTCGTGGCGGGCTACGGCCTGGCGGCCCTCAGCAAACCGCTGTTCCCCCTGGCGGATTCGGTGACCTGGGTGTTCACGGCGCGCTTCCTCGACCGGGTGGGCAAGGGCATCCGGGGCGCCCCGCGGGATGCGCTCATCGCGGACCTGGTGCCGCCCGGCCAGCGCAATGCCGCCTACGGCCTGCGGCAATCGCTGGACTCCGTCGGCGCGTTCCTCGGCCCGCTGCTGGCGATCGGCCTGCTGCTCCTGTGGCAGAACGACCTGCGGGCGGTGCTCTGGGTGGCGGTCGTCCCTGCCTTCCTCGCGCTCGCCGTGCTGTACTTCGGCGTCGAGGAAAATCGGCCGGCGGCGCCGGTCGCGGGGACACACCCTCTTGCGCTGACCGGACTCGGCTCGCTGGGCCGCCGTTACTGGGTAGTGCTCGGTCTGGGCTCGGTCATCACGCTGGCGCGCTTCAGCGAGGCGTTCCTCGTGCTGCGCGGCCAGCAGTTGGGGCTGCCGATGGCCTGGGTGCCGGCCGTGATCCTGGTGATGAGCCTCGTCTACGCGGCGTCCGCCTACCCGGCCGGCCTCGCGGCGCGGTACTGGTCACGGCGCATCCTGCTCGCGACCGGCCTGGCGGTACTGATTGGCGCGGACCTGGTGCTGGCGGCCGCCGACGGCATGGTCCAGGTACTCGCCGGAGCCGCGCTCTGGGGGCTGCACATGGGCCTGACCCAGGGCCTGCTGGCGGCGCTGGTGGCCGACGCCGTGCCGCCGGAGCGCACCGGCACGGCCTTCGGCTTCTTCCACCTGGCGACGGGCGTGTTCCTGCTGCTGGCGAGTGCCCTGGCGGGGCTGGTGTGGGACCGCTTCGGCGCGCCAGCGACGTTTCTGACCGGCGCGGCCTTCGGTGGCGCCGCGCTGGCGGGGCTGGTTCTATACCGCCGTTAGGGGACGAGCCTTGAGCAAGGAAATTCTCCTTGCTAAAGTAAGGAAATGCCCCGGATCACCAGCAAGCTCCAGATCACCATCCCCAAGCGGCTGGCCGAACAGGTCGGTCTGGCCCCGGGGGACGAAGTCGAGTTTCTGGCGGCGGGGGACGGCATTCGCATGGTGCCGGCCGGCAAGTCCAGAGTCGGCGGGCTGAGCACGGCCGAGCGCTTGCGGCTCTTCCGGGCGGCCACCAAACGTCAACAAGCCCGTGACAGGGCCCGACCCGTCGAACGCGCCGAGGGTGGGCGCGGCTGGACGCGGGAGGAGCTCTACACCCGTGCCAAGCCTCGTTGATACCAACATCCTCGTGTATCGGGTTGACCCGCGGGACCCTGAGAAGCAGCGGCGGGCAACGGCACTCCTGGAGGCGGGCATCGCTGACCGTTCGCTGATTCTGGCGCACCAGTCCGTCATCGAGTTCGTGGCAGCCGCCAGCCGCCCACAGCGTGGGAAGGGCAATCCGCCTCTGCTGCCTCTCGCCGAAGCCCTGGTCGAAGCCGAGCAGCTGATTGCCCAGTTCGACGTGTTGTACCCGACGCGGGACGTGCTGGTGACGGCCATGCGGGGCGCAGCCACTTACGGGCTGCCCTGGTTCGATGCCCAGATCTGGGCGATCGCTGAAGTCCACGGGCTGCCGGAAATCCTGTCGGAAGATTTTCAGCACGGCCGCCACTACGGGCGGGTTCGCGCCATGAATCCCTTCCTTGCGGCCACCCGAGTGCACGAACTCCCTGCCCTCTACGAGGGCTGACCGGATCCGGCGCTAGGCCGCGAGGGCCTGCTGCATGCTGGCGATGTCTGCCTGGCTGACGGCGACGAGGTCCATGAAGGAGCCCTTGCCCAGGTTCACGCTGCCCAGCAGGAGCTCGGCGTCCGGGTACTGCGCGAGCAGCTCCGGCCCCGCGTCCAGCCGGTGGCGCAGCTTGGCCGCCGACAGCAGCCGCGTCAGGGGCTCCAGCTCCGCCGAGCCGCCGTCCAGCAGGTAATCCTGGTTCTCCACCGCGTCGCAGATGCGCTGGGGCAGGCCCCAGGCCTCCAGGATCGCCTTGCCGATGATCGGCTGCCACGTCTCGAGGATGCCGGCGAAGGCCGGGTCCTGGCGCAGGGTGGGATCGTTGTGGTGGGCGTGCATGAGGATGTAGAGGCGCCCTATCGAGTGGAGCAGCCCCGCCATCATCGCTTCATCGGGCTGCCGGCCGAAGGCCTGCTTGGCGACGGCATAGCAGATGGACGCGACTTCGTTGCTGGTTTTCCACACCTGCTCCAGGTCCGGCCGGATGGCGCCGAGCGAGCTGTCCCGGCTGAGCTGGCGCAGCGCGAAGGCCGTGGACACCGTGCGCACGAGGTTGAAGCCGAGCCGGTTCACCGCATTGTTCAGGCTGGCCACCGGCGTGCCGCCGGGATTCATCGCCGCCGAGTTCGCCATCTGCATGAACCGCGCGGAGAGCACGGGCTCCGACGAGATGATGCCGACGATGTCCTTGATGGTGGTCGAGTCGCTGACCAGCGCGATCTGCAGCTGGCGCACCACCTGGGGGAACGCCGGCAGGTCCAGCTCCGGCTTGAGATTGGCCGCCAGCTGCTGCACGAAGTTAAACGTACGGGAATCCGTCGTCATGGTCTGCCGCCCCTGGTGAACGCCGCTGCCCGCGGAAAGTATGGGCGGTGGGCGCGTCAGGGAGCGGTGATCTCGATCACGGTCTGGTCGAGGATGGTGGCGCCGTCCGTGTGGGAAATCAGGCCCAGGTAGCGGCCGGCCTCCAGGCCCTGCCAGCTGAGCGACAGTACGTCGTCGGTCCCGGCCGACACGCTGGACGGCCCGTCGACGGTCGCGTTGCCCCGGTCGGCCCCGATGGTCCAGACGAACAGGCGGAAGGCGGCGGTGCCGGTCGGGACGTCGTAGCCGTGCACGTCCACGTACCACTCACCCGTGGCGACGAACTCGTCGCCCTCCCGGGGAATCACGCTGATGGCTTCGTTTGACTCCCTCTCCACGCTCGCCAGTTCCGGCTTCTCCGTGCAGGTGCCAAAGCCCGGGCAGGAATAGAGGTAGAGGTCCAGGTCCGCACCGGGGCTGCTGTTCCCGTTGAAGAGCGCCACCCGGAGGTACCGCGTGCCCGCCGGGACGATGATGGGAATGCGCCGGACGCTGCCGGGAAGCGCGCCCGCCCCCGGCTGGACGAACTGGTATACGTCGTCCGGATCTTCCGCCACGCTGCTGGTGAGCTGGGGCTGGATGTCCTCCGGCTGGCTCTGGCCGCTGGCTTCGAGCCCGCTCAGCACCGCCTCGTAGCTTCCGGAGTAGCCGGCCCGCAGGGCCACGTCGGCGCTGCCGGCGGCACCGGTCTCCTGCACCAGCACGGTCGACGCGAAGCGCAGCGCGCGGATCGCCAGCGGTGAGCGGACGGTCGCGCCGCCGCCGGTCCAGGTCAGTGCGCCGAACTGCCAGGCGTCGAAGTCGGTGCTGTCGGTGGAGAGCGTGATCTGCACGTCGGCGCTTTCGCCCGTGGCCAGGGACAGCACCGACGGTGCCACCTCCACGTCGATGGTCGTGGGCGCAATGACGCTGGCGGTGAACTGGCCGGCATTGCCCACGTTCGTTACCCGGCGGCGGATCACCCGGGAACTGACCAGCTCGTCGACGGCGATCGACGGCTGGTTGAGGTCGCTCGCCTCCGCGGGGAATCCGGCCGTTTCGAGCGCCGCGCAGTCCACGTCCAGCCGCGACTCGCCCAGGCCGCACAGGAATGCGTCGTAGTCGCTGGTGCCCGCGTCGTAGACCAGGCCCGGCTTCACCGCCAGGTTGGGCACCAGGTGCCCGCCGCCGAAGTCGAAGGGATCCGCGGCGGTGCTATTGTCTTCCTTGCGGATGTCCTGCCGCGTGGTCGTGACCAGTGCTGACCTGAGCGCCGCGGGGCTCCAGTCCGGATGGGCTTCCTTCAGCAGCGCGGCCACGCCCGCCACGTGGGGCACGGCCATGGACGTGCCCGACAGGTACTGGAAGCGTTCACCCTGCACGTTGTTGGCCACGTCCGGCGTGTGCCCGGCCAGGATGTCCACGCCCGGCGCGGTCACGTCCGGCTTCAGGATGTTCGGTTCCCACCTGCTCGGTCCGCGGGAGGAGAAGCCCTGCATCTGGTTGCCCTGGTCGCGGACGGTCAGGAAGATCCGGCTGTCCAGGGTGACTTCCACCGGGTCCTCATCCACGAGCCGGTCCCGGAGCAGCTGCCCGTCGGCCTGGCCGATCATCAGCGCCGGGATGGCCACGGAGCTGCGCGTGACGGTCATGACGATGGGCTCGCCCTGGTTGCTGAACACCACGACCGCCTTCGCGCCGGCGGTCTGGGCATTGCGGATCTTGACCTCGAAATCGCAGCCGCCGCGCTGGATCAGGGCCGCCTGGTCCTTGATCTCGGCCTCGTTGACCAGCGTCTCACAGCCGTCGAAGGTGCTGCCGGCAACGCCATCGAAGGTGCCGACGATGCCGTCGTCCGCCTCGATCAGGCGGAGCGTCAGGGGCCCCACGTCCCGGAGCCGCGGCGTGAAGGCCGCCTCCACCGCGGGATAGTCCTTCTTCACGGCGGCCGGGCTGTTGACCCGCATGGCCGCCCTGAACCGGTCGCCGCGCCGGCTGGAGGCACCAACGGCCAACACCCAGGGCGCCGCCGCCGGCGAGTTGATGGTTTCCGGAAGGGGGCCCTCGTTGCCGGCCGCCGCAATCGTCAGCACGCCCGCGTTGGCGGCGGCCAGCAGCGCCAGGTCGTCGGCGTCGGTGATGCCGTCGTCGCTGCCTATCGAGTAGTTGATGATGTCGACCCCGTCGGCCACCGCATCCTCGATCGCGCGGACCAGGTCAGCCGTGCTGCAGGTGCCCCGGGCGGCGCCGGGCCTGAGCCAGCAGGCCTTGTACACGGCGACGCGCGCCCGTGGCGCCATGCCGTTGATCTTGGCGATCTGCGTGCCAGCCAGGCTGGCCTGGACGAAATTGCCGGCGGCGGTGGTCGCGATGTGCGTGCCATGCCCGTCGGCGTCCCGGGGCGAGATGAACTCGTTCTCGTCCAGGTCGTTTTCCTCGAGGAAGCCATCGATGTAGTAGCGGGCGCCGATCAGCTTGTTGTTGCAGTAGGTGCTGAGGAAGCCGTCGCCGGCCTCGCACTGGCCCTGCCAGCCGGGCAGCGGGTTGTAGGCGACGGTGTCAGGCTTGTTCCTGAAGCGCTGGCAGAGCCAGAGTCCGAGCAGCGACGATTGCCCCCACCCGGACTTGCAGAGCCGCGGCCGCCTGGCCTGCTCCTTGTCGGCAAGGCTGGGGTGTCCCGGCGCGATGCCGCTGTCGATGACGCCGATGACGATGTTCTCGCCGCGCAGGTTCAGCTCCCGGCGCAGGCCGCCGCTGCCGTCGTTGAGGCCGAGGAAGTTGGCGCTGTCGTTGGTCTCGACGAACTTCGGCCGGTCTTCCCAGACGTTGCGGACGTCCTTGCGGGCCCGCAGCTTCCGGGCCTGGGCGGGCGTCAGCCGGGCGGCAAAGCCGTTCAGCGCGTAGCGGTAGCTGTAGAGCTTGTCGCTGCCGGCGCCGACCGAGTCGAGGGCGGCGTCGTGGCGGGCCGTGAGGCGGTCGGCGTAGCGGCGGACCGCGGGCGACCCCGCGTCGAAGCGCTGGCGGCGGTTCTCGCCCCGGCGCACGGCGCTGGCCCGGGCCCGGCGCCGGTCCGTGCCGCCGGCCACCGGCGCGCCGACGGCTTCGCCCGAATCGAGCCCGGCCTCCCGGCGGACGCCGGGCTCGGCGACGGCGGCCGCCTCCCGGAACTGGACGATGTAGACGCGGGTGGCGACCTCGTCGGACTCCGCCAGGACCGGCACGAGGCGCACGCCTTCCGCCGCCCGTTCCGCGGCGGCCGATTGGGCCACGGCGGCGGGCGGGGCGAGGGACATGCCGGCGCCCAAGGCCAGGCCCAGGACGAGCCCGGGCGGGGTCAGCCGGCGGAAAAGGGAAAATAATCGCACTCGATGGCCTGTCGTTTCTTATTGCCCGGCAGAGGCTTAGCCGTTTTTGTTAAGTGAGCAGACTAGCACAGCCTCCCGGACTGGCAGAAGTTGCCGGTATATCACCACTATATAGACACTAACTGTACATCACGACGCGTTTCCGAGGGCCTCAGCCCGCCCGGATCACGCGCCCGGACGTGGCGTCCCGGATCTCCGTGGGTCCCGCCGCGCCGCCCGTGGCCCCACCCACGATCAGGTCCAGCCGCGCGCCGAAACGCAGCCGCGCTCCGAGCGCCGAACGAGCCGGCGGCTTGCCGCGCCGGTTGGCACTGGTGGAGACCAGGGGCAGACCGGCTGCGAGGCAGAGGCCCGCCGCCACCGGGTGGCGGGTGACGCGGATGGCGACCATCGGCCGGGTCCCCGTGATCCAGTCCGGGGTGAGCGGACCCGCCGTGACCAGCCAGGTCAACGGTCCGGCCCGGGGAGCGGAGAGCTGGCGGATCTCCCGGGGCGTCGGTTCGATCCAGCCTGCCAGTTGGTCGAAGCTCGCGGCGATGAGTATCAGACCGGCCGACACGGGCCGCTGCTTGAGATCGAGCAGGTGCTGGACCGCGCGGCCGTCATCGGGCCGGCAACCGAGCCCGTACACGCCCTCGGTGGGGTAGGCGACGACGCCGCCCGCGTGGAGTACGGCGGCCGCTTGGCGCAGGCGGGGTGGCAGGTAGACGGCGTCGGTCACGGCCGGGCTGGGCGGGTGACGGGACCGTTAGTCGCCGTCGGAACCGGGGGCCGGATCCGGACTACGGGGCTTGGCTGCGGCCTTCTTCCGCGCGGCAGCCTTCTTCCGCGGGGTCTTCTTCTTGCCTGCCGCGGCGGCAGGCACAGCCACGCCGTTGCCGCCGGCAACCGCGATGTCGGCAGGTATCGCACTGGTTTTGGCGTAGGCCTTCTTCGCCGCCTTCTTCGTGACCTTCTTCTTGGCCACGGGCCGGCCCCAGCGGCGCTTGGGCATCGGGGCGTTCAGGATCAGCACCCGGGCTTCATCCAGCGTGATGGTCTCCGGCTCCCGGTCCTTGGGCAGGCGGGCATTCTTCTCGCCGTCGGTCAGGTAGGGGCCCCAGCGGCCGCGGAGCAGGCGCAGGTTTTCCACGCCGTAGTCCTTGATCAGCTTGTTGGCGTCGGCTTCCTGCTTGGCGCGGATCACCTCGATGGCTTCCTCGAGGGTGATCTTGTAGGGGTCGTGCTCGCGCAGGGAGACGTACTTCTTCTTCACCTCGCCCGTGACCTGGTCCAGGGTTTCGTACTGGACGTAGGGGCCGAACTGGCCGGTGTTGGTGCTCACCGGCTCGCCGGTGGGCAGCTGGCCCAGGGCCCGCGGCAGCTTGAACAGCTCCAGCGCCTCGGGCAGCTGGATGTTGAACATGCTCTGGCCCGGCTGCAGGCCCTTCCACTTCGGCTTTTCCTCGTCGTCCCGCGTGCCGATCTGGATGAAGGGGCCAAAGCGGCCGAAGCGCGCCGACACGGGCCGGCCCGAGTTGGGATCCTGGCCGAGCTCCCGCACCTGCACGGCCTCTTCGCGGGTCACGGACTTCTCCTTCTCCTTCAGCAGCACGGCGAAGGGCTTCCAGAACTCCTCGAGCACCGGCACCCACTCCCGCTCGCCGCGGGAGACTTCGTCGAGCTCGTCTTCCATGTGGGCCGTGAAGTCGTAGTCCACATAGCGCGTGAAGTTGGTCGTGAGGAAGCCGCTGACGATGCGGCCGCCGTCAGTGGGCTTCAGCGCCCGGCCCTTCAGCTCCGCGTAGTTGCGGTTCAGCAGCGTGGAAATGATGGTGGCGTAGGTGGAAGGCCGGCCGATGCCGCGCTCTTCCAGCGCCTTCACGAGGCTCGCCTCGGTAAACCGGGCGGGCGGCTCGGTGAAGTGCTGCTCGGGCTTGACGGCCTCCAGCGGCAGCAGGTCGCCCTGCTGGACCGACGGCAGCTTCACGTCGGTGTCGTCGTCGCCTTCCTCGTCCCGGCCCTCGAGGTACACCGCAATGAAGCCGGGGCTGACCAGCGTGGAGCCGGTGGCCCGGAAGCGCCCGGCCTCGGCGCGCTGGGCGGGGACCAGGTCCACGGCCAGCATGTCGTACACCGCCGGCTCCATCTGGGAGGCGATCGTGCGCTTCCAGATCAGGCTATAGAGTTTGAACTGCTCGTCCGAGAGGAAGCTGCGCAGCTCGTCCGGCACGCGGCGGATGCTGGTGGGCCGGATGCCCTCGTGGGCCTCCTGGGCATTCTTGGCCGTCGTCTTGTACACGTTGGGCTGGGCCGGCAGGCTGGCCTTGCCGTAGCGCTCGACGATGAAGGTCCGGATGTCCTCCACGGCCTCCTTCGCCAGGTTGACGGAGTCCGTGCGCATGTAGGTGATCAGGCCGACCGTGCCCTCGGGGATGGCGATGCCCTCGTAGAGCTTCTGGGCCACCTGCATCGTGTTGCGGGCGCGGAAGCCGAGCTTGCGCGAAGCCTCCTGCTGCATGGTCGAGGTGGTGAACGGCGGCGCGGGACGGCGCCGGCGCTGGCTGCGCTCGACGGCCTTCACGCGCAACTGGCCGCCGGCGGCAGTCTCGAGCGTCTCCTTCGCCTCGGTGGCCTGGGCGGCGTTCTGGAAGGAGAAGGTCTCGGGCTTCTCGCGGTTGAAGGTGTCGATGACCTTCTTGCCCGCGTACTCGACGAGGCGGGCGGCAAACACCGCCGGCGCCTTGCCGGTGGCGGCCTCGATGGACCAGTACTCCTGGCTCCGGAAGGCCTCGATCTCTTCCTCCCGGGACACCAGCATGCGCAGCGCGGGGCTCTGCACGCGGCCGGCCGACAGCTTGGGGCTGATCTTGCGCCACAGGAGCGGCGACAGCTTGAAGCCGATCAGGTGGTCCATGGCCCGGCGGGTGCGGTAGGCGTTGACCAGGTCCATGGAGACCTTGCGGGGCTTCAGGATGGCTTCCTTCACTTCCCGCTCGGTGATCTCGTAGAACACCACCCGGAAGACGTCCCGGTCCTTGAGCAGGCCGCGTTCGCCCAGCACCTCCTGCAGGTGCCAGGAAATCGCCTCGCCCTCCCGGTCCGGGTCCGTCGCCAGGTAGAGCGCGTCGCCCTTCTTCAGGGCGCTGGCGATCGCGTTGATGTGCTTCTCTTTGTCTTCCGCCACGGTGTACTTCATCAGGTACCCGTGCTCCGGATCCACGGCTCCGTCCTTCTCGAGCAGGTCGCGCACATGGCCATAGGAGGCCAGCACCTTGAAGTCCTTGCCCAGGTACTTCTCGATGGTCTTGGCCTTGGCGGGCGACTCGACGACGACGACGTTGGCCATTCAATCCTCTATAGACGACGAAGCCGCGACACTAGCGCGGCTTGATTAACTGGCAGTTGCGGACTGGCTCAATTCATTGCGCCAGTGCTCTCCTCGAAGACCAGATCTTCCATGCGCGAGAAGGCAGTTTCCTGGCCCGGCTGCGCGAAGAGGACCATGAGGACCACCCACTTGACCTGCTCCTTGTCCACCGTCCCGGAGCCCAGTGCCATGAGCCGGTCGATGACCACCTCGCGCTGGGCGGGGGAGAGGATACCGATCTGCTCCAGGTAGAGCAGGTAGCCCCGGCACTCGAGGTCCAGGCGACGCAGCTCGACCTCGTTGTAGACGCGGATGGAGCGGTCGCCCGGCACGCCGGCGAAGGGCGCACTGGTCTCGTTCAGGCCGTCCAGCCAGTCCAGGGCGCTGTCGACCTCGGGCTCGCCGAAGCCGGCCTTGAGCAGTTCCTCGCGGAGCACGTCCTGGTCAGCGGACCCCGCTTTGTATTCGGGGGGTTCCTGGTCGGAGTAGGTTTCGAAAAGGTACAGGAGGACGTCGAGAACGGTATCGCTCATGTGTCGACGCTCCTTTTTTTTCCTGCCCTTTGATAGCGGCCACCGGAGAGTGCCCGCACCGAACCCTGCATTTCAAGCAGCAGGAGCATGGAGGAAACCTCCCCGATCGTCAATCCGGAGCGGGCGACAAGGGTGTCCACATCGACGGGATCCCACGCCAGGCAGGCCAGCAGCCGCGCGTAGTCCGCGTCGTTTTCACCGGCGCTCTCCGCCGCGCTGGCAACCTTGCCCGGCGCGGCATCCAGCTCGAAATCGCCGCGCGCGGCCGCGTCGCCGGCGCGCAGGCTGGCCAGCAGGCCGCCGAGCTCGTCCACGATGTCGGCGGCCGTCTCCACCAGTTTCGCGCCGTTGCGTATCAGGTGATGGCACCCGCGCGCGACGGGATTATGTATCGACCCGGGGATCGCGAAGACTTCGCGCCCCTGTTCCATCGCGTGCCGCGCGGTGATCAGCGCCCCGCTGCGCAGGCTGGCCTCGACCACGAGCGTGCCGACGGCGAGGCCGCTGATCAGCCGGTTGCGGCGGGGAAAGTTGGCGCGGTACACCGTCGTGCCCGGCGCGAACTCCGACACGATGGCGCCACCCTTCGCGACGATCTCGTCGGCCAGCGCCTCGTGCTGGCGCGGGTACACGATGTCGGGCCCGGTGCCGCACACGGCGATGGTAATGCCCGGGGCGGCGAGTGCGCCCCGGTGGGCGGCCGCGTCGATGCCTTCGGCCAGGCCGCTCGTGATGCAGAAGCCGCGGGCGGCAAGGTGGGAGGCAAAGCTGTGGGCCGAGTCGGCCCCGCCCGGCGTGGCGTTGCGGCTGCCCACGATGGCCAGCTGCGGCAGCGAGAGCGCGTGGACATTGCCGCGGACGTAGAGCTGGGGCGGCGGGTCGGAAATTTCCCGCAACAGCGCCGGGTACCCGGCATCGGCGGGCGTGAGCAGATGGGCGTCGGGCCTGGCCAGCCAGTTCTCGGGCGACACGGTGGTGTTTCCTGCGGCGGGGCCGATGCCCGCCGCGGGATGCCGCCGGTCCCGGTGAGGGGAGCCGGCGGGGTCTGGCAGCGGGATCAGCTCGGGTTGCGAACCTTGTCGAGCGTGTGGATCGGCCCCTCGGCGCGCACGACGAGCGCGTAGCTGAGGCGATCGTAGGTCTTGAAGACCATTAGAAGCCCGGCCTGCTCGTCCGGCAACTGCACTTTGCGGCCGAAGAGGCTGGAATCGACGTCGTCCGAGACCTTGTCGCCGACCTGCCACACCGACAGCACGTGGCCCGGCGCGAGCCCGTCGCGGGCGCCCCGGTTGATCACGATGACCTGGTACTGGCCGATCTGGGTGACGCCATCGACGACGTGCACGATGCGGCCCTCCACCGGGCGGTCCGGGGAACGCGGCTCGAACTGCAGGGGCAGGGGCTCCGACCGGGCTACGAGCCGGTCGCCCTTCATGGCTTCCCGGTGGGAATCGCTCAGGGTCACGGTGGCCGGGTCGCCGCCGCGGCGCACGCGGCCTTCCGCCACATAGATCCCCTCGTAGCCCAGCAGGTCACCGTCGTCCGGGTCCACCAGCTTGTCGCCGATGTGCACCACGCTGTAGGAGGACTCGACCGCAGAAACGTCGCCCCGGACGTAGGCGTCGTTGCCCGACGCGCCAACCAGGTGGTCGTCACGCAGGGCGATGACGTGGGGCAGGTCGTCGATCTCGTTCTTCGAGAGCACCATGCCCTTTTCGAGGAAGGGCCCGATCACGTCGTAGGGGATGGTGGTCACTGCCTGGGTCAGCTGTTCCTCGCGAATCCGGGGGGACAGGCGCTCGGTGCCGCTGGCCGCCGCGGTGCCGCGGGAACTCCGGATCTGGGGTTGCCCGTCCACGTAGACCAGAGTCAGCACGTCGCCGGGGTAAATAAGGTGTGGGTTCTCGACCTGGGGGTTCACGTACCAGATCTCGGGCCAGTACCAGGGGTCCCGCAGGAACATGCTGGAGATGTCCCAGAGGGTGTCGCCCTTCTTCACCACGTAGGTGTCCGGATGGGCCGGATTTAACGGAATGCCACCGCCCTGCTGGGCCAGCAAACCTGTGGCCGCCGTCGCCAGCGCGAGGGACACAACCAACGCCACGGCCGACCGGCCGTTCTTACGGGAGATATTCATGGGGACTCCATGCATTAAACTGGGCGTCCGAATAACCCAAATCCGGCCGCGACTTCTGGCGCCAAGCGGCAGCAGATGTAGCATAAAATCAAGCCACTTACATAGCACTTAACTCCAGACTGTGAAGTACGCACCATGGCGGTCCTGAAAATCCTCGAGTACCCGGATCCCCGCCTCCGGATCAAGGCCAAACCCGTGGAGACCGTCACCGACGACATCCGCCAGCTGGCCGCCGACATGCTCGAGACCATGTACGCGGCCCCCGGGGTCGGCCTGGCTGCAACGCAGGTGGACCGCCACCTCCGGCTGGTCGTGATCGACATCTCGGACACCCGGGACCAGCCTCACGTGCTGATCAACCCGGAGATCCTGTCCCGGGCCGGCACCGAGACCGGCGACGAGGGCTGCCTGTCCGTGCCGGGGGTCACCGAAGGAGTGTCCCGGGCGGCGCAGGTCCGCGTCCGGGCCCTGGACACCGCGGGCAAGCCCATCGAGTTCGAGGCGGACGGCCTGCTCGCCGTGTGCATCCAGCACGAGCTGGACCACCTGGTCGGCAAGCTGTTCGTGGATTACCTGTCGGAACTGAAGCGCAAGCGACTCAAGAAGAAGGTGACCAAGGCGCGGCGCCGGGACGGCGGCGGCGAGGTGGTACAGGAAGGTCCTTCGCGAGACCGAGTGCCCGTCATCTGAACGGGCGGATCATCTTTGCCGGGTCGCCGGCCTTCGCCACGCCCACACTCCAGCGGCTGGCGGACCTGGGCCACGCGCCGGTGGCCGTGCTCACCCAGCCCGACCGGCCGGCGGGCCGGGGCCGCACGGTGGCGCCCGGCCCGGTGAAGCAGCTCGCCCTCGACCTCGGCATTCCCGTCCTGCAGCCCCTCACGCTGAAGACCGGCGAGGCCCAGGCCGCGCTCCGGGCGCTGGCCCCGGACCTGATCGTGGTCGTGGCCTACGGCCTGCTCCTGCCTGCCGCCGTGCTCGACCTGCCGCGCCTGGGCTGTGTGAACGTGCACGCGTCGCTGCTGCCCCGCTGGCGCGGCGCGTCGCCGATCCAGGCGGCAGTGCTGGCAGGCGACAGGGAGACCGGCGTCAGCATCATGCAGCTCGAGGCCGGCCTCGACACCGGTCCGGTCTACGCCACCGCGAAGGTCGCGATCGGCGCCGACGAAACCGCCGGCCAACTCGAGGCCCGGCTGGCGCGGCTCGGCGCCGACACGCTCGGCAACCTGCTGGAAGATCTCCTGGCCGGGCGCCACCGCCCCGTGCCGCAGCCGGAGGAGGGCGTGACCTACGCGCGCCGGATCAACAAGGCCGAGGCCCGCATCGACTGGCTCGAGCCGGCCGTGGCGATCGCCCGCCGGGTCAGGGCCTGGAATCCCTGGCCCGTCGCCGAGACGCAGCTCGACGGGCAACAGCTCCGCTGCTTCGCCAGCGAGCCGCTCGGCGCCGGGCCGCCGGCTGACGGTGCCGTGCCGGGCCAGATCCTCGGCACCGACGCGCAGGGCATCGAGGTGCAGACGGGCGCGGGGCGCCTGCGCCTCCGGGAGGTCCAGGCGCCCGGCCGCCAGCGGGTGCCCGCGGCCGACTTCGCCCGGAGCCGCACGCTGGCCGGCAAGGTCCTCGGCTGATGCGCCGGCGGCGATGAGCGCGGGCGCGCTCACCCGGGCCCTCGCGGCACGGGCCGTCGCGGGCGTGCTCGCGCGCGGCCAGACCCTCGACGCGTCACTGGAGGCCGTGCTCGCAGCCAACGACCTGCCCGACCGGGATCGAGCGCAAGTGCGCGCCCTCGCCTTTGGTGCCGTGCGCGGCCACCACCGGCACCGGGCGCAGCTCGGCGTGCTGCTCAACAAGCCGCTGCAGGGCGACGACCGCACGCTCGAAGCACTGCTCTCGGTGGGCCTGTTCCAGCTGGCCGATCCGGAGCAACCGGATCACGCCGCGGTGTCGGCCACGGTCGCCGCCACCCGCCTGCTTGGCCAGGAGCGTGCGTCCGGCCTCGTCAATGCCACCTTGCGCCGCTACCAGCGGGAAGCGCCCGCACTGCTGGAAAGCCTGCGGGCCGACCCCGCCGCCTGGCACTCCCACCCGGCCTGGCTGCTCGCCCGGTTGCGCGCCGACTGGCCGGCGGACTGGCAGGACATCGCCGCCGCCAACCAGCAGCGCCCGCCGTTCTGGCTGCGGGTGAACCGCAATCGCGCCAGCGTGAGCGACTACGCCGCGCGGCTCGCCGCCGAACTCGGTGTCGGCGCCGCGCCCCTCGCCGGCTCTCCGGACGCGCTGCGCCTCGACTCGGCCGTGCCCGTTCAGCGCCTGCCCGGCTTTGCCGACGGGCTCGTCACGGTGCAGGACGCCGCCTCCCAGCTCGCCGCGCCGCTGCTCGCGCCGGAGCCGGGGATGCGGGTGCTCGACGCCTGCGCCGCGCCGGGTGGCAAGACCACCCACCTGCTGGAGGTGGCCGGCGGGCGCCTGGACCTGGTTGCTGTCGACCTGGCCGCCGAGCGGCTCGCCCTGGTGGACAGCAACCTCCGGCGGCTTGGCCTCGAGGCGACATTGCTGGCCGGTGACGCGACCGTGCCGTCGTCCTGGTGGGACGGCCGGCCATTCGACTGCATCCTTGTCGATGCACCCTGCACGGCTACGGGGGTCATCCGCCGGCACCCGGATATCAAGCTGCTGCGCCGGGCCGAGGACGTGCCGGGCTTCGTGACCCGCCAGCGCCTGCTGCTCGAGCGGCTCTGGCCGCTCCTGGCTCCCGGGGGCCGGCTGCTCTACAGCACCTGCTCCCTGCTGCGGGCCGAAAACCAGGCGCTCGTCGGCGACTTCCTGGCCGGGAGCGAGGCAGGGCTTCAGGCCAGGCTGCTGCCCGGGACTCCCGCGCCGGGGCTGCAGCTGCTGCCCGGCGAACGGGATACCGACGGGTTTTACTATGCTCTAATGGGTACCGTGAGCCCGGCGATGGCAGGCGGCTGAGCCAGACGCCCACGTGGCGCCCGGGACACCAGCGACGTGCAGAAAAACAACAACTGTCATCCCGGACCCTGCGCGGCACTCGTTGTCCTGATGGGGCTGCTGTGCTCCGGTGTCCTGCATGCCCAGGAAACCGGACTCGAGATCCGCAACGCCAGCACCCGGCTCGACGCCGGTGTCTGGTACCTCTCCGCCCGCATCGACTACCGCCTCAACCGGGACACCCTCGAGGCGCTCCAGAACGGCATCCCCCTGACCTTCGAACTGCAGGTGGAACTGACGCGGGAGCGCAGCTGGCTCCCGGACGAGGGTGTGGCGGAGCTGCGCCAGGATTTCGAGCTGTCCTGGCAGCCGCTCTCCCGCGGCTACCTCGTCCGCAACAAGAACAGCGGCGACCAGCGCGCCCACACCACGCTCTTCGCCGCCCTGAATGACCTGGGACGCATCAGTGCCCTCCCGCTGATCGACGCCGCGCTCGTCAGCGAGGGGGACGATTACGAGGTGAGCCTCCGCGCGGCACTGGACCAGCAGCAGCTGCCCGGCCCGCTCCGCATGCTCGCCTTCTGGGACGACGACTTCACGCTGGAGAGCGAGTGGTACCGGTGGGACCTCCGTTCGGGTGAGAAGCGATGACGCCGGATAGCCGCCGCAGGCTGAAGCGCTACGCAACGCTCGCCATCACCGTGGGCGGCGTGGTGATGGGCATCGGCGCGCTCCTGCTGCTCGGCCGCTACGCGTCGAGCCTTGCGGACTTCGGGCGCCGGCACGTGCTGATCCTGGCGGTCAACGCCGTGGCCGCGGTCGTCCTGCTCGGCCTGATCCTGATCAACCTGTTCCGGCTCGTGCGGGACTACCGGCGGCGTGCGCCCGGCGCCCGACTGCGGGCGCGGCTGGTCGGCCTGTTCGTGGGCCTGACGCTGGTGCCGCTGCTCATCGTGTACTTCTTCGCCCTGCAGTTCGTGAATGGCGGCATCGACAGCTGGTTCGACTCCGACCTGGAACAGGAACTCGCCTCCGCGCTGCGCCTCAGCCGGGAATCGCTGGAGGTGCAGGCCACGTCCAGGCTGTCCCAGACGAATGCGCTGGCTGCCGCGCTGGGCAACCTCGACGGTGACGCGCTGGCCCGCGCCCTCAGCGTGTTGCGCGCGGATGCGAACGCGGACGAGCTCACCGTGTTCACGCCCGAGCTCCGGGTTGCCGCTTCGAGCGCGCGCAGCGACGTGTTGCCTCCGGTACTGTCCGAGGACGCCCTGGACGAGCTGGCCCAGAACCAGCGCTTCGTGGCGCTGGAGCCCATGGGCAACGCGCGCTACCAGGTTCGCGCCGCCGTGCCGATTCCGGGCGACATCCCGGCCGCTGCCGGCGACAACAAGCCCCGGTACCTGCAGGCCGTGTACCCGATTGGCTACCGGCAGGGGCGCCTGGCCGATGCCGTGCAGGACACCTACACCCGCTATTCGGAACTTCGTTTCCTGCGCGATCCGCTCAAGGACAACCTGACGGTCACGCTGTCGCTCGTGCTGCTGCTGTCGCTGCTCTCGGCGGCCACCGGGGCCTTCTACCTGGCCCGCCGGCTGGCGGCGCCGATCGAGTCCCTGGCCGCCGGCACCGAGGCCGTCGCGAAGGGCGACTTCGATACGCGCCTGCCGCCCGGCGCCGCCGACGAGGTCGGCTTCCTCATCGAATCCTTCAACGGGATGATCGAGCGCCTGGGCCGCGCGCGGGAGGAAAGCCGCGTCAGCCAGCAGCAGCTCGAGCGGGAGCGGGCCAACCTCGCGACGATCCTCGGGCGCCTCTCCACGGGCGTCATCGCCATCGCCGCCGACGGGCGCATCCGGATCGCGAACGACGCCGCGGGGGAGATCCTCGGCGTCGACCTTGCCTCCCGCGCCGGCTCGTCCCTGGACGAAATCTCGGGCACTGGGCCGCTGCCGGCCCAGTTCATCGACGCCTGCCGGCCGCACCTGAAGGGCGAGCAGCGCGAATGGCGCGGCCAGATCGTGCTGCGCACCGAGGGCGCGCGGCGAATCCTGAACTGCGCCAGCTCGGCCCTGCCCGGCGTCGACCTCGCAGGGGACGAGCCGGCCTTCACGATGCACGCCGGCGGCGCGATCATCGTCTTCGACGACGTGACCGAGCTGCTGGTGGCCCAGCGCGAGGCCGCCTGGGGCGAGGTCGCCCGGCGCCTCGCCCACGAGATCAAGAATCCGCTCACCCCTATCCGGCTCGCGGCCGAGCGGATCCGCCGCCGCTACCTGCCGACCATGACCGCGGAAGACGGCCAGGTGCTCGACCGCTCGACCCACACCATCGTCCAGCAGGTCGAGGCCATGCGCGACATGGTCAACGCGTTCAGCGAGTACGCCCGCGCGCCGGCGGTGACCATCGCGCAGGTGGACCTCGGGCAGCTGGTCCGCGAAGTGGCGTGGCTCTACCGGGCCCAGGAGGGCCAGCCCGTCGTGAAGCTGGCGCTCGAGGACGAACTTCACGTGGAGGCCGACGCGGTGCGGGTCCGGCAGCTGCTCCACAACCTGATCCGGAACGCCCAGGAAGCACTGGAGGGCCAGGCCGATGGGGCCATCGAGATCGTGGCGAAGAGCCTGCCGGTTGGCGAGCGGGCCTTTGCCGAGATCAGCGTGGCAGACAACGGCCCGGGAATCGACGCGGACGTCATTGGGCGGCTCTTCGAGCCCTACGTGACGAGCAAGAAGAAGGGCACGGGCCTTGGCCTGGCCATCGTGAAAAAGCTGGTCGAGGAGCATGGCGGCACCGTGGCCGCCGAGAATCTGGCCGAGCGGGGCGCCCGCCTGGTCGTGCGATTGCCGGTCCGGGCCACCGTCCGTGACGCGCTGAGCGAGACGCGGCCGGTCCGCGTCGAGCCGTGGAGGGAAAGAGCATGAGTGCAGCACACATACTCGTGGTGGATGACGAAGACGACATCCGCAACACCATCAGTGACATCCTGGAGGACGAGGGCTACGCGGTGAGTGTCGCGTCCGACGCCGCCACGGCCCGCGCGGAAGTGGGCCGGGAGCGGCCCGACCTGATCCTGCTGGACGTCTGGATGCCGGACGTGGACGGCATCACCCTGCTCCGGGAATGGGCCCGCGACGGCTCCCCCCGGTGCCCGGTGGTGATCCTCTCGGGCCACGGCACGGTGGAGACGGCGGTCGAGGCCACGCGCCTCGGCGCGGTCGACTTCGTCGAGAAGCCCCTGTCGCTTGCCAAGCTGCTGCGCACGGTCGAGAAGGCGCTGGACCGCTCGCCCGAACCGAGCCGACCGGCGCCCCGCACGCTCCTGCCCAAGCGGCTCGAGCCCGGTGGCCGAAGCCCGCTGATGCGCGCCCTCCGCGAGCAGGCCGCCAGCGTCGCGCGCCGCCACGAACCGGTGCTGATCGTGGGCGAGTCCGGTTCCGGCCGGACCGTCGTGGCCCGCTACCTGCACGACCTGGCGGGACACGGCCAGCGGCCCTTCGTCCCGCTCGTGGGCGCAGCCGTCCCCGAGGAGAACGCGGCGGCGCTGATCTTCGGCAGCGTCGTGAACGGCGAGGTGCAGCCCGGTGCAATCGAGCAGGCGGCGGGCGGCACGCTCTTCGTGCGCGACCTGCAGGACCTGTGCCCGGGCGGGCAGAAGCTCCTGGCCGGAGCCCTGGAGCAGGGCACCTACGTCCGCCTCGGACAGACGGCACCGGTGGCGTTCGACCTGCGTGTCATCGCCTCGCTGGCGCCGGAGGGCGCGGGCCACGTGCGCCCCGACCTGCTGGCCCGCCTTGCCGTGCTCGAGCTGCGCGTGCCGCCGCTCCGCGAGCGGCACGAGGACGTGCCGGAACTCCTGCGCTACACGGTGGACAGGCTCGTGGACGAGGACGGCCTGGCCTTCCGCCGCTTCGGCCTCGCGGCCCAGAACCGACTCCGCCACTACCCCTGGCCCGGCAACGTGCGCGAGCTGACCAACCTGGTGCGGCGCCTGCTCGTCGCCGGCGGCGTGGAGGAGATCGGCCTCGCGGAACTCGAGGAGCAACTGGCGCCCGCCACGAGTGGCCCCGAGCCGCTGGTGAAGCAGGACCTGCTCAGCCTGCCGCTGCGGGAAGCCCGCGAGAAGTTCGAGCAGGCCTACCTGACCCAGCAGCTGGCGCTGTGCGGCGGCAGGGTCGGCTTGCTGGCGAAGCGCGTAGGCATGGAGCGGACGCACCTCTATCGCAAACTCCGCGCCCTTGGTGTCGACTTCCGGCAGGTGACGGAAGAGGAATAGGAGCGCCGACCGGCGCGACCCCGCCCTCACACTTCAATACCGCCCCGGGTAAGACAACGAGCTCACCAGGGTTTCCCGGTTCACGCGGGTGGTGACCGGTGCGACGAACACGCGGTACGCCGCCGCGGCCCGCAGCAGGTCGCCGCCGAGCAGGCGGAAGCCCAGGTCCGTCGACAACCAGGGCGGGCCGCCCCGGCCCAGGTAGGTCCGGTGTCCCGACCAGGGGTAATCCGCCGCATCCCGCACCAGTCCTGCCCGGAGCGGGTTGAGGTGGATGTAGCGGATCAGCTGCAGCAGGTAGGCATCGGCGTCCACCCGGAAGGGCGGGTCGGGAGGTGCGAAGAGCGCGTCGGGTACCTGACGTCCGCCATGACGGTGCAGGGTGTATCTCTCCACCAGTTCGGCCTGCAGCGCGCTCATCTGCCCGGGCGGGATTTCCACGGCAAGGTGCAGGTGATTGGTCATCCAGCAGTACGCGTGGACCCGCGCGCTGAAGTGTTGCAGCAGGTCGCCGACCATCACGTCCAGCGCCGCATGGTCGGCTGCATTGCCAAACAGCGCGCGCCCGTCCAGGCCGCGCAGGGCAACGTGATGAATCGCGCCCTGCAGCCGCAGGCGGGATTGCGGAGGGCCTTGCATGGCGCCATCGTCCCCCGGGGACGGTGGCAAGTCAGTTCAACAATCTGGCTCGATCGCCTGGATTCGCGGGCGCCTCAGCTCCCCTAGGGCAGGGGCTTTGCCCGGCATATACTCACCCCCATGTTCATCAACTTCTGGTACCCGGCCGGCCGCAGCACGGACATCACCGGCACCCCTGTCCGCCGGCGCATGCTGGCCCAGGACGTCGTCCTGTGGCGCGACGGCGCGGGCCAGGTGCAGTGCCTCGCCAACACCTGCATCCACCGGGGTGGTTCGCTCGCCGACGGCAAGGTCCTCGATGGGCAGGTTCAGTGCCCCTATCACGGCTGGCGCTTCGCCGGCGATGGTCGGTGCACCGCGATTCCTTCCCTCGGCAAGCAGGCGCGCATCCCCGGACGGGCGCGGGTCGATGCCTATCCGGTGACGGAGAAGTACGGCCTCGTCTTCGTCTTCCTCGGCGACCTGCCGGCCGAGGAGCGCTGCCCGATCATGGAGATCGCCGAGTACCGGGGCGACCAGCCCGACCCGGGCTGGCGGGCGACCATCCAGCACTTCGAGTGGGACATCGATTACCAGCGCTCCGTCGAGAACGGCCTCGACGGCGCCCACAACGAATTCGTCCACCCGACCCACGGCTACTCGGGCAACCGGGACGACATCCGCATTGCCGTCGAAGACTACGAGATCGTCGACACGGCTTGGGACAGCGGGCATTTCAGCAGCCGCCGCGCGCCGCCCCTGGCAGATGCCAAGATGCGGGAGGCGTCGGGCCGCACGGTCGACGCGATCATCCGCGGGGGCACGGGCCACCACGGCGCAGCCATGGTCTGGACGCTGATCCACCCGACCGACAAGATCAGCATCCACCAGTACCTGTTTGAAGCGCCCATCGACGAGGGCCGGACCAGCCTGTACCTGGTGAACCTGCGGAACTTCCTGCTGGACGAAGCCGAGGACCCCCGCATGATGGGGCGCAACGAGGCAGTGGCGTTCCAGGACCGGGATGTCCTGCTCGACCTCCGGCCCGTCATGACGCCACACAAGCGCACGAAAGAATTCTTCACGCCGGCCGACATCACCGTTGCCAGCTATCGCGACAAGCTGAAGGCCTGGGAAGACCGTGGCTGGCGCATCGACATGGCCGAGGTCAACCGCCGCCGCGGACGCGAGGCCTTCGCGATCCCGAGCCCGGCCCGCCGGGAGCACTCCGGCTGGGTGCTGGACAGTGTCCCGCTCCTGCCGCCATCCGCCGGGGAGGCAGAGTCAGTGCGGGAAGAACTTGCCGAAGGCGGGCGGCAAGGCTGAAACATCCACGGCGCCCAACTGCGCCGGGTACGGTCGCGAATTCCACGTCTGCCAGAAGACCGGCGTCTGGCCGCCCAGCCGCCCGCTTCGCGCGTCGGCCACGAGGCACGCCAGCGCCTTGCCCGAGTAAGTGGTGTCCAGCCTGAAGCCCTCCAGGTCGCGGGACAGCGCCACGGCCTCGACGCACCCGGGTGTCGGTATCGCGTAGCCCTCTCCCGCGAATTCGGGGCGGAACTCCAGACCGGCGGAAAGTTCATCCATCGAAGGAGCCGTTCCGGCCGGCAGCAATTCCATGGTGGCCGCGGCCAGCCGCAGCACGGCCGCCGCGTCCACGACGTTCTGTGGCACCACTTTCACGCTGACCACCGTGGCCGCCACGCCCGCCTGGCGGAGCCCGATCAGCAACCCGGCAACGCTGCCCATCGTTCCGCAGGGCAGGTAGACGCGGACCGGCCCGGTCACCCCCGCCGTGGCGAGCTGGGCTGCCAGCTCGGCGCCCGCGTCGACGAAGCCGAGCGAGCCGAGCGGCGAGGATCCGCCCCAGGGAATGTCGTAGAGCCGGCCGGGTCCGGCCGCATGCGCGGCCTTGAGATGCGCCGCCTCCGTCTGGGATTCGACGAACCCGGCGGCCGGCACGATGTGCGTGCCGAGCAGGCAGTGCCAGCGGAGCGTGTTCGCCACCCAGGGCGTCGGGATCTGGTCCGTGAGGACGGCGTGGCACGCGAGCCCGACCTGCTTCGCATAGATGGCGGTTGCCAGGGCGTGATTGGATCCTGCCGCGCCGAAGGTGACCACGGCGTCGCAGCCGCGGTTGACGGCATCGCCCAGCAGGTACTGAAGCTTGCGAACCTTGTTGCCGCCGTAGGCGAGTCCGGCCAGGTCATCGCGCTTGGTGAGCAGGTCCGGCGCGCCGATGGCCGCGCCGAGCCGCCGGGCAGGTTCGAGTGCCGTGGGGAGCGCCGCCAGTGAGAGCCTATTCACCGACGGGAATGACGAGGTACTCGATGCCATTCTGGCGCAGCCGGGCCCGCAGCCGGTTGAGCTCGTTCAGGTCGTCGATGGGGCCGATGCGCACGCGGTGGAACGTGGTGCCGTTGGCGTCCGCGGTCTGGATCTCGGATACCACCCCGAGCAGGGCCAGCCGGGCCTTCACCTTGTCGGCCTCCGCGAAATTCGGGAACGCGCCGGCCTGGACCACGTAGGTGCCCGGCACGGACACGGGTGGCGGACCACCGGGACCGGAGGCCTTCGGCTGCTCGGTCACCTCCACCTCGGCGTCGGGCAGCATGTCGTAGAACTCGAAGCGGTCGGTGGCCTCGGCCGGCGGCGGCGCCTCCTCCGCGGGCTTCACGTGTACTGGCTTGCCGTCCTTGCCCGCGGGCTTCTGCTCCACGGACGGCGCGCCTTCCTGCGGCGTAAAGGCCGCGTCGAGCGCGGCCCGGAAGTACCAGGCCACCAGGCCCGTGCACACCAGCAGCACGATCCCCATCGCGAAGCCGCGGGGGAGGCCGGCGGAACTGCGGCGCCGGTTGCGCCGGCGCTTGAGTCCGGTGGCGGTCTTCGCCACTACATGTACTCCAGCGGACGGATCCCGAGCAGCCTGAGCCCGGTCGCCAGGACGGCGCGCGTGCTGCCCACGAGCACGAGCCGCGCGCGGCTGCGGGCCGGGTCGGCCTCGTCCAGAACCACGTGCCGGTTGTAAAAGGCGTTGAACACGCTGGCCAGCTCGTGCAGGTAATGGGCCACCTCGAAGGGCTCCCGCCCTTCCGCGGCCCGCCGCACGGCGTGGCTGAAGCCGCGCAGTTTCTGCACCAGCGCCCACTCCTCGTCGGCCGCCAGCAGCTGCACGTCGCCCGGCTTCGCCGTCGTCGCGATGCCGGCCTCGGCCGCCTTGCGGAAGATGCCGCTCATGCGTGCGTGGGTGTACTGCAGGTACGGGCCGGTGTTGCCCTCGAACTGGAGCACGGTGTCCCAGTCGAAGGTCACGTCGGTGAGCCGCCGGGACGACACGTCGAAGTACAGCAGGGCGGCCTGGCCCACGGACTCGCTGATCGCGGCAAGGTCCGTGGCCGGCAGCTCCGCATGGGCCCGCGCGTTGGCGGCCGCGCGCTCCTCCCGGTAACGCGCGGCCCGATCACGGGCCTCGTCCAGCACCGCCTCCAGCCATACCGCCTCGCCCTTGCGGGTGGACATGCCCCGCACGAAGCCGAAGCTCACGTTCTCGCAGAGCGCGGGCCAGTTCTCCGGCCACTGCTCCGCCACGGCGAGCTTCCCGAGGGCGGCGAAGACCTGGGCGAAGTGGTCCTCCTGCCGGGAGACCACGTAGACGTTGGCGCCGAACCGGTACTTCTCCCACCGGTCGATGGCCTCGGCGCAGTCCCGCGCGGCGTAGGTGGAGGCGCCGTCGGACTTCTGCAGCATGCAGGGCGCGATCTCGCGGCCGAGCACGTCCGACACGTCCACGACGATCGCGCCCAGGGACTCCCTTGCCACGCCGGCCTTCAGGAAGCGGGCGATGACGGGCTGGACCTTGTCGTTCAGCGAGGACTCGCCGTCCCAGGACTCGAAGGCGATCCCGAGGCGGTCGTAGGTGCGGTGGAAGCCCTCCAGCGACAGGGCGCGGAACCGCTCCCACAGGGCGACGATCTCCGGGTCGCCTTTCTCCAGGCGCAGGAACAAGGCCCGCGCCTGCTCGCGCACGCCGGGGTCCTGCTCGCTCTGCTGGTAGGCCTTCACGTACAGCTCGACCAGGTAGTCGATGGCGCGCGCCTCGAGCGAGCTCTCGTCGCCCCACTGCTGCCAGGCCCAGATGACGAAGCCGAACTGGGTGCCCCAGTCGCCGATGTAGTTCTTCCGGATCACCTTCCAGCCCTGGAAGGTGAAGATCCGGGCCAGGTCGGCGCCCAGGTTGGTGGAGCGCAGGTGGCCGAAGTGGAAGGGCTTGGCGATGTTGGGCGCCGAGAAATCCAGCACCAGCGTTCGGCCGGCGCCGAGATCCCGACGCCCGAAGGTGTCCGGGTGGTCGCGGATCTCGCCGAGCACCTGTTCCGTGGCGTTGGCCCGGTTCAGGAACAGGTTGAGGTAGGGCCCTTCCGCCCGGGCGCTGGCGATGATCGGGTCCGGGCCGATCTTTGCCGCCAGGTTCTTGGCAATCAGGTTCGGAGCCGAGCGCAGTTCCTTCGCCAGCTGGAAGCAGGGGAAGGCGATGTCGCCGAGCGCGGCATTCGGGGGAGCGGTGAGGGCGTCCTCGACCTGGCCGGCCCGTTCGACCGGCCAGTCGAGCGCGGCGCGCACGACTTGCGCGATATGAGTGGTGATCTGCATCGTGGTGCGTCGCGGGCCCCCGGGGACGCGCGGAATTCTAGAACAATTCCGCCGGCGCCATCCGGCCCATGCGCCACCTGGAACGTCTAGAACAGTTCCGACGGATCCACGTCGAGGCTCCAGCGCACGCGGCGCTGGGCGGGCAGGGCGGAAACGGCGGCGCGGAATTCCGGCAGGAAGCGGTGCAGGTCGCGTCGCGTCGCGGACTGCAGGAGCAGCTGGCCCCGGTAGCGGCCCGCGCGCCGCTCCATCGGCGCGGCCGCGGGGCCGAGCACCGTGAGGCCGGCGGCCGCCCCGGTGCCCGCCAGCGTGCGGGCGAGGGCGGCGGCCTCCTCCAGGAACGAGAACACGGCCGGGCGCTCCGCCGCCTCCGCGCGGACCAGGGCCAGGGACGACCAGGGCGGCCAGCCCGCCCGCTGCCGCTCGTCGAGCGCCATGGCCGCGAAGGCCCCGTAGCCCTGGGACAGCAGGACCCGGAGCAGCGGGTGATCGGGAAACAGCGTTTGCAGCCAGACCTCGCCGGGCCGGTCGGCGCGACCTGCCCGGCCGGCGACCTGGATGAAGGTCTGGGCCAGGCGCTCGGCGCTCCGGAAGTCCGTGCCGAAGAGGCCCTGGTCCACGTCGACGATGCCGACCAGCGTGACGCCCGGAAAGTCGTGGCCCTTGGTGAGCATCTGGGTGCCGAGGAGCAGGCGCGCCTCCCCGCTGCGGACCCGGTCGAGCCGGCGCTCGATCTCGCCGCGCCGCCGGGTGGTGTCCCGGTCGATGCGTTCGAGCGGGTGGTCGGGAAACTCCCGGGCCAGCGCCTGCTCGAGCCGCTCAGTGCCCTGGCCCACGGCCCGCAGTTCCGCCTGGCAGTCGGGACAGGCGAGCGGGGCGGGCTTGTCGCTGCCGCAGTGGTGACAGGTGACGCGGCCCCGCTGCTGGTGCAGCACCATCCGGGCGTCGCACCGGTCGCAGCCGACCACCGAGCCGCAGCCCGTGCACACCAGCGTGGGCGCGTAGCCCCGCCGGTTCAGGAAGATCAGCGCCTGCCCGTCGTCGGCGAGATGCCGGCGGATCGCCGCCAGCAACGGCTGCGTGAGGCCGTCGGTCGGCTGATGGGTGCGCACGTCGATCAGGTGGACGGTGGGCTGGCCTGCCGCGCCGGCCCGCTCGGCGAGCGCCAGGCGCTCGTAGCGGCCGCTTCGCGCGTTTTCCACGGATTCGAGCGCCGGCGTGGCGGAGCCGAGCACCAGCGGCACGCCCAGCTGCCGGGCGCGCCACACCGCCAGGTCCCTGGCCGAGTAGCGGAAGCCGTCCTGCTGCTTGTAGCTGGCGTCGTGCTCCTCGTCGACGACGAGCAGCCCCGGGTGCAGCAGCGGCGTGAAAATCGCCGAGCGGGTGCCGATCACGATTTTCGCCGTGCCGTCCCGGGCCGCCGTCCAGGCCCGCAGCCGCTCGCCCTCCGCGAGCCCCGAGTGCAGGACCGCCATGGGCACGGGGAAGCGGCGCCGGAAGCGGTCCAGCAGCTGGGGCGTCAGGCCGATTTCCGGCACGAGCACCAGGCACTGCTGGCCGGCATCCAGCCGCTCCCGGATGCAGCGCAGGTAGACCTCGGTCTTGCCGCTGCCGGTGACTCCGTCCAGGAGGAAGCAGCGAAAGCCCGACGCGGCGGTGATCGCCGCCACCGCCCGGGCCTGGTCCGCCGTCAGCTCGGGCGGCTGGTCGGCCGCGGCCGGGACGGGCAGAAGCGTTGGCGCGCGGTGGCTCTCGGCTACCCAGCCGCGGGCCACGAGCAGGCTCACCGCGCGCCGCCAGGTCGGGCCCAGGCTTTCCAGCTGGTCAGCCGCCAGCGGCCCGCTGGCCGCGGACAGCCGCTCAAACGCCCGCCACTGGGCCGGCGCGCGCTTCAGCAGCGCCGCATCGGCCTCGCGTCCCGCGGGAGTAAGTCCCCAGGCCGGTTCGCCTTCGGCCATGCCGCGACCTTCGCGGAGGCCCTGGGGTATCGCGGTCGCGAACACTTCGCCCGGCGGGTGCTGGTAGTAGGCCGACGCCCAGCCGAGCAGGCGCTGGAGATCGGCTGGCAGGAGCGGGTCGTGATCGAGCACGGCTGCGACACGCTTCAGGCGTTCGGGGGGCACGCTGCTCGCTGACTTCAGCCCCATTACGAGCCCGATGCGGGTGCCTTTGCCGAAGGGCACCCGCACCCGGACACCCGGCAGGACCGGGACATCGCCGTCGGCAGGGGCCAGGTAGTCGAAAAGCCCCATCAGGGGGGCCGGAACCGCGACTTCGAGGATCACCGGACGGATCACGGGGTCCGGCATGGAAGTTGTCCACAGATCCTGTGGATAAGTCTGTGCATGAGATGGGTTGAACGAACCCCCCGGCCAAGCTTGTCAACCATTATGACAACCTGAGCATTTTTTGACCGATAGGGATTTATCATTATTTTCATTGGGTTACAAGCTTGTGCTCAGGTGCACAGCGCAGTGATCACGCTAAATGGCCCCGGTTCGTGGGAAATGTGCATAAGTGCAGCCGCAGCGACCGGTTGGGGACCCGCTCCGAACCGTTTGTCAACCCCGAATCGCCCTGGCCGTTGTACCTGCCTCAAGGACCTGGAGATTGCGGCAGTATGCGGAATCGGGACGCGGTCGTGGCCTTGCCACCGGCCAGCGCAGACGGATGGCATCCGCGCAGGGAGGAGGCGGCGCTGGACGGGAGTCGGGCCATGGAGCGGTTCCTCGCCGAGGTGGAGCGGCGCGCCCTGCGGATCGCTGTCCTGTCGGTCGGTGACCGGGACGAGGCTCTGGATATCGTGCAGGACGCGATGTTCAAGCTGGTGCGCAATTATGGCGGCCGCCCCAGCGAGGAGTGGCGGCCACTGTTCTTCCGCATTCTAGCCAACCGGATCACGGACCAGCAGCGCCGGCAGACCGTGCGCCAGCGCGTCTTCGCCTGGTTCGCGCCCCGGCCCGACGACGAGGACGACGACCCGATCGCCGAACTGCCCGACCCGCATCCCGTGGCGCCCGACGAGGTGCTCGGCCGGGCCGATGCGATGACGGCCCTGGAGGCGGCGCTCGCCACGCTGCCCGGCCGGCAGCGCCAGGCGTTCCTGCTCCGGAGCCTGGAAGGCCTGGACGTGGCGGAGACTGCCGCCGCGATGGGCTGCACCGAGGGCAGCGTGAAGACACACTACTCGCGGGCCGTCCATCGCCTGCGCACCGCACTGGGAGACCACTGGCCATGAGTGAACACGATCGCGACCCACCCGCAGCCCGGCAGGGCGACGACGCCCTGGCGAAGGCGGCCGGCGAACTCCTGCGCCGGAGCGCGGAGGACATCGATGCAGCGACGGCGTCCCGGCTCAACAGGGCCCGGCAGGCGGCGCTTGCGGAAATGCCCCGGCAGCGGCGGGGCGGGCCCTGGCTGGTGCCGACCCTGTCCACGGCCGCCGTCGGTGCCCTGGCCATTGGCCTGTGGCTGAACCGGGGCCCGGAGCTGCCGGCGCCGGCGGCGCCCGCGGTGGAGTCGGCCGCCGACATGGACCTGCTCCTCGCCGATGACAGCCTGGAGATGCTCGAGGACCTTGAGTTCTACGCCTGGCTCGACGCGGACCGGAGCGACGTGGAGCTCCGTGCCGAACTCGAGTCAGCGGGCTGAGGGAATGCGCGATGGACCTGGATTGTGGCTGGCACTGCTGGGAGTCGCGCTTGGCCATGGCGCCGGGACGGCGCGCGCCGAACCGGGCCCGGCGGCGCAGGACGACGACCTGCTCGCGTTGCTGGAGTTCCTCGGCGACGAGGAGACGGCGAGCGACATCTGGAACGGCTTCTTTGACAGCCTGCCGGAGCGACTCGAGGACCCGGTCCCGTCCGCCACGGGACCGGTCGCGGCAGAGGAGGACACACCGTGAGTGATGCATCGGGATACGGCCGGCACGGCTGGTCCGGCGCGCTGGCCAGCCTCGTTCTGGCGGTGCTGGTGCTGACCGGTACGCCGGTGCACGGCGGGGAAGCCACGACCGGGGCCGGCGTCGCCTGGGAGCAGCTGTCTCCCGACCAGCAGAAGCTGCTCGGCCGCTTCGAGGCCGGCTGGGCCGCGCTGCCTCCGGAGCGCCAGGCACGGCTGGCTGCCGGCTCTGCCCGCTGGACCACCATGCCACCCGATGAGCGGGCCGCGACCCAGCAGCGCTTTCGCCGCTGGCAGGACCTGACCCCCGAGCAGCGCGGTCTGGTCCGGGAGCAGTTCCAGCAGTACCAGCAGATGACTCCCGAGGAGCAGGCCCAGGTCCGGAAGAACTTCCAGCGCTTCCGCCAGATGAGTCCGGAGCAGCGGCAGAAGATGCAGCAGCGCTGGCGGCAGCTGACGCCCCAGCAGCGTCAGCGATTGCTCGAGCAGCGCCGCGGCATGCGCCCGGGCGCCAAGCCCCAGCCCCGCCCTCGCCCGTAAGAACCTACTTGCCGAGGGCCTTGTTGAGCTTGTCGGTGAGCTTCCTGGTGAAGTCCGACAGTTCCTTCTGGCCCGCGGCGGGCTGGGTCTTCAGCGCCTGTTCGCGCCGTTGTACCGGGTCGTAGCCCAGGGCCGCGACGCACTCGGCATAGACGCCGGTCGGCTGGCTGGCCACCTTGTTGCCAGTCTGCTCCAGCAGTTTCGCCATGTTCGAGAGCGTCAATCCCGTGCCCGTGCGGGAACATTCCATCCCGAGTTCATCCGCCCGGGACAGATCCCCGCCGCCCCTGGCGACGGCGATCATCTGGGGCAGGAACAGGCTGCGTTCGCCCAGGCGCCCGGCGCCGGTTTCCAGTGTCGACATCGCGTTCTGGTAGTCGCGCTTCTGGATCTGGTACGACGCCCGCCAGAGGTAAGCCGCGCGTGGCGCCAGCTCGGTGCCGCTCCAGGCCATGGCCCGTTGCTCGGCCTCGGCAGGTTTTCGCTGGACGGTGTCCTGCCAGGTGCCAATCGCCAGGTTCAGGTGGGGCGAGAGTTCCACGGCGCCCGGAGTGGCGAGGAGGGCGTCCGCGACACCCCTGACCGAGCCGGGTTCCCGGCTGTTCATTCCGGCCATCATCGCGAGGGCGGAGCGATCCGCATCCAGCAGTTGCTGGTGGCGTCCGCTCCGCAGTTCCGCATCAAACCGGGGTGAGCGGGGCGTCTTGTCGCGCCGGCCCGTGCTGGTGTTCTGCACGTGCTCGAGCACTGCCGTCGTGCGCTGTTCCGGGGTGTCGTAGTCGGTGCCCCAGCCCGCTAGGCCTGTGAAGGCGGCTTCCACGGCACTGGTCTGGAGCCCGGTCTTCAGGCTGTCTACCAGCGCATCCCCCTTGCTCGCGTCGGCCGCTGGCGTGCCGGCCTGCGCTCGCTTGAGCGCGTCCTGCCGGAGTGCTTCCACCCGCGCGCTGCGTACCGCCTGGGCGGCATCGATGCGGGCGAAGAGGCTGCTGAAGGCTGCGGGGTCATAGCCGGCCGCCCGGACCATGTCCACGCCCGCCAGGTCCGCCTCCCGCTCCTGCTGGCGGTTCCAGCCCGGCGCGATGAGGTCTGACCAGATGGTGCCGGCCGCCTGGGTGGTGGCGAGGCTGTCGCCGGCGAACTTCGAGATCTCGCCGGGACGTGCCGTTGCCTTCTGCCCGCGGCTGTCCACTGCCACGGCGACCAGCTGGGCCGTCTCCACGGTGAAGGGCAGCTTCTGGACCAGGTTCTTGGTCTCGGCGTGGCTGGCGATCACATGGGCGAGCTCGTGGCTGATGGCGGCTGCCAGTTCGTCCTCGCTCTCCACCTGGCGCAGCACTTCGGAGCCGACGACGATGTTGCCGCGGGTGTCAGTGAACACCGAGAACTCGTCCGTCGACTGGATGAGGAATTTCGGGACGGGCGGTGCAGCATCCTGCGACGCCAGCAACTTCGTGGCGATGTCGTTCAGGTAGCTCTCGATGCCCGGTGCACTGATGAAGATCATGTCGCGGCCCAGGTAATCCCGGACGGCAGCGGCCTGCTCGGCCGCGCGCCGCTCGGGGCTCATCGGGGGCTTGCCCGGTTTTCCCGGCTTGCCGGCCGCGCCTGCTCCCGGGCCGAGGGCCAGGCTGGCGAGCAGCAACCACGGGAGTGCAACGGACGTTTTCATGGCTTGGCCGGTGGCGGGGCCACGCAGTCCTTCGCCGCCTTGGGGTCGATGCCCGCCACGGCGGGTTCCGTGTGATCTGCCGCGCGGGAGCTGGCGCTCTGGACGCAGATCTTCGTGGGCTTGCTGCCCGCCGGCAGCCCGATCTTCAGTTCGCCGCGATCTAGCCACCGCTCGCCGCCCCCGACGAGGCTGACCTTCACCAGGCCCAGGGTCTCGTCGCAGCCGAGCAGCTGCTGCCCGATGGCGAGCTCGGCGCTCGGGATCTCCTCGATGAATTTCCCCGTCGTGTCAAAGACCCCGACCTTCGGCACGAGGGCGCCTTGCAGCGTCATGCCGGCAACGGCGCAGTCGGCCCGGGCAACGCCCAGGCCGGCGAGGGCAATGACGAGTCCTGCGAGCAGATGCTTCATGGCTTGTCTCCCACGGTGGATTTACTGGCGTCAGGCAGCGGGTTATCGCTGGAAACAGGGGCAGCCGACCGGCGTTGCCGGCGCCACGCGGCATACCGGTCGATCCAGTCCTGGAAGTGCCACCGGTCGAGCTTCCCGACCCACGGCCTCACGGCCGGTCCGAGGAACGATACCGGATGGGGAAACTCCTTCAGTTCCTCCTGCCGGTAGAACTGCTTCACGGTGGCCGCGAAGGCCAGCGCCACCAGCACCATGCCGATCCAGTTCGAAGGCGCCACCCCGAAGCGGACCAGCAGCGCCGCCCCGCCGCCCAGGAGGACGACGACGAGCAGGTAGATCAGGGTCTGGATGGGCATGAGCAGGTCGATCGCAATGCCCACGACCACGGCGGCGAAGACTGCCTCCGGCGATGCGCCGGCGTAGCTGAGGAACCCGGCAAGCCCCAGCCAGCACAGCAGACCGAGGGCCGACAACAAACGGCGCTTCGGTTCATCCAGCAGGATCACGACGATCGGCACGAGAAAGGCGAGCAGTGCGAGGAGCAGCAGAGCTGTGGTGGCGGTGGCGCCCGACGACGGATCGCGCGCATACCGGCCGCCGAGACTGAGCAGGTTGTCCACCGCTGCGGCGTGCAGGATCACGCCGGGCACCTGGCCGTGGACGGGGCTCTGGTGCCAGTCGGAGATCCCGGTGACGCGGGCCCCGACCAGCACGATCTTGTCCCGGAGGAGGGCCCGCACTTCCAGCGGATCGCCATAGCGGACGACGGATGCGGGCAGAACGGTGACTGCAGGACAGGGCAGCGCCAGGTTCGCACGTGGCGAATCGCGCAGGTCCTCGAAGATGCCGAGCAGGAGCTGCGTGGCGCTGGTCCTGAACGCCCGCCACCCGGACACGCCGCCACCCGCGTCCGCGTACGGCTGGCAGACTCCGGCCGTGTAGAACTGGCGCTGCTGTTCCGGCGGAAACGCGCCCCAGCGCACCACCAGCGGCGCGTCGAAAGCGCCGCCGCCCGCCTCCGCCCCTGTCGACCGGAGGAGCTCACAACCCGCCCGCTGGCGCGCGGGATCGGCGCAGTAGGCCTCCAGCATGGCCATGGCGGGCGTGAAATCCCCGGCTCCGGGCCCGAGGCGCAGCGGATAGCGATCGCCGCAGCCCCACCAGCCGAGCAGCGCCACGTGGGCGCGGCCGGACCGTCCCTCGCGCCAGTTCTGGAACGCGGGGAGCAGGGACTCGGGATCCTGGAGCGCGACGCTGTCGCCGGACGGCTCGTCCGGGCAGAGCGTCGGCAGTTGGGAGGCCCGCAACCCGGTACGGATCTGCGCGGCGAAGATCAGCGTCGGCGCCGTGAATGAACTGACCGGTCCGAGCAGGTTCATGGGGTCGTCGGTCGGCGAGTCGGCCGCGTCCGGGTTGAGGCTGTCGGTGTGCTTCTGGCGGTACAGGAGGTCCAGGAACACCACGGCGGGCGCGCTCTGGAAGATGGTACGCAGCAGCCGGCCCTGGTCGGCGTAGGGCAGCGGCCAGCTCCTGCCGGACCGGGCCAGGAACTCGTCGTCGATCAGCACGACCACGACTTCCCCGGTATTGGCGTAGAAGGGCGCCGTCACCCGAAGGGCGGCCTGCTCCGACCGGCGCGACGAGGCGGTCTCGATGCCGAAGGGATCCATCTGGAGCAGGCAGAAAAACGAGAGCGCAATCAATAGCATCGTCACGAGCCCGGGGGGCTTGTGGACGGGTGGCAGGCCGGGCTCGGCAATGCCGGGTTTGAGCTGGCTGCGAGGAATCACGGGCCTTGCACCATTGACCGCTTCTTTTTCCGGGCGGCCTTTGGCCCGAATGCTAGGCCATCAGCAGCCCCAAGGGTACTGGGATCCGGCCGTTATGCCCGGAATGTGACGGATCGAAATTTGATTTTTGGTCGGGAACCCGCAATATACGGGCGCGGCAGGGCCGACCCAGACATGTTGTACCTCCACGAAGACGTCAGCGATTTCTCGCAGCAGGTCCTGCGGACGGACGCGGCTGGCATGCCGCTGGAGTGGATCGACTACCGGGACGCCGTCCGCCTGTACTACCTGGGCCAGGTTGCCTACAGCTGCGGCTCCCCGCTGTTCCGGGTCCACGGGGGCTATAACGCCCGGAGCCGCCAGCAGAGCTGCATCGAGGTGAACTCCATCGTGGCCACCGTCGGGCGCTCGCCGGACGTCGCCGACCTCATGGACTGCTACGTGCCGCCGCTGAACAACAAGACCCTGTTCCGGCGCGACTCCAACATCTGCCTGTACTGCGCCCACCAGTTCCCGGTGCGGGATCTCACGCGGGATCACGTCCGGCCACTGTCCAGGGGCGGCGGCGACACCTGGAACAACGTGGTCACCGCGTGCCGGCGGTGCAACAACCACAAGGGCGGGCACACGCCCGAGCAGGCCGGCATGCAACTGGTTGCCGTGCCCTTCACGCCCACCTATGCCGAGTACATCTATCTCAAGGGCCGCCGCGTCCTGGCGGACCAGATGGAATTCCTGCTCGCCCACATCCCGCGCACCAGCCCGCTGCACCAGCGGCTGGCATCGAGCCTCAGGATCGCTGCCTCTTAACCCCGTTTGCGGGGTTCCGGCGTTTACAGACTCAGGGGCTGCCCTGTCGGGTGGCGGAGTCCGACGCCGTGAACAACTACATTCTCCTGCGCATCGCCCTGCTGTCACTGCTGGCCTCAGCCTGCAGCCTCAAGGAGGAACAGTCGCCGCCCGCCGCCGAAACTGCGGGCGCCCAGTCCCGGGACCGGGCTGAAAGTCCCGCGCGCGCGGCCGAACGGGGGCTCGGCAAGCTCTACTCCGCCCCCGCCCAGGACCTGGCGATGCTGCCGCCGCCAGAGCCCTGCTGCTACGGCGCTGGAACCCCGGAAGAGCGCGAGCGCTACGCCCACCAGGACGAGAACCCGGTGAAACTGGCAAGCGAGCAGCCCGTGTCCACCTTCAGCGTCGACGTGGACACCGGCTCCTACGCCAACGTCCGGCGCTTCCTGAACGACGGCGCCCTGCCGCCGGAAGACGCGGTGCGGGTGGAGGAGCTGATCAACTACTTCGGCTACGACTATCCGGTGCCGGCGTTCCGCGAGCGGCCCTTCTCGGTGACCACGACGCTGGCGCCGGCGCCCTGGAACCGGGACAGGGTGCTGCTGCAGGTGGGGCTCAAGGGCTACGAGGTCCCCGCGGAGAGCCGGGCCCCCGCGAACCTGGTGTTCCTCATCGACGTGTCGGGATCCATGCAGGACCCCGACAAGCTGCCCCTGCTGAAGAACGCCTTCCGGCTCCTGGCCCGGCAGATGAAGGCTGCCGACCGGGTGGCGATGGTGGTCTACGCGGGTGCGGCGGGCGCCGTGCTCGAGCCCACCCCGGGCAACGAGCAGGCGAAGATTGCCGCTGCCCTGGACCAGCTGCAGGCCGGCGGCAGCACCAACGGCGCCGGCGGCATCCGCCTGGCCTATGACCTGGCCCGGCAGGCTTATATAAGAGGTGGCATCAACCGCATCGTCCTGGCCACCGACGGCGACTTCAACGTGGGCACCACGGACTTCGACGCCCTGGTCAATCTGGTCGAGCGGGAGCGGGAGGGCGGGGTGTCGCTCACCACCCTCGGCTTTGGCACCGGCAACTACAACGACGAACTGCTGGAGCGGCTGGCCGACGCCGGCAACGGCAACCATTCCTATATAGATACCCTGGGCGAGGGCCGGAAGGTCCTCGTGGAGCAGCTCTCGGGAACGCTGCAGACCATCGCGAAGGACGTGAAAATCCAGGTGGAATTCAACCCGGCCGCCGTCGCGGAGTACCGCCTGATCGGCTACGAGAACCGGCTGCTGCGCCGGGAGGACTTCAACAACGACCGCGTCGACGCGGGCGACATCGGCGCGGGCCACACCGTGACCGCCCTCTACGAGCTGACGCTCACCGACAGCCCGGCCCGGCGCGTGGATCCGCTGCGGTACGGTCCGGCGGGGGGAACCCCGGCCCGGCCGGACAGCCCGGTCGCGGAGCTGGCCCACGTCCGCCTGCGTTACAAGGCGCCGGACGGGAACACGAGCCGGCTCATCGAGCAGCCGGTCCGGCGCGCCGACCTTCGCCCGCTGGCCGATCTGCCTGCGACCCGGTCGCGGGACCTGCGCTTCGCCGCCGCCGTCGCCGCGTTTGGCCAGAAGCTCCGGGGCGGCGAGCACCTGGAGGGTTTCGACTACGGCGATATCGCGCAGCTGGCGGCCGGCGCCCGGGGTGACGATCCCAGCGGCTATCGCAGCGAGTTCGTCTCGCTGGTGAAGCTGGCCGACAGCCTGGCCGTGGCGGCTGCCGGTCCCGTCGGGACACCCTCGGGGGTCCCGGACGGCGGCCCCGAAGACGCTCAGGTGCGACGCTAGTCACAGCCGGACCGTTCACCCGCCGGGCCGGCTGGCATATGCTGCCGGCCATGGCGGGAGGATCCGACGACGCACAGCTGATGACCCGGTACGCGAAGGGCGACGTCGCGGCGTTCGAGACGCTGTACAGCCGGCACAAGGGTCCGCTGTACCGCTACTTCCTCCGCCAGTGCGGCGATCCCGAGGCGGCGGCCGAGCTGTTCCAGGAAGTCTGGATCCGCGTCATCAAGGCCCGGGAGCGCTACGAGCCCAAGGCCCGCTTCAACACCTACCTGTACCAGATCGGCCACAATTGCCTCGTGGACCATTACCGCAAGAGCGGCCGGTCCCTGACCGATAGCAATGCCGAACTGGCCGGCCAGGACGATCCCGATTCGCGCGCCGAAGAACTCGATCCCGCCTTCGCCTCCGCCCGCTGGTCCCTGGTGGACTGGGAGCAGGGGCCGGCCGATTCGGCGCCTGGCCCGGAGGCGGCGAACTCCGTCGCCCAGCGTGCTGCCCGGCTCTGGTCTGCCCTGGAGGCCCTGCCGGCCGAACAGCGGGAGGCATTCCTGCTGCACGAGGAAGGTGAGATGGGGCTGGCCGAGATTGCCGCCGTGACCGGCGCCAATGCGGAAACGGTGAAGAGCCGGCTGCGCTACGCGGTGAAGAAGCTCCGCACCGCGCTCGGCGACCTCGCGCCCGCCGGTTCCCGGGAGGCGCTGTCATGAGCAACTCCAACACGCCGCGGGACGAGGCTGAACTCGAGGCGTTCCTCGAGCGCCAGTCGCCCCTGTCCACCGCCTATGACGCCCTCGAGCCCGTGCAACCTCCCGAGGTGCTCGACGGCAAAATTCTCGCCATGGCCCGGGGTGCCGGCAGCACCACGGCCGCGAAGCCAGCGCCCCCGAAGCCTGCGGCACTGAAGGCAGAGCCCGCGAAGCCCGCTGCTGCTGACAAACCCGCCGCGCCGCGCCCGGCAGCCAGTCCGCCGCCGCCGGCCGCGAAGGCGCCTCCCGAGCGTCCCGTGGCGCGGGACGCCGGGGACGACGACGATGATGACGACGACGCGCCAGTCCGGCGCCGTCCCCGGTGGCTGGTGCCTGCCGCCCTGGCCGCCAGCGTGCTGGTTGCCGTGGGCGTCGGCGTGTCCCTGATCGACGGCGGCTCGTCGGAACCCAATGCCGATCGCTCCAACCCGCTGGGCTCGATGTTCGCCAAGCGCGCGCGGGACCGCAGTGAGGCCGACAAGGCCGCCGCGGAAGCCGTCGCGCGGGAGGCGGAAGTGGTCGATATCGCGCCGCTGCCGCCGCCGCCCGTCTTCGAGGCCGAGGGCCCCCAGATCGAGGACCTGGACACGGCGATCGCGCTCATCCGGAGGGAACTTGTGATGGCGAACCAGATGGCCGCCATCCAGGAGGAGTCCCGGTCCGCCGTGCCAGCCGCGGGCAGCGTGGCCGATACCGCGGCCCCGGCCCCCGCCGCTCCGCCCACTACCGACACCGCCGCGCCGGGCATCGTCCAGCCGCGGGACCGCCGCCTGGCGAAGATCCTCGAGCTCTACGACGGGGGCAATCCCGACCTGGCCGCCGCGTCGCTGGAGATTTTCCTGCGTGACTTCGAGGACGACCCGATCAGCCAGCGCATCCTCGACGCCCAGCCGAAGGCCACCGACGTCGCCGTGGAATGAGCATGACCAACATCGAGTCCGTCCTCCACGAGTCCCGCAAGTTCCCGCCACCCGCCGCGTTCACCGCCGCCGCCCGCATCCAGCCCGCCGACTTCGCCGCCCTCCGGGCCGAGGCCGACCGTGACCACGTGGCCTACTGGGGCCGCCTCGCCAGCGAGGAGCTGCGCTGGCACGTGCCCTTCACCCGGATCCTGGACGACTCGAAGGCGCCCAACTTCCGGTGGTTCACGGACGGCGAGCTCAACGCCAGCTTCAACTGCCTCGACATTCACCTGGGCCCCCGGGGCGACAAGCCGGCGATCGTCTTCGAGGGGGAGCACGGCGACAGCCGCACGCTCACCTACCGCCAGCTCACGGCGGAGGTCTGCCAGCTCGCCAACGCACTGAAGGCGCTGGGCGTCTGGCCCGGTGACCGGGTCGTCATCTACATGCCGATGGTGCCGGAGGCGGTGATTGCCATGCAGGCCTGCGCCCGCATCGGTGCCACCCACTCGGTGGTCTTCGGCGGCTTCTCGGCGCACTCGCTCAGGGACCGGATCGTGGATGCGGGCGCGAAGCTCGTCATCACCGCGGATGGCGGCTGGCGTGGCGGCAAGGTGGTCGAGCTCAAGCAGGCGGTGGACGAGGCGCTGGCTGGCGGCTGTGACACTGTCGAGAAGGTGATCGTGCTGAAGCGCACCGGCGAGCCCGTGGCCATGACCAGGGGCCGGGACCTCTGGTGGTCCGACGCGGTCGGCGGCCAGGACACCGCCTGCGAGCCCGCCTGGGTCAACGCGGAGCACCCGCTGTACCTGCTCTACACCTCCGGCTCCACGGGCAAGCCGAAGGGTATCCAGCACTCGACGGCGGGGTACCTGCTCAACGCCAAGCTCACGGCCCAGTGGATCTTCGACTTCCGCGAGGACGACGTCTTCTGGTGCACGGCGGACGTCGGGTGGGTCACGGGACACACCTACGTGTGCTACGGGCCGCTGGCGGCAGGGGCGACCATCGTCATGTACGAAGGCGCGCCGGTGTACCCGGACGCGGGCCGCTTCTGGAGCATCTGCCAGCGGCTGGGCGTCACCATCTTCTACACCGCGCCCACCGCGCTCCGCGCCCTGATGAAACTGGGCGACGACTTTCCAAACAGCTACGACCTGTCGAAGCTGCGCCTGCTGGGCACGGTGGGCGAGCCGATCAACCCGGAGGCCTGGATCTGGTACCACACCGTGATCGGCAAGACGCGCTGCCCGATCGTGGACACCTGGTGGCAGACGGAGACCGGCGCCACGATGGCCAGCCCGCTGCCCGGCGTGACGGCGACCAAGCCCGGCTCCTGCACGCTGCCCATTCCCGGCATCGACATGGCGATCGTGGATGAGGACGGCGACGTCGTGACGAACCCCGACCAGGGCGGCTGGCTGGTGGTGCGCAAGCCCTGGCCCTCCATGCTCCGCACGATCTGGGGCGACAACGAGCGCTACCTGTCGACCTACTGGGCCAAGTTCGACAACCGCTACTACGTGGCGGGCGACACGGCGTACCGGGACGCGGACGGCTACTTCTGGGTCCTCGGCCGCGCCGACGACGTGCTGAAGGTGTCGGGCCACCGGCTCGGCACGGCGGAGGTGGAGAGCGCCTTCGTCGCCCACCCCAGGGTGGCCGAGGCGGCGGTGGTGAGCCGCCATCACGAGATCAAGGGCGAATCGATCTATGCCTACGTGGTGCTGAAGGGCCAGCGGCCCACGGGGCCGGATGCGGAGAAGCTTTCAGTCGAATTGCGCGAGTTCGTCGGCAAGGAGCTGGGCGCCATCGCGAAGCCCGACGACATCCGCTTCGCCGACAACCTGCCCAAGACCCGTTCGGGCAAGATCATGCGGCGGCTGCTCCGCGCCATCGCGCGGGGCGAGCCCATCACCCAGGACGTGTCGACGCTGGAGAATCCGGCGATCGTGGAGCAGCTGCGCGGCGCGTCCTCCTGAGAGCGGCCGCTGCCGGGCGGGTTCAGGGCGAAACGGATTCCTGGCCGCCGATCCGCTTCCACAGATCCCCGACAGCATCCGCAACCGTCGCCGCGGGATTGGCGGTGCAGTAGCCCAGGACGTGATTGCCGATGCGGTCGAACGTCCACTGGTCGCCGCCGCGGATGCCCGCCAGCCACGCGTCGATCGTGTTGCCGGTGCGGGCGTGGACGTACCCCTCGAACCAGTACAGCACGGCCTGGTTGAAGCCCGTTGGCCCATTGGGGTGAATGTAGGCGTAGTAGTCGCACTTCGTTGCACCGATATCCGCCACGCCACCCATGCCCTCGCGCAACCGGACCGGATCCGCCGACGCGGTGGCGCTGGCGACTGCCAGGGCGAAGGCGGCAAGGCACTGCAGGAACTGCCGGTAATTCAAGGGCTGACTCCTCAGTCGAACTGGCGGTCGCCGGTTTCCGAAGGCTTCTTCGGCGCGTAGACGATGAGCGCCGCCATGATTACAAACGCGAGGCAGATCAGGCTCACCTCCGGAAGGTACTGGTACGGCTCGACCCAGACCTCCGTGAGCAGGCCCCAGTGGGAAAAGATTTCGGCGTTGATCCACAGGATGTTGGCCGTCGGAATGGCATAGCGGAGCGCGGTCGACGTGCGCCGGTACTTCACGAGCCGGCTGAAGCAGAAGCCGCCCCAGGCGATGGACAGTACGCAGGTGAACGCCTCGGCGATGAAGGCGCTCTGCCCGACCCCAACGATGGACGGATCGAAGATCAGCAGGTTCCATGCGTAGACGAACCACGTCACGTAGAACGTCTCCATGAACGTGATGATGGCGTAGTTGCGGTCCTTTGCCGTCTTCGTACTGGGTCCCAGGCCCGCCCGAAGGCCGAGCCGATTCTGGATCCACACGAACATGTTGCAGCGTGTGTCCTTGTCGAACGTGTAGAAGCAGCACATCGTCAGGAGCACGCCGATGGTGGCGGCCATGATCATGTATTCCGGCTCGCCGACCGGTGCGCCAACCACCGGGTCGTGAAGGCGGGGCAGCATGCCGAAGTTCTTGCGGCCGTAGTACATGTAGAAGAACTCGACCCAGGTCATCCAGACAATGATGCCGGCGAAGAAACCCGTCCAGGTCGCGAAGCTTTCGCTCTTCGACTTGATGCCGTACCAGAGCAGCACGATGCCGCCGAAGCCAAGGAAGATCGACACCGGGTAGGTAAGGTCGCGGCCCAGGCCATCCTCGATGAAGGTCATCACGGCGTGGCCGACGCCAACACCGACGAACATCAGGACGCAGGTGAGGATGCCGACCCAGGGCGGGCGCCAGAGCTTCGAGGTGCCCACTGAGGTGGAAGCGCCGGCGGGAGAGGTGGGAATTTCCATGATCGCTCCTCGGGCTATTCTGTCGCCATGCCGGGTGAAAAATAGACAGGTTCGTATAAGAATACAAGCCTGACGGGCATGGCTGCCCGCAAGCTGCCTCCTTCATCTACTGGTAAGCACCCGTGCGAATCCTGAAACGCCTGCTCCTGGTTCTCGTGCTGCTCGCAGCGGCGGCGGTTGCCGCGCTCTTCGTGGGGGACCCCGTCGTTGCCAGCCGCATGCTCACGATGCCCTTCGGCGGCAGTTTCGGTCCGGTCGAGGCGGTGAAGGGTGGAACGCCGCCGGCCCTCCCGCGGGCCGCGCCTGGCAGGGAAAGTGTCGCCGCGGATGCGCTCCGCGAAGCCATCGCCTACGGGGCGGAAACCGGCAGTCACGCGCTGCTCGTCTGGCAGGACGGCGCCCTGCAGCTCGAGCACTACTACCCCGGCTCCGGTCCCGGCACCCGCACGCCGACCCAGTCCATGCACAAATCCGTCCTGGCCCTGCTGTTCGGTGCCGCAATCCGTGATGGCTACGTCGGGTCCGTGGACGATCCGGTCGGCCGCTACCTGCCGGAATGGGCAGGCGACGAGCGCGGCGCCATCACGATCCGGCAGCTGCTCCAGCAGGACAGCGGCATCGGTTATCCGAAGACTGACTACCTCAACCCGGCGGGCGACTACCTGCAGGTGATGATGGGGGGCGAACTGGAGCGTGCGCTGCTGGCGCAGCAGCCAGAGCGCCCCCCGGGCACGCAGTTCGACTACAACAACGTCAATGCGGGGCTCCTCGGGGTCATCCTGCAGAGGGCAGTCGGGCGGCCCTATGCGCAATACCTTTCCGAGGCGCTGTGGCAAAAGATCGGCGCGGCCGATGCCGAGGTTGCCGTGGACTCGGAGGCGCATCGAACTCCGAGGACGTTCTGCTGCCTCGACGCTACCGCGCGCTCCTGGCTACTGCTCGGGCTGCTTCATCTCCGGGGCGGTGACTGGAATGGTGTCCCGGTGATTCCACGGGAGTGGATGGACGACGTGACCACCCCGTCTGCCCGGAATGAAAACTACGGTTACCTGACGTGGTTGGGCAATCGCCATGAGATCCAGCGCCGCTACAACCAGAAGTCAGAGGTGACGGCGTTCCAGTCCGAGCCGTTTGCCGCGCCGGATCTACGCTACTTCGACGGGTTCGGCGGCCAGCGGGTGTATATCGTGCCCTCGCTGGGCCTGGTCATCGTGCGGACCGGGAGCCTTGCGATGGACTGGGACGACGCGCGGCTGCCCAACGCCATTATCCGGGGAATCGGGCCCGCCTTGAGTGAGCCGGGCCGGGCACCCTGAACGCGACCTGGATCCCGCCATCTCAGCTCATTTGTGCTATTTATGAACAAATAGAGTCCCTACTCGTGCGTGGCAGGACCGGCGGTCCCAACACTTTACATAAGCCCTGGAACCGGCGGCGGCACGGCAGGCGACTGCCGTCGCGACTTCGCCGGGCCAGTGGGGCGTCCGGGGATGGCGAGCGTGCCGGCAGCTTCGCCTCGAGCGGGACGCGCCGGCCGCGAGGCTCCCGGAAATCCCGCCTGCATCGACTGCGACGGGAACGTGCGTATGATGCCGGCCGACGCCGGGGGCATCGCTCCGCCACGCCGTGACTAAGACGACTCAATTCAGACATTTGCCGAGGTTGCCATGCCCCTGACCATCGGAGTCCCGCGGGAAGTCTTTGCCGGCGAGAAGCGGGTCGCCACGGTTCCCGAGGTCGTCGGGAAACTCATCAAGCTCGGCTTTGCCGTCACCGTCGAGCGCGGCGCCGGCGATGCCGCCAACTTCGGCGATGAGGCCTACCGGGCGGCGGGTGCGCAGATCGCCGCCGATGCCGCCGCGCTGTGGGCCGGGTCGGAACTGGTCTTCAAGGTGCGCGCACCGACGCCCGACGAGATCCCCCTGATCAGGCTGGGCACCACGCTGGTCAGCTTCCTGTGGCCGGCCCAGAACCCGGAGCTCATGCAGCAGCTTGCGGGCCGCGGGCTCACTGTGCTCGCGATGGACAGCGTGCCGCGCATCTCGCGCGCCCAGAAGATGGACGCGCTGTCCTCCATGGCCAACATCGCCGGCTACCGCGCCGTCATCGAGGCAGCCCAGCATTTCGGCCGCTTCTTTACCGGCCAGATCACCGCCGCCGGCAAGGTGCCGCCCGCCAAGGTCTTCGTCATCGGCGCGGGCGTAGCGGGCCTGGCCGCGCTCGGTACCGCGGTGGGCCTCGGCGCCATCGTGCGTGCCAACGACACGCGCCCGGAAGTGGCCGACCAGGTGAAGTCCATGGGCGCCGAGTTCGTGCCCGTCGACTACCAGGAGGAGGGCACCGGTGTCGGCGGCTATGCCAAGGTGATGAGCGAGGCCTTCCAGAAGGCCCAGCTCGAAACCTTTGCAAAGCAGGCCAGGGAAGTCGACATCATCATTACCACCGCGCTGATCCCCGGAAGGCCGGCGCCGAAGCTCATCACCACCGAGATGTTGAAGTCCATGCGCCCGGGCAGCGTCGTCGTCGACCTCGCCGCCGAGCAGGGCGGCAACTGCGAGCTCACGGTCCCGGGCGAAGTGGTCGTCCGCCACGGCGTGACCATCATCGGCTACACCGATCTGCCGAGCCGGCTCGCGGGCCAGGCCTCCACGCTGTATGCCAACAACCTGCTGCGCCTGGCCGAGGAGCTGTGCAAGACGAAGGACGGCGTGATCAACGTCAACTTCGACGATGAAGCGATCCGCGGCGCGACGGTGATCAGGGAGGGCGCGATTACCTGGCCGCCCCCCGCCCCGAAGCTGTCGGCCACGCCGGCCCAGGCGAAGCCGGCCGCCGCACCGCCGGTCGCCGCGAAGAAATCCGGCCACGGGCATGGCGCTGCGGAGCCCATGGCTGGCAAGACCCTCGCCGGGGTCTTCGGCGCCGGCGCCGTGCTGTTCCTGCTGGTGGGCGCCTTCGCCCCGGCCTCGTTCCTCGCGCACTTCACCGTGTTCGTGCTGGCGTGCTTCATCGGCTACATGGTCATCTGGAACGTGACGCCCGCGCTGCACACGCCGCTCATGAGCGTGACCAATGCGATCTCCAGCATCATCGCCGTTGGCGCACTGGTGCAGGTGGCGCCGCCGCTCGGCGGAGCGGCCGCGGGACGGCCCGACGGCGTGATCCTCGGGCTCGCCGTCGTGGCGCTCGCGCTCACGGCCATCAACATGTTCGGCGGTTTCGCCGTCACCCGCCGCATGCTGGCGATGTTCCGCAAGTAAGGGATCGGCAATGTCCTCGAGTCTCGCCACCGTCTGCTACATCGGCGCCACGATCCTGTTCATCCTGAGCCTGGGCGGCCTCTCCAATCCGGAAACCTCACGCCGCGGCAACCTCTACGGCATGGCGGGCATGGCCATCGCCGTCCTGGCGACGGTGCTCGGGCCGCGGGTCACCGCAGCCGGAATCCCCTGGATCATCGGCGCGATGGTGGCTGGCGGCAGCGTCGGCCTGTACGCGGCCCGCAAGGTGCAGATGACGCAGATGCCCGAGCTGGTTGCGCTCATGCACAGCCTGGTCGGCCTGGCCGCGTGCCTCGTCGGCTTCGCCAGCTACATCGACACCTCCATCGAATTCACCGGCGCCGAGAAGTCGATCCACGAGATGGAGATCTACATCGGCATCCTGATCGGCGCCGTCACCTTCTCGGGCTCCGTGATCGCCTTCGGCAAGCTGTCCGGCAAGATCGGCGGCAAGCCGCTGCTGTTGCCCGCGCGGCACTGGCTTAACCTGGCGGGCCTGCTGGTGGTCGTGTACTTCGGCTATGCCTTCCTGCAGGCGGCCGACGTCGGCGCCGGCATGACGCCGCTCATCGTGATGACGGTGATCGCCCTGCTCTTCGGCGTGCACATGGTCATGGCCATCGGCGGTGCCGACATGCCGGTGGTAGTCTCCATGCTCAACAGCTACTCGGGCTGGGCCGCCGCCGCCACGGGCTTCATGCTGGCCAACGACCTGCTGATCGTCACCGGGGCCCTCGTGGGCTCCTCGGGCGCGATCCTCTCCTACGTCATGTGCCGGGCGATGAACCGCAACTTCCTGAGCGTGATCGCCGGCGGCTTCGGCACGGGCGACGGCGCAAAGCCGGCCGCGGCGGGCGCCGAACCGGCTGGCGAGGTGACGCCGGTGAGTGCCGTGGAAACCGCCGAGCTGCTCCGCTCGGCGAAAAACGTCATCATCGTGCCCGGCTATGGCATGGCCGTGGCCCAGGCCCAGCACACCGTCTACGAGATCACGAAGTTCCTGCGCGACAAGGGCATCAACGTCCGCTTTGGCATCCACCCCGTGGCGGGCCGCATGCCCGGTCACATGAACGTGCTGCTTGCCGAGGCCAAGGTGCCCTACGACATCGTCATGGAAATGGACGAGATCAACGCCGACTTCCCGGACACCGACGTGGCCATGGTGATCGGCGCCAACGACATCGTGAACCCGGCGGCCGAGGACGATCCCGGGAGCCCCATCGCGGGCATGCCGGTGCTGCAGGTGTGGAAGGCGAAGACCTCCATCGTCATGAAGCGTTCGATGGCATCCGGGTACGCCGGGGTGGACAACCCGCTCTTCTATAAAGAGAACAACCGCATGCTGTTCGGCGATGCGAAGAAGATGCTGGACGAGGTGCTGGGGGCGCTGAAGGGCTAGCCCATCCGGCTAGCCGATGAGCAGCGCGTTCAGCACGTCAACGATCTCCGGGAGTTTCTTTTCGTCGTAGCCCACGTACCTGCGGGCGATCTTCCCGTCCCGCCCCACGATGACCATGTGGGGAATCGGGTCAACACCAAACAGCTTCGATGTCTTGCCCCTGACGTTCCGGCTGTAGGTCATCTGGGACTCGGACAGCTTCGCCATCAGTTTGCGGAACGTGCGGGCATCCTCCAGGTTCACGGCGATGACCTGCAGGCCGTCCTTGGCGGCCGTACGTTGCAGCTGCTCGAGGACCGGCAGCTCCTTCCGGCACGGCGCGCACCAGGAAGCCCAGAAGCTGATCACGACGACCTTGCCCAGATACGCGGAAGCGACCACCGGCTGCTTGTCCAGCGTTTCACCCAGGTTGTCCGGGACGGGGGCGCCGATGGGCGGGGCCTTCCCGGCAAAACATGGCGGAAACGCCATCAGCATCAGGAATGCCAGACCCGTCGCCAGATGATGCGTGCGCATGATCGGAACTCTCATGGACTCGGCAGTCGCAGTATATGCGGGCGGCGTCCCGCCAACTCTGGCGCTAGAACGCCGTCCGGATGCCCACCCACGCCGCGCGGGGCGCGCCCGGGCCGAGGAAGCGCGGGTCGTCAAAGTCGTCGCCAAGCACGTCTTCGGCCTCACCAAAGACTCCGAACGTCTCGTAGTCCGTGTCGAGGACATTGTCGACGGTGAGGAACAGTTCCGTGCTGGCATTGACGCGCAGTTCGCCCCGCAGGTTCAGGATCGCGTAGCCGTCGATGGGCTCGACCAGGTTGCCCTCGTCCCCGCGGTAATACTGCCCCGAGGAGCCCAGCACGTTGGCTCCGAGCCCGATGGACGGTATCGGGGCGAACCGCACGCCCAGCTTGAACAGCTGGTCGGGAACCAGCGGCAGGCGGTCACCGGGTTCGACGGTGATCTCGCCGTCGACGGCCGCGGGGTTGTTCGGGCTCTGCACAGCAAACGCGCTGCGAAAGGTCGCGTCGATGTACGTGTAGTTGGCGAACCAGCTCCAGCGGGGTCCCGCGTTGCCGCTGATGTTCAGCTCGACGCCGTCCCGGCGCGTGCGGCCCACGTTATCGAAGTAGCCCTCATTGGTCAGTGAACCGGCGCTGATGAACAGGATGTCGTCGTCGTTCGACGTCCGGAACACGCCCACGTGCCACGCCCCCTCCTGCCACACACCGCGGACTCCCGTTTCGATCGTCCTGGCGACGACCTGCTCGAGTGGCGGGTCCGCGACGAAGGCGTTGGGCAACCGGCAGGGATCGTCTTCGTCTGCGCACGTCAACTCCACCGGCGACGGGGCCCGGTTCGACTCGCTGTACCCGGCATAGAAGGTCATTGCATCGTTGATGCCCGCCGTGAGTCCTGCCGCCGGATTCAGGCGCCGGAAGGTGTGATCGCCGTTCAGCTCCTCGCCCAGCCGGTCCTTGAGTTCCACGCGCGTGCGATTGAATCGCGCCGACAGCGTGAGCGACACGTCGGTCGCGAGCGCAAGCGTGTTCGTCAGGTAAAGCCCGGTATTCCCGGTCGAGGCATCGAGGCGCGTAAACGACTCCCCGACGAAAGCCCCGCCCGGCACGGCCAGGCGGGTCGCGTCCAGGGAACCCAGTTCCGTGCTGGACGTGAACCCGACGTCGCTCGAGTCGTGCGCCACGCCAATCGTCAGCTGGTTGTCGCGGCCAAGGAGGTTGGCAGTCCACCCGGCCTGCAGCGTCATGCCGGCCGAGGTCTGGTCCGTGGAGGTCCGGTTAACCGTGGCTCCCTCGACGCTGTCGTCGGCCGCGATCGGGTCGCCGCTTCCGTCGAAAACCAGCTCTTCGCCACTCCCCTCGTCCTGGCAGATGAAACCGGGCGTGCCGGTGCATTCGTCGAAATCGGAGTCGTCGCCGTTGAGGGTGTCGACGTCGCTGCCCCGGATGTAGACGTTGCCAGTGAGGCCCAGCGCATCGCTGTACCGTGTGCTGGCTGTGATGTTCACCAGCGTCAGCTCGTTCCGGGTCTGGTCGGGACGGGTGAAGATGGCGCGTCGGCTCTCGTCGAGCAGGTCGACGGGCGCGGCACCGTTGCCTACCAGGTCGGTATCGACGTAGGTGATGGTCGCGTTGACCGTGGTTCTTCCGGTGCCGGTACCCAGATTGGCGAAGAACTGCTTTGCCTGGGTGGGCGAGTAGTCCCGCCAGCCGTCCTCCTCGAAATAGGATCCCGTCAGGAAGTAGTTGAAGCGTTCGCTGGTCGCTCCGCCGGCGTCCGCCTGCAGGCTGACGCGGCCCGATGACCCCGCCAGGGCCTCCGCCCGGGTCCCGGGACTCGTGAGGCCGTTGCGCGTCCTGATCGAGATGGCGCCGCCGAGGGCATTCAGCCCGAAGAGGGGATTCGAGCCGGGCATGAGATAGGCGGTCTCGATTGCGGACTCCGGTATCAGGGCCCAGTTCACCGTATCGCCGAAGGGTTCGTTGATGCGGACGCCGTCCTGGTAGACGGCCAGGCCCTGTGGCAACCCGAGCAGCGGCGAGCCGACAAACCCGCGGTACTGGACATCGGGCTGCAACGGGTTGTTCTGCGCATCATTGACGAACACGCTGCCCATGTTGCGCTTCATGAAATCGGCCAGGTCGAGGGCGCCGTCCCGGCGGATCTCGTCGCCCGTGGCCGACTGCACATTGGCGGCGATACGGTCTGGATCGAGTTCGGCGCCGATCGGGGCCGTGGCGATCACCACCACGGTGTCCCTGGCAGGGGCTTGCTCCGTCTGGGCCTGCAGCGGCGTGGCGAGGGCGAGTATGACTACGGTGCCGAGAAGACGGGCCTGCATGTTGTTTATCCTAGCCCAAAGATTCTGGTCAGGCCGGGTGTCCGCTAGTATTCCTTTCCATGCTCACCCTCTACGGCATCAACCTCTCGACATTCACCCGCAAGGTCCGCCTCGCCCTGCTGGAGAAGGGCATCCCGCACAGGCTGGAAGCAGCGCCCATGGGTTCGCCGAAAGTGAAGGCGCTGCACCCGCTCGGCAAGATCCCGGTGATCGAGGACCAGGGCATCGCCATCCCCGATTCCTCCGTGATCATTGCCTACCTGGAGCGGGCGTATCCGGACCGGCCCCTCTACCCCGCCAGCGCCGCGGAACTGGCGCGTGCGCTGTGGCTCGAGGAATACGCCGACACGCGCCTGCGGGAAGCGACGCTCACGTTCTTCTCCGAGCAGGTAGTGAAGCCGGTATTCCAGGGCAAGCCGGCCGATGAGGCGGCACTGGCCGCTGCCACCGGTCCCCGCGACGAAGCCTTTGGCTACCTCGAGAAGGAGCTTCCCGAGTCCGGCTTCGCGATGGGCGAGCTGCTGACAGTCGCGGACGTGGCCATCGGCGCCCAGCTCATCACCTACTGCCAGGGCGCCGGCCCCATCGATGCCGGACGCTGGCCGAAGCTGGCTCGCTACCTGGCAGGCCTGCTGGCCCGGCCCCACTGGGCCGATGTCCACCGTGAGGAGGGCGCGGCGCTCGAGGCCGCCCGCGAGCGGCGGAGGGGAACGGCTTCGCGCTAAGCTCAGACGGTCATCGGGAGGGCCGTCCATGACCGCACCGATCCGACTCCTGCTGGCCGTCCTGATGCTGGCAACTACCGGCGCGCGGGCCGACGCCACGGCGCCACCCCTCGACGCGGGCCTCGCCGGCCTGCAGGCCAGCCTCGACGCGGGCAAGTCCGCGGACGTCCTGCCCGCGGGAAAGAAGCTACTGCGCGGCCTGCCGGACGACGGCACGATTTCGGCGGATCAACGCGCGGCAATCTACGGCCTGATGTTCGAGGGCGCCCGCCGCAGCCGGGACCTGCGCGGGGGCAACGCCTTCGCCGCCGATTTGCAGAAGCAGGACCGGAAGCGCTACGGGACCGACGCCGTCGAGCGGGTGCCGGGCCTGTACGAAGCCGCCCGGTGGTACGCCTGGGCGGACCTCACGGGACGGGAACGGGACGCACTGACCGCGGCCATCCCCCTGCTCGAACGGGCCTACGGCCCCCGGGATCCCCGGCTCGCCTGGCCACTGCGCACGCTCGCGTCGTCCTGTGTGCGGAGCCGGAGCGACGTGGACGTGGCGCGGGCCGCCCTGGACCGGGCGCTGAAGCTCGACTACCGGGACACCCGTGACGATGTCATCGAGCGCGCCGCGGTGTTCGCCACCCGCGGCGACGTGGAAGCGCTGTTCGTGGAACCCGCCGCCGGCGCGACCTGGTACAGGACGGCCTGGCAGCGCCTGGCCGACAGCAAGCGGGCGGGGCCCGACGTGGCCAACGCGACCTTCGCTGACCCGAAGCCCATCTACGTCAACGTGCCCGACGAGCCCTTCACCTCCCGGCGGGGCGAGATCGACCATTTTGCGGCCGGCACCGTGTCGTTCGGCTTCACGGTGACGGCCCTCGGCACCATCGACGAGCTGCGCCTGCGCCAGAGCCTGGCGCCGATGGAGAGCGTGCCCGATCCGGTGACCCGCGCCTTCCGGGAGGCCCGCTACCGGCCGCGCCTGGTCGCCGGGGAGCCGGTGGCGACTCCCGACCACGGCTTCGAGCTGCGCTTCAGCCGCGACGTGAGCCGGGCGGCCCGCAAGGTACGCGTGGGCCAGGTGGAACCGGCGCGCTGAACAGGCGTCATTCGTGCGTAACCAGGCGCGCTTGTGAAACGGGCACCCGGCATTCCCGCGACCCCGACACAATCCGTCCCGGTTCTGGCACTCGCGGAGAAATCGGAAATGTCGAGAATGGCACTGACGAGACGAACGGCCATGGGCAGGTTGCTGGGCGCGGCGGCCCTCGGCGCGGCCGCCACCCCGGCGACCGGATTCGCCAGGTCCCGGGCGAGGGTGCCGCTGGCCTTCGACGACCCGGTCTGGAACCGGGAGATGTACGCGCGGATCGAGGGCGACACGGCACCGGGCAAGTTCATCTACGGGCAGGGGTCGGGCGTCGTCCACGGGGTGCGGGACGGGGAGATCGTGAAGCCGCTGTTCGGCTTCGAGCTGTTCGCGACCCACCGGGTCCTGAAGCAGCCGGACGGCAGCTACCAGCGCCTGTGCCGCGAACTCGTGTTCTACCGTGACCTCAAGACGGGCCAGCTCCTGGACGAGTGGGACAATCCCTACAGCGGCGAGCGCGTGCGGGTCGTCGATATCGCCAATGACCCGTTCAACTTCCGGATCTCCGAGTTCTTCCCGGATCCGCCGAGCTACGGCGGCCTGAACACCGAGAAGCCCCCGAAGCGCCCGCTACGGCTCAACTGGAACCTGGTGAACGACGACACGGTCACCCTGGATTCCGACATCCACCTCTTCTACCGGAACGCCCTCGATCCCGCCGTCTGGCCCCGGGAGTCCGCCGGGCCGATGAACCGCGTTTCCGAACTCTTCCGCTATTTCATCCGGCGGGAGGACGCGGAAGACCCGTCGAAGACGCACCTGCCCCACAACGGCGTGTGGTCCCGGGTCACGCCCTGGCTGCCCTGGATGCTGATGGGCCCGGCACCCGGCCACGTGCTCTACATGGGCCGCTTCACCAGCATCAAGCAGCCGGAACAGGCGCCGGCCCCGGTGCTGGCGCGGGTCAAGGAGCGCTACCCGCTGTACCTGACCGCACCCGAGGTGTGGGTCGAGCCCAGCTTCTCCAGCCTGGAGAACTACGCCCGGACGCAGAAGCCGGCGCCAGCCCGGTAGCGGGTCCGCGCCGGCCGGCCTGGCGGGTTTTGGCCGAACCCCGCCCCGGGTTTAGACTTCGCGCAGGCGGCACCCGTGCTGCGCGAACGAAACCCACCCTTGCCGGATC
>JBEBHH010000068.1:0-11291 GCA_040080965.1 Gammaproteobacteria bacterium | reverse complement strand
TGCTGCAACCGAGGACGACGTCATCGACAGCGAAGACGATGCCGACCAACTCGCGGCGCGGTCGATGGTCGGCGCGTAACCGTCGCTGCCCACCTTCTCCCAGAGATCCGACGCCTCGTCGAAGGCGGCGCCGCCCACGACGACCCGCACCGGGCGCTCGCAGCGTTCGCGAATGGAGCGGATCGCCTGCTGCACGCGGGGCACGTGGGTGGCGAGCGTGGCGCCCAGCATCAGCAGGTCGGCCTCGAAGAACGCGAGCAGCGTGGGCAGGTCCTGCATCGGCACGTCCGAGCCGACGAAAATGACGCGCCACCCGGCCAGCTGGTACATGTCCGCCAGCGCGCGCAGGCCCACGTCGTGCACGTTGCCCGAGACGGCTGCCACGACGACCGTGCGGCAGTTGGCCGGCTGCCGGGGCGCCTGGCTGGCCACCACCGACATGGTGCGCTGGGTGGCGGCCGTCACCATGTGCTCCTCGGCGATGCTGAGTTCGCCGGCGTGCCAGAGGCGGCCCACCTCGCGCTGGGCCGGGAGCAGCACGTCCGTGTAGGCCGCGCGGGCGCCGAGGCCGTTCAGCGCCGCCGCTGTGACGCTGTCGATGGCGTCCGCCACATTGCCTTCGAGGATCTTCTGCAGGTACCCGAGGGCCAGGCGGTCCGCCGGCCGTTGCGGATCGAGCTCCGACGCGTCCGGGGGCGGCGCCGGGGCGGCCAGCAGGTTCAGCGCCAGGTCCACGTATTCGATCGGGAGCCCCAGGGCCGGCTTGGGCAGCCGCTCGGCCAGCACGTCGCGCAATGCCTGGAGGCTGTGGCGGATGTCCTGGTCGTCCTGGCCCCGCGCCCGGAACGCCTTGCGCGACCAGGTGACCCGGCCGAGGAACAGCCGGGCATCACCGGCCTGAACGGCCGCCGCGAGCTCCAGCACCCGCTGGGTCAGGTGGGACCGCCAGGTTGCCTGGGCGTGGGCGCCCTGGCGCTCGCGAAGGCCCGCGTCCCGGTCCAGCATCAGCGAGGCGGCGAAGCCGGCGTAGCCGGCGGCGCTCCGTTCGAGGAGGTCGCCTGCGAAGGCGTTCCCGGGTGAAATTTGGGCTTTTGCCATGCTCAGGACCTTCGCCCGGGTGTCAGGCCCGGATTCATCGGGGTCCCGGAGGCGGGTCCCGCAGGGGGGCAGTCTGTGCGCCAGGTCTCACTGGACCCGGCCGCCCGGGAGGTCCTCGCCCCGCTGCAGCGGCGCCTGGCGGATAATGGCGGGATCGACGGCATGATAGACCCGGCCGATCGCCAGCGGGTCGTCGAGGCAGTCCACCACGAGCCTCGCCAGGTCAGCCCGGTTGATCACGCCCATGGCCAGGCGGTCCTCCGTGCGGAGCGCCGTGCCGCTGGCGGGATCGTGGGTCATGCCGCCGGGCCGGAGGATGGTGTAGTCGAGTCCGCTCGCCATCAGGTAGTTCTCACCCAGCGTCTTCTCGTCGAGCACGGCGCCGAGGAATTCGAGCACCTTGGGACCGACGGCGCCGCGGCTGTCGCCACAGCCGATCGCGGTGACGAAGATGAAGCGGCGCACGCCGGCTTGGCCGGCGGCGTCCACCAGGTTGCGGGTGCCGTGATAGTCGGGCCGGGGCTCACCCCGCTTGCCGCCCACGGTGTCGATCACGGCGCGGAAATTCCCCGAGGCCAGCGCGCCCTCCACCGACCGGGGATCGAGGACGTCGCCCTTGAAGAGCTTCACCCGGAGCTGCAGGAGGGCGCCGATATCGGAGTCGGGACGGACGAAGGCCGTGACCCGTTCGCCCCGCGCCGCCAGCAGCCTGGCGACCTCGAGCCCGGTGCCCCGGCTCGCCCCGGCAATCAGCACTCCGTCGGTCACTCGCGGCTGTCCCTCGTGTACCAGGGTCCTAGGGTAGCAACCGGCGGGGGGCACAACCACCTGCCGGGGAGGTCGCGGGTCCGCCTTGACGGTGCCCGCCCCTTCGCCGAAGCTCTTTACACATCTGTCCCCGGAGACGTTCCGCCATGCGCCTGATCCTGCTCATCGCCGCCAGCTTCCTGTCCGCCGCCGTCTTTGCTGCCGACGCGGCCAAGCCCACCGTCCTCATCACGGGGGCGAACCGGGGCATCGGCCTGGAGCTCGTCAAGCAATACTCGGCGCGGGACTGGAAGATCATCGCCACGGCGCGCGACGCGGCGGAAGCAAAGGACCTGCAGGTCCTGGCGAAGGCCGATCCGGATATCGTCATCGAGAAGCTCGACGTGACCGATCACGCCGCCGTGGACGCCCTGGCCACGAAATACAAGGACCAGCCGATCGACGTCCTGCTCAGCAACGCCGCCAAGACCCCCCGCTACATGTCCGCCATGAAGGGCGCCTCGACGATCGACTACGAGGAGGCCCGCAACAGCTTCGAGATCAACGCGCTCGGGCCGGCCAAGCTGATCGCCGACTTCCTTCCCCACGTGCAGAAATCCACGCAGAAGAAGATCGCGGTGATCTCCAGCAAGGCGGGCTCCTTCGCGGAGAGCCCGAAGATGTCCATGATGTACGAGTACCGCATCAGCAAGGCGGCGCTCAACATGATCGTCTACACCCTGAGCTACGAGACCGCGAAGAAGGGCGTGACCATCGCCGCCATCTCCCCGGGCTCCGTGGACACCAAGGCCGTGGAGGGCGAGCTGGGCTTTGGCACCAACTTCAAGCAGCCGGGTGCCATTCCCCCGACCGACAGCGTGACCGGCATCATCCGGGTGATCGACGGCCTGACGCCGGCCCAGAACGGCCAGTTCCTGGACTACAAGGACGGGCGCGTCATCCCCTGGTAGGCGCCGTCCACTCAGGCAACGCGATCAGGCCCCGAGGAAGATCGCGCGGACGATGCCGGCCAGCGCCAGAAGACCCAGCACCACGTAGAAACCCGTCTCGACGTATTCGTTGATTGACCTGATGTTCTTCATTGCGTCCTGCTCCGCTGGCGCGTCGGTTCCCGGGAACAACCCCGGGGCGAGCCCCGTTGACAGGTACTTCGCCGGACCGGGCCCGTTCGGATCCAGCGGCGGAGCAATGGTTACAAAGAGTTACACCTGCCCGGCGCTGCCCTAGACTGCGCGCATGCGGCTCCTCGTCCATCCCGATTCCACTGCCGGTCCCGTCCGGGTGCTCACGGCCTCGGCGGGCTATGGCCCCGACGGCGCCCTGGAACTCGGCTGGCGGCTCGAGGGCGATCCCGGGCGGCTTCGTCTGCCCGCGCCAGCGGCGCCGACGCAGGCCACCAGCCTGTGGGAGCACACCTGCTTCGAGGCCTTCATCGCCGACCCTCACTCCACGGGCTACGTGGAGCTCAACTTCTCGCCGTCGGGTGCGTGGGCGGTTTACGGGTTCCGCGGCTACCGGGACGGCGGGACGCCCCTGCCCCTGCGTCACGACCCGGTTGCGGCCTGGCGGCACGAGGCCGACGCCCTGATCCTCGACGCGCGCTTCCGGATGGACGGCCTGCCGGGGCCGCCGGGACCTCGCCCCCGGATTGCGCTGCGCCTCGCGATGGCCGCCGTCATCGAGGACGCACAGGGCGTGCTGTCCTGGTGGGCACTCCGGCACCCGGCGGGAAAGCCGGACTTTCACCACGCCGACGGATTCGTGCTGGACGTGGCATGAGGACCGGACTCGACAACCTGCTTGCAGACCCCGGGCTTCTGGCCCGGCTTCGCGGCCGTCGCGTCGCCCTGCTGGCGCATCCGGCGTCGGTGACACCGGATCTCCGCCACGGCCTTGACGCGCTCATGGCGGTGTCCGACCTGAACCTCACCAGCGCCTTCGGTCCGCAGCACGGCCTGCGGGGCGACAAGCAGGACAACATGGTGGAGTCGCCGGACTTTGTCGATGGCGTCCACGGCATCCCGGTGTTCAGCCTGTATGGCGAGGTCCGCCGCCCGACGGCAGCGATGCTGGACACCTTCGACGTGCTGCTGGTGGACCTGCAGGACCTGGGCTGCCGCATCTACACCTTCATCACCACGCTGCGCTACGTGCTCGAGGACTGCGCCCGGGCGGGCAAGCCGGTCTGGGTGCTCGACCGGCCGAACCCGGCGGGCCGGCCCGTCGAGGGCCTCACCCTCCGGCCGGGCTGGGAGAGTTTCGTGGGTGCCGGACCGATGCCGATGCGGCACGGCCTCACCATGGGCGAGCTCGGCCACTGGTTCGTTCGCCACCTGAACCTGGACCTGGAGTACCGGGTGGTGCCGTTGGCGGGCTGGCAGCCGGACGCGGCGCCCGGTTACGGCTGGCCGCTGCACGAGCGCAGCTGGGTGAACCCGAGCCCGAACGCGGCGACCCTGGCCATGGCCCGGTGCTACGCCGGCACGGTGATGCTCGAGGGCACCACGCTTTCCGAGGGCCGGGGCACCACCCGCCCGCTCGAGCTGTTCGGCGCGCCGGATCTCGATGCGGAGGCCCTGCTCTCCCGGATGCGCACGCTCGCCCCGGAGTGGCTGGCGGGCTGCCACCTGCGTGCCTGCTGGTTCGAGCCGACGTTCCACAAGCACGCGGGTCAGCTGTGCAGCGGGCTGCAGATCCACGTGGATGATCCGGCATACCGGCACGGCCAGTTCCGCCCGTGGCGGCTGCAGGCGCTGGCGTTCAAGGCCCTGCGCCAGCTCCGGCCCGACTACCCGCTCTGGCGGGATTTCCCCTACGAGTACGAGCGCGGACGTCTCGCCATCGACCTCATCAACGGCGGACCGCTGCTGCGGGAGTGGGTGGACGATCCGGCGGCAACACCAGGGGATCTGGATTCCCTGGCCAGCCGCGACGAGGCGGATTGGGCCGGTGCGCGCCGCGAATTCCTGCTGTATCCCGGGACCTAGGACACCCTGGCGGCCTCGAGGACCCGCCGGGCGGGTGCGAGCAGGTCGGCGTAGGGCTTCCAGCGTCCGACGGACGACTGGTACAGCGGCTGGCGCACCTGCATCTGGCTCACCGTCTTCACGACGCGCCGGGTCTCGTTGAAACGCAGGACCTGGTCGCTCCAGGGCAACCCGCAGAATTCGACCAGGGCGCGAACCGTGGGCTCGGGGTTGCTCACGACATCTTCGTAGACCAGGTCGTGGATCCGGCCGGGCAGCACGCGGCGCCAGTGCGCCATGATGCGGGACCGGTCGCGCAGGGCCAGCGCCAGGTGCTCCAGGTCGTGACTGAAGCCGGCCGTCCGGAAGACGTGCTGGTAGGTACTGAGGATGATGTCGAGCGGCTCCCGTACGGTGTGCACGAAGCGCGCGTCGGGGAACATGCGGGCCAGCAGTCCGACGTACTTGTAGTTGGTGAACTGCTTGTCCACGAAGACCAGCGCCTTCGTGTAGACCTCGCTGATGGTCTTCAGATAGTCCTTTTGCAGCCGCGTGAGATCGTCCCGGGTGAGCACGGTGGCCAGTTGGGGATAGTCCATCTCGCCGTAGCGCCGGCGGCTCAGGTCCAGCAGCAGCCAGGGAAAGACCTGGGATTCTCCCGCCGCCCCGGCCGTGCCGGTACTGGCGAGGATCTGCTCCGCCAGGGTCGACCCGCTGCGCGGCATGCCCACGATGAAGACCGGCCGCTGGCCTGCGGGAGGCAACGCGGGCAGTTTCGCCAGGAACTCCGGGGTGTAGACCGCCTCGATTTCGCGGGCCATGTCCTGCTCCTCCTGCGGCACCCAGGGGTCCACGGGCTTCAGGAGTTCATGGGCCTGCCGCAGGTAGCCGAACTCGCGCACGACGTCGCCCTGCTGCCGGTAGCCTGCAGCCAGCGCGGTCCACGCATCCACCCGGCCGGGCAAGGGAATGTCTGCCGTCTCGAGTTGCGCGACGTCCCCGCGGGTGACGCGCCCGAGCACGGCCAGGTGCCGGTAGGGCGCATAGACGTCGGGAGCAAGGCGCAGGGCGCGGCGCAGTTCCTCCTCGGCACCCGCCGCGTCGTCCTGTTCCGCCAGCAGCTGGCCACGCAGGGACCGCAGCGGGGCATCGCCCGGGGCATCGCGAAGCGCCTCGTCAATCACCGCCAGGGCGTCCTCATGGCGGTTGCAGAGCTGAAGGGCCTGGGCCAGCGGAAGCGCCGTCCGGGCGTCGGGCACGCCGGTCTCGAGCAGTTGCCGGGCCAGGTCCCAGGCATCCCCGGGCCGCCCCAGCGACACGGCGACCATCACGAGCAGGCGCAGGCCTTCGCTGGCCAGGCCCTCAGCCTTGCGGAGCTGCTCGCCGATGGCCAGCGCGCCGCGGAGGTCGTCCGCAGCCACGCAGCGCTCCCCGGCCCTGACCACGTCGATGGCGGGGACCTTGCGCGCGGGCTGGCCCGGCGCCGGCGTGACGGTGAGCACGAGGCGCGTCAGCTTGCGGAGCTGGGCCTCGCCCCGGGGCGAGATCGACGGCATGGTTGCGTACCTGATGCTGCGGGCGGGCCCTAGCGGCCTTCGGGTAACCCGGCCGGATCCAGCTCGAAGTCGGGTGGTCCCTCGGGGTGGTTGTGGCCCTCGGCCACCGTCCAGTCCCAGAGCTGGGGCCGCTTGCGGTAGACCGTGGCGGCAGCCCGGGCGGAATTGTCGTCCGGCGTCGTCCACGGGTTGTAGTGGAAATAGTTGTAGAGCTCGCTGTCGGTGCGGCCGAGGGCGATGCAGCCGAAGCGGGACGCGAACGCGCCGTGGTTGATGTAGGCCGGCCGCCAGAAGTAGCCGCCGGTGGGGATCTCACCGAACTGCATCATCCAGGACGTACCCCAGATGTGATAACTCTCCTCCGCGCAGTCGTGGTAGGAGATGTTGTCCTGCCGGTAGGCGGGCACCATGGTGTAGAGGAACGTGGTGGCACGGGACAGCGGGTCCACCCGCAGCGGCTTCACGCAGCAGCCGGTGGCCACGCCGGGCTGGAACCGGGCAGTGGCGATCCAGGGCGCCTCCTCGTAGCCGTTCGTGGTGACGAACGCCGACGTCAGTGCATACCGGTGGTGTTCGTCGGACTCGGCAAAGCCGGGCAGCCCGTCATTCCAGAAGACCAGCGCCTCGAAGCCGTCGGGTGACGACATCGCTCCCAGCGCAAAGCCGGCCGGCACGAAGAAGTACTGGCCCTCGCCGCACAGCACGCCGCCGATGCGCACGCTCCCCCGCAGCACGAACAGCTCCACGTCCGACAGCGCCAGGCCGGGCGGCCGGCGGAAGCCGGCGTCGAAGCGCATCTTCAGGGAGCTGGCCCCCGTGTCCTGGTCCAGGCTCAGCGTCTTGTACCAGGCGCCCTTCGGGAAGGCCGGCAGGTTGAAGCGCTTGTAGGGCTGGTCGATCTCGCTGTAGGGCTCGATGTGGGGACGACTCATGATTCCCCTCAGAGAGCCGGGGCCGCAAAGGTGTCGCAGGCTTCCAGCTGGCCGGAGGCGAAGCCACGCTTGAACCAGCGCACGCGCTGCTCGGCGCTGCCGTGGGTGAAGGAATCGGGAGTGACGTAGCCCTGGGACTGTTGCTGGAGCCGGTCGTCGCCGATGGCGCTCGCCGCGGTCAGGGCCTCCTCCACATCGCCCTGCTCGAGGATCTGGCGGGTGCGGTCCGCGTGGTTCGCCCAGATGCCGGCGAAGCAGTCAGCCTGCAGCTCCAGGCGCACCGAGAGCGCGTTGCCCTCCGCCTCGCTGGCCCGCTGGCGGGCCTGCTGGACCTTGTCCGACAGGCCGAGCAGGTTCTGCACGTGATGGCCGATCTCGTGGGCCAGCACATAGGCCTGCGCGAAGTCACCCGGCGCCTGGAAGCGGTCCCGCAGGTCGTCGTAGAAACCGAGGTCGATGTAGGCCTTCATGTCCCCCGGGCAGTAGAAGGGACCCATCGCCGCCTGGGCAAAACCACAGGCCGACTGCACGTTGCCCCTGAACAGCACCAGCGTGGGCACCTGGTACTGCTGGCCGCCCGCGGCGAAGATCGCCGTCCAGGTGTCCTCGGTGTCGGCCAGCACCACGGAGATGAAATCGGCGGCGGGATCGGGCTGGCCGTCGGCGCCCAGGGGCGGCCCGGCCGGCTGCTGCTCGGTGGAGACCGGCGCGTTCTGCAGCAGGAAGGTCGGGTCCACGCCGAAGTAGAGGGCCACCAGGATGAGAACGATGGTGCCCAGGCCGCCGCCAACGAAGGCCGGCCGGCCCGCCATGCCGCGCCGGTCTTCCACGTTGGTGCTGCGTCGTCCGCCTTCCCATTTCATGGGCGTAATCCTACCTCACGGGCGGGGGGGTCGCGCCTTAAGGCGCTCCTACGTCATGCGCAGGACGTAGCACTTCAGGTAGCGGGTTTCCCTGAGGGCGAGCAGGACCGGATGGTCGCGGCCGGCGCCGCGCTTCTCGATGATCTGCACTTCGCGCCGGGCGTCAGCCGCGGCGGCCTGCAGCATGGCCTCGAAGGCCTCCTCGTCCACGTGGTGACTGCAGCTGGAGGTGATCAGGTAGCCACCCGGGTTCAGGAGCTGCATGGCGCGCAGGTTGATCTCCTTGTAACCGCGGAGGCCCGACGTGATGGCGTCCTTGTTCTTGGCGAAGGCCGGCGGATCCAGGACGATCGTGTCGTAGCGGCGGGCCGCGTCCACCTGCCCCCGCAGGAAGTCGAAGACGTTCTCGGCCAGCACGTCCACGTTGGCGATCCCGTTCCGGGCGGCGTTGGCGCGGATCTGCTCGCAGGCGGGCTCCGAACTGTCGACGGCCGTGACGCGCTCGCACCGGCGCGCCATCTGCAGCGCGAAGCCGCCGATGTAGCTGAAGCAGTCCAGCGCGAGCCCGCGGGCGTAACGCCCGGCCACCACGTGATTCTCTCGCTGGTCGAGGAAGCTGCCGGTCTTCTGGCCGTGCTCCAGGCTCACGGCCAGCTCGAGCTGGCCCTCCCGGATCAGCACCGGGTCGGGCACCGATCCCCAGAGCAGCCCCTTCTCCTGGGGCAGGCCTTCCAGCGCGCGCACGCTGGCATCGGAGCGGTTCATGATCCCCTTGCAGGCGAACTGCTCGACAAGCAGCGGCACAAGAAGCTCGCGCCGCTGCTCCATCGCCGGAATCAGGAACTGCACGCTCAGCCAGTCCCCGTAGCGGTCCACGACCAGGCCGGGCAGCCCGTCGCCATCGCCGTGGATGGCGCGGTAGGCGCTGTCGCCGGGGTACAGGTTCCGGCGCAGCTGGGCGGCCGCCGCGATGCGTTCGCGGAAGAAGTCCACGTCGACGGGCTGGTCCGACCGGCTGATCCGGCGAAGCGCGATCTTCGACTGCAGCGACACGCAGGCCTGGCCCAGGAAGCGGCCCCGCTCGTCCTGCACGGGCGCGATGGCCCCGCCGGTCATGCCCTGGGGCAGCCGGGCGTCCGTCCGGTAGATCCAGGGGTGCCCCGCGGCCCAGCGGCTCGCGCCGCGGGGACTGACCGTCACCGTCATTTTCGCTCCCGGATCGGGCAGCGGCGCGCTGGCGTTCAGCGGCTCTTCAACAGGTCGCGGATTTCGGTCAGCAGCTGCTGGTCCGGCGTCGGTCCCGGCGGCGCGGCCGGCGGGGTCTCGGCCCGCATGCGGTTCATGGCCCGCACCATGAGGAAGATGATGAACGCCAGGATCACGAAGTCGAGGATGGTGTTGGCGAACACGCCGTACTTCAGCACGGGTGCGCCTGCGTCGGTGGCCGCCTTCAGCGTGGCGTAGTCCCCGTCACCCAGGTTGATGAAGAGGTTGCTGAAGTCCACCTTGCCCAGCACCAGCCCGACGACGGGCAGGATCACGTCGTTGGTCAGGGACGTCACGATCTTGCCGAAGGCACCACCGATGATCACGCCGACGGCGAGATCAACGACGTTGCCCCGCATGGCAAATTCCTTGAATTCCTTGAGCATGGCGCGACTCCTTTATAAAGGCGCGGTTAGGTTAAGCTTCCGGACCGGAGTACCGCAACCACATTCCGATGGCAGATCCCTTCGAAATCGAGTTCTACGGCGCCACCCGCGAGGTCACGGGCTCCTGCCACATCCTGCGGATCGGCACGCGCACCGTCCTGCTCGAATGCGGCCTGGTCCAGGGTGGCCGCCAGCGGGGTTCCCGCAACCGGGAGCCGTTCCCGTTCGAGGCCGTGCGGATCGACGCCGTCGTGCTGTCCCACGCGCACATCGATCACTCCGGGCGCCTGCCGCTGCTCATCCACCGGGGCTACCGGGGCCCGATCTACGTGCAGGAAACCACCGCACGGTTCTGCGAGATCATGCTCGAGGACAGCGCCCGCCTCGCCGAGGGCGACGCCGATCGGGAGAACCGCAGGCGCGAGCGGAAGGACCTGCCGCTGGTCAAGCCCCTGTACACCGCTGGCGAGGTCGAGCAGACGCTGGGCCAGTTCGTCACCCTGCCCTACCTGGAACGCCGGGAGGTCCTCCCGGGAGTGTCGATCCGGTATGTGGATGCGGGACACATCCTGGGCTCCGCCAGCGTGGAGGTCTGGCTGAAGCACGGTGGTGTGGAACGCAAGCTGGTCTTCAGCGGCGACCTCGGGCAGTACGGCACGCCGATCCTCCAGGACCCGGCGCGGAACACCGAGGCCGACCTGGTGCTCATGGAAAGCACCTACGGCAATCGCCTGCACCGGGACCGGGAGGCCACGGACAGGGAAATGGCGTCGATCCTCCAGGAAGCGGACCACCGCCGGGGGAACATCCTGATTCCCGCGTTCGCGGTCGGCCGCACCCAGGAAATCCTGCACCTACTCGCCACGCACTACACGGACTGGAACATGGGCCGGTGGAAAGTGTTCCTGGACAGCCCGATGGCCATCCGCACTTCGCAGATCTACTGGGACACGCCCGAACTGCACGACGCGGGCGGCATGCCCCGCCTGCCGAACCTCATGCTTTCGGAGTCGGCGCAAGATTCCCAGCACATCAACCGGATTCGCAGCGGGGCGATCATCATCGCCGGCAGCGGCATGTGCGAGGGCGGACGCATCGTGCACCACCTCAAGCACAACCTCTGGCGGCCCGAGTGCGACGTGATCATCGTGGGTTACCAGGCCAACGGCACGCTGGGCCGCCAGCTCGTGGACGGCAACACCTACGTGCGGATCCACCAGGAAAACATCCGGGTGCGGGCCCGCATCCACACCGTCGGCGGCCTCTCCGCCCACGGCGACCAGGACGACCTGGCGCGGTGGTACGGCAGCTTCGCGCCCAAACCGCCCGTCTATCTCGTGCATGGCGAACCGGATGCGGCGGAGGGTCTGGCAGCGCGGCTCCTTAAAGATGGTGCTCCGCGGGCCGTCGTCGCGGAACGCGGCATGCGGGTGGACCTGAACACGTTGTCGTAGGA
>JBEBHH010000090.1:0-3012 GCA_040080965.1 Gammaproteobacteria bacterium | reverse complement strand
CGCTCCTACGGGGGCTAGTCCAGGTAGAGCGAGCTGACGGACTCGGCGGAGCTGATGCGCCGCATCGTTTCGCCCAGGAGTTCCGCCACGGACAGCTGCCGGATCCGTCCCGTGGCAATGGCGGCGGGGGACAGGGGGATGGTGTCGGTGACCACCAGCTCGTCGAGCTGGGAGGCGGCAATCCGGTCCACGGCGGGACCGGACAGGACGGCGTGGGTGACGTAGGCCAGGACCTTCTGCGCCCCGTGCTCCTTCAGGGCGCCGGCGGCGTGGCACAGGGTGCCCGCGGTATCCACCATGTCATCCACCAGGACGCAGACCTTGCCCTCGACCTCGCCGATGATGTTCATGACCTCCGAGACGTTGGCCCGCGGGCGCCGCTTGTCGATGATGGCCAGGTCGGCGTCGTCCATGCGCTTGGCGATGGCGCGGGCGCGGACCACGCCGCCCACGTCGGGCGACACCACCACCATGTCGGAATACTTCTGGCGCCACAGGTCGCCGAGCAGGACGGGCGACGAGTAGACGTTGTCCACGGGGATCGAGAAGAAGCCCTGGATCTGGTCGGCATGGAGATCCACCGTGAGCACGTGGTTGATGCCGGCCTCGGAGATCATGCGCGCCACCATGCTGGCGGTGATCGGCACCCGCGCGGCGCGGGGCCGGCGATCCTGCCGGGCGTAGCCGAAATAGGGAATCACGGCGGTGATGCTCGCGGCCGAGGAGCGCCGGCAGGCATCGGCCAGCACGAGCAGCTCCATCAGGTTGTCGTTCACGGGCGGGCAGGTGGACTGCACGAGGAACACATCCCGTCCCCGCACGTTCTCGTAGACCTCGACCAGCACCTCGCCGTCACTGAAGCGGCCGACCTGCGCGCGGCCGAGCGGCTGCATCAGGTGCTTGGCTATGCGTTGCGCCAGGTCGGGATTGGCGTTGCCGGAGAGGATCGCTAGGTTGGTTACGTCCATGAAAAGTCGCTGGTCCCCGGAAGACTTCCTGGAAATTTGGCTGGGGCGGTAGGATTCGAACCTACGGATGGCGGGATCAAAACCCGCTGCCTTACCACTTGGCTACGCCCCAAGTGCATCTGCGCCGCCCGCGCAATCTTACGCTGTTGGGGCGCCAGTCAGAAATCCCGCCACTCGATATCCCATTGGTCGATGACGAGCCGGATGCGCCCCGCGGCGCTCGACAGGACCAGCTTGCGCGGCAGGGCCACCGGACCCTGCGGGCGGTACTCGCCGTAGCTCACGTCCCAGCCGTCCTGGGCCAGCGCCGCCAGCAGACCGTTCCCGTCGAGCGTTTCAACGGCAGCCGTATCCGGACCGGCCAGCCCCAGGAGCCAGTGCCGGGCGTTGGCCACGGGCAGCGACCAGCCGAGCTGCTCCTCCAGGAAGCGCCGGGCGGCATCGGGGCCGGTGTAGTCAGCGGCGATTTCGCCGCGGCCGGAGAGCACCGTGACGCGCGCCGGCTCCCAGCGGATTTCGTAGGCGCCCGCGCCGAAGGGTCCCGCGACCCGGAGCACGGTCCGGTCACCGGTCTGGAGCCAGGCAAAGTTGCCCTGGCCGCTGGAGCCCGGCGTCTTGAGCGCGATGCGGCCCCGGGCTTCCCAGGTGGCGACGGACTCGATGGCGGCGCGCCGCGCGGCCGGATCGGCCACCGGCTCGCCCACCCGCGACGGGGCGGCGCAGCCACCGATGAGGCCGCCGGTCGCGAGAGCCAGCAGCAGGTAGCGCGCCAGGCGCCCGGCGGGCTGCATCGGCTAGTCCAGCAGGCGTTCGGCGGTGTCGCGCACCGGCTTGCTGTCCGGAAACGCCACCGCCGCGGACTGCAGGAGGTCGGTGGCCGCGTCCCGGTCGCCCAGCTTCCACAGCACGTCGGCCAGGTGGCTGGCGATCTCCGGATCGGACATCTGGTCGAGCGCCGCCTCGAGGTGGCTGCGCGCTTCCTCGGTGCGGCCAAGCTTGAAGAGCGTCCAGCCCACGCTGTCCTGGATCGCGGCGCTGTCCGGCTGGATCTCGTAGGCGCGCCGCACCCAGGGCCAGGCCTTGCGGGCCTGGTGCGCGCGGTTGGCCAGGATGTAGCCGTAGGCGTTCGCGGCCAGCGGGTCGTCCGGCGCAATGTCCACGGCCCGGCGGAGGTCCGCGAGGGCTTCGCCGATGCGGCCCTCCTGTTCCAGCAGGGCGCCGCGCGACAGGAGGACGGAGATGGCCGTCGGCTTGTACTGCAGGGCCTCGCCGTACACGGCCAGCGCGTCGTCGGGGCGCTTCAGCACCTGCAGGACCTGGGCCTTGTACTCCAGCACGTCGAAGGCCTGGGCCGGGTGATCGAGGCCGAACAGCGTCAGCTGCTCGACGGCCGCTTCCGCCTGGTCCGCCCGGACCAGGCTCCCGGCCATCGCCAGCTGCGCCGGCACCAGGTAAGGGCCGGAGCTGATCCGGCCAAAGAACCGGCGGGCGCCCTCCGGGTCGCCGCGATCCGCGGCGATCTGTCCCCGGTAATAAAAGGACTCGAAGCGGTCCGCGCCCGTGTCGTCGAGGGCGTCGAAGCGCTGGTCGGCGCCGTCCAGGTCGCCGGCGGCGAGGTCGAGGAAGGCGAGCGTGCGGCCGATCTCCGGCCGTTCACCGAAACGCGTGGTCAGCTCCGCCAGCTTGCTCCGCGCCTCGGCGACCTTGCCCGAGTCCGCCAGCAGCCGTGCGTACTCGAGGTCCACGAGCGGATTCGGAGCCGCCGTGCTGATCGCCGCGACCTTCGCCAGCGCCTCCTCGTCGCGTCCGGACGCGGCGAGGGCCCGGGCGATCAGCAGCTGGGGCTCCGCCCATTCCGGGTCATCCATCGCGGCCGCCCCGGCCGCGCCCATGGCCAGGTCGTAGTCGCCGGAACGCAGGGCCGCGGTGCCCAGTGCCAGCTGCAGCTCCGGGGCCAGCGGGTCCAGGCCCGTGAGCCGCGCGAGCGCCCGGGTGACCAGGTTCGCGTCGTCCTCCGCCGCCAGGTCGGCGGCCAGGGCCAGGT
>JBEBHH010000089.1:0-3027 GCA_040080965.1 Gammaproteobacteria bacterium | reverse complement strand
ATGTCCCTTTCCTTGCCGGCCGCGGCTCCCGGAAATCAGGCATGTCCCCAATTCCCCGCCGGTAGGTGGTCGCTGCGGCAATCCCGCACCTCCCAGACGTTCCCGTCAGCCCGCCTGTCCCCCACAATAGCGCCTGAAATCACTAGGGTTTTCTGCGCATGTCCGGCAAGTTTGGCGATCGGCTGATGTACATCGGCGGGCAATTCGTGCCCGGCAGCACGGGCCAGTGGATCGAGTCCGTCAATCCAGGCACCGAGGAGGTCCACGGGCGGGTGCCCGTCGGCACCGCCGAGGACGTGAACAAGGCTGTCGTGGCCGCCGAGGCGGCCCAGCCGGCCTGGGCGGCAACCACCATCTGGGAGCGCCGGGACCTGCTGCGCAAGCTGGGTGCCGCCATGCGGGCCCGGGCCGGCGAGATCGTCCCGCTCGAGGCTGCCGACACCGGCAACACGATCGCCAGCCTCGGCCGGGACGTGGAGGTGGCGGCCAACTACATCGACCTCTTCTCGGGCTACGGCACTGAGATGAAGGGCGACAGCGTGCCGGCGTCGAAGGACGGCATCCACTTCTCCATCCGCGAGCCCTACGGCGTGGTGGCCCGCATCGTGCCGTTCAACCATCCCTTCCTGTTCGCGGGAGCCCACCTGGCGGCGCCCCTGATGGCGGGCAACACGGTCATCGTCAAGACGCCGGAAACGAGTCCACTCTCCGGCACGCTGATGGGCGAGATCTGCCGCGACGTGCTGCCGCCCGGCGTGGTCAACATCGTGCACGGCCCGGGCCTGCCGACGGGTGACGCCCTGGTGCGCCACCCGAAGATCTGGCGCATCGGCTTCACGGGCTCCGTGCAGACCGGCCTGGCGATCCAGCGTTCCGCCGCCGAGGTGGCGGTGAAGCACATCTCGCTGGAACTGGGCGGCAAGAACCCGATGATCGTCTGCCCGGACGCTGATCCCGCCACCGTCGCGAAGGCCGCCGTGGCCGGCATGAACTTCGCCTGGGCGGGCCAGTCCTGCGGCTCCAACAGCCGGCTGCTGATCCACGAATCCCTGTACGACGACGTCGTGGAGCGGGTGGTGGCGCAGGTGTCGGCGATCAGGGTTGGCGATGCCCTGGATCCCGCGTCCCAGATGGGCCCGGTGAATTCGGTGGCCCACTACAAGCGCATACTCTCGTTCGTCGAATCCGCGCGCCAGGAAGGAGCGAAGCTGCTTACGGGCGGTGAGCGCCCCGCAGGTGAGGCATTTCGCCGCGGCTACTGGCTGCGCCCCACCGTGTATGGTGACGTGACGATGAACATGCGGGTAGCCCGGGAGGAAATCTTCGGGCCCATCCTGTCGATCCTGAAGTGGAAGACCCAGGAAGAAGCGATCGCGATGGCAAACGCCACTGAATTCGGCCTGGCCTCGGGCGTCTGGACCAACGACCTGAAGGTCGCCATGACCTTTGCGCGGGCGCTCCAGTCCGGCTTCGTCTGGATCAACACCACGGCGAAGCACTTCGTCGGCACGCCGTTCGGGGGCTGGAAGAACAGTGGTCTCGGGCGCGAGGAGTGCCTGGAAGAGCTCCTGAGCTACACGCACAACAAGGCGATTCACGTCTTTGTCTGAGGCACCGGCAGCCGCTTCCGCCGGCCGGAAATTCTGGTTCGTCCAGCTGGCCGACGACGTCAGCCGGTCCAACTTCGGCACGCTTCTCTACGCCGCCTTTACGGCCATCGGCCTTCTGGCCTTCATCGGCGTCGGCACGCCCTACGTGCTCAACGTCTACCTGAAGATCCCGCCCGGGGAGCAGGGCCAGATTTCGGGCGACCTGGCCGCCTGGACCGAAGTGGCGCTGCTGCTGGTGTTTGCCCCTGCCGGCATCCTCGCGGACCGCATCGGCCGCCGCCAGGTGTTCGCCGTGGGCTTCGTGTTCATGGCGATTGCCTATGTCCTGTATCCCTTCGCCGGTTCGGTGGCGGAACTGACGGGCTACCGGGTCATCTATGCGCTCGGCATCGGGCTGGCCACGGCCATGCTGCAGACGGTGGTGGCCGACTACCCGGCCAACGTGTCCCGGGGCAAGGCGACGGCCCTCGTCGGCACCCTGAACGGGTTCGGCGTCATCGTCCTCACGGTGGGGCTCGGCGGCCTCATGCGCACCTTCGTGCAGCGGGGTTCGACGCCGGAGATGGCGGGTTACATCACCCATTTCATCGTGGCGGGCCTGTGCTTCGTGTCCGCCATCGTGGTGGCCGTCGGACTGAAGAAGGGCACCGGCGTGATCCGGGAGGAGCGCCTCCCGCTACGCCAGCTCGTCACCAGCGGCTTTGCCGCCGCCCGCAATCCGCGCGTCGCGCTGGCCTACGCCTGCGCCTTCATCGCCAGGGGCGACCTGGTGGTGATTGGCACCTTCGTGAATCTGTGGGGGACGAACGCGGCCATGGCTGCCGGCATGGATCCCGCCGCCGCTTCCGCCCAGGGCCGCCTGCTGTTTGCCGCTGCCACCGGCGCGGGCCTGCTGTGGCTGCCGGTCATGGGCTACATGCTGGACAAGGTGAACCGGGTGACCGGCACCATCATCTGCATGACGCTGGCGGCGCTTGGCTTCCTCTTCACCGACATGGTCGACGATCCGCTGGACAAGAAGTCGCTGATCTTCTTCATCCTGCTCGGCATTGGCCAGATCAGCGCCTTCGTTGGCGCCGCCACCCTGATCGGCCAGGAGGCGCCCAAGGAGTCCCGGGGTGCCGTCGTCGGTCTCTTCAACATGTCAGGCGCGGTGGGCATCCTGTTTTGCACGGCCGTGGGCGGGCGACTCTACGATGCCGTCGGCCCCCATGCCGTGTTCGAACTGGTCGGTACGCTGAGCATCCTGGTAGTGCTCTATGCCCTCTGGGTGCGCTGGAAGGATCCCGGGCCGATGACGACGGGCGGCGGCTTCATGGGCGGCGGCCACTAAAGATCAGGAGCGCCTTTGGGCGCGACCGGGACACCCCCCGGCGAGAGACTCGCGGACTCGATTCTCGCCGGGGGGTGTCCCGGT
>JBEBHH010000067.1:0-11418 GCA_040080965.1 Gammaproteobacteria bacterium | reverse complement strand
CCTGAAGGCGCTCCTACGGCTTGATGAACCCGTTCGTCACGTCCGTCCTGCTGCTCATGTGCAGCAACGTCTTCATGACGTTTGCCTGGTACGCGCACCTGAAGAACCTGGCCGACCGGCCCTGGCTGATCGCCGCCTTCGTGAGCTGGGGGATCGCGCTGTTCGAATACCTGCTGCAGGTGCCGGCGAACCGGGTGGGCTACCAGGTAATGAGCCTGGGCCAGCTCAAGATCCTGCAGGAGATCATCACGCTCAGCGTCTTCGTACCGTTCGCTCTCTTCTACATGCGCGAGAAACTGACGCTGAACTACCCGTGGGCAGCGATCTGCCTGGCCGGGGCAGCGTTCTTCATCTTCCGGGACAAGGCGTAGGAGCGGCGACCGCCGCGACCTTACCTCCGGCGAGAATCGAGTCCGCGAGTCTCGAGCCGGAGGTAAGGTCGCGGCTGAAGCCGCTCCTACGCTTTCAGCGGGGGTATGACGTGCTCGCCGATCAGGCGGATGCCTTCGGCGGGGTCGTCGTGCAGCTCGAGGCAGATGTCCGTGCAGCCGGCGTCCCGCATCTTCCGCAGGTGGGCGACGAAGCGCGGAATGTCGGCGGGTGTGCCGGCGAGGGTCAGGTTCCCGACGCAGGAGTCGAGCAGCGCGTCGGGTACGCCGGGCACGGACCAGGCCTTCTTTGGCACCATGCCGTAGATGTCGGCCTTGTGGGCCTCGATCACGTCGCACTCGGCATCGGTCATGAACGTGTTCAGAACCCAGCGGCGGAAGAGCCCGCGGTAGCCCAGCCACATCTTCGCTTCGCGCACGGCGCGCTCCCGGTCGGCGTACACGTGCCAGGCCACGAAGTTGTAGTAGCGGAACGGGTCGGCGGCGCGGCCGAACTCGCGAAGGTGATCCCGGACCCAGCCGATGCGCTCGGCGCAGATGGGCGGCGTCAGGTCGGACAACATGATCCCGTCGCCCAGACGGGCCGCCATCCGCAGCATCTGGGGCTTGTTCACGGCCACGTAGACCGGCGGCTTGGGCGCCTTGGCCCAGAACGGGTTGTAGCCCTGCACCCGGTGCACCTGCCCCTCGAAGGAAAACGGCGTGCCCGGCGTGACGCCCTTCAGGATCTCCACGCACTCGCCCACGGCCCTGACGCGTCGCTCGGGCTTGATCCCGAGCGCCTGCAGGGCCTCGCCGCCCCCGCCCACGACGATGCGGGCGCGGCCCCTGGCGTACTCGTTCAGCGTGAGGAGGCCGGTGGCGATGCGGACCGGGTGGGTGTCGTAGGGATTGACGGCGATGGCCCCGAGGCCGATGCGGCTCGTGGCCTGGGCGGCCGCCACCAGGTTCGACCAGGGGTCCCGGGACGCGAGGTAACTGGCGGTCCAGACCGTCCCCACGCCGGCGGCCTCCGCCTGGACCGCGAGCCGGGCCAGCTCGTCGGGAGCGGCCAGCGCGTTGACTACGACATCAATGTTCATGGAATGGTGGAAAGGTCCCGGACCTTAGTTTTGGTTATGCTGATGCAGCAGAATAACTAAAACCAAGGTCCGGTACCTCTCCCATGCAAATCGATATCATCCTCGAGCCTGATTTGACCGCCGCGCAGGTGGCGGAGATCGCCGTCGCTGCGGAGAACCATGGCTTCCGCACCCTCTGGCACTCCAACTATCACCAGAACCCGGACGCGTTCGTCAACCTGGTGCCGGCGGCGCTGGCGACGAAGAAGATCAAGCTCGGCGTCCTGGCCATCAGTCCCTACGAGACGCACCCGCTGAAGATCGCCAACGCGCTGCTCACGCTGAACGAAATCAGCGGGGGCCGGGCAGTCGCCGCCATCGGTGGTGGCGGCTCGGTGATGGGCGCCACCGGCATCAAGATGGACCCCAAGGCCCAGCGCATGCTCCGCGGCGTCCGCGAGTGCGTCGAGATCGTGAAGCAGGTGACGTCCGGCAAGTTCGTCCAGGGTTACCAGGGCGAACTTTTCAAGCTCTCGCGCCCGCTGAAGAACAGTTGGGCCAAGTCGGCAAAGGCCGGCATCTTCACCTGCTCGACGGGACCAAGAATGCTCGAGATGGCCGGCAAAATCGCCGACGGCACCCAGATGAGCGACGTAACCCCGGAGAAGATCGGGCACCACATGGAGCACCTGCGCGCCGGCCTCGCCGCCCGCACGACGCCCGCTGAGGATTTCCGCATCGGCAATTTCTGGGCCTGGCACATCAAGGCGGACCGGGACAAGTCCATGTACGAGGCGCGGCGCGAGCTGGTCTTCCGTGGCGAACTGCTGCCGCCCAAGTACGACATGGAGCCCTACGTCACCGCCGAGGAGCGCCAGTTGGTCATCGATAAGTGGCAGAACTTCGCCAAGGCCTTCTGGACCCGGTCCGGCAAGATCGAGGACGTGCCCGAGTCCATCGTCAACCGCCTGATCGCCGCCTGCTCCTCCGCGGGCGACATGGGCGACATCGACCACCAGATCGAGCGCTTCCGGGTCTTCGAGAAGGCGGGCCTCACCGAACTCTCGATCCGCCTCTTCGACGAGCCGATGGCGGGCCTGAAGATCGTTGCGGACAACGTATTACCCCACTTCGAGCGGTATTGATGCGCACTCGCTGATGCGCATCCACTTCATCTTCGAGCCCGATTCCCCGGGACGCTTCCGGGACCTGGGCCGGCTCGCCGAGCAGCTGGGCTTCGAGGCCGTGTGGGCGCCCAACATCCTCTCGGCGCGGGACCCTTTCCTCGCCTTCTCGCTCCTGGCCCGCGAATCACGGACGGTTCGCATGGGACCGGTCGCCATCAGCCCCTTCGAACTGCACCCGCTGAAGATCGCCAACGCGGTGCTGACCCTCAACGAACTCTCGGGTGGCCGTGCGAACCTGGTGATCGGCGGCGGCGGCGGAACCATGATCGGCATGGGCCTGAAGCCCGACCGGCGGGCCACCCACCCGCGGATGGTCCAGGGCGTGCGCGAGTGCATGGAATTCCTGCGCTCGGTGTCGCCGACGGCACCTTTCAACTTCAACGGTGAGCTGTTCCAGGCGCAGAACTACCTGCCCGACTGGGCCACGGCGCCGGCGCCGCGCCTCTACGTGGCCGCCAACCGCCCGCGGATGCTGGCGCTGGCCGCGGAACTGGCCGACGGCGTGATGCTGAGCGACATCTCGCTCCACTACATCGGAGACACCGTCGCGACGCTCCGGGAAGGCCTGTCCCGCCGCAGGAACGGCCTAAGCCGCGACCTCTCGATCAACAACCTCCTCGCCTGGCACGTGCAGCCCGACCGCACGGCCGCCTACGCGGAAGCACGCCGCAAGCTCTGGGTGCGCGGTATCTGGGAGCGGGCGCGCAACGCCCCCTTCGTCGACGCCGCCGCCTGCGACCTCATCGAGAAGAATCTGCCGGGGCTGGCACTGGCCTACCAGCGCGGCGACGACCCCGCCGGCGTGGTGCCGCGGCAGATCCTGGATGCGCTGGTGGACGGCCTGACGCTCACGGGCGCGTGCAACGACCTGACGGGGATCATCGACGAAATCCTCGCCTTCCGCCGCGCCGGTGTAACGGAGATCGGCCTGCGGCTCTACGGGGATCCCGAAGCGGCGATCCGGCTGGTCGCGGAGCAGGTGGCCCCGGCGCTGTGCTAGGCAGGCACGCGTCCCGTCACTGCAAGCGTGGCATCAGCTCACGGCCGATGATGTGAATGGCGCGGGCGGGATCTTCGTGCAACCTGAGCGCGTTCTCCGTCATGCCCGCCGCGGCAAATGCCCGCAGCCGCTCGGCGTGCCGGTCCAGGTCGCGGAGGTCGCCGGCGAGGCTCAGGCCCTCCACCAGCTTCGCGCAGATTTCCGGCGGCACGCCCTGGATGTCCCCGCTCTTGGTGCGGAACGCGGTGAGGAACGCCTTCTTGTTCGCGCCGACGAGGTCGGCTTCATCTTTCGTCAGGAACGGCTCGTACCAGGCCTCGTCCAGCCAGCCACGCAGCATGAGTTCCCGGCGCGCCTCAGCGAACGAGGCCTCGCGGTCGTCCTTGATGTGGAAGGCGCAGAAGTTGTTGACGCGGAAATCCGCCGGGTTCCTGCCGTACTTCGCGAGTCCTTCGCGCACGTAGCCCATGGTCCGGGGCAGCATCGGCAGGATCATGTCGCTCAGCATGGTGCCGTCCGCGAAGCGCGTGGCCATGTCCATCATCTTAGGTCCGGTCGCGCCCGCGTAGACGATGGGCGGAGTGTCCTTGACCCAGGCAGAGCGGAAGTAGCGGGCCTTGTAGACCTGCCCGTCCCAGCTCACCACCTGGCCTGCCACCGCGCGCTTCACCATGGCCACCGCCTCGCCGCAGCCGGTGACGCGCTTGCCGTATTTCACGCCGAGCACACCGGGCCACTCGCCCCCGCCGCCAATGACGACCATGCCCCGGCCGTTGGCGTACTCGTTCAACGTCGAGACCGCGGTGGCGATCTTCAGCGGGTGCATCTCGTAGGGACTGATGACGACCGCGCCAAGCAGGATCTTCTTCGTGGCGGCGGCCGCGGGCATGAGGCACAGGAACGGGTCCCGGCCGCTCGCGTAGTTCTGTGCCCAAACAGCGCGGATGCCGTAGCCCTCGGCGAGCTGGGCGAGCTCGGCGACCTGGGACGGCGTGAGGTCGGCTTCGAGGATGATGTCGGTGTGCATGGCGGGCCGGAACTGGTGAACTGGCCCGATTCTGTCACGCGGCCTGCCATCAGGCGCCGGGGCGGCGCTGTGGAATGTACGTACGGAATGCGGCAAGGCGCCGGGGCCCGATGGGCCCCGGCCAACGTCCGCAGGCAGCTACATCGCCCGCTTTTCCGGGGTGGTGCGCTTAACAGACCCGGTGTCCTGGTCCGAATCAAACCACGAGTCGCTGGCGTCACGCTCCCACGCCGCCAATTGCTTCTCCGCCTCGTCCTTCGCGATGCCGTAGCGCTCCTGGATCTTTCCAGCAAGCTGGTCGCGGCGGCCCGCGATCACATCCAGGTCGTCATTGGTGAGCTTGCCCCAGCGTTCCTTGACCTTGCCGGTCGCCTGCTTCCAGTTGCCTTCAATTCGGTCCCAGTTCATATCGGTCTCCTGTTGACTGTTGTGTTGCGCAAGGCTCACTGGCCTCACGGGAACAGTCTCGCGGAGACTCCCGGCACCGTCAGTGCGATGGCAAACAGATGCGGACCAGCACGAGGACGCCGGACCCGCGCAGACTCAGCTGCTGCCCGGTGATTCCTGCTGGTTCCGCCAGCGCACACTCCCCCGCCGCGACGTGGTGCGCATCGACCTCCGCGCGGCCACTCGCCACATGAATCAGCCAGCCACTGCCGGCCGGTTGCTCGAGCACGAGCCGTTCATCGAGCGGCCTTATGCTCAACGTGTGTTCGAACACGCCGCGCCGGGTCATGACATTGAAATCGCGGGTGGGACCGCCGATCAGGCGCGCATGGGCAGGAACGTCACCCGGGAATGCGAGCGGTTCGCCACCGGTCCGCAGCGTGACCGGCGGTTCGGCCCCGACCTGCAGGAGCAGGCCCTCCCCGCTCAGGACGAGGATGCTGCGATCGACCCCGGGGAAGGTCGAGAACTCGCAGTCGGCATCGACATCCGCAATGCTCACCCGCCAGTCGAAGCGGCCGCTGGCGGGCCTGACTGCGAGCTCGGTGGTCCAGCCCTGTCCGTTCTTCCACCGGGTGCGTTGATAGTCGGCGGGGGTCAGCACTGTGAGCATCGGGGGTCCTTGCCAGGTCGTCGCGGCGCCCTTGTCCAGAGGGGTCCCGGCGGCGTAACGGCAGCTTGACGGCATGAATGGCCGGGGCGCAACCTCCGGCGACGCCTTGCGGCGACTGACCCCGGTGAAACCTTTGTCCGTGAAGACTAGCGCAGGAACCACGCCAACCTTTCCAGGCCTTGCGCCCAGGGCGTTGCTGCTCTGCCTGGCGTACTCCGGCCTGGCGGCAGCGGACTCCACGATTTTCGAAGCGGCGGACGCCGGGGATCTCGCCCGGGTCCAGCAAGCGCTGCCGCAGAAGTCCGACGTCAACCGCTTCGGTGGCTCGCTGGAGGCAACGGCGCTCTTCTATGCGGCAAAGAGCGGCAAGACCGACGTCGTGCGCTGGCTGCTCGGTCAGGGCGCCGACGCAGACGCCGGCAGGAAGATGGGGTTTACGCCCCTCATGACGGCGGCCGCCAGCGGCCATCTGGACGTTGTTCGTACTCTGCTCGACGGGGGCGCGGACGTGAACCAGGACGATTCCACCGGGTACACGCCGTTGATGATGGCCGCCCAGGAGAAGGAGGCCACGATCGCGCGCCTGCTGGTGGAGCGTGGCGCCAACGTCAATACCCGCGACGACAGCGGCTCGACGGCGCTATCCATCGCCGCTGGCAAGAATGGCAGCGTGGAACTGGTGCGCTATTTCATCGACAAGGGCGCTGATTTCCAGAGCCCGGACAACTACGACTTCACGCCGCTCTACCGCGCCGACCAGGCAGACGACGCCGAGATCGAGGCGCTCCTGCGGGAGCGCATCAGCGGAGCACCTGCCGTGACCAGGCCGGCCGACGAGAGGCCTGTTGAGGCGGCGCCGGAAGTGCTTGCCTATGATTGCGACGTGATGCTGGCAACGGTGTCGCTGGTCATAGACACGCTCGAGCAGGCAGGCACCGGCAACGCCATGCCCTGCGCGCTACTGGACACCATAGGCCCGTCGTTGAGCCGGACACGGCTCTACATGAGCGACGCAGCACGAAACGACCGCTGTGACGTGACGCAGGAAGACGCCGACGGCTATGCTGCTCCTGAGTTCGACTCCGCCCTCGAAGACGGGCTGGCGAACTGCACGCGGTAAGTCCCCCGGACTGTCTCAGGCCCTTGCACCGTCACCCGGTGCGCTTTTGCACCTGCCGGAAGTAGAACTCCGGAAACCAGCGCTTTACCCTCCACCGCAGCGGCTCCCGCCGCGTCGGGATGATCATGAAGTCGCCGCGCTCGGCGGCGGCGAACGTCCTGTCAGCCACGCTGTCGAGCGTGTCCGGCGAGGTCTCCATGAGATGCCGGACCTTCGCCCTGATGGTCGCGCTGCCGATGACGTCGTCACAGAGGTTCGTGCGGAAGAAGCTCGGGCAGACCACGCTGACCCGAATGCCGTGGCGCTGGATTTCCGCGCGCAGCTGTTCTGACAGCACGACCACGCCGGCCTTGGCCACGCCGTAACTCATGATGCCGGGCGCGCCGGCCAGGCCGGCAAAGCTGGCGGTGTTGATGATCTGGCCCTGGCGTGCCGACAGCATGCCCGGCAGGAACAGGCGGCAACCGCGCACGACACCCAGCAGGTCGACGTCGAGGATCTGCCGCCACTCGGCCATGCTGGTCTCCACCATCGGACCACCGGAGGCGATACCGGCGTTGTTGACCAGCACGTCCAGGCCACCCCATTCGGCAACGATGCGCTCGTGGAGTCCGGCCATTGCCTCGTCGCTGCCGACATCGGCCACGCAGGCCAGGTGGCCGCTGCCGGGAAGTGCCGCGCGGGTGTCCTCAGCACGTCCGCCGACGAGATCGACGCAGGCGACGCGGGCGCCGGAAGCGGCGTAACGCCGTGCCAGCGCCTGGCCCAGGCCGCTGCCGGCGCCAGTGATCAGGACGCGACGAGAAGTGTGCATTCGGTGGTCCCCGCTGCCATTACAGGATCGCCAGTGGACTATGCCCGGATTGGCCCCGCTTCGGCAGGGCGCGTGGTGTCGCGGCTGAAGCCGCTCCTACTGGTGATTCAGGCTTTTCACGCGGTCATAGTCGGCCACCGGCAGCGGGAAGCGCGGCCGGGGCAGGCCCAGGTAGTTCTGCTCCGTTGTGAGGTGGTAAGTGTCCACCGCCTCCGGCGCCTCGCCCTGCTCGACCCAGCGCTCCAGGTAGGTCAGCCAGTCGGCCGTGTCGGCGCCCGGTCCCCGGCGGCAGTGGGCCACGCCAGGCAGCATGAACAGGCGCGCGAACTCGCGCGTGGGTTTCGGACCGCCCATCGCGGCCTGCATCCGGTCGAAGTAGCGGAGCATCAGCGCCGGCGGGATCTCCGCGTCGTCCCAGCCGTGGTAGAGGATCAGCTTGCCGCCCCGGCTGCGGAACGCGGTCAGGTCGGGGTTCTGCGCCGTGTAGAGCGTCTCCATCAGGGCGAGCCGCGGCGGGTCCGCATCGAAGTCGAAGGTGGTGACCGGCGCGTTGGGGCCCGGATCCGGCATGAACATCAGGTACTGGTAGAGCTCCCGGATGGGACCGCCGGGTGCGAACACCGCCGGACCGTTCCGGCCCACGAAGTTCGGCACCCACTCGTACTCGGAGCCCCGGGACATGCCGCCGGCAAAAAGAGACTCGCCGCGGGAGTTGCGGGCGCCGTCGTAGATCCGGCGCGCTGCCGCCTGCTGGGCAGTGGTCAGGCAGGTGGCGGCCGCCTTGTCGCCCTGGCAGGAGAGCGCGGCGGGATCAAAGTCGCAGCGGCGCGGATCGTCGAGGATGCCGTCGCGACGGCCATCCAGGTTGTCACACGCTTTGAGCACCGCCGCGTGCAGCAACTCCACGTGCACGGGCTCAAGCAGGGGCTTCCCCGCCTCGTCCAGGTTTGCCTGCCCGCTCCACATCAGGTGCAGCCCGGCCACGCCGGTTTCATCGAGCACCGGCGCTCCCGCGATGATGCCGTCGAAGTCGCCGGGGAAGCGCTGCGCCTCCACCAGCCCCTGCCGCCCGCCCGTGGAGCAGCCGCGGAAGTAGGAACGGCTGGCGGGCCGGCCGTAGTGCTGCGCGATGATCGCCTTCGCAGCCACCGTGACCACGTGGGTCGCCCGGTAGGCGAAGTCGATCTCGGCAGGCAGGTTGTTGTAGGCCCAGGCTGACTGCCAGGGCTGGCCCTGGTGGCCCATGTCGGTGACCGCGATGGCGTAGTTGCGCGCCAGGGCGTCGTCGCAGGTGGCGGGCTGTACGTTGCCACACAGTCCGCCGCAGCCCTGGTGGAGGAATTTGCCGTTCCACTCCGCCGGCAGGCGGACTTCGAAGCGCACCTGGGGCGCGACGAAGCCCCGGACCTGGCAGTGGGCAGGCAGGTCTGCGGAGGCTGGCACGTCGACGGCAACCGTGATCGTCGTGGGCGCGTCGGGCAACGTGGCGAAGGAGTGGCGCAGGAGCGCCGCGCAGTCGGCGGCGTGGGCTGCTGGCGCGATGCTGAACAGCGCCAGCAGCAGCACGATCACCCGCATCGGTCCGGACTTCACAGCAACAGTTCTCCCTGCCCGAGATACGCCACGTCACCCGCCACGCTGATCTGCCGGTCAGCACCCACCCGGAGCAGCAGCGTCGACGGCCGGCCGACCAGGTCGCCCTGCAGGACCGTGCGCTCGAGCGCGCCGCCCCCCGTGGCGAGAAACCAGCCACCCAGATTCGCACAGGCAGAACCCGTGGCGGGATCCTCCGCGGCGCCGGGACCATTCCGGAAGAAGAAACGCAGGGTCACCACCCGGCCGTCATCGTGGAAAATGCCGATCATGCTGTTCCCCTGGGTGCTGCGCAGCCGGGCGAGACGCAGCGGATCGACAGCCGCGCGCAGCACGGCATCGACGTGCCCCAGTGGCACCAGCAGCTGCTCCGTGCCGGTACTCACCCAGAGTGGTGGCGACGCGCCGCTGGCCAGGTCCCCGGCCTCCAGGCCAACGACGGCGGCCAGGTCCGCGGCTGGCTCCTGCACCGGGCGGTGCGTGGCCGCGGGCGCCACCAGGGTCCAGCGATCGCCCGCTGCCGTGACGGGCACGAGCCCCGCGGCGAGTTCCAGCGCCTGGCTGTCGCCACCCCGCAGCCGTCGCAGGACGTGGGCTGTGCCCAGCGTCGGGTGCCCTGCGAAGGGCAGTTCCTCGTTGGGCGTGAAGATCCGCACGCGCGCCGTGGCGCTGCTGCCTGGCGAAAGCGGGAGGATGAAGGTGGTCTCCGACAGGTTGAACTGGAGGGCAATCGCCTGCATCTCCAGCCCGGTCAGGCCCGAGCCGTCCTCGAACACGCACAGCGGGTTGCCGGTCAGGCGGCCGCCGTCCCGGGTGAACACGTTGACGAGGTGGAAGCGCCTAGCGGTTTTCGGGTTCACGGGTTGAGGAATGCCTGAGACGGGCGATCTCTTCATTGAGCACCGAGAATACGCGCGCCAGGGCTCCCTTGCGCAGCGCGTCCCGCGCCTGCTCGGCGGCGGGGTCGGGCTCGAAGCGGTCCACGTCCTCAGGTCGCCAGAGGCCGCGCTGCCCGGCCAGGCGCTCCACGGTGTCGAGCCGCTCGCGAAGCACGCAGACTTCGCCGAGCAGCGCCGTGATCATGGCCAGCAACTGGTCATTGACGGGATCGGCGAAGAACCTCGGCCGGCCGGACTGGACGTACTCCACGCGGTCGCGGTCGTCAGTCATGGCGCGGCTCCGGCTTGCGCGCGGACATCAGGAACCAGTTGCCCAGGTCCATCGTGCCCTCGTCCACGGGCATGAAACGCTTTACGGGTGCATCGCGCCGGCCGTCCGTGGCCGTCTGCTGGAAGCCCTGTGCCGCCTCAACGAAGCCCGCCGCCATGGCGATGCCAGCCACATCGAGCTCCGTCAGCGCGTTCCAGAAGGGTTCCTGGTTGTACCAGCCCTCGTAGCCGCTGCGGAGCTGTTCCCAGGGCGACATCACCTCCACGCGGGCGGGCACCTCGGCGTGGGCGGTGACGCCGCCGGGCCGGAGGACGCGGAAACTCTCGCGCAGGATCGCCTTGACCGCCGGCCGGGAGGTCTCGTGCAGCAGGGCGTGGGACACGACCATGTCGAAGCTGTTGTCGGGGAAGGAGAGATGCTCGGCGTCCTGCTGGTGGTAGTGCACGGCCAGGCCACGGCGCTCGGCAAGGCCGTGGGCGAAGCGCAGGGCCGGCGCGGAGGTGTCCACCGCGTGGATCTCGGCACCCGGGAACTGTTCCGCGTAGGCCAGCGTGCTGGCGCCGACCAGGCAACCCAGGTCGAGGATGCGGCGGGGAGCGCTCTCCCCGGTCGCCAGCACCGGCCAGCGGCCCAGCAGGTGGGCAATCACGGTCTGGCCACGGTAATCGTGGCGGGCGCCCGTGCGGTTCAGCAGGTAGGCATTGGAGGACTGGGCGTAGATGGCGCCCTGGCGCACGTCGTCGTCCTGGACCTCGGCGTGATACCCGCCGGGGAGCGAGTGATTGTCGACGGCCGACTGGTAGCGCGGCAGCTCCAGTGAGGGATCGAGTTCGAGCGTGCCGCGATCACCCGGCCGCGGCCGGCACGCGTCGATCAGCGCCGGCAGCTGCCGGTCGATGGATTGGCCCACGTAGCGCCACAGCAGGTCCTGCCAAACCTGCATCATCGCAAGCCAGTACTGGTGCAGCGGCTCCTGCTCCATTCGCCGGCGCAGGGC
>JBEBHH010000008.1:0-103847 GCA_040080965.1 Gammaproteobacteria bacterium | reverse complement strand
GCGCCTACCAGCCCCCCGCCAGCACCCCGGCCGCGGACTCCGCGCCGAGGCCTGCTGCCACCACCGGTTCGTCCACATCCCGCGGGCGCACGACGGCCGTGATCGGCCCGTCCATCCAGATCGAGGGCACGCTCCGGGGCCAGGAAGATGTCTTCGTGGAAGGTGAAGTGACCGGCACGATCCAGCTCCAGAGCAACACGCTGACGATCGGCACCTCCGGCAAGATCAAGGCCGACGTCTACGCCCACACCGTCTTCGTCGAGGGCTCGATGGAGGGCGACCTCTTCGGCTCCGAGCAGGTGATCGTCCGCAAGAGCGCCAAGGTTCGCGGCAACATCACGTCGCCGCGCGTGACGCTGGAAGACGGCGCCGCATTCAAGGGCTCCATCGAAATGGATCCGGAATCGGTGAAGAACGTGCTCGGCTCCGCCGCCAGCGCGAATCGTGGTCCCGCTCCGGCGCGCCCCGCGTCCGCCCCGCAGGTGGTCTCCGGTTCACCGCCCATCAGCAATGTCGGTGGACAGTCCCGTTAAGCACGGCGCGCGCGCCACGTGAGCCTTCCCAACCGCGCCGCGAAGCTGGCAGCGGCGGAACCGGTGCCCGTCAGTGCACCGCTGTTCCGCCGGCTGGTGGAATCGTTGAGCGCGGAACGGCGTTCCGTCGTGCTCGACCTGGGCCCGGTGCGATCGGAGACGGTGGCGCTGCTCACGCCGTTCCGTTGCCGCCTCGACATCGCCGACCTGGCGGAGGGCCTGGAGTCCCTCGACCAGGAGCCTGATCCCGCACTTCTCCGGGAAAGGGTGGAGGCGCTGCTGCCGCCGCCGCGGAAGGAGCCGATCGACATCGTGCTCTGCTGGGACCTGCTCAACTACCTGCAGCGCCCGGCGATCGCCGCGCTGATGACCAGCCTCTCGGCCCGGATGCGGCCGGGGGCGTTCGCCCACCTGCTGATCGTCTACTCGGGAACCACCATGCCCGCGCGGCCCAGCCGGTTCGCGCCCTTGCCCGACGGCCGGCTGGTCGAGTCGCTCACCACGGATGCCCGGCGCAACGCGCCCCGCTATTCCCCCGAGGACCTGGGCAAGGTCATGCGGGGCCTGCGGTCAGAGAGCGCCACCCTGCTCCGGAACGGGATGCAGGAGTTCCTGTTTCGCGCCTAGCCGCCGCCGGTAGGTCAGCGACCGCCACACCCATTCGAATGGGCCGATCTGGTAGCGGGCGAGCCACCAGCTGCTCCAGGCCAGTTCCAGCGCCCAGATCGCCAGCACCACGCCGTACAGCTGGTAGCCCGTGACGCGGCCGTAGAGACCCAGCCCGAAGCCGTAGAAGATCAGCGCACAGAGGATCGACTGGGCCAGGTAGTTCGTCAGCGCCATGCGTCCGACGGCGGAGAGCGCGCGCCGGATCACGGCGCCGCGCGCGGCCTGGCAGAACGCGAGGATCAGCCCGAGGTAGCCCAGCGCCATGGCCAGGCGGCGCACGTCGTAGCCAAGCTTCGCGATCTCGGCGTCGACCGGGTGAAAGTCCGACGCCAGGAGCACGCTGGTCTGCCACGCGGCAAGGGGCAGCCCCACGGCGAACGCCGCCGCACTCAGTCCCAGGAAGCGCGACTGCGGCGCCGGCCGCGTGAGCAGGCCCGACCGGCACAGCACCATGCCCAGGATCATCATCGCGAGCGCGTCGAGGAACCACCACTTCAGGCCGACGATGAGCTGCAGGATCAGGCTCACCTTCGCCTGGCGAACGATGATTTCACCGAGGGAGCCGGACTGCATGGTGCGGATCTCGGCCGCCATGTCCGGGTCGGCGACGGGATCCGGCCGCGCCTTCTTCAGTTCTTCCGCCCACTCACCGGCCGCGGCGCTGCCGGGATCCTCCAGCGCGGCAATCTCCAGCGCCTGCAGGTGACTCACCTCCAGGCCCCGCAGCACGGCGGGCACTGCCAGGGCCGCCACCATGATGGCGAGCAGCACCGGCGTGCGCAGGTTGCGCAGCGGGTACAGGCACAGGCCGGCCAGGCCGTAGACGAAGAGGATGTCCGCCGGCCACAGGAAGACGTAGGCGTTCACCAGGCCCAAGGCAATCAGTACGCCGGTCCGGCGGTACCAGGTGCCCCGGGACGAGCCGGGCGGGCCGTCCTTCTCCAGCCGCGTCATCAGCAGCAGGGCGCCGGCGCCGAAGAGCAGCGACAGGAGCGTGCGCTGGCTGCCCTCGAACAGTGTGTGGACCAGCGCCCAGGTGGCGACGGGGGCGCCGGCCCGGTCAGCGATGGCGATGGGATAGTCGAAGAAGGCCTGGGGCCCGGCGAAGGCCCAGATGTTCATGAGGAGCACACCGAGCACCGCGATGCCCCGCGCCACGTCCAGCGCCTGGACCCGTTCCTTCTGCGGAACGGGTCCGGGTGCGGCAGCGCCGGGCGCGGTCATCATCCGCGGCAGGCCGTGCTAGCGCGCCACCAGCTCGACGGTGGCCTTCTTCGCCGCGCCGGCGCTGGTCCAGCGCAGCTCCACCTTCTGGCCGGGCTCGAGCGTCTTCAGGATCTCGTTGAAGCCGCCCAGGTTGCTCACTTCCTTGCCGTTGACGTGGGTGAGGATGTCGCCGGCCTTCATGCCGGCCTTGTCGGCCGGGGAGCCCGGCACGGCGCCGTCCAGCTTCAGTCCCGGGCCGGGATAAGCGAAGTCCGGCACGGCGCCCACGGAGACGCGGCGCGTCGGGCCGCCTGCCGGCCCCGTCCCCGTGAGGGGCGTGGCGGCGACGGCGGACAGGCGCTTGTCGGTGGAGGCCACGTAGCTGATGGCCTCGGTGGCGACGGTGGCCACGCGCACCATGCCGGCGCCATCCACCTTGTCAGCGGTGTCGGTGGGCCGGTGGTAGTCGAAGCCGGCGCCGGCGAACAGCTGCACGCCCGGGATCCCCGCCTCGATGAAGGCGCGCTGGTCGGAGGACTCACTGGCGCCGGGGATGCTCTTCGTCGGCACGCCGGTGACCGCGGTGATGCCGCTGAACACGAAGGGCCATTCCCGCGCGCTCTCGGTGGCGATGACTGACACCGGGTTCGTGCCGAGGCGGCCGACCGTGTCCATGTTGATGACGCCGTAGATGCCCGCGAGGGGCACGGGCACCGGGTTCTTCACGTAGTAGCGCGAGCCGAGCAGCCCGGCCTCCTCGCCACTGAAGGCCACGAAGACGATCGTGCGGGGCGGCGGCGGGCCTGCGGCCAGCGCCTTGGCCATCTCGATCAGCACCGCAACGCCGCTCGCGTTGTCGTCGGCGCCGGGATGCACCTTGCCGAGGCCGTCCACCCGCGCGCCCGGCCAGCCGAGGCCGAGGTGGTCGTAGTGGGCGGTCAGCAGGGCGGCTTCGCCCTTGAACTTCGGATCGGCGCCCGGCAGCACGGCCACCACGTTCTGCAGCGTCTCTTCCTTCTTGTCGGTGCCGCCGACGGCCTTGAAGTCCTGGAAATACGTGCCGTTGTCACCGCCGGGCTTGAGGCCCGCCGCCGCGAACTGGTCGCGGATGTAGTCGCGGGAGGCCTTGAGGCCGGCGCTGCCGAAGCCGCGGCCCTCACGTTCCGGCGCCGCGAGGAAGTTGACGTGGGCCAGCAGCTTGTCGGCCGCGTAGGCCGCCGGCGGTTCCGCCAGCGCGGCGCGCTTGGGCAGCGGCGAGAGGGCGATGGGGGTGCCCTTCTCCTGCAGGTTCACGTTGAGCGGCGAGTCGGCGGTGGACCACTCGCCCTTGGCCACGTTGGCGGGCTCCGTGCCGGCGAAGGCCAGCCAGGAGTACTTGCCGTAGTGGGGCAGCTTGCGGGCCAGGCCCGCCATGGCCTCGTCCGGATCGGAGGTCACCCAGCCCACGGCGAGCTTCGGGTCGTCCGGGTGCCGGTGGGTGAGCACGTGGGAGTGGCCGGCGAAGGGCAGCTCCGCGCCGCCGATCTTCACGCTGGTGGCGCTCACCGTGAGGCCCAGGGAGGGCTCGCTCGCGAACAGCTTCGCGGCGAAGCGGTTCTGCCGGCCCAGCAGCCACACGCTGCGGTCGACGGGCAGCTTGCTGATCTCCTTGTCGGTCACGACGGTGATCCTGTTGGACGGGCTCTTCCAGGCGTCGAGCACGCTGCGCCACTTGTCCGCCTCGGCGGCGGGCAGCACGGCGACCACTTCGCTGGCGCCGAAGAGCTGGCCGATGCTGGGCGCGGTCTCCCGCGGGTCGAGGATGCGGAAGAGGTCGAAGGCGGGATCGACCGACACCGCCGTGGGCGCCGACGTGGTGTCGATGCTGAAGGCCGTGTTCGCGTCCTTGCTGCGGACCTTCGCGATCACGGGGCCCGCGGCGGTGCTGACCACCACGGGGACCTCGAGGTCATAGGGCCCTGCCTGCCGCTGGGTGACCACGCCGGTGACCGTGTACCTGCTGCCGCTGCCCGCGACCTTCACGTCGCTGACGGCCAGGTCGGCCGCGCCGGTGCGGTTGACCCAGTCGTCGAAGAAGCGGCCCAGGTCCCGGCCGGTGGTCTTCTCGAAGGCGGTTCGCACGTCGCCGAAGCTGGCGCGGGTGCCCCGGTAATCCTTGTAGAAGGTGCGGAGCGACTGGCGGAAGAGGTCGTCGCCCACCATCTGCCGCAGCTCGTGGAAGCCCATCAGCACCTTGCCGTAGCCGACCGCCTCGGTGGCGGCGCTGTGCCGGGAGCGGAATTCCTTCAGGGGGAAGTCGCCGCTGGTGCTCGCGAAGTCCCGGTACTTCTTCAAGACGTCGCGCCGGTACTCGGCGCCCTGGCCCTCGATTTCCTTCATCAGGTGATCGGCGAGGTAGGCGGTGAGGCCCTCGCACCAGTTGCCGGTGAGGTAGTCCACGTACACCGAGTTGCCCCACCAGTTGTGGAGGATCTCGTGGGGGTAGGAGGAGGTGAGGATGAAGGGGAAGCGGATGATCTGGGGCCCGAGCAGCGTGTAGGACGGCATGCCGTAGCCGGTTTCCCAGAAATTCTCGACGAGCGCGAACTTCTTGTAGGGATAGGCGCCGATCAGCTCGTTGTACATGCGCAGGTAGCGGCTGGTGGCGTCCAGGTACTTGCTGGCGAGCGCCGGGTCGGGCTTGCGCAGGAAGACCTGGGCCTCCGCGAGGCCCGCGCTGGCGGCGTAGGCCGTGAGCGGACCGCCGGCGACGGAGATCTCGTCCACCGCGCTGGGCGTTTCCCAGCGGGCCATGCCGTCCTTGCCCGAGGAGACGCCGTTGCCCGGCGCGATGATGTGCCAGCCGGCCGGCGTGTTGACCGTGAAGGCATAGGTGACGAGCTGGCCGGCCTGGTCACCGGCGAGCTGGGGGTACCAGAGCGTCGTGCCGGCCAGGTAGATGCCCTCCGACGACACGATGCCGGGCGTCTCGGAGAAGCTGCGGGCGTATTCCTCGGGGCTGGCCGTGGGCGGGATGTCCACGAGGCCCGTGTACTCCACCCGGAAGCGGGTGCTGCCGGCCGGGAGCTTCACCCGGTAGCCGGATACGCCGCGCTTGTTGGCGAACTCCTCGCTGGTGCCGTTGATGCCGGCGAAGGCTTTCGCGCCGGCCTCGGCGGGCAGTTTCCCGGCAGCCGGCTTCGACGCGGTGACCTGGAAATTCCCGCCGAGCACGAACTCCACCGTCTTGCCGGCCATGGCAGCCGGCAGGGTGACCTCGGCCACCGTGGTGAGCCGGTGGGTGGGCGGATCGATGGTGGAGGTCAGCTGGTAGGCCGGCCATTCGGTGGGGGCGGCGGCCGCGGCTTGCGCCGCCGCGAGTCCGGGCGCTGCCAGGCTGAATACCACGAGTGCGACGACGGCGGGAAAACGGGCGGCCATGGGAGTCTCCGGGGGAGCGGGAAACGGCGATTCTAAGCCTCCGGCGCGCCCGGGTGCGTCAGGGCGGCGGGCCTGCGGCCCGATGCCGCAGGCCCGGCGTCAGGGGACAGCCAAATCAGGGCGTTATACAGTCGGCCGATGGCGCCCCTTCCAGGCCAGATCATCAGGATCCTCCAGGCCGACGACGCCCACCTGTTTCGTGCCTTTCGCCTCGCTGGCCTGCGGGAGAGTCCGGCGTCCTTCGGGGCGAGCCTCGCGGACGAGGTGGCGACGTCGGTGGACGAGGTGGCGGCCCGGATCACGCCGACGGAGCAATCCTGGGTTCTCGGCGCCTTTGCGGATCCCGCAGCGCTGATCGGGTGCATCGGGTGGTACCGGGACCAGGGAACGAAGGTTGCCCACAAGTCCCACATCTGGGGCATGTACGTGGCGCCCGCGTTCCGGGGCAAGGGTATCGCCCGGGCGCTCGTGGCCGACGTCATCGCGCGAGCCGGGCAGGTGCCGGGCGTGATCCAGGTAGAACTGTTCGTCTCCGTCGAGAACCCCCGGGCGGCACGCCTCTACGAAGCAGCGGGCTTCGAGCGGGTGGCGGTGCTTCCCCGGTCCCTGTGCGTGGATGGGCGCTATATTGACGACCTGCTGCTGATCCGGCGCGTACCCTGAGCCCGGCCCCGAGGCCGCTGAACGGTGAACCCATGACCCGAGAGTGCCGGCACCTGAGCGTGTCCATCGAGTGCAAGGCGGCGCAGGCCTACGCGTGGCTCGCCGTCCCGGAGAACTTTCCGCAATGGGCCGCCGGCCTCGCGACGTCGCTGCGCGAGGTGGATGGGGAATGGCTGGCCGAGACGCCGTTCGGCCCCATGCGGATCGTCTTTTCCCCGTCCAACGGGTTCGGGGTTCTGGACCACTGGGTGTATCCCGCGGCCGGTGGCGAGGTCTACGTGCCGCTGCGGGTCGTGCCAGACGGGGAGGGCTGCGAGCTCATACTGACGCTGTTCCGCATGCCGGACATGACCGACGGGAAGTTTGCGGCGGACGCGGAGCTGGTGCAGCGCGACCTCAAGTTCGCGAAGAAGCTGCTGGAGTACGGGCCGGGACGGAAGCGCTAGCGGGGGAGCGTCGCGGCAGGGTTATTCCGCCCGTTAAGTTGCCTGCCCGACATACCGGGTGCCGGTGGCGGCGTATAAGTTGCGGCATGGGCAGACCGCAATGGCATTTCCGGGTGGGCAGGGCCTGCGGCGTGCTGCTGCTGGCCGGCACGGCCTGGGCGGGGAGTGCCGACCCCGACCCCGGCACCGTACGCTGGACCTGCCAGGGTGCCGACGGCACGGTCGTCGCGGCCTACCCCGACGAGGCGCAGGCCCGCGCGACCTGCCAGGAGCGCGCCCAGGCGGCAGCGGGCGGCATCTTCATCGTGGCGCCTGCCTCGGATTCCGACGCGCCGGTCACCGTCGCGCGACCGGTCCTCCTGAAACCGCCCCGGTGCGTGGCCCCAGGTCCCTGCCCGGCAAACCTGCCGCTGTCCGGCCGGCGTGGCAGCTGGTCCTGGGTGCCGCCGGCCGCGCTCGAGAACGGCAACATCCTCACGGACCTGTCCCACTTCGCCATGTTCCGCCAGGCCTTCGGCGGGCAGCCGGAGGAGATTGCCGAGATCAGCGCGAAGGTCACGAACGTCTACTGGGGCATGGACACCCGGGACGCGAACGCCTGCTTCTGGATCGAGGCCGTGCGCGTGAACTCGGCGCCCATGCCCAGCGACCGGTCGAACAAGATCTGCATGGACGCAGACGGGAAATTGCTGCCCCAGGCCTGATGCCGGCTCCGGGGCGGACCGGGACCGATGGTCTATGCTGGGTGCCCATGTGGCGCCTTCACTCCCCGAGCGACAGCGGCAAGCCGGTCGTCCACGGCGACGGGCCGATCATCCTGCTGCTCGCGGTCAGCCTCGCCCTGTGGGTGCTGGGCGACTACCAGCAAGCGGGGGCCAACGCCGGGCTGTTCCTGTTCGGCGCGAGCGGCCTGGCCTGGTACGTGCTGGGTCTGCTGCTCATGGCCTGGGTCGCGTCCCGCGCGTCCCTGCCCCGGGCGCCCTATCGCCAGAGTCTCTTCCTGCTCGCCAGCGCCGCGCCCGTGGTGGTGGTGCTGCTGTGGGCCATCGCCGTCGCGGAGTCGGAGGCCATCGACAAGGCGTTGCTGGCGGCGGCGCTGCTGATGGTTGGCGCCGTGCTGGCCTGGGGGCTCCGGCGCGTCACCGGTGAGCGCCAGCTGCTCGCGGTCTGGCTCAGCCTCATGACCGCGATCGGGTTCATCGGGCTCAGCGATGCCCTGTACGTGCGGCCCGGCATCTGGTTTGCCCCTGACGCGGAAGTGGCCGGGGAGCCGCCGGCCGCCTGGTTCAACGGCGAGCGGCTGCTGTTCGAGCAACCCGAGCGGATCGACCGGGCCGTGCGGGCGATCGCGCCGCGCGAACCCGGCCGGCCGAACGCCTGGTTCGTCGGCTTCGCCGGCTACGGCGCGCAGAAGGTCTTCGCCGAGGAAATCCAGCTGGCAGCGCAGGTGATCGGCACGAAGTTCGGTTCAGGCGGCCGCAGCGTGCGCCTCGTGAACGACCAGCGAAACCTCGGCGAGTTTCCCCTGGCAACCACGTCCGGGCTGCGGCGCGCCCTGCTGGAGGTCGGCAAGCGGATGGACCTGGCCAGCGACGTGCTGTTCCTGGTCCTGTCGTCCCACGGCTCGGAAGGGGCGGAGCTGGTGGTGGAGAACGGCACGCTGCCGTTGAGCCAGTTGAGCGCCGCAGAACTGGGCGACGCGCTCCGCGACGCGGGCATCCGCTGGAAGGTCGTGGTGATCTCGGCGTGCTTCTCCGGCGCGTTCATCGACGCGCTCAAGGACGACTACTCGATCATCCTCGCGGCCTCGGCGCCGGACCGCACGTCGTTCGGCTGTTCCGACGAGCGGGACCTGACCTACTTCGGCGAAGCCTTCTTCCGCGACGCGCTGCCGGGCGCCGGCTCCCTGCGCGAGGCGTTCACCCGCGCCCAGGCGATCATTGCCGCACGGGAGAAGGAGGAGGGCGTGGAGCCGTCACGTCCCCAGGCGTTCTTCGGGGCGCAGAGTGAGCGCCAGGTTGGCGGGCTCGGGGCGCCGGGCGGGGCTCGCTGAGTCGGCGGCTGGCGCCGCGGCGGTTCCTTCGGCGACGCACACCAGCTTGCCGTCCACGGTGGCGCCGCAGTCCAGCTGCAGCTGCCGGTAGGTGATGTTGCCGGTCACCCGGGCGTTGGCCTGCAGCTCGAGGAAGTGCTCCACCTCCAGGTCGCCGTTGATGGTGCCGTTGATGACGGCGTCCCAAGTCTTCACGGAACCGGTGATGCTGCCCTTGTCGCTCAGCACGAGCAGGCCGTGGTTGCCGTCCTCGCTGCTCACGTTGCCCTCGATGCGGCCGTCCACCCGCAGGCCGCCGGAGAACAGGACGTGGCCTTTGACCGCCATGTTGTCGGCGACCAGGCTGGACAGCTTGGTGACGTCGATGGACTTGTTGTGCTTCCTGCGGAACATGCGGCGGGGTCCTCGTGTCAGCGGGGCTGAAGTTCGCGGGCTTCCCGGCCCGTCAGGAACTCCAGCCGGTTGTTGAGTTCGTTGATCCGGGCGTGCAGCTCCACGGATTCCCGGTTGAGCTCGGCGCGGGTGGCCTTTTCCATGTCGAACTCCGCGCGGAGCCGCTCGAGTTCGGCGCGGAGCGTGGCGTTGTCCTTCTCCAGGGCGTCCGCGGCGCCGAACAGCGCGGCGCCCGGATTGCGCAGGCGCGGATCGCTGAGGTAGAGCGTGCCCCCTGCCGCCACCAGCAGCAGGGCGGCCACGGTTACCCACGTGACGGCCCGGCGCCGGCGTTCGTCCCGGGAGCTGAGCTCCAGGCTCGCGCGGGTCAGGCGATGGGTGTCGGAGTGGCTCAAGGGGCCGGGCGCTCCAGGTAGCGCAGCGGCTGCACCAGGACGCCGTTCTGGATCACCTCGAAGTGCAGGTGGGGGCCCGTGGACCGGCCGGTGGAACCGACCGTGGCGATGGGCTGCTCGGGCAGCACCACCTGCCCCCGGCGCACGAGCACTTTGCTGGCGTGGGCGTAGCGCGTGACCAGGCCGCCGCCGTGATCGATCTCGACGGAATTCCCGTAGGCGCGTCGGAAGCCTGCAAAGCGCACCCTGCCGCCCGCGCTCGCGAGAATGGGCGTGCCCCGCGGCGCCGGCATGTCCACGCCGGCGTGCCGGGCCCGGCGCTGCGTGAAGGGATCGAAGCGGTTGCCAAAGCCCGAGCTGATGCGCGCGCCCGGGATCGGGTAGCGGCTGGGATAGGCCATGTCGGCCAGGTCGCTGACGGCGGCCCGGCGGTTGACCAGCGCGAGGGAGGCGTCCAGGTCGTCCAGGCCGCGTTCGAGGCGCGCGAGGTCGGCGTGCATGCCGGCCTGCACTTCGACGACGGGGTCATCGACGGGCGCGAGGAGGGGGCCACCGCTGGGCTCGTTGCCCGGGGCGGTCGCCGTGACGGCGCCGGTCCGGGGCCGCGGCTCGGCCGCGTCCATCACGCCGACTCGCCGTGCGAGCGTGACGGCTTCGCTTTCGAGGCGGAGCAGGCGTGCGGACAGCGTGCCGATACGTTCGATCAGCGCCTGGTTTTCGGGGCGGGAAGGATCGAGGGCTGCCGCCGCTTCACCCGGACGCGCACCCGGGCCAGCGTCGCCGCGGGCCAGGTGATAGCCGAGCGCGATACCGCCGGCCATTCCGCCCGCCAGCGTGACGGCCAGGAGCGCGCCGGCCGCGAACACGGTGCCGCGGACGGTGATCGTCCGCACCCGCGACGCCGCCAGGTTGCCCGCCGAGAGAATGACGAACGCCATCCACGATCCCCAATACGCCGACGCCAGTGCCCGCTGGCTGCGGCATCGTCGCAGCCGGGGACGGAGGGGACTGTGACCGGTGGCACAGTGGGGGAGTGCCGTGGAATAGGTTAAATGCAGCGGTGCCCGCGCGGCCGGCGATTACCCTTCGTTACCCTTCTTCGCGGTCTGCTCGGCCAGCACCACGATCTCGGTCAGCGCATCAGACCCGCGATTCCATTCGTACCAGGCCATCTTCCGCTCCAGCCGCTCCGCATCGCTGATCTGGTTGCCAGCGCCGAGATACCACCACTGCAATGAAGCCGGCCGTTCCACCCACGCCGCCACTTCCTGGTCGCCACGAAGCAGGACCACCGTCGGCGTGGACGGCCGGCCGTCGGGCGTCCGGTGCGCTTCCATGATCGACTTGCCGGTCTTGAAATCCACCAGGCGCAGTTCGATGCCGGCGCGTGAGGCCAGGTTGGCGATGTAGGGCACGCTGTGCACCGAGTCACCGCACCAGTCCGCCGTGATGACCAGGAGCCGGAGGCCGTTGCCGGCCTGCTTGAGCCGCCCTACCAGGTCTGGGGGTACGTCCCGCCCCGCATTTTTCAGCCAGGTGTCGCGCTGCGCCCGGGTGCCGGACAGGAACTGGTCCCAGGGCTTTCCCTGGGCGTACACCGTGGCTGATGCACTGGCTGCTGCCGCTGGTTGCGGTTCATCGGCGGCGACGGTCGGGAATGCCGGCAGGGCCAGCAGCAGTATTGCGGTCAGCACTGCGCTGTGCGGAACTTTGAGGGAAGGCATTCTGTTCATGGATGGTCCCCATCTCGCAGGCATTGGATGACGCGAGAAGATATCAGAGACCGTCAGCAGGGGTGCGGGGTATGCCCCCGACCATGCACTCTGGAGAGGGTGTCAACCGTGTGTCTCGTATCGACCGACGGGAATTGGCGCGCCCGGAGAGATTCGAACTCCCGACCTTCTGGTTCGTAGCCAGACGCTCTATCCAACTGAGCTACGGGCGCGTTGTTTCGTGTGGGGAACGTGGATAGCGGGCCGGAATTATAGGCAATCCGGGAGGGATGGGAAGCGGTAGACTCGGGTGAAACGTCTTTGGATCGCGCCTGAAGGCGCTCCTACAGGGCAAAAATAGGGAGAAAAGCACCATGCCCCCCAAGGTCGAAGAGGCCCGCGGCAAGCGGGCCGTCATCCGGTTCGAAGCCGGAAAATGCATCCATTCCCGCAACTGCGTCCTGGGCCGGCCGGATGTGTTTGTCCCCAACGTCCAGGGCGAGTGGATCTTCCCGGACCGGGCCACCCCCGACGAAGTCGCCGAGCTGGCCCACAACTGCCCCTCCGGCGCCATTCAATATGACCGGCTGGACGGCGGGCCCGGGGAGACCGGGCCGGTGGTCAATACGGTGCACGTCCGGGAAAACGGGCCCCTGGCCATTCACGCCCCCCTGCAGATCGCGGGGCAGCCGGCCGGCTACCGGGCCACGCTCTGCCGCTGCGGGGCGTCGAAGAACAAGCCCTTCTGCGATGGCAGCCACTCGGGTGCGGGCTTCGCGGCCACCGGCGAGCCGGCCACCCAGGAGTCGAAGCCCCTGGCCGTCCGTAACGGGCCCGTGGTCCTGACGCCCATCGTCAACGGTCCGCTCCAGGCCAAGGGGCCGCTGGAGATCGTCAGTGGTACGGGCCGGACCATCAACAAGGTGGAGGAGACGTACCTCTGCCGGTGCGGGGCGTCGCAGAACAAGCCCTACTGCGATGGCAGCCACAAGAAGATCGGCTTTACGGCGCCCTAGGCAGTGACCAGCCTGCTCACCCAGGTGGCGCTGTTCCTGGCGGCGACGGTGATCGCCGTGCCGCTGTTCCGGCGGTTTCGCCTAAGCGCGGTGCTCGCTTATCTCGCCAGCGGGATGCTCATCGGGCCCTTCGGGCTCGGGCTCGTGAAGGACGTGGAGAGCATCCTGCACTTCGCCGAGTTCGGCGTGGTCATCCTGCTCTTCGTCATTGGCCTCGAGCTGCAGCCCAGCCGGCTGCTCGCGCTGCGCCGGGTCGTGTTTGTCCTCGGGGCCGCGCAGGTGGTCGTCACGACGGCGGTGCTGGCGGGGCTGGGACTGCTCGCCGGGCTGCCCGTCACGGCGGCGCTCGTGGCGGGTTTCGGCCTCAGCCTCTCGTCCACGCCCATGGTCCTGCAGCTGCTCGGGGAGCGTAAGGAGCTCACGTCCCAGCACGGCCGCGCGGCCTTCGGCATCCTGCTCTTCCAGGACCTGGCCGTGCTGCCGGCCCTGGCGTTCCTGCCGCTGCTGGGGTTCGCGGCCGCCGCGGATGCGGAGGAGGCGGGGGTCAACCCGTTGCTCGCGCTGGGTGCCGTCGTGCTGATCGTCGTCGTGGGGCGCTACGCGCTGCGGCCCATCCTGCGCATCGTCGCGGAGACGCGGATCCCGGACGTGTTCACGGCGGCAGCGCTGCTGCTGGTGATTGCCACCGCGCTGCTGGTGAATCTCGCCGGGCTATCCATGGCCCTCGGCGCGTTCATCGCCGGCGTGCTGCTGGCGGACAGCGAGTACCGCCACGAGCTGGAGGCCGACCTGGAGCCCTTCAAGGGACTGCTGCTCGGCCTGTTCTTCATTGCGGTCGGCATGTCGGTGAACCTCGGGCTGGTGGCGGACGCGCCGCTCAGGGTGCTCGCCATCACCGCCGGGCTGATGGTGGCCAAGGGACTGGTGCTCTACGTCCTGGGGAGCGTCGGCGCGGTGCCGCTGCGCGCCCAGGCCAAGGCGCTCGCCCTGGTGGCGCTGGCCGGCGGCGAGTTTGCCTTCGTGCTCTTTCCCATTGCCGTCGATGCGGGGCTCGTCAGCCGGGACGTGGCCGAGCTGCTGGTGCTGGCGGTGACGCTCTCCATGCTCCTCAGTCCGCTGCTGCTCATTGCCGACGACCGCTGGTTCAGCAAGTGGTTCGCGCCTGCCGCCGTGCCGGCCTACGACGACGTCACGCCGGAGGAGCACCGGGTGGTCATCGCCGGCTTCGGGCGCTTTGGCCAGATCGTCGCCCGCATCCTCCGCGGCCGGGGCATTCCCTTCACGGCCCTCGAGATCAGCCAGGTCCAGGTGGATTTCGTCCGCCGCTTCGGCAACCGGATCTTCTACGGTGACGCGTCCCGGCCGGAAATGCTCCGGGCCGCCCAGGTGGACAAGGCCGAGGTGCTGGTGATCGCGGTGGACGACCAGGACGCCTCGGTGAAGATCGCCGAGTTTGCCCGGCTGCATTTCCCCGACGTGAAGGTCTTCGCCCGGGTCCGGAACCGGCAGCACGCCTTCCGGATGATGGAGCTCGGCGTGCCCTACATCATGCGGGAGACCTACGTCTCCAGCCTGGAGATGGCGGAGGAGATCCTGGAGTGGCTCGGCGACGCGCCCGAGGCCGCCCGCCGCAGCGTGGCCCTGTTCCGGGCCCACGACGAGGCCACCCTGGCCGACCAGTTCGCCATCCGGGACGACGACGAGAAGTTCCTGGCCACCAGCAAGGCGTCCGCTGTGCAGCTGGAGAGCCTGTTCGAGGCGGACCGGCGGGGGCCTGATCCGCTAGACTAGCCGCCGCTTTCAGATTCCCCCCGGAGAATAATCATGCTGCTGCTCACAGGCGTCACCGGCAAGACCGGCGGCGCGTCCGCCCAGGCCCTCCTGAAGAAGGGCATCAAGTTCCGCGCCATCGTCCGCAACGCCGAGAAGGCCGCCGCCCTCAAGGCCGCGGGCGTCGACCTGGTGATCGGTGATGTCACCGACAAGGCGGTGCTGGAGCAGGCCATGGCCGGCGTCGACAAGGCGCTGATGGTGTGTCCCAACGGCGAGAAGCAGCTCGACATCGAGAAGCAGTTTGTCGACGTGGCCAAGAAGGCCGGCGTGAAGCACATCGTGAAGATGTCCTCCATGGAGGCGACGCCGACCGCCAAGGTGCCGATTGCGAAGATCCACTACGCGTCGGAGCAGTACCTGCAGCAGTCGGGCCTCGACTGGACGCACATCAAGCCCAACTTCTTCATGCAGAACTTCCTCGGCAGCGGCGGCACGATCAAGGAGCAGGGCAAGTTCTTCCTGCCGATGGGCCAGGGCAAGACGGTGATGATCGACACGCGGGACGTGGGCGCCTGCGTCGCCGCCGTGCTGACGGGCACGGGCCACGCCGGCCAGGCCTACGAGCTGTCCGGGCCGGAAGTGCTGAGCTTCGCCGATGCCGCCGCCCGCATGAGCACGGCCCTCGGCCGCACCATCACCTACGTGCCGGTGCCGATGGATTCCTACCGGCAGACCCTCGCGCGCTTCCTGACGAACGAGTGGCACCTGAACGCGGTGTGCGCGCTCTTCCAGGAGATCGCGGACGGCCAGCCGCTGCACCTGACGGAGAACGTGAAGAACCTCACCGGGAAGGCCCCGACGTCGCTGGAGCAGTTCGTGCGGGATCACCAGGCCGTCTTCACAGCCTGAAGCCGCTCCTACTCTCTATCCACCGAGATGTCGGAGAGGCCGCCGTCTTCGTCGACGGAGAAGTTGACGAGGATGGGCGCGCAGCACACGGCGCAGTCTTCCACGTAGGACTGGTCGCCCTCCGACAGGTCCAGCAGCAGTGTGATGGTCTCCCCGCAGTGGGGGCACTGGACGGCAACTTCCTCTTGCATCTAGAACCTGTCCTTTCGGCGCCGGGTTTCACCCAGCACGTCGGAGTCGTGGGCGGCAGGCATGCCGAGCGTGGCCCGCAGTTCCGGGCTCGCCGGCCGCAGGAACGGGTTGGTGGCCTTCTCCCGGCCGATGGTGCTCGGCACCGTGGGCCGGCCGGCGGCCCGGAGCGCCGCGACCTCGGCCACGCGCGCGGCCAGCGCCGCGTTCCCCGGCTCCATCGTCACGGCAAAGCGCCCGTTGCTCTGCGTGTATTCGTGGGCGCAGTACACCCGCGTGTCGTCGGGCAGCGCCAGCAGCTTCTGCAGGGACGTCCACATCTGCGCCGCCGTGCCCTCGAACAGCCGGCCGCAGCCGATGGAGAACAGCGTGTCGCCGACGAAGGCGGCCCGGTCCGCGTCGAACAGGTAGCAGATGTGGCCGACGGTGTGGCCCGGTGTATCGATCACCCGCGCCACGTGGCTGCCGAGGGCGAACGTGTCGCCGTCGCCCACCAGCACGTCGATGCCCGGGATGCGCGCCGCGTCGGCGCGGCAGCCCACGATCACGCAGCCCGTCGTCGTCTTCAGCAACCGGTTGCCGCCCGCGTGGTCGGCGTGATGGTGGGTGTTGAGTATGTAGTCGAGCTTCCAGCCCTTTTCCGCCAGCGCGCGCCCGATGGCGGCGGCGTCGGGCGTGTCGATGGACGCCGTCAGGCCGGACTCCGGATCGTGGATCAGGTAGCCGTAGTTGTCCTGCAGGCAGGGGATCTGGTGGATCTGCAGGGCGGCCACGGGGACCTCATACCTCTTTGAGGCGCGGCATCAGCTCGGCCAGGTTGCAGGGCCGCGTGCGGTAGTCCAGCTGGGAAGCGATGAGCTGGTCCCAGCCGGTCGCGCAGGCGTTGCTGGAGCCGGGCAGGCAGAACACGTAGGTGCCATTCGCCACGCCGGCCAGGCAGCGGGACTGGAGGGTCGACGTGCCGATGTCCTCCCAGGAAATCTGCCGGAACATCTCGCCGAAGCCCTCGATCACCTTGTCGAGGAGCGGTTCGATGGCTTCGGGCGTGCCGTCGCGGCCCGTGACGCCGGTGCCGCCGGTGGTGATGATCACGTGGATGCCGGGGTCGGCGATCCAGGCGGAGACGGTGGCGCGGATGCGGTAGATGTCGTCGGGCTCCAGGGCCCGGTCACCGAGCACGTGACCCGCGTCCTCGAGGCGGCCGACCAGCAGTGCGCCGGACTTGTCCGTCTCGAACGTGCGGGTGTCCGACACGGTGAGCACGGCGATAGAGAGGGGCAGGAATTCGCGGGGCTTGTCCATGGGGCCATGATACCCGCCCGACCGGAATTTAGGCCGCGTCGTCGCCGCCCGAGCGCCGGACCTGCTCCCGCAGGAACTCGGCGAAATGCCGGCAGGCGTCGGTGACGGTGAAGATGCCCGCCAGCTTGCCGCGCCGCGTGACGATGGCGGAGCCCAGGTGGTGCTCCGCCATATGGGCCAGGACGTCGTCGAGGCGCGCCTCCATGTCCACCATGTAGGCGTCCTTCACCATGGCGTCGGCCACCAGGGTCTCGTGCTCGCTGGGGTTCGCGAAGTCGGGTCCCAGGATCAGCTTGATGTCCCGGTCGGACACGCTGCCGATCAGTTCGCCACCCTGGGTCACGGGCAGGTGCCGGATGCGGTGCTCCCGCATGAAGGCGAGGGCGTCGGCCACCGAGGCTCCCGCGTCCACCGAGTAGGGGAACGGGGACATGACGGCCTTGATGGTCGGCATCCGCTTCATGACCCGATCATAGCGGGGCTCCGGCGTAATGGGAGCCTCAATTGTGCCTCTCAGGGAAAGTACGGTAGTGTGGATTCATGGTTACCCCCACACCGCTGCCGGACCTCCAGCCCTACTGGATGCCCTTCACGGCCAACCGGTACTTCAAGCAGCACCCGCTGCTCCTCGAATCCGCTGCCGGGATGTACTACACCACCCGGGACGGCCAGAAGATCCTCGACGGCATCGCCGGCCTCTGGTGCGTCAACGCGGGCCACTGCCACCCCCGGATCGTGGCGGCCGTCCAGGAGCAGGTGGCCCGGCTCGACTACGCCACCGCCTTCAACCTGGGCCACGCCGGCGCCTTCGAGCTCGCAGACCAGCTGGTAAAGCTGGCCCCCGCCAACCTGGGCCACGCGTTCTTCGTCAATTCCGGTTCCGAAGCGGTGGACACCGCCCTCAAGATCGCGCTGGCCTACCACCGGGTCCGGGGCGAGGGGCAGCGCTTCCGCTTCATCGGTCGGGAACGGGGCTACCACGGCGTGGGCTTCGGCGGCATTTCCGTCGGCGGCATGGTGGCGAACCGCAAGGTCTTCGCGAGCGCGATGCTGCCCGGCGTGGACCACCTGCCCCACACCCACGACCTGGCGCGCAACGCCTTCTCGAGGGGCCAGCCGGCCCACGGCGCCGAGCTCGCCGACGCGCTGGAGCGGCTCGTGGCCCTGCACGACCCGAGCACCATTGCCGGCGTCATCGTCGAGCCCGTCTCCGGCTCGGCCGGCGTGCTGCTGCCGCCGAAGGGCTACCTGGAACGAATCCGGGCGATCTGCGACAGGCACAACCTGCTGCTGATCTTCGACGAGGTCATCACCGGCTTCGGCCGCACGGGCGCGGCCTTCGCGTCCCAGACCTTCAACGTGCAGCCCGACCTGATGACCGTGGCCAAGGGCATCACCAGCGGCGTCGTGCCCATGGGCGCGGTGCTGGTGGACCGGCGCATCTACGAGGCCTGCGTCAGTTCCGGGGCCGGTCCGGAGCAGGCCATCGAGTTCTTCCACGGCTACACCTACTCCGGGCACCCGCTGGCCTGCGCGGCCGGGCTTGCGGCGCTGGCCGTGTACCGGGACGAGGGCCTGTTCCAGCGCGCCGCGGCCCTGGCGCCGGCCTTCGCCGACGCGCTGCACAGCCTGAAAGGCGCGCCCCACGTCATCGACGTGCGCAACATCGGGCTGATGGGCGCCGTCGAACTCGAGCCGCGGAAGGACCAGCCGTCGCTCCGCGCACTCGACGTGTTCCGCCACTGCTTTGCCAACGGCGTGCTCGTGCGCACGACCGGCGACACCATCGCGCTCACGCCGCCACTGGTTATTGAACAGGCCCAGATCGGGCAGATCATCGACGTTCTTGGCAAGGCCCTCCGGGCCGTCGCCTGAAGGAGACTTCCATGCTTATCGGCGTACCCACCGAGATCAAACAGGACGAACACCGGGTCGGGCTGACGCCCACCAGCGTGCGCGAGCTGACCTTCCACGGGCACCAGGTGCTGGTGCAGAGCAAGGCGGGCGCCGGCATCGGCATGCGCGACCCCGACTACGAACGGGCGGGCGCGACCATCGTTGGTTCGGCGGGCGAGGTGTTCAGCCGCGCCGAGATGATCGTGAAGGTCAAGGAGCTGCTGCCCAGCGAGTACCCGCTGCTGCGGGACGGGCAGGTGCTGTTCACCTACCTGCACCTGGCGCCGGATCCGAAGCAGACCGAGAGCCTCGTCAAGTCGGGTGTCGTCGCCATCGCCTACGAGACGGTCACGGGCCCCAACAACAGCCTGCCGCTGCTCTCGCCCATGAGCGAGGTGGCCGGCCGGATGGCCGTGCAGGCGGGCGCCCACTGCCTGGAGCGCGAGGCCGGCGGCGCGGGCATCCTGCTCGGTGGCGTGCCGGGCGTGAAAGCGGCCAACGTGGTCGTGCTCGGCGGCGGCGTGGTGGGCACCAACGCCATCCGCGTGGCCATGGGCATGGAGGCGCAGGTCACCGTCGTCGACCGCTCCCTGCCGCGGCTCAAGGAACTCGACTTCCAGTTCGGCGGCCGGCTGAACACCATCTATTCCACCGTCGAGGCCATCGAGCACTACGTGGCGGAGGCCGACCTGGTGATCGGCGCCGTGCTGGTGCCGGGCGCCGCGGCGCCGCGGCTCGTGAGCCGGGAGATGGTCCGCGAGATGCGGGACCGCTCTGTCGTCGTGGACGTGGCCATCGACCAGGGCGGCTGCTTCGAGACGGCCCGCGCAACGACCCACTCCAAGCCGACCTACGTGGAGGAGGGCGTGGTGCACTACTGCGTGGCCAACATGCCCGGCGCCGTGGCCCGCACGTCCACCTTCGCGCTCAACAACGCGACGCTGCCCTACGTGCTGGCGCTGGCCAACAAGGGCTACCGGCAGGCGCTGCTGGACGACGCGGGGCTGCTGGAAGGCCTGAACATCCACCGGGGCAAGGTCACCTACGAGGCGGTGGCGACGGCGCTGGGGTACGAGTACACGGCCGCGCGGCGGGTGCTGGGAACGTAGGAGCGGCGACGGCCGCGACCGCCGCCCTTTCCCGGCCAAAGCGGCCGAAATGGCCCTTGACGTCCCAAAGCTACCTGCTGCTAGAGTCCAGCCATGAATGCCGAACTCGAACGCATTGAGGCCGAGGCGCTGAAGCTGCCGGTTGAGGACCGCGAGCGCCTCATCGAGGCGCTGATCGAAAGTCTCGACCAGGCCGATGGCGCTACCAGCGGGGAATTCGGTGGCTTTGCCAGTGCCGAGATCCAGAAGTCCTGGCTGGAAGAGATCGACCGGCGCATCCGGCGGATTCGCGACGGTCAGAGTCAGCCGGTCCCCGTTGCCGAGGCATTTGCCAGTATTCAGGAGAGGCTGAAGGTGGCTCGTGCGAATCGATCCCAGGGCACAGGATGATTTAGTCCGCGCTGCGGACCATTACAACAGCCTGGCTCCAGGCGCAGGTGATCGATTCCTCGTGGCGGTCTACCAGCTCATCGATCAGATTGTGGTCTTCCCCCATGCCGGGCTGTTGATCCGGCCCGGTGTTCGGCAGCGGCTGGTTCCCCGCTTTCCGTATTGCTTGGTCTACACGACGGATCCCACTGATCGCGTTGTTGTCGCGGTGGCGCACACCAGTCGGCTGGCTGAGTACTGGATCGAGCGCTGGGAAGTCCGTGAGCCTGCAGCCACATATCTGCTGCTCGCAGCATGAGCGGCGGCCGATGTTCCCGGCCGGCCTACCAGGCATGAAACCGCGCGGTGTAGCCCGGCGCGAATTCCGACATCCCCCGCGGCAGCTCGACGAAGCCGTCGGTCCCGCCCAGCGCCACGAAATCCCCCGACGTGTTGGTGGGCTTCGGCGTCGCAAGGCACTCGCCGTCGGCGCCATACCTCAGGTTCACCGGCAGGAAGTAGGCCAGGTCCGGTTCGAAGCGCACGTGCTGCGCGAGGCGCACCACCATGTCGGGACGGCGCACGGCGCCGAGCCCGGCCATCAGCGCCGGCGCCACGTAACGCACCAGGCACACCAGGCTCGACACGGGGTTGCCCGGCAGCGCGAACACGGGCTTGCCCGCCGGCGACACGCCGAACCAGAGCGGCTGGCCTGGCCGCTGCAGTACCTTGTGGAAGACCAGTTCCATGCCCAGGTCCTGCAGCACCCGGGGCACGTAGTCGAATTCGCCCATGGACACGCCGCCGGTCAATATCAGCACGTCCTGCTCCGCGAGCAGTTCGCCCAGCGCCGTTTCGAGAACGGCGCGGTCGTCCGGCAAGTGCAGCCGGTCGCAGTCGATGAAACCCCGGGTTGCCAGCGCCGCGGCGATGGCCCGGTCGTTGGACGCCCGGATCTGCGTCGGCGCGAGCGGCAGGCCCACGTCCACCAGTTCGTCGCCGGTCGACACGACGGTAATGGACGGTCGCCGTGCGACCTCCACCGTGTCCGCGCCTCCGACGGTGAGTATCGCCATCTCCGGTGCGCCGAGCAGCGTGCCGGGAGTCAGCAGCGTGTCGCCCTGCCGGTGGTCCGACGCCCGCCGGTGCACGAACTGGCCGGCGGCCGGCTGGTACCCCGCCTCGATGGTGGCGGTGTCGCCGTTTCGCGTGATGCGCTCCACCGGCACCACGGTGTCGGCCCCGGCTGGCAGCGCGGCGCCGGTCATTATGGCCACGCAGCTCTGCTCGTCCGGCAACGGCACGGGGGCGCTCCCCGCACCCTGGGTGCCCGCCACACGAAAGTCCCGCAGGCCCGCCGCCAAGGCGCCGTGCCGGAGGGCGATGCCGTCCATCGTGACCCGGTCGAAGGGCGGCTGGTCCCGCTCGGCGGTGATCGCCTGCCGGAGGACTTCGCCCTGGGCCGCGTCGAGCGGCACGCGCACCGTGCCCCAGCCCTGGACCCGCGCCCGGATCAGCGCGTCGGCCTCGGCGACATCGATGCGCCGGCGGGCACCGGCCATCAGCGGCTCCTCGTCATGGCGTGCATTTCGCTGAGTATCGACAGCGCGATGGATTCGGGCGAGTCCGCGCCGATGTCGAGCCCGGCGGGGCCGCGCAGGCGATCGCCGAGCGGGGCGGCGGAGTCGCCCAGTTCCCTGAGGAGCCTGTCCCGTCGGCCGGGCGGGCCGAGGAGCCCTATATAAGGAATGGGGCTCGCGGCCAGCGTCGCCAGATAGCTGCGATCCGTGGCCAGGTGATGGCTCATCACGATGGCGGCGGCGAAGTGCGGGAGTGTGACCTGTGTCGCAAGCGCAGCCGCCGGCGCGCTGATGCGCTCATCCGCCGCGGCGAATGCCGGCCGCTCCAGGTACGCGGGCCGGTGATCCACCACGGTGACCCGCCAGCCGAGCAGGTCCGCCAGTGTTACCACGGGAGAGGCATCGGGCCCGGCGCCGAGCACGAGCAGGCGGGGCAGGGGCCGCAGTTCAGAGTGGAGCACGTCGTCCGCGGCGCCGGTCACCGGAGCCGCGGCGCCGAACAGGGTGTCCCCCGTGCGGAATTCGCCCCGGTCCGCCAGAACGATGGCGCAGTGGCCGGGCGTGTCACCCCGCATGATCCCCGCGATGTGCGCGAAGGGCTCGTACCCGTCGTCCGGTGACAGCCGCTGGAGCAGGATCCGCAGCAGTCCGTCGCAGCCGATGCCGAGGCCGAACAGCTCCTCGTTCTCGCCCCGCAGGTCGTAGGTGATCACGCGGGCATCGCCGGACGCGATCACTTCCCTCGCGTGAGCGGCCAGGTCCCCCTCCAGGCAGCCGCCGCTTACCAGGCCCTGGTAGTCGCCCGAGTCGGCGATGAGGATGCGATGGCCTGCCTTGGTGTAGGTCGAGCCGGCGGTGGCGACGACGGTGGCCAGCACGAGCAAGCGGCCCTCGCCGCGCCAGGTGTCGAAGCGCCGGAGCAGCGCCTTCGTGCTCACGGGTTGTCCGTCATCCGCAGCACGACCTTGCCCATCGCCTCGTTGGCCTCGAGGATCCGGTGGGCCTGCACGGCTTCGGCCAGCGGCAGCACGTGCTGGATCACGGGCACGATCGAGCGCTGCTCCAGCAGCGGCCACACCGCCTCGTGCAGGGCGCGTGCGATGCGGCCCTTCTCGGCGATCGGCCGGTTGCGCAGGGTGGAGCCCGTCAGTGTCAGACGCTTCAGGAACACCTGGCTGATGTTCAGCTCGCCCTTGGTGCCGCCAAGGGCCGCGATGTACACCAGGCGCCCGTCTTCCCGGAGCAGGCGGAGGTTGTCGGGCAGGTAGGCGCCACCGACCATGTCCAGGATCACGTCCACGCCGCGTTTCTTCGTGGCGGCCTGGAACACGTCGAGGAACTGGTGGGTGTGGTAATTGACGGCGAGTTCCGCGCCGAGCTGGAAGCAGAGCGCGCACTTCTCGTCGCTGCCCGCCGTGGCGAAGACCCGGGCGCCGAATGCCGCGCCCAGCTGGATCGCCGTGGTGCCGATGCCGCTCGCGCCGCCGTGGACCAGCAGTGATTCGCCCCGCTGCAGCCGGCCCCGCTCGAAGACGTTGGTCCACACGGTGAAGAAGGTCTCGGGAATCGCGGCGGATTCGACGTCGCTGAACGCCGCCGGTGCGGGCAGGCATTGCACCGCGGGCGCCGCGCAGAACTCCGCGTAGCCGCCACCCGCCACGAGGGCGCAGACCCTGTCGCCCACCACGGGGCTCGTCACGCCCCGGGCCACGGCCACGACGGTGCCGGCGACTTCCAGGCCCGGCAGATCGGAGACCCCGGGCGGGGGCGGGTAGCCGCCGGCCCGCTGCAGGCAATCGGGCCGGTTCACGCCGGCCGCTGCAACGCGGATCAGCACTTCGCCGTTCTGGAGCGCGGGCACGGGGCGGGTGCAGACCCGCAGCACTTCGGGTGGCCCGGCCCCGGAAATCTCGACAGCCTGCATGGTCGCGGACATCACCGGAGTATATCGGGATGAGCGATGTCAATGCCGTCCCGGGGGCCTCTGCTACGATCGCCCCATGTCCGAGAAGAACATTCAGATCCACCGCGCGGACGACCTGCCCGCGATGGCAGACCGCCTTGACCGGCCTCTCCGGGACCTGCGCATCTCGGTCATGGACCGGTGCAACTTCCGTTGCCCCTACTGCATGCCCGAGGACAAGTACCACCCGGATTTCGAGTTCCTGAAGAGCAGCGAGCGCCTGTCCTTCGAGGAGATCCTGCGCCTCGCCCACATCTTCGCCGGCTTAGGCGTGCGCAAGCTGCGCATCACGGGCGGCGAGCCGCTGCTCCGGCCGAACATCGCGGAGCTGGTGGGCGACCTCTCCCGCGTGCCGGGGATCGACGACATCGCATTGACCACCAACGGCATCCTCCTGGCCCAGCATGCCGCGGCGCTGAAGGCGGCCGGGCTTTCACGGGTCACCGTCAGCCTCGACTCCCTCGACGACGCCGTGTTCCTGCAGATGAGCGGCGGCCGGGGCAGCAAGGCCCAGGTGCTGGAGGGGATCAACGAGGCGATCACTGCCGGCCTCACGCCCATCAAGGTGAACGCGGTGGTGAAGCGCGGCGTGAACGAGCACACCGTGGTGGACCTCGTGGAGCACTTCCGCGGCACGGGCGTGATCGTGCGCTTCATCGAGTACATGGACGTGGGCACCATCAACCACTGGCGGGCCAGCGACACGGTGCCGTCCCGGGAACTGCTGGCGATGCTGTCCGCCCGCTGGCCGCTGACGGCCGTGCGGCCGAATTACCACGGCGAGGTCGCCGAGCGGTACCGGTTTGACGACGGCGCCGGCGAAGTCGGTTTTATCTCGTCGGTGTCCGAGCCCTTCTGCGGGTCCTGCACCCGGGGCAGGCTGTCGTCCGACGGCCAGCTCTTCACCTGCCTGTTCGCGTCCCGCGGCACCGACCTCAAGGGCCCGCTGCGAGCCGGCCTCGACGACGACCAGCTCCGCGCACTGATCACCGGTGTCTGGTCCCGCCGCGAGGACCGCTACAGCGAGCTGCGCGCGCGGTCCCCGGCCAGCGAGAAAGTGGAGATGTACTACATCGGCGGGTAGGGAAATGGGGACAGATTTATTCTCTGATGTGTTTCCTCGGAGCCGAAGCCCGGCGAAAATAAATCTGTCCCCATTTTCTTCATGACCAGCGGGATTCTCTGGCGGCCTGATCCGGACAGAGTCCGCCGCGCCCACCTGACCCGCTTCATCCACCGCGTCACCGCCCGCCACGGCATCCCGCTGCCGGATTACGCCAGCCTCCACCGCTGGTCCGTCGATGCGCCCGACGAGTTCTGGGGCGAGCTGGCAACATTCTGCGACCTCCGCTGGCGCCGCGCGCCGGGCGCCGTGCTGGACAACCGCAGCCGCAATCCCGGCGCCCGCTGGTTCCCCGGCGGCACGCTGAACTTTGCCGAGAATCTGCTGCGCTTCCGGGATGACCACGTCGCCATCGTCTGGCGCGACGAGCAGGGCAGGCGGGGCCAGCTCACTTACTGCGAGCTGCACGAGCAGACCGCCCGTGCGGCCGCCGGCCTGCGCCGGCTCGGCGTCGGTCCCGGTGACCGGGTGGCGGCCTTCCTGCCGAACGGGCCCGAGGCCGTGATCGCCATGCTGGCGACCACGAGCCTGGGCGCCCTATGGTCCTCCTGCTCGCCGGACTTTGGCGCGTCGGGGGTCGTCGACCGGTTCGGCCAGATTGCACCGAAGGTGCTCGTCGCCACGGCCGGCTACTGGTACGCGGGCAAACGCATCGATACCACGGCCACGGTCCGGCAGATCGCGGCGCAACTGCCCGGCGAAGTCGCCGTCGTCGGGGTCGGCGATCTGCCTGGCAGTCTCCCGTGGCAGGACTTGACCGCCACGTTCGTGCCCCTCGAGTTCCACGCCGCGCCCTTCGATCATCCCGTGTATATCCTCTACTCCTCCGGCACCACGGGCGCGCCCAAGTGCATCGTGCACGGCGCCGGCGGCACGCTGCTCCAGCACCTGAAGGAGCACCTGCTGCACACCGACCTGCACCGGGACGACCGCCTGTTCTACTTCACCACCTGCGGCTGGATGATGTGGAACTGGCTGGTGAGCGGCCTGGCGAGCGGCGCCACGCTCGTGCTCTACGACGGATCGCCCACCCACCCGGACTACCAGGCGCTGTGGCGGATGGCGGACGAGGAGGGCATTACCGTCTTTGGCACCAGCGCCCGCTGGCTGGCCGGACTGGCGAAGAGCGGGGTCCGGCCGCGGGACACCTGCGGCCTTGCGTCGGTGCGGACCATCCTTTCCACCGGTTCGCCGCTGGCCGCCGAAACCTTCGACTACGTGTACGACGCCGTAAAGACGGACGTGCAGCTGGCCTCCATCTCGGGCGGCACCGACATCGTCGCCTGCTTCCTGCAGGCCAGCCCGTTGCTGCCCGTCCGCCGGGGCGAACTGCGGTGCGCGGCGCTGGGCATGGCCGTGGAGATCTTCGACCCGCAGGGCAGGCCGCTGCCGGAGGGGCGGGGCGAGCTGGTCTGCACACGGCCGTTCCCGTCCCAGCCCGTTGGCTTCTGGGCGGACCCGGACGGCGTGGCCTACCGGCGCGCCTACTTCGCGCGCTACCCCGGCGTCTGGGCCCACGGCGACTACGCGGAGCGCACGCCATCGGGCGGTTTCATCATCCAGGGCCGGTCCGACGCGGTGCTGAACCCCGGCGGCGTGCGCATCGGCACGGCCGAGCTCTACCGCGCGGTCGAAGCAGTGCCCGAGGTCCTGGAGAGCCTCGCCATCGGCCAGCGCTGGCAGGGCGACGAGCGGATCGTGCTGTTCGTGGTACTGGCCGGTGGCCGGCAGCTCGATGCGGAACTCACTGACCGGATCCGGGGCGCGGTGCGCACATCGCTGTCGCCGCGTCACGTGCCGGCCAAAGTCCTGCAGGTGCCGGATCTGCCGCGGACCCGCAGTGGCAAGGTGTCGGAGCTGGCGGTGCGGGCGGTGGTGCACGGCGAACCGCCGGGGAATACGGAGGCGCTGGCGAATCCGGCGGCGCTCGGGCATTTCTGCAATCGTGCAGAGTTGCAGCTGTAGTAGCGCCTTCAGGCGCGATCGTTCATCTGGTATACAGAAGTTCGGTCGCGGCGGTCGCCGCTCCTACAGGAACCGATTCCATGCGCTTCGTCATCGTCACTCTTGTTCTGTTCTTTGGCGCCGCCCACGCGGAGGACACCACCTTCCGCCTCATCAGCCCCGACCTGATCCCGGGCCAGGCGATCGGCGCGGCCCAGGTCTTCAACGGCTTCGGCTGCACCGGCGGCAACGTGTCGCCTTCACTCAGCTGGCGTAACCCGCCCGCCGGCACGAAGAGCTTCGCCCTGATGGTCCACGACCCCGACGCGCCCACCGGCAGCGGCTGGTGGCACTGGGTGGTCTGGAACCTGCCCGCCAACCTGCAGGCGCTCCCGGCCCGGGCGGGCGACCCGAAGGCGGGGCTCATGCCCGCCGGCGCTACCCAGGGCAATACGGACTTCGGCGCGCCCGGCTACGGTGGCCCCTGCCCGCCGCCCGGCGACAAACCCCACCGCTACTATTTCCGGCTCCACGCCCTGAAGGTGGACAAGCTCGACCTGCCGGCCGGCGCCACGGCGGCGATGGTGGGGTTCAACGTGAAGGCGAACACGCTGGGTGTGGCGGAACTGATGGCCACCTACGGTCGGTAGGAAGCGCCGCTGCAACTGTGGCGCCAGTCACGGCGCTCCCGGCCCGAATCCCGGAACCTGCCCACCGGGCACACGTGGGAGCGGGCGGATGAACAGGATCCTCATGACCTTGCTGCTGGCGGGCAGCGCGATGCCGGCGCAGGCCGGCGACTTTTCGCTGGGCGCCAGCGCGAGCACGCTCGGTTTCGGCGCCGAGGCCGGGTACGCGTTCAACGACCGCTTCGGCGTCCGCCTCGGCGGCTACGCCTTCTCCCTCGACCAGGACGGGGAGGAGAGCGGCATCGAGTACGACGGCGACCTGGACCTGTCCAACGTGGGCGTCTTCGTCGACTGGCATCCCTTCGCCGGCGCGTTCCGGGTCAGCGGTGGCTGGTTCGCGACGGACAACGGCCTGGACGCGGTGGGTCAGCCGGGTCCGGGCGGCACCTACGACATCGGCGGCATCACCTTCACCGAAGCCGAGGTCGGCACGTTGAGCGCCACGGCCGACCTGGGCAGCTCCGCCCCGTTCCTCGGCGCGGGCTGGGTCTGGGGCAAGGCGGGTGGCGGCCTTAACTGGAGCCTCGACCTCGGCATCCTCTTCCAGGACTCGCCGGACATCGAGATGACGTCCACGGGCGGCACCCTCAGCGACGAGCCCGCGCTGCAGGCCGCCATCGACGAGGAAGAGGCCGAGCTGGAGGACGACGTGGACAAGTACGACCTGTACCCGGTCGTGAGCTTCGGGGTCGGCTGGCGGTTCTGACCGCCGCGCCGCCGGTCGCGCCGGTCGGCGCTCCTGCTCTATAGTCGGGGCATGCCCCTGACTGAATTTCACCCGGCTGTCGCCGGCTGGTTCAGCGCCCGTTTCGGCGCTCCCACGCCCGTCCAGGCCGGGGCCTGGCCCGCGATCCGGGCCGGCCGGCACACGCTGCTGGCCGCGCCCACCGGTTCCGGCAAGACCCTGGCGGCATTCATGGCGGCGATCGACGCCCTCGTGAAGGAGGGCGCCGCCTGCGGTGGCCTGCCCGACGAAACCCGCGTCTTGTACGTGTCGCCGCTCAAGGCGCTGTCGAACGACATCCGCAAGAACCTGGACGAGCCGCTGGCCGGCATCCGCGAGCGCCTGTCGGTGTTCGACCACGCGGAAATCCGCACGGCGGTGCGCACCGGCGACACGCCCCAGGTGGAGCGGGCGCGCATGCGGCGCACGCCGCCCCACATCCTGGTGACGACCCCGGAGTCGCTGTTCATCCTGCTCACGTCGGCCTCGGGCCGCGAAATGCTGCGGACGGTGCGCACCGTGATCGTGGACGAGCTGCACGCGGTGGCCGACACCAAGCGCGGCGCCCACCTGGCGCTGTCCCTGGAGCGGCTCGCGGCGCTGTGCCCCCTCCCGCTGGTACGCGTCGGCATTTCCGCCACCCAGAAGCCCATGGCGCGGATGGCGGAGTTCCTGGTGGGCGGGCGGGACGAGCCCTGCGAGATCGTCGACGCCGGCTTCACGCGGCAGCGGGACCTCGCCATCGAGATGCCCCGGACGGCGCTGACGCCGGTCATGGCCAACGAGGTGTGGGCGGAGATCTACGACCGGCTCGCGGAGCTGGTGCGCGAGCACCGCACCACGCTGGTCTTCGTCAACACGCGGCGGCTGGCGGAGCGGGCGGCACGGCACCTGGCGGAGCGCCTGGGCGAGGACGCCGTGACCGCCCACCACGGCAGCCTGGCCCGGGCGCACCGGCTCGACGCCGAGGAGCGCCTGAAGGCCGGCAAGCTGCAGGTGCTGGTGGCCACCGCCTCGCTGGAACTCGGCATCGACATCGGCGACGTGGACCTGGTCTGCCAGATTGCCTCACCGAAGAGCATCGCCACGCTCCTGCAGCGGGTCGGCCGCTCGGGCCACGGCGTGGACCGCCTTCCCAAGGGGCGGCTGTTTCCCGTGTCCCGGGACGACCTGGTGGAATGCGTGGCCCTGCTCGATGCCGTGCGCCGCGAGGAACTGGATGCCATCCGGCTGCAGGGCGCCGCGCTGGACGCGCTGGCCCAGCAGATCGTGGCCGAGGTCGCGATGGCGGAGTGGCGCACCGGCGACCTCTACGACCTGGCGCGCCGCGCCTGGCCCTACCGGGACCTGACCCGCGAGGCCTTCGACTCGGTGGTGCACACGCTGGCCGACGGCTACAACACGGCCCGCGGGCGGCGTGCCGCCCACATCCACTACGACGCGGTGAACCAGCGCCTGCGGGCCCGTCCCGGCGCCCGGCTCACCGCCATCACCAACGGCGGCACCATCCCGGACCAGTTCGACTACGACGTGGTGCTGCTGCCCGAGAGCCTGCCCATTGGTTCGCTCAACGAGGACTTCGCCTTCGAGAGCGTGCCGGGCGACATTTTCCAGCTCGGCAACACGTCCTACCGCATCCGGAAGGTGGAGACCGGGCGCGTGTATGTCGAAGACGCCCACGGCCAGCCGCCCAACATCCCGTTCTGGTTCGGCGAGGCGCCGGGCCGCACCGACGAGCTCTCGGTGGCGGTATCGCGCCTGCGCGAACACGTGGACCTGCTGCTCGCCGATGGCGAGGCAGCCGTGCGCACCTGGCTCGAGGTAACGCTCGGCCTGCCCGTCGCGGCCAGCGAGCAGCTGACCAGCTACCTGGCGACGGCGCGGGCGGCGCTCGGCGTACTGCCCACCCGGCGCACGCTGATCTTCGAGCGCTTCTTCGACGAAGTGGGGGACACCCACCTCGTCATCCACTCGCCCTTCGGCTCGCGGCTGAACCGGGCCTGGGGTCTCGCGCTCCGCAAGCGCTTCTGCCGGCAGTTCAACTTCGAGCTGCAGGCCGCCGCGCTCGAGGACAGCATCGTGCTGTCGCTCGGTCCGACCCACAGCTTTCCGCTGGAGGAAATCCGGAGCTACCTGCGTGCCGAGACCGTGCGGGACGTCCTGACCCAGGCGACGCTGCAGGCGCCCATGTTTCCCACGCGCTGGCGGTGGGTTGCGACCACCGCGCTGGCGATCCGGCGCTTCCGCAACGGCCGCAGGGTGCCGCCCCAGTTCCAGCGCAGCGATTCCGACGACCTGCTGGCCCTGGTCTTCCCCGACCAGGTGGCCTGCGCGGAGAACATCGCCGGCGACCGGCAGGTGCCTGATCACCCGCTGGTCCACCAGACCCTGGACGACTGCCTGAACGAGCTGATGGACGTGAGCGGCCTGGAAGCGTTGCTCCGGGACCTGGCCGCCGGGCATGTGGAGATCCTCACGCGGGAGCTGGCGACGCCGTCGCCGCTGGCCCAGGAGATCATCAGCGCCCGGCCCTATGCGTTCCTCGACGACGCGCCCGCCGAGGAGCGCCGCACGCGGGCCATCCGTACGCGGAACCTGCTCGATCCGGAGGAGGCCGCCACCATCGGCCGCCTGGATCCGGAGGCGATCCGCCAGGTCTGCATGGAGGCCTGGCCCGAGGCCCGCACGCCGGACGAACTGCACGACGCGCTGACCCTGGCCGGCTTTCTGGCGGTGCCCGAGATCCGGTCCGCCGACCAGCTCGCCTGGGCGGCGCTGCTCCGGCCGCTCCTGGCCGACCGCCGCGCGACGGTCGTGGCGGCGCCGGGCGGCCAGCCCCTGTGGGTGGGTGCCGAGCGGCTGGCCCAGCTGCAGCTCGTCCGCCCCGACCTCCTGGCCGATCCGCCCATCGACGCGGCCCACGCCGGCCGGCGCAGCGCTGCCGAAAGCCGGGAGCAGTCCCTGCGCGAACTGCTGCGCAGCCGGCTCGAGACGCTCGGCCCGGTGACCGCCGCCGCGCTGGCCGCGCCGCTGGGCGTGCCCGTCGCCGATGCGGAGATCGCACTGCTCGCGCTCGAGGTGCAGGGCCAGGCGATGCGGGGCCGCTTCAGCAGCCCGGCGCCCGCGGAGGAGTGGTGCGACCGGCGGCTGCTGGCCCGCATCCACCGCTACACGCTGACGACGCTGCGCCGCTCGGTGGAACCGGTGAGCCCGGCCGCCTACATGCGCTTCGTCCTCGCCTGGCACCAGCTCGGCGACGGGCAGCCGGCGGGGCCGGAGCCCCTGCGCCCGGCGCTTCGCCGCCTCGCCGGGTTCCAGGCGCCGGCCGCCGCCTGGGAGGGCAGCCTGCTGCCGGCCCGGCTGCGTGACTTCCAGCCCGGGGCTCTCGACCAGCTGCTGGCGGGTGGCGAATTCCTCTGGCTGCGGCCGTCCCCGGACCCGGGACAACGGCGGCAGGGTCCCATCCGCACCACGCCGATCCTGTTCCTGGAGCGGCAGCACCTGGAGCTCTGGCAGGGTCTCCTGCCGGCGGGTGACGCCGCGGCGACGCTGTCGTCCGGGGCGCAGGCCCTCCACCTCGAACTGCAGCGCCGCGGCGCCGTGTTCTTCCCCGACCTGGTGCGGGCGGCCGGGATCGCCGCCAATGGGGTGGAAGCGGCGCTCCGGGAGCTCATCGCCGCGGGCCTGGTGACGGGGGATGGCTTCGCGGGGCTGCGCACGCTGCTCGTGCCGGCGGCGCTCCGGCGGGAAGCCGCGCGCCGGCCCTGGTCCCGGCCGGTGCCCCCACCCGCGGGCCGCTGGTCGCTGGTCATGCCGCCGCTGCAGGCGGCGGCCGCCAGTGGTGAGGCCGCGAAGCTGAAGACCGCCGCCGTGGAGCACGTGGCGCGGGTCCTGCTCGAGCGCTATGGCGTCGTGTTCCGCTCCGTCCTGCAGCGGGAGGCCCGCTTCCTGCCGCCCTGGCGCGAGCTGGCCCATGCGTTCCGGCGCCTGGAGGCCCGGGGCGAGATCCGCGGCGGGCGTTTCGTGGCGGGCTTCGGGGGCGAGCAGTTCGCGCTGCCCGACGCGGTCGACCGGCTGCGGGAGGTGCGGCACGCCGGTAACCGGGACAGCCAGGTGATCGTCTCGGCAGCCGATCCGCTGAACCTCACGGGCATCGTCACGCCGGGCGACAAGGTGCCGGCACTGCTCCGGAACCGGGTGCTGTACCGGAATGGCGTGCCGGTCGCGGCCTGGCTGCGCGGGGACTTCGTCTGGCTGGGGGCTGCCGACCCGCAGGGCGAATGGGCTGCCCGGAACTCGCTGGCCCGCGCGAGCGCGCCGGCCCGCTATGTCGAGGGCCCGGGCGTGGCGAGTTAGACTGCCAGCCCCGGCGTGCGGAGGACGTGATGCAGGAACTCAGTGACTGGCTTGCCGGCAAGCTGTCTTTCCTGGGCCCGGCGCCCGTCCTGCAGATTCTCGCGGCGGTCGCGGGTTTCCTGGTCGTCGCCGTGGCCGTGGACCTGGTGGCGGGGGTCCTGCTCCGCCGCGCCTTCCGCCAGTGGCCGGCCCAGGCTGGCGAGCAGCTGGTCCGGGCGGCGCGCCAGCCGGTCTTCTCGTCCATCCTCCTGCTCGGGCTGCTGATCGCGCTCTCCGCCTTCGAGCTTGGCGAGGGCGCCGAGCGCCGGCTCGACGCCATCGTGGACACCCTGCTGATCCTGATCTGGGTCGTGTTCGGGGTCCGCGCCACGGGCGTGATCCTCGCGGCGCTCGGCCGCCGCCAGCCGGTGCCGGCCTTCGCCCAGCCCACCACGGCCACCCTCATGCGCAACACGATGGTGGTGATGCTCGGGCTGGCCGGCGTCTACGGCATCCTGCTGGCCTGGGACGTGAACGTCACCGGCCTGGTGGCGTCGGCGGGCATCCTCGGCCTGGCGCTGTCCTTTGCGGCCCAGGACACGCTCGGCAACCTCATCGCCGGCATTTCCATCCTCACGGACAAGCCGTACCGGATTGGCGACTACATCGTGCTGGACACGGGCGAGCGGGGCGCTGTCACGCACATCGGCCTGCGCAGCACGCGGCTGCTCACGCGGGACGACGTGGAGGTGAGCATTCCAAACGGCGTGATGGGCAAGGCCAAGATCGTCAACGAGTCGGGCAGCCCCCAGCGCAAGTACCGGCTCCGCGTCCCGATCTCGGTGGCCTACGGCTCCGACATCGACCAGGTCATGGCCCTCATGCTGGCCACCGCCAACGGCCACCGCCAGGTCTGCGCCGAGCCGGAACCCCGCATGCGGCTCCGCCAGTTCGGCAGCTCGGGGCTCGAGTTCGAGATGCTGTGCTGGATCGAGGACCCGGCCAACCGGGGGCTGGTGCTCCACGAACTCAACTGCACCCTGTACCGGGTCTTTGGCCAGGAAGGCGTGGTGCTGGCGATTCCCCAGCAGGAAATCCACCTGAAGGATGCCGTGCGTTCAGTCGTGGAAGGACCGCGCAGCTAGGACGAACGAAGCGGCGCCGTCAGAAGGACCCGTCGGCAGCGTGGCAGCCGCCACCACCACCAGCATCGCAGGCCTGTATCTGGCTGATCCAGGACGAGATCAGCTGCGCGCCAGCCGCGTCGGCCAGGGCGGAACCGAGCGGGGGCATGCCGTGGGCATCACGGCGCAGCATGCGCTGCAACAGGATGGACCGGGACGGGCTTGCCGGCGCGATGAGGCGCGCATTGGCAATCCCGAGGTCGCCGGCCTGGGGTGGCATGTCGCACGTCCTGGTCGAGGTGATCGACAGGGGCAGCGTGTAGCGCAGGTCCATGTTCATGCCCGTCGGGCCGTTCGGCTGATGGCAGTTCGAGCAGTTCGAGTGCAGGTACGCCCGGGCCCGCAGTTCCAGGCCGAGTGAGGTATCCGTCGGGGACGGAATCCGGGGCGAGCTCGCGGGATTGATGATGGCGGGTGTGATCAGCCCGATGTGACTCAGGGTTTCCAGCTGGTTCGCCAGCCGACCCGTGGCGGGGTACAGCTGGTCACCGTTCAGCTGGCCGGTCTCGGGCCCGAGGCTGATGCCCGCTGCCGTCGTGTGGCACTGCTGGCACTGGCCCTCGCTCGGGTAGATCCAGTCCTGGCCGTTGATGAATTTCGTCTTGCCCCCACGGACCCGGGTGGCCCTGGTGGCCGCTGCGTCCCACTCGTAGGTGTAACCGGCCCATCCGCCGTCCGGGTGGCGCATCAGCAGGCGCGTCTCGACGGGCTTGCCCGCCAGTTCCATGGTCTTCATCAGCACGGAGCCGGCGGGGAACTGCCAGTCCGCGCCCGCGGTAACGGTGACCTTCGTGCCATCGGGCACTGCCAGGTGCCGCGCCTTGGTGGCACCGTCGGCCCAGAACGGCGAGTTGACGGCGAACGGAATGGCGCCGCCGGACGGCAGCCGCGGGTTGGACGGGTTCACGCAGCCGGTGGCGGCGAGGTCGTCCGGCACCACGTCGCTCAGGACGACGGCGCCGGAGCCCTTCAGCCGCTGGAGCCGGCCCGTGGAGTAGTCGCTGAAGTACAGTTCACCGTCGTTGCCCGCGGCGAAGCTCGAGATCCCGGCCGCCGTGTCCACGAGCTGGTCGGTCTGGTAGCCGCCGGCGCCATCGTCCTTCAGCGCCCAGATGCGGCCGGACGCGAAGTCGCCATAGACGTAGCGCCCGCGGAGTTCGGGGATGCCGTTGCCGCGATAGACGTAGCCGCCGGTGATCGAGGCGTTGCCACTCGTGTGCGTGTAGTCGAAGACGGGCTCGATCAGGCCGGAGGCCGGGCAACCCGCGGTGTTGTAGGCCGCGATGCCCTCCCGGCAGCGCCAGCCGTAGTTGCCGCCGCGGGTGATGACGTCGATCTCCTCGCGCAGGTTCTGGCCCACGTCGCCCGCCCACAACGACCCGGTGGATGCATCGAAGCTGAACCGCCAGGGGTTGCGCAGGCCCCACGCGTAGAGCTCCGGGCAGGCGGCGGCATTGGTGGCGGGGCCGCAGAGGGCATTGCCGGCGTAGGTATTGTCGGGCGGGATGCGGTAGCGCGGGGCGGGCCACCCTGTGGCGTCCCAGGCATCGATGCGCAGCATCTTGCCCAGCAGGCGCGTCCTGTTCTGGGCGTAGTCGTTCGGGTCGCCGCCGCTGCCGCCGTCACCGGTGGAGATGTAGAGGTGGCCGTCCGGACCGAAGGCCAGGTCGCCCCCGTTGTGGTTGTCCCAGGGCTTGCTGACCGTCAGCAGCATCTGTTCCGTCACGACGGTCGGCGTCGTCACGTTGTTCAGCAGGAGTCGCGAGACCACGAGCTGCATCGGGCTGCCTGTCGTGTAGCTCACGAAGACCTCGCGACGGGCGGGATACAGCGGGTGGAAGGCCAGGCTGAGCAGCCCGCCCTCGGAGCTGGTGTTGACCTTCGCGCTGAAGTCCAGCCAGGTGCTGACGGTCGCCGGCGTGTCCGTCCGGAACACCTTTGCGCGGCCGGTCTTTTCCAGCACGAACCAGCGGGCCGCGTCACCCGGCGCCTGCAGGAGCTTGGTGGGCTGGGTGAAGGCCGGAGTGGTGGGGAACGGGTCCTCGACGGACATCGACGTCGGTGCCGATGCCGTGCCGGCGCCCGGTACGACCTGCACGCTGTCGAAGGTGCCGGTGGCCAGGGTGCCGTCCTTGTGGCTGGTCACCGCGAGTCCGGCGTAAGCGGTGGCCGGCAATGCCAGCGTGACGCTGTCGCGCAGGGTCCAGGTGGTGCCGTTGGTCGAGGAATACCCGCTGACAGCATTGCCACGGCGGCTGATCTTGAGCCACCGGGGGATGGTTGAGACCTGGTCGGCACTGTTATTGGGCGCCGCGCTGCCGCCGGTGGTGGTGCGGTAGTGGAATGACGCGCCGTTGCTTCCGGGGGTCATCATCATGAGGGCGAAGCGCGAACCCGGAGCGAGCGACTCCCGGATCATCAGGCCGGCCTTCGCCCAGGGATCCGTGCTGGTCAGGCCGGTGACGCGGGCGATGACATCGCCATCGCCGGTGAGGAGGCGGTGCGCGAACTGGAATTCGTCAGCCGCGCCCCAGATGTCGGCGCCCGAGCCGCGCACGGTAAACAGCGTGCCCGCACGGGTGAAGGAACCGGCGGTGGCAACCGCGCCCACATCGGCGTTCAGCCAGTCGGCCGACACGGATCCGGCGCCAACCGCGCGAACCGGCGCCAGGCAGGTGGTGTTGGCCGGCCGGGCATCGAGGCCGGGCGCTGCGAGCGCCGTGCCGCCGAGCAACACGAACACCGCCACTGGAATGATGAATCGACAAAACACGATTCATCATAAGTTGCACCGGTTACACCGTCTGTGCGGTTTCCGGGCTTATGTAAACGGCAATTACCAGGGCAGCTTCGTGCCCTTGTTGTAGTCGAGGAAAGTGCCGGATTTTTCTACAGTGAAGCTCTCGATGACGGCGATGCACTTCTCCGCCGACTCCCGCGCCGTGATCATCGGCACCGGCACGTTCTTGGCGAAGCCGGTGTCCACGATGCCGGGGTTGATCATGCCGAAGATCAGCGCCTTGCGGTTCGGGTCCGGGTCCCGCTTCACTTCCTTCGACAGGGTGCGCATCGCCATGTTCAGTGCCGCCTTCGTGCTCCGGTAGAAGACCTGGCCGCCGAAGGTCATCTCGATCGAGCCGACGGCGCTCGACATGCTGATGATCTTCTTCTGGCGGCTGGCCGCCACGTTGTCCATGAAGGCCTCGACCACGCGCAGCGGGCCCTTCAGGTTGACGTCGGCGACCTCGTCGTACACGTCAAAATCGTAGGTGCCGTACTTCTGGGCCGTGGTGTCCCCCAGGATGCCGGCATTGTTGATGAGCAGGTCGATCGGCGTGCCCTTGTAGCGGGCGGCCAGCGAGCGGACGCTACGGTCGCTGGTGACATCGAGCTTCTCGATGCGGACGTTGTCCCGTTCCGCCGCCAGCTTCTGCAGGTCGGCGGCTTCCTTCGGCTGGCGCGCGGTCGCGATGACAGTCCAGCCGCGCTCGGCGTACTGGCGTGCCAGTTCGTAGCCGATGCCCCGGTTGGCGCCGGTGATCAGGACGGTGAAGGGGGAGGCGTCCTCGGCCGCCTGGAGGCCGGGGGCCGCGAGGAGCGCGAGGGCAATGAACAGGGCGATGGGGCGCATGGCTTGGATTTTCCGGTGCGATGAGGAAGTGAACATAACCGTAGCACGGGGTCCGCCAGGCCGGCTTCCCATTCGCGGCAGCGGGCCGCATGATGAAGCCGGACCATCATTCCTCCCAGAACGTGGGGTTCCCGGTATGCGTTACTTTCCAAGTGCTGCCAGCCACCTGCTGGCCCTGGTATCCGCCGCGATGCTGCTCCAGGCGCCCATTGCCCGGTCCGAGGACCTGCTCTGGAGCGCCGACCACCCCGAGAACGGCCCCTTTGCCATTGACTACGGCGACAACCTCTGGGGATCCACCTGGGATCCGGTGATCCTGTTTGGTTACAACCAGACCAAGGACGGCGTGCCCTACCTCTTCGGTGAACCCGGACTGTCCCTCGGCATCGAGGGCAACTACTGGGTGGCCGACGGCGACAACAAGATGGAGATCTACATCCAGTACATCGACGGGCTGGGCGGTCCGCCGATCCGGCCGCTCTTCTTCAGCTTCAACCGCCAGACCCGCAAGCTCGACAACACTTTCCTGGGTGGCACGCCGATGATCAATTTCGGTGATGCCAATACCCGGGAGATCAACGCGGAGATCACGCGAAACAGCTTCGCGCTCTTCGGCCCGGACCCGACCCAGGGCACAGTGCTTCGCCTGCTGACCCAGCCCGAAAGCCGCCAGCCGGGCGTGATCCAGTTCGGCTACGATGGCGTGCCCAACACGTTCTCGATCTTTCCCGTGACGAAGACCCAGGCCTATTTCCAGATTGGCGGGACCAACGGCTTCCGCTACTACCGCAATCCGCTCGGCGGCAACGCCTCGGGATCGATTGCCGTGGGCGGGGTCGACGACAACTCCGCCATAGGCGTGTTTGGCTCCCAGAACGCATCCGGCAACGTCAAGGCCCTGGTGGCCCGGGGCAAGGGGTCCATGTCCGTCCCCGTGTTCGAGGTGCAGTCCCAGGACGGCGCCCCGGTGCACAGCGTCGACAAGGAGGGCGTGGTGTACCTCAGCGATGCACCGGCCCCCGCCACGCCGGCCGGCGGCGTCTTCCTGTACGTGGACCAGGCAGACAACAAGCTCAAGTACCGGGACGCTTCGGGCACCGTGCACGTGATAGCGACCGAGCCCTAGCACTCCCCCTGCCGGCACTGCCCGGCGGCCAGCATCTCCTTCAGGACCCGATCTATAATCGCGGGGCTTCCTCCAGGAGTCCACGCCATGTCCGCCAATCCCATGCCCTCCAGCAACCTGCTGGCCGACCTCGCCGGCATCGTGGGCCAGGCCCACGTCCTCACCAGCGAGGCGGATCGCGATTTCTACGCGATGGACGTCTACAACCAGCTCAAGGTGCCGCTTGCCGTGGTCCAGCCCGGCACCATCGAGGAGCTGCAGAAGGTCGTGCGGACCGCAACGGGCAGCGGCGTGGCGGTGGTTCCCCGGGGCGGCGGCGCCTCCTACACGGACGGCTACCTGCCCACGGTGAGCAACTCGATATTGCTCGACACCGGGCGGCTGAACCGCATCATCGAGATCAACGAGGGCGACATGTACGTCACCGTCGAGCCGGGCATCGCCTGGAACGACCTATGGCAGGCGCTCAAGGCGAAGGGGCTGCGCACCAGCTTCTGGGGCCCGTTCTCCGGCATCAAGGCCACGGTCGGCGGCTCCATGTCCCAGAACAGCGCCAGCCTGGGTTCCGGCAACTACGGCGTGTCCGCCGACGCCGTGCTGGCCTTCGAGATCGTGCTGGCCAATGGCGGGATCCTGAAGACCAGTTCCCGGGCCGCGGCCAACGGCGCGCCGTTCTTCCGCTGGTACGGTCCCGACCTGACGGGGCTCTTCACCGGCGACGCGGGCGCCCTGGGCGTGAAGGCGCGCATCACGCTCAAGCTCATCAAGAGCCCGCCATTCTTCGGCGCGGCGTCCTTCGGCTTCGACACCTTCGAGAACATGTCGCGCGGCATGGCCGCGGCGGCGCGGGAGGGCGTGGTTGCCGACAACTTCGGCCTGGACCCCAGGCTGCAGCAGGGCCAGATGAGCAGCACCGACGCCAGCGACGCCATCGGCGCCGCCTGGGCGGTGGCAAAGACCTCCCGGAATCCCGTCGAGGCGGTCTTCAAGCTGGTGAAGATGGCCGCTGCCGGCAAGCGCTTCCTCGCCGGCCACAACTACTCGGCCCACTACACCGTCGAGGGCGTGTGCCAGGCGGAGGTCAATGCCAAGCTTGCGCTGCTCCGCCAGGCAATGGAGGGCGTCGGCACCGAGACGGCCAATACCATTCCAACCGTGATCCGGGCGATGCCCTTCATCCCGCTGTACCCGATCCTCGGGCCCAAGGGCGAGCGCTGGGTGCCCCAGCACGGCATCATGCCGTTCTCGAAGACCCACGAGTTCCACCAGAAACTGCAGAAGCTGTACGCGGACAACGCGGAGCGCATGCGGAAGGCGAAGGTGGACAAGGGCACCATGTACATGACCATCAACACCCACGCGTTCCTCTACGAGCCGGTGTTCTACTGGGAAGACAGCCGGACGAATTTCCACAAGCGGTTCCTGCCCCAGGACTACCTCAAGATGCTCCCCGAATACCCGGAGAACCTGGAAGGCCGCGCGCTGGTGCGCGAGCTGCGGCAGAAGATTGCCGAGCTGTTCGCCTCGGTGGGCGCCGTGCACATGCAGGTGGGCAAGAGCTACCCCTACATGGTCGGGCGCGATCCGGAGGCGGCGCGGCTGCTGCGCGAGCTGAAGACGAGCGTCGACCCGCAGAACCTGATGAACCCGGGCGCCCTCGGCCTGTAGGAGCGGCTTTAGCCGCGACAGGGTAGTCGGCGGCATACGGTCGCGGGTTACGCGCGGTCGCGGCTGAAGCCGCTCCTACGGGCTGGCGCTACGGAAGTTGGCGCGGATCAGCAGGATGTCCTGCCCCAGGTTCGGCTGCTCCAGCCCGGCGTTGCTGAAGTGCCGCCATTCGAGCGTCCAGCGTTCGCCGAGCCGCAGGCCGGCGGAGAGCGAGAAGGTCAGCGCGGAGGACACGTAGGCGTTGGTATCGCTGTTGGCGACGATGCCGAGACCGACGACCGGTTGCAGCGCCCGGTCGCGGCGGAAGGCGAACTTCCGCTGGACGCTCAGGTAACCATAGCTCGCCACGGGGCGTTCGGCGGTTGACGCCAGGGTGCTGCACTCGGGTCCGGTGGCACCGGCGGTGCAGGTGTCCTGCAGGGTGCGGACCGTCACTTCCTGCCCCGAGACGTAGCCGAGGGCGGTTTCCCAGCGTCCCGTGGCCCGCGCGATTTCCAGTGCGCTGCCGTCCGAGCGGGTGGGGCCGGCGGCGAGCTGCCAGGTGGCTGCAGCGGCGGCGGACGTGGCGAACGACGAGGCCAGCAGCAGGACGGGCAGGAGCAGGGCGGGGCGCATGCAGGGTTGATCCCTGTTCTGGTTTGCCCCGAGTATCCGCCGCCCCCGGTCACCGGGGGCGGCGATGGCACATAAGCAGCCTCCGCGAGTGGGAGGTTCAGCGGCTGGCGGTGGCCGCCGCCGTCCCGAGCGTGGTGACGAAGACCAGTTCCCCCTCCTGTTCCCACGTCACGTGCACTGTGCCGTCACCGGCCACGGCGCTGGCCGGGTAGGCCGAGTTGCCGGGCGGCGTGGGGATTTCGACCGGCGCAGACAGTGCCGCACCCTGGTTACCGGACTGGGCCGTGTACAGGCGCCGCGGCCCGCCCATTTTCGCCTGCCAGACGATGCGCAGCAGGCCGTCCGGGCCCACCGTCATCTCCGGCGCGTCGGAGTAGGGCGCGCCCGGGTGCACCAGCTGGCTGCCGCTGAACGTGCGGCCTCCATCCATCGAGCGGGACAGGTACACGCCCGCTGGCTCGACGCCGCCGGTGTAGGCGGCGGCGTACACCCGCGGGCCGTCCACGGCGAGCTCGGTCGGCTTCAGCGGGCAGCCGTCGATCTTCCACTTGCCGATCGGCACGCGGCCCTCGCTGGAGAAGGTCCGCCCTTTGTCCGTCGACCGGGCCACGGTGCTGTCGCGGCCGTCGTCGTAGAGCTTGCGGTAGCCCAGGAACAGTGCGTCGCCGCCGAACGCGACGGTAAGCTGGCAGCAAGGGCAGACCGCGTCGTTGGCGATGGCCGCGCGCTCGGTGCTGAAGGTCCGGCCGTCATCGGTGGAGATGGCGACGTGCGCGTTGGCGCCATCGGCCGTCTTCTGCATCTCGCCGATGTCCTGCCACAGGGCCACCACGGTGCCGTCGGGCGCGACGCCCATGGTGCCGAAGGAGAACGTGGCGGAAAGGCCTTCGCCCAGGATTTCGGTACGGTCGAAATCGGGCGGCCGATTGATCGTCCGGGCCTCCTCGAAGGTCCGGCCGTTGTCCGTGGAGCGGGTGTACCGGGCGGTGACCACATCGAGCTTCGTCACCGGCGAGCGCTCGTTGCCGGGGAAGAACACGTGGATGGTGCCGGACTTGCCGATCGCGATCCGCGGCTTGCTGACGGCGAAACCCCAGACCGAGCCGGGCACGGTGTTCACCCGCACGGGCTTCGACCAGGTGCGGCCGCCGTCGGTGGAGCGCGTGAACTGCAGGTCGGTCTCGGACCGGTGGCTGTGCTCGCCCGGTTTGCGGGGCTTCTCCGGGGGGCGCTCGGCGGTCAGGCCCCGGTCGAGCCAGACCACGTTGATCGCGCCATCCGGGCCCACCGCGATTTCCGGGCTGGTGGCGCGCCGGCCCGTCTCGCTGACCTGGTGCCAGGGTGTCCCCGGGTCCCCGGCCGCCAGCACGAGGCCGGGCCAGGCCAGGGCGAGCATCACGACGAATCGCACTGCGTTCTTCATGCCAATTCTCCTGGGTGTCCTTCCTGCGTTACTCGAGCCGCTCCCCGTCCCACTGGATGGTCTGGCCGCTCTGCTCCATGGTGAGCTTGTCGATGACGCCAATCATGCCCCGGATGCTGTCCCCGGCGCTCACCGTGGACTGCCCCGGGCTGGCCGGTTCGCCGTGGGTCAGGACCCGGCCGGGATTGAGGGTGACCACCTTGATGCCCTGGTTCTTCCAGCGCAGCGCGACCTCCTGCTGGATCGCGTCGAGGGCGGCCTTGCTGGTCTTGTAGAGCGTGAACCCCGGGACCGGAATGCCCCGCTTGCCCTTGCCGGTGGTCAGCGCCGCCATCACCTTGAGCTTGCCCGCCTTCACGTTGGGATAGAAGGCCTCGGAGACCTTCAGCGGGCCCATGGCGTTGGTGCGGTAGAAGCGGTCGAATTCCGCGTAGTCGATGGTGCCTACCATCTGGCCCTTGTCCGGACCCTGCATCAGTCCCGCGTTGTTGACCAGCACGTCGATGGGCTGGCCGGCGTACTTCCGGGCCAGCGCGTCGATGCCGGCGTGATCCAGCAGGTCGAGCTTTTCGACCAGCACGTTCGGGTGGCTGGCGGCGAAGGTCTTGAGGTCGCCGGCCGAGGCCGGGTCACGGGTGGTGGCGATGACCCGCCAGCCCAGCGCCTCGTACTGCTTCACGAACTCGAGGCCGATGCCCCGGTTCGCGCCGGTGACCAGCACCGTGCGCTCCGGCCCGGCAGCCTGCGCCCCGGCCAGCGGCAGCGCGACGAGCGCGGCGGCAAGCAGCAGCCGGCGCCGTGTCGTGTTGAACATCATGTCGCCTTCTCCAGGTAGGGTCGCGTGAGGTCCTCGGACACCGTCCAGAGCTTCGCCGCGAGTTCGTCGTTTTCCATGGTCCCGCCCGGCAGGAACGGGTTGCAGTCCTTGAAGAAATAGCCGCTGACGCCGGCAAGCTTCGGCCACGTGGCGACGTACAACTGGGTCGACGCACCCGCCTCGACGCTCTTCATGAAGGTCCAGCCGAAGAGCTTCGCCGTGACGAGCTGGTACCAGGGCAGGTAGCGGCCCAGGTTGGTCATGATCACGCCGGGCTGCAGGGCATTGGCGGTGACCCGCGTGCCTTCCAGGCGCCGCGCCAGCTCGCGGACGAACAGGTAGTTGGCGAGTTTCGACTGGCCGTAGGCCTTGCGCGGCTCGTAGTCCCGTTCGCCGGACAGGTTGTCGAACTCGATGCCCGACGCCGGGGCCTGCTTGTAGGCACCGCTCGAGACCACCACGACCCGCCCCTGGGGCGCCGCCGCGAGTTGCGGCAGCAGGCGCCGGGTGAGCAGGTAGTGGCCCAGGTGGTTGGTGACCAAATGCCGCTCGATGCCGTTGATCTGCTCGGCGGTCGGCACTTCCATCACGCCGGCGTTGCACAGCAGGATGTCCAGGGGCGTGCCGAGCGCCGTCACCTGCGCGGCGCAGGCCACGACGGATGCAAAGTCCGTGAGTTCCAGGGCCACCGGCGTGGCGCGCCCCTGCACGGACGAGCAGGCCTCCGTGGCCTTCTCCAGCGTGCGCGCGGTGCCGATGACGTGGGCGCCCCGCAGGGCCAGCACGCGCATGCTCTCGTAGCCGAGGCCGGAGTTGGCGCCGGTGACGAGGGCGGTCGTTCCCGACAGGTCCATGCCTGCCGTGACTTCCTCCGCCGTGGAATCCGCGTTGAACGGGCCGAGCGGCACGCCCTCGGGCCGCACCACGTCGGCCCGGCCGCAGCCGGCCACGGAGGTGGCAAGGGCGCCAGTGGCGATGGCGGCTGAGCCGCGCAGCAGGAGGTCCCGGCGGTTCATGCGAGCAGGTAGGGCCGGGTGAGCTCTTCGGACACCTGCCACAGCTTCGTGGCCAGTTCGTCGTTCTGCATCTGGCCGCCCGGCACTTCCGGGTTGCAGTCCGCGAAGTAGTAGCCGCTCACCGTGGCCAGGGCCGGCGCGGTGGCCACGTAGCAGGTGGTGGCCGTGCCGGCCTCCACGCTCTTCATGAAGGTCCAGCCGATCAGCTTCGCGGCAACCTGCTGCCACTGGGGGAAGCTGCGGCCCAGGTTGGTCATGATCACGCCGGGATGCACCGAGTTCGCCGTGGTCGTGGTGCCGGCGAGGTTTTTCGCCAGCTGTCGCACGTAGAGATGGTTGGCGAGCTTGGACTGCCCATACATCTTGTTCGGGTTGTAGTCCCGCTCGCCGGAGAGGTTGTCGAACTCGATGCCGGCCTCGGGCGCCCACTGGTAACCGCTGCTGGTGAGGACCACGACCCGGCCCTGGGGTGCCGCCTGCACCTGGGGCAGCAGCCGGTTGCCGACGATGAAGTGGCCCAGGTGATTGGTGACGAACTGCTTCTCCAGGCCATAGACCTGCTCCAGCCCGGGGAGCGCCATGATGCCGGCGTTCAGGACCAGCATGTCGATGGGCATGCCGAGCGCCTTCACGGCGTCCGTGCCCGTGACGATGGAGGGGAAGTCCGTCAGTTCGATGGCCACCGGCGTGGTGCGGCCCTGGATCCCCGCGCAGGCCTGCTCGGCCTTCTCCAGGGTGCGCGCGGCGCAGATGACGTGGGCCCCGCGCAGGGCGAGCACGCGCATGGTCTCGTAGCCGAGGCCTGAGTTGGCGCCGGTGACGAGCGCCGTCTTCCCCGTGAGGTTGATGCCTTCGACGACCTGTTCCGCCGTGGACTCGGCGCCATAGGGACCCAGGGGCACGCCTTCAGGGCGGACGACGGGCTGGTCCTCGCCGCCGCTGCAGGCCGCGAGCGCAGCGCCTGCGGCCAGCACGGTGCCGCCGGCCAGGAGCTGGCGCCGGCTGAGGGTGGAATCGGGTCGGTTCATGGGCGTGTTCATCCTGGAAACTGGGCTATGCCGGACAGGGACTCTTTCTGGCCGATGTTGTTCCGCGCCACGATGGCGGCGTCGGAGAGGCGGACCTTGACGATGTCGCCGGTGAAGAAGTTGCCGATGATGGCGAACAGGCCGTCGGGGGACGAATTGACCGCGGCCCAGCCCATGCCCTCGAGCGGGTAATTGCGGAGCACGGCGCCGGACTTCGGATCCATCACGAGGAAACCCTTGCCCGTGCTGATCAGCAGCTGGCCGTCGGGCGTGGGATTCATCACCAGTACCATGGGCACGTCCGGGTTCGTGGCGAAGTCCGCGAGGTCCGGCAGCTGCTTCCGGTTCTTCAGGTCGTACTGCATCACCCGCTTGCCCGTCTCGGAGACGAAGATCATGCGGGTGTCGTCGTCGGCCAGCACCGTGCTGGTCACGGCGAGGAAGCCGAACATGCCGCCATTGGCCTGGGTCGGGTATTCGTCCAGCAGCTTGCCATCGGGGCTGTGCCGGAAGACGTGGCCGTCACCGATCACGTCCCGGCCGGGCAGGATGCGGAACTTCGTGGTCACCGAGGGGTGCCCCGTCTGGGTGCCCATCATGTGCTCGCCGAAGTACAGGCTGCCGTCCCGGCCGAACGTCACGCTCGAGTACATGCGGTCGGAAAAGGTGCGTACCGGCTTCTGGATGCCCGTGGGGGCGATCTCCACGACCGCGGGCGTCAGCTGGGAGAAGGCCCACAGCGTCCGGTCCGGCGCGAAGGTGAGCCCGCCGACCTTGTGCCGGGTGCCCTTCAGGTAAAGCTCGCCCTTCGGCCTGAGGTTCTCGTCGTACTGGATCAGCCGGCCAGTGCCGCCATGATCGTCGGTGGGGTTGTCCATGATGGTGGCGGCGACCAGGATGTCGCCCTTCGCGAAGGGCTTGACGGTGCTGGTGTACTTCGCGGTGTCCGCCTGCGCGCCGCCGGCGACCAGGAAGAGGCCGGCCAGGAGTGTCGTGCAACTGCGCTTCATGGGTGCTCCGGGGTCACGGGGTGGAATCGATGCTGCCGCCGGCATTGTCGCCAATCAGGCCCGCGGCGGCCGTGGAGTAAACGTTGCGTACGGCGCCGTTGTTGCGACCGATGAGGCCGCCGACGGCCTGCTTGCCCGTCGCGGCCCCGGTCGCGAAGCTGGAGCGCACGCGGCTCTGGGAGTTGAAGCCGACGAGGCCGCCCACGTTGGTGCCGGTGCCCTGCACGTCGCCGGTGGCAAAGCTGTTCTCGACCAGCGCGTCGGTGTTCACGCCGACCAGGCCGCCCACATTGTCTGCCCCGGACACGATGCCGGTGGCGCGGCTGTTCAGGACCTTTCCGGTGGTGTTGAGGCCGACCAGGCCGCCCACGCCCTTGCCGGCGCTCACGCGCACGTCCGCCGAGCTGTCGCGCACGACCCCGTTCATGTCGCCGGCAAGGCCGCCGATGGCCGCCTGCCCGGACACTTCGCCGCGCACGTGGCAGTTGACCACCTGGCCCGCATGGCCGCCGACGAGCCCTCCCGACGCCAGCCGGCCGACGACCTGCACACTGGCCTGGCAGTCCGCGATGTAGCCGAAGTTGGCGCCAACCAGCGCGCCCACGCCGCCCCGACCGCTGACGCGGGCATTCTCCAGGGTCAGGTTACGGACCACGCCCGACTTCGCGAGGGTGCCGAACATGCCGACACCGCCGCCCTCGGGCTGGCTGACGGTGAGGTTGCGCAGGGTGTGCCCGTTCCCGTCCAGTGCGCCCGCAAAGCCGTACTTGTCGCGCGCGATCATGCAGTTCTTCTCGACGCCGCAGTTGCCAACCGGGGTCCAGCTGGCGATGCCGCCGAGGTCGAGGTCCTGCACCAGCTCGTAGCGGCGGGTGTTGCGGACTGCCAGGTCCAGCGTGGTGCGCTGGCCTTCGCCGGTGCCCAGGGTCTGGATGGCCTGCAGCTGCTGCACGTTGCAGATGGCGAACCAGCCGTCGCCGTCCGCGTCCCTGACGAACTCGCCGGGGTCCTTCGGGGCGGCATCGTGGGCATCGGCGAGGCCGTCGCTGTCGCGATCCCGGGTGAGAGAACCCTTGCCCGGGCAGGCCGCGAGTTCGACCGGTGAGGGTGCAGGCGCCCTGATTTCCGCGAGGGAGCCGGCTGCCTCGATGGTGCTCAGGCTGGCCGTCATGCCGCCGCCGGGTGGCGGCTGCACGCCGGCCTGGGGGTTGCCAGCCAGCCCCCCGGTCAAACCCTTCTGCGCGGCGAAGTACGCCGCCACATCCTCCAGCTGCTGCCGGTCGAGAGTCGCCACCGCGCCGCCCATGATGGAGTCCGCCCGGGTACCCGCCTTGTAGGCAAGCAACGCCTGCACCAGGTATTCCGCGTGCTGGCCGCCGAGCACGGGGAAAGCGGGCGACGGGCTGTTGCCATCGGCGCCGTGGCAGGCGGAACAGGAGGCAGCGATTTCCCGGCCGCGTTCCACGTCGCCAGCCGCAAGCGCGGGACCGGAGGCCGGTGCGAGCGCGGCAAGCGCGAGGACGGCCAGGGGCCGGATGCTGATGTTCATGGCTGCTTCGCGTTGGCCTTGTCGAACTTTTCCTTGGCTTCCTTCGCCAGTTTCTCGAAGTCCGCGTTCTCGCCGAACTTCAGCTGGCGGTCGGTGTACATGCCGACGGAGGAGCCCAGGTACTGGTTGCCCGTGACCTGCCCGAGGACGAAGCCGCCGAAATCCGCGTAGCTCAGCATCGTGCCCTTGGGCGAGCTGGCGTTCACGGATAGCTTGTAGTCCCGGCGGGCGGGCTCTTCCACGAGGAATGGCGGCCGGAAGATGACGTACTCGAGGCCGCTCGCCCGGACGACGCCCTCCATGTCCTTCATGTTCTTGTAGAGGTAGCGGGACTTCCACAGCCAGCCGAGGCGGAAATCACCGGGCGCGGGCTTCACCGTGGGGAACTCGTCCTCGACACCGAGGGAGCTGGCCACGAGCAGCCGCCGGTTACCCTTCTTCTTCATGGCGGCGATGATGTTGGCCGTGCCCGTGGTGAAGAGATCGAAGGTCGGCGGCGTTTCCGCGGTGTCCGTGGGGTCCACCCGGGGGCCGACCATCGAGATCACGACCTCCGTGCCGGTCATGGCGGCTTCCAGCGACGCCAGGTCGTAGACGTCGCCTTTCAGGACCCTGAGGCGCGGATCCTGGATGGTCACGTCCGCGGGGCGCCGGGCGATGCCGGTGACCGCGTGGCCCGCGGCGAGTGCCTGCCTGATGATCTCGGTGGAGCTCTTCGCCGTGGCCCCGACGACGACGATCGGCGGGGCAGTCGCCCTGGCTTCGGCCGCGGCATTGGCTGGGCCCGGAAGCGCGATGGCGACGAGGGCCAGCAGGCCCGCCCGCAGGATGCTGCCGATGGCCGTGGTAAAGGTGCCAGTCCGATACATCAGGTGGACTCCATGTTGTCCGGCGAACGCCGGTGCTACTGTAGTCCGCAGCCCAATGCTTTGCACCCTTGGAGGAAGGCACGACCATGTCGATTCCCACCCCGCGGACAGCCCGTTGGTCCCTGCGTTCCGGACTGGCCGGGTTCCTCGCCGGCTGCCTCGCGGTCGCAGCCCTGACCAGCGTCGCCGAGCAGACCTACACCTGGGGCGAGCAGTACCGGACGATTCCTGCCCGGTACCAGAAGATGATCGACGACTCGGAGCTGGCGTTCACGAAGCGCGACGTCGAAGCGTCGGGTGCGGCGCTCACCGAGGACTTCAGCTGGTACACCGTGAAGGAAGACGGACCGAAGGAGATGGTGCGGGGACGCGAGGCCACCATGGCCCGCCTCAAGATGTTCTTCGAGTCGCCCATGTGGACGGCCAACGACTCGGAGGTGCACCGCCTCGGCATGGTCGGTAACACGCTCGTGCAGGTGGAGATCGATTCCCTCAACATGAACGGCAAGCCCGTGCGCCAGACGTCGCTCCACATCTACGAGTTCAGGGACGGCAAACGCTGGCGGGAGTTCGCCTTCTACCCAACGGACCTGTAGGAGCGCCTTAAGGCGCGACCGCGACCCGCTGTCATCCCTTCGTAATACGGGCCAGTAATCCTTCCAGCCATGCCCGATCGCCAGTATCACGTCCTGTTCCTCTGCACCGGCAACTCTGCCCGCAGCATCCTCGCCGAGTCGCTGATCAATCACTGGGGCGAGGGGCGGTTCGTCGGGTACAGCGCCGGCAGCCGGCCCGCGGGCCGCGTCAATCCCGTGGCGCTGGAACTTCTCAAGCACATGCAGTTGCCGACCGACGGCCTGCGTAGCAAGAGCTGGGACGAGTTCGCGGCACCGGGCGCTCCCCGCCTCGATTTTGTCTTCACCGTATGTGACAACGCGGCTGGCGAGCAGTGTCCCTTCTGGCCCGGCCAGCCGATGACGGCCCACTGGGGCGTCGACGACCCGGCAGCGGTGGAGGGGACGGACGCCGCGAAGTGGCTGGCGTTCCGGAAGGCGTTCCGCGAACTCGAGAACCGCATCAGGATCTTCGTGAACCTCAGGATCAGCTCACTGGACCGGCTGTCGCTCCAGAACCGGGTGCGGGAGATTGGCGCAATCCGGGTCGATGAAAGCTGAGGTACTTGCGGAGTTCCTCGGCACCGCGCTGCTGCTGGCAGTCGTGGTGGGCTCGGGGATCATGGGCGAGCGCCTGGCTGGCGGGAACGATGCCATTGCCCTGCTCGCCAACAGCCTCGCGACCGGCGCCGGCCTCTACGTGCTCATCGTGACCCTGGGTCCCGTTTCCGGCGCGCAATTCAATCCGGCTGTCAGTCTTCTGCTGGCGCTCCGCCGACAGCAGTCCTGGAAGGTGGCGGGACTCTACGCGGTGGCCCAGTTCTGCGGCGCTGTTGCCGGCGTGGTAGTGGCGCACGGGATGTTCGCGGAACAGCTGCTGCAGGTTTCGACCCACGTCCGCGCCGGCCCGGCCCAGTGGCTGAGCGAATTTGTCGCGACGGCCGGCCTGCTCGGCGTGATCCTACTCTGCCTGCGTCACCGGCCGGACAAGCTGCCGCAGAGCGTGGGCCTGTACATCATGGCCGCCTACTGGTTCACGGCATCCACGTCGTTTGCGAATCCCGCGGTGACCCTCGCGCGGGTGCTCACGGACACCTTTGCCGGCATCGCGCCCGCCAGCGTCCCGGGATTCGCCGGGGCCCAGCTCCTGGCGGTTGCCGTGGTCTTCGTGGCGGCTGGAAAGGGTTCGACGCCGCCGCCGTGCTAGCCTCACCCAATGAGCGTTCAGCATGACGATCACTCCCGCGGTCATGGTCACGCCCACTCCCACGGTCATGCCCACGGGCACGGCCCGGTTGATGCCACCAGCCGGGCGTTCGTCACCGGCGTCACGCTGAACCTGATCTTCGTCGCGGTCGAAGCAGGCTTCGGGCTGTGGTCGGACTCGCTCTCCCTGCTGGCCGATGCGGGGCACAACTTCAGCGACGTGCTGGGCCTGCTTGCGGCCTGGTGGGCCGTCAGCCTGGCGCGGCGCGCGCCGTCCATGCGCTTCACCTACGGCCTGCGGGCGTCGACCATCGTGGCGGCCTTCAGCAACGCCATCCTGCTGGTCGTCGCCGTCGGCGGAATCTCCTGGGAGGCGCTCCGCCGGCTGGCCGATCCCGTGCCCGTTGGCGAACTCACGATGATCATCGTTGCGCTCGTCGGCGTGGCCGTGAACACCGTCACCGCCGTCATGCTGAGCAAGGGCCGCCAGGACGACATGAACATGCGCGGCGCCTATCTGCACATGGTGGCGGATGCCGCCGTCTCCGTGGGCGTGGCGGTTGCTGGCGTCGGCATCATTCTCACCGGCTGGCTGTGGCTCGACCCGGCCGTGAGCCTGGCCATTGCCGTGGTCATCCTCGTGGGGACGTGGGGCCTGTTCCAGGAATCGCTGCGGCTGTCCCTGCACGCCGTGCCCGCCGGGGTCGACCTGGCGCAGGTCCGGGGTTACCTGCAGCAGCTGCCGGGCGTGCGCGACGTGCACGACCTGCACGTGTGGGGCATGAGCACCACCGAAACGGCGCTGACGGCCCACCTGGTGATGGCTGGCGGGCATCCCGGCGATGAGTTCCTGCGGCGTGTTGCCGGAGAACTCGAGACCCGGTTCCGCATCGGGCACCCGACGTTGCAGATCGAGGTGGCCGATGGGGCGGGCAGTTGCCGGTTTGCGCCGGGGGACGTGGTTTGAGGTTGGGCCGGACCTCGGGCCGGGGTTGCGGCGGTCGCCGCTCCTACGGGTGGGGCTTGCCCGGCGAGAAATCGATGCCCTGGGCCAGCGGTAGCGTGGAACCGTAGTTGATCGTGACGGTCTGCCGGCGCATGTAGGCTTTCCAGGAGTCCGAGCCCGCCTCGCGGCCGCCGCCGGTTTCCTTCTCGCCGCCGAAGGCCCCGCCGATCTCCGCGCCGGAGGTGCCGATGTTCACGTTGGCGATGCCGCAGTCGCTGCCGGTGTGGCTCAGGAAGCGCTCGGCGCTCTGGATCCTGTCCGTGAAGATGGCTGACGACAGCCCCTGGGGCACGGCGTTCTGTTTCGCGATGGCCTCGTCCAGGTTCGCGCAGGGGATCACGTAGAGGATCGGCGCAAAGGTCTCGTGGCGCACCACGGGCCATTCGTTCTCCGCCAGCACGATGGTGGGTTCCACGAAGTTGCCGAGACCCTTTCGCACCTTGCCCCCACAGAGCACCCGGGCCCCGTGACCCTCCAGCTCCTTCAGCACCTGCTCGTACCGCTCCACGGCGTGGGCGTCGATCAGCGGGCCCATCAGTGTCCCCGGTTCCAGCGGGTTGCCGATTGGCACCTGCCCGTAGGCCCCGACCAGCCGCGTGACGAGTTCATCCAGGCGGCTCTGGTGCACGAGCAGCCGGCGCGTGGACGTGCAGCGCTGGCCGGCCGTGCCGACCGCACCGAACAGGATCGCGGGGACCGCCAGGTCCAGGTTCGCGTGCTCGTCCACGATGATGGCGTTGTTGCCGCCCAGCTCCAGCAGGCTGCGGCCGAAGCGCCGGGCCACGCGGGCGGCCACGCCGGCGCCCACCGCCGAGGAGCCCGTGAAGGACATGAGGTCGATGCGGGCGTCGTCCACGAAGCGCGTGGCCATTGACACGTCGTCGGTATTGAACAGGAAGAAGGCCGGGGGGAAGCCGTGCGCCTCCAGCGCGGCATTGCACAGCCGCTGCACGGCCACGCTCGCGAGCGGCCCCTTGGGCGACGGCTTCCAGACGGTGACGTTGCCGCACACGGCGGCGATGAACGCATTCCAGGACCAGACGGCCACCGGAAAATTGAAGGCGCTGATGACACCGACGACGCCCACCGGGTGCCACTGCTCGTAGAGCCGGTGTTGCGCCCGTTCGGACGGCAGCGTCCTGCCGCCGAGCATGCGCGACAGGCCGACCGCGTAGTCGGCGATGTCGATCATCTCCTGGACCTCGCCGTCGCCCTCGGCCTTGATTTTGCCGACCTCCAGCGTGACCAGGCTGCCCAGGGCGTGCTTGTGCCTGCGAAGGGCCTCGCCCACCAGGCGTACCGCTTCGCCCCGGCGGGGCGCCGGCAGGTCGCGCCACGCGGCGCCGGATATCACGGCGCTGCTGATGACCTGTTCGTAGTCCTGCTCGCTGGCGGCTGCGACGCTGGCCAGCGTGCCGCCCGTGGCCGGGTTCAGCGACGCGATGCGCTCGCGGCCCTTCACCGGGTGCCAGCCGGAGGCGGACCAGCTGCCGGGATTCAGTTCGGCCAGCCCCAGGGAGTCGAGGATGTCACGCACGGCCGGTCACCTCGCACTGATGCGCTGCTGGCCGCGGCTGCCCGCGGCGATGATCCGGGACGACACTTCCTTCCCGGCGCCGTCGCTGTAGTGGCGGCCGAACCGGTTCGCCAGAACCTGGTTCAGCGGGAACTGCTCCTGGCGGACGAAGCCCTTGTACTGGTCGGGATGCCGGAGCACCAGGTCGAGCACCGCGCAGATGCCGCCGGCCGTGGTGATCTGGATCGCCGACCAGAGGCGGCCGCCGATGACCTGGGGGTAGACCTTGATAACGTAGTTTTCCTCGCGGAGCTCGCCCTCCTGCAGCCCCGTGACCGCTGCGTACACGATCACCACGTCCTGCAGCGTCTGGGGCACCGAGTTCTCGAGGATGCGCTTCAGAGTGCCCCGGTCCTGGTTCAGCTTCAGGCCGTTCATCAGCAGGCGCATCTGGTCGCAGTGCCCGGGGTAGCGGATGGTCTTGTAGTCCATCGATTCCACGCCGGCGCCAAAGCTGTCGGCCAGGGAGCCCAGGCCCCCGGACGTGTTGAAGGCCTCGTAGAGAGTGCCGTCTATCTCGATCTCCTCCAGGCCCTCGAGAGGCTGCACCTGCTGGGACTCGCCATTGACGACGCTAAGGCAGAGGTTGCCGTACTCGTTGATGAGGCCCTCGGTGGACCAGGTCAGCGAGTACTTGAGGACGTTGTTGGGATGCTGGGGGAGGGCGCCGACCCGCAGCTTCACCGTGCGGACGCTCTGGAAGTGCCTGATCAGTTCCGCGGCCGCGATGCTGATGAACCCGGGGGCCAGTCCGCACTGCGGGGCGAAGGCCGTCGCCGCACCGCTGGCGATGCCCAGCACGGCCGAGGCTGAGCGGACGTCTTCGGTCAAGTCGAAGTAGTGGCAGCCGGTGTTGCGCGCGGCCCTCGCCACGAGCTCGTTGCAGTAGTAGGGGAGGCTCGAGACGACTGCGTCGATGCGCTCGCTCCGGATGGCGGCTTCCAGGTCGGCCAGGTGCGTGGCGTCGAGGTCGAGGGGCCGGATGCCGCTGCCGCCGCCCGCCTGATGGTGGGCGGCCGCCACCTCGGCGGCGGCGCCGGGCCGCGAATCCGCGAGAGTCACGGCGTAGTCGCCGGATTCCTCGAGCAGGCCGGCTATCAGGGACCCGATCTTGCCGGCGCCCAGGACCAGTACGCGATGCATGGCGACTCCTCCATCCGGATATGGCAGAGTGCCTGAAAATCCGCCTGCGGGCGCAAAAAATTGGAGTGAAATGCGTTGACTGCCCCACTTTCCCGACGGTCTTTCACGCTGGGCGCCCTGAATGCCGGCACCGGGCTGCTGGCGCTCGGCGCCGCCAGCGACGCGCTGCCCCGGGTCGCTGGCGCCCCGCCGCCGAAAGCGCCGGACCTCACCGTTCCGGCCAATAACCTGCGCGCCCTCGTCCGGATGACGGCCAGTCTCGAGGAGTGCGACGTGCCCTGGTGGTACGACGGCACGATCTTCGGCGTGGTGCCCGGCGAGAATCCCCGGCCGCTGGTCAAGTTCGAGGGCATGGAGCTCTACTGGATGCAGCACCTGCCCGGCGGCGCCTACGAGCTTACCGGCAACACGGTCACGTTCTTCCGCGACGTGAACACGGGCGCCATGCTGTCCGAGTTCCGCAATCCGTACACGAAGGCGACCAACCCCGTGCCGCCCGCCGTGCAGGGCGGCGGCCCGGGGCGCGGCTTCAACTATTCGGTGCAGGGCATCCGCTTCACGCGCCTGCTGGACCAGCTGCCCGAGGATCCGCTCGTGCTCGACTGGACCTTTGCCCGGGACATGGTCTGGCTGCACAACTGGACCCGCTATCCGCCCGGCCTGCCGCCGCCGCGCTGGCAGCAGCAGACCATGTTCGCCAGCCAGAAGGATTTCCTCGACGACAAGCTCGCGAGCGTGCCCGTCGTGTTCGGCTCCACCGTCCACATGCCCTGGCTGAAGTGGCTCGACATGGGCGACCGTCCCGGCCACGTGGTCTGGCACGCGGGTGGCGCCAAGCTGAAGTCCATCGACGAACTCCCCGGCGAATACCGTCGCCGGGCCGAGAAGGAGTTCCCGGCGCTGCTGTCCGCCGATCCGGCGAAGGCGGCCAGCCGCGTCGTGAGTCCCGGGCACTGAGCTCCCGCCCGGCAGGAGCGGCCTGTAGGAGCGCCTTCAGGCGCGATTCACGGTGTCCCGCACAGGATTTGTGTCGCGACTGAAGCCGCTCCTACAATAGATGGAATGATCAGCTTTACCCTCAACGGCGAACCCATCCAGGTCGATGCCCCCGATGACATGCCCCTGCTGTGGGTGCTGCGGGACAAGATTGGCCTCACCGGCACCAAGTACGGCTGTGGGATGGCGCTCTGCGGCGCCTGCACCGTGCACATCGACGGCACCGCCACGCGCTGCTGCGTGCTGCCGATCGTCGCGGTCGCGGGCAAGGCGGTGACGACCATCGAGGGCCTGGGCACCGAGGCCAACCTGCACGCCGTCCAGCAGGCCTGGATCGACGAGCAGGTGCCCCAGTGCGGCTACTGCCAGCCGGGGATGATCATGGCCGTCGCGTCGTTCCTGAAGACGACTCCCGACCCTGACGACGCGGCCATCAACGAGGCCATCACCAATATCTGCCGGTGCGGCACCTACCCCCGGATCCGCAAGGCGATTCACCGGGCCGCCGCGGCCCTCCGGGCCGGCCCCGTCCCGACCTCCGGCGCCTGACGTCTTAACACCCCGATTTCCTGCGAGTGGCAACCATGCTGAACAGATTTCGTATCACCGCGTCCGTCCTGAGTCTGGGCCTGGGCTTTGGCCTGCTGATGACCGCCTGCGCCGAGGGTGGCGATGGAGCGCCGGCGTCATCCGGCGCCACGGCGCCCACACCGCCGGCCGACCTGAAGGCGCTGATGGCGGCGGCTGATCCGGAGAAGGGCAAGGTGCTGTTCCTCCAGTGCCGGGCCTGCCACAGCCTGGAATCGGGCGGCGCCAACAAGGTCGGTCCGAACCTGCACGGCGTGTTCGGCCGCAAGGCAGGCCTGGCGCCCGGGTTCAGCTACTCGGAGGTCGTGACCCAGTCCGGCATCGTGTGGTCCGACGAGGCGCTCGATCACTGGCTCGCGCGCCCCAGCGAATTCCTGCCGGGCAACCGCATGGTGTTCGTCGGCATCCGCAAGCCCGAGGACCGTGCCAACCTGATTGCGTACCTGAAGCGCGAGACGGGCGCGAAGTAGGCGCGCCTTCAGGCGCGACGATCGTTCGCGGCTGGCGCCGCTCCTGCCTCGTTGTTCCGCGACAGCCGGTACCCCACGCCCCGCACCGTCTGGATGCACTCGTCGTGGCCGGTGACCACCAGCGCCAGGCGCAGGCGCCTGACGTGCACGTCCACGGTCCGCTCATCCACGTGGGCGTTGATGCGCCACACCCGGTCGACGATCTGTGAGCGGGACAGCACCCGCTCCGGGTGCGTCATGAAGAGATTCAGCATCTTGAATTCGATGGGCCCGAGGTGCACGGGCCGCTCCCCCGCCGTCACGCGCAGGCTGCGGATGTCGAGGCTCAGGCCCTCGAAGCGCCTCACGTCCTGATCCGCGTCCCGGGGACCGCCGACCCGCCGGAGGACCGCCTGGACCCGCGCCAGCAGTTCGTCGCGGCCGAAGGGCTTGGTCACGTAGTCGTCGGCGCCCGCCTTGAGCCCGGCGACCCGGTCTCCCTCGTCTGCCTTGCCACTGACCATGATCACGGGGATCCGTGCGGTGGCCTCGTCCGAGCGCCACAGCCGGAGCAGCTTGAGGCCGTCCATGTCCGGCAGCTGCCAGTCGAGCAGAACGAGATCGGGCTGCTGCCGGCTGGCCTCGTCGAGTGCGGACATGGCATCCGAGGTCTCGAAGGTCTCGTAGCCCGCGTTCGACAGCAGGAATGACAGCAGGCTGCGCAGCGGCTTGTGATCCTCGACGATCAGGATCCGGCGGACGGTGGTCATCGGGTGGCGACCCTCATTGTTCTTCGCCGGACTACAGCAGCGCCCCGTGAAAGTTTCGTGGCGTCACTGTGACGACTTTGTGAACGCTTGCACCGGGGGCATTAACGCGTAGCGCCGAAATATGGCGCTTTTGTCATGCCCGCGTCATCGCGAGGACGCGGAGCTCGCGTAGCTTGCCAACCGTCGCCGCAGCCAGAGAAACGAAAACAGGCGGCGACAACGTGGGGCGGAAGGACTCGGCCTTGGCTGGTCTGCCGTCTTTTTTGGAAATACTGGAGGAAGAAATCCAATGCGAGCTTTGACCAAGAAGCTGGCGACCGTATCCACCCTGGCGATGCTGGGGATGACGGGCGCGCAGGCGTCGATCCTCTCCGGCAGCGCCGCGGGTGGTTCCGAGGCCGTCGCGACGTTCGTCAACGTAAATACGGGCGATTCAATCAGCCTCGACCTCGGTGAGCAGTTGGCTGCCATAACCTCGGGCGACAACTACTCGCTCAGTTCGGCGGTCCTGAGCTTCATCGGCGCCGCCGGCGGCGCCGCAAACGTGACGTTCGGCATCATTGCCGGCAACAGCACGACGCGGAACTACCTGACATCCTCGGCCAGCTTCACCTTCGCCGACGACGTGCAGGTTGCCAACAGCGCCAAGAGCCTCTGGGCTTCCTCCCTGAACGGCTTCATCCAGAACCTGAACCAGGGTGACGCCACGGCCGGCTCGACCAACCTGACCTACGGGCCGTACCTGGCCGGTTCCGGCTCGCCGAACTACCTGGACGGCCTGCACGACAACTGGCAGTCGGGTGACTTCGCGTTCTCGAACCTGGGCAGCGCCCTCGACCCGCTGCTGCTCTACACCACGACGTTCAGCACCTCGAATATCGGCCTCGTGTCGTTCACGTCGTTCAAGGATGGCCTGTACGCGAAGCTGGACTTCAACAACAACCAGCTCCAGATCATCCCCGTGCCGGCGGCCGTCTGGCTGTTCGGCAGCGCCATGGGACTGCTCGGCGTGATCCGCCGTCGCGTCGCCGCCTGACCTGATTTCCGCAACTAACCTGAATCACAACGGAGAACCACTAATGCAACCCACCATCAAGACCGTCAGCGGTACGCTGGCCGTGGCGCTCGCCGGCCTCTTCGCCGGCGCCGCCCAGGCCGCGATCCCCGCCGTGAGCGCCAGTTTCTACATCTCCGGCGCCTCCGCCGCCCGCGCCATCCCGCCCGCGATCGCCACCGAGCTGTGCGATGCGGCCGTGAATGACCGGGCCGACTACATCGACAACGCGGCGTCCATCAATTACCGCATCAACGTCTGCACGCTGAAGAACACCGCCGAGGTTCCCACCTCGATCCGCGGCCTCAAGGTGGCCTTCTACTCCCGCTCCCAGGGCGGCACGCTCTTCGGTATCCGCGGGATCGCTATCCCCCAGGCGATCAAATTCATCGACGGCAGCACCTGCCCGGCCGATGACGCCAATCCCGCTACGGAACAGCTTTGCCCGACACTGACGGCCGACGCGGACTACACGGTGCCCGATGGTGCCGGTGATGGCCACGTCCCGGATTTCGGTCTCTCCGACGAGGAGCCGGTGTTCGGCTGCGAAGTCGCCAAGGAAAACGGCCCGGCCCAGTGCACGGCAGCTGAAGTGGCGGCCCTGAAGACGGCCAAGGTTACCGCGGCTCCCGTCTACCAGCTGCCCTGGTCCATCCAGGCCGGCGCCACGCTCGGCGCCGAACTGGGCGGCAACATCTCGTCCGTCGTCCTCGCCGGCATCTTCGCCGGCAACTACCAGTCCGTTGCCGACGTCAAGTCGGCCATGGGCGTCGCGCCGCTGGCGGGTGACGACACGGAAGGCCTCAAGGTCTGCCGGCGCACCAACACGTCCGGTACCCAGGCTGGTCACTCCCACCTCTGGCTGGGCAGCAACTACTGCGGCGCCAACACGAAGATCGCTTCCTTCGTGGACGAGGCCTTTGACGACAACAACGTCGCCAACGGCTGGCCGGTGAACTACGACGTGGTGGAGAACAGTTCCTCGAGCAACGTGGAGAACTGCGTGATCACGGCGGCCGACCAGGGCCGCTCGATCGGCATCAACTCCCTCGAGAATGCGCCGAAGCCCGGTGCCGTCAACCTGAGCATCGACGGTATCGCCCCGAGCCAGGAATCGGCGGCCCTCGGCAAGTATCGCTGGTACGCGGAGTCCACCCTGAACTCCAACAGCGACACCATCAACAACGTGGCGGCACTGAACGACTTCATCAACGCCGACCTGACCGCCCGGGCGACCTCCACCCAGCGGAGCCAGTTCCGCACGCTGTTCCTCAACAACGTGCGCAACCCGGTGAAGATCGTGGCCTCCGGCCTGAACGGCATCAACGCGCTGCCGAACTTCACGGTGCCCACCGATCCGTTCAACCCGGCCACCCCGGTCGGCTGGACGACCAAGAACGTCGGCGTCGGCGGCAGCAACTGCAAGGCCCCGCTGCCGGTCTTCCCGTAAACGTGACTACCCCGGCCGGCGCCCGAGAGGGCGCCGGCCATTTTCGGGGGTGGGACGCAGGGAGGAAATGTGACGTTTCCTTCACATTAACGTCATAAAAGTGTCCGGTACGGCCGGTAGCCTGCTCACAGGGACCTCCCGCCGATCCAAAGAAAACAGACAAGGAACCGACTCCATGAAGAATCACCTCAAGCAGCTGGCGGCGCTGACTGCGCTGGCACTGGTCGGCACGGGCTCCGCCCAGGCCTCCATCATCACCGGCGGCACGGCGGGCGGATCCGAGGCCGTGGCGACTTTCGTCAACGGCAACGGCGACTCCATCAGCCTCGACCTGGGCAAGCAGCTGTCTGCCATCATTGCCGGCGACAGCTTTGCGCTGACGTCGTCCATCAACAGCTTCATCACGGCCGCGGGCGGCGCCGCCAACGTGACCTTCGGCATCATTGCCGGCGAGGTCTCGACCCGCACCTACCTGACGTCGAGCGCCAGCGAAACCTTCGACCAGGACGTGCAGCTTGCCAACAGCGCCAAGGGCCTCTGGTCCTCGACGCTCAACGGCCTGGTGGGCGACCTCAACCTGGGTGACGCCACCCCGACCGCCACCAACAACGGCTACGGTCCCTTCCTGGCCGGTTCCGGCTCGCCGAACCTGCTCGATGGCGTGTACGACACCTGGCAGTCCGGCGACTTCGCCTTCTCGAATCTGACTGCCGGCAACGCCTCGGGCTTCCTTTACAAGGTCGTCTTCAGCTCCGCCAACATCGGCTTTGCGCCCATCACGAGCCTTGGGCTGAAGTTCGATCTCGGTGCGAACGGCATCTCGGTTGCAAGCACGACCGTGGTTCCTGCTCCGGCGGCCGTCTGGCTGCTGGGCACGGCCCTCGTGCCGTTCGCCCGCCGTGCCTGGCTGAAGTCCCGCGCTGCCGCCTAGCGCCACGACCGACCACGACTCCGACCGGCGCCCTCGGGCGCCGGTTTCTTTTCGGGGGTCGTGCTTCACATCCCTGCAACGTGCCTGAAACATTCCCCCGCGAGCATGGCGCGGAGGATTCCCCCACTTTCAGCAAGCCCGGAAGAGCACACCCAGTAGAGCGATGACGAGCGGGATGTTGTCCTTGATTCGACTGGCGGTCGCCCTTGCCTGCGTCGCTGCGCCCGCCGTCCGGGGCCAGGATGTGCCGGCCGCCACGGCGAAGCCGGGCTTCGACGTCTGGGAATACCGGGTGGAGGGCAACACAGTCCTCGATGCACTCGCCATCGAGCGGGCCATCTACCCGCAACTCGGTCCCGGCAAGACGATCGACGACGTCAATGCGGCCCGTACCGCGCTGGAGCAGGCCTACCGGGATGCCGGCTATCCCACCGTCTTCGTCGACGTCCCGGAGCAGGAAGTGGACGGTGGCCTGGTGCGCCTCGCCGTCACCGAGGGCAGGGTGTCCCGCCTGAAGATCACGGGCTCCCGGTACTTCAGCAACGGCTGGATCCGCGAGCAGTTGCCGGAGGCCGCGCCCGGCACGATCCCCCGGATCGACACCTTCCAGTCCCAGCTTCGCGCCCTGAATGCCCGGTCGCCCGACCGGGCGCTCACGCCGGTCCTCCGCCCCGGCACCGAACAGGGCACGGTGGAAATCGAGGTCAAGGTCCAGGACGCGCTGCCGGTGAACGGCTCGCTGGAGGTCAACAACCGGAACTCCGCGAACACCACCGAAAGCCGGCTCGAGGCGGCTGTCCGCTACGACAACCTGTGGCAACGGGACCACTCCTTCGGCCTCCAGTACCAGGTGGCGCCGGAGGATCCCGGCGAAACCGAGGTGATTGCCGCGAGCTACGTCCTGCGGCCCAGGGCCAGCGGCAAGGCGTTCGCGTTCTACGGCCTGTCCAGCGACAGCAACATCGCGATCGTCGGCGGCGGGATCAACTCCGTCGGCAAGGGCGACGTCTACGGGTTCCGGGCGATCCTGCCCCTGGAAGGCGGCGAGGGCCTTTACCACAGCCTCGCACTGGGCGTTGACTACAAGGACTTCGACGAGACCATCGGCTTCGACGAGGAGGGTAATGACGACATCGTCACGCCGATCACCTACCTGAACTGGTCCCTGGGGTGGAACGCGACGTTGCCCCGCGAGAGCCGGACCCACACGTTCGACCTGACGGCGAACTTCGGCGTGCGGGGCCTGGGCAACGACGAAAAGGAATTCGGCGACAAGCGCTTCAAGGGCAGCCCCAACTACTTCTACGTCGAAGGCGGCTACGAGCTCATCCAGGCATTGCCCTGGTGGAGCACTTCCCTGGTGCTGGACCTCCGCGCCCAGCTCACGCCGCAGCCGCTGATCTCGAACGAGCAGTTCGCGGCAGGCGGGCGGGACAGCGTGCGGGGCTACTACGAGGGCGAAGTGCTCGGCGACTACGGCCTGCAGGCCTCCGTCGAGTGGCGCAGCCCCAACTTCGGACCGCAACTCTGGAAGGTCCTCGACAATCTCTACGGCTACGGCTTCCTGGACAGCGCGCGCCTGCTGCTCAACGACCCGCTGCCCACGCAGGTGGATGCCGCGACCCTGCTGAGCGCCGGGGTCGGCCTGCGGCTGGAGGCCGAGCCGCTCGTCGCGGGGCTGGACCTGGCCTTGCCATTCAAGGACGGCGCGTCCACCGAGGAGGGCGATGAACGGCTGCTGTTCTCGCTGCGCTATGGGTTCTGAGCGGCGCTCCCGGTTGTCCCTGAGCCTCGCGGTCGCCCTCTACTGCGTGCTGGCGGGCGCCCAGGTGCAGGCCGCCGGCCTGCCCGTGCCCTGTGCGGGCGGCACCTGCGCCGGCGGACCGTCCGTGTGGATCACGCAGGGCGTCGCCACGTCGGTCACGAATCCCGCCGGCACCCAGCTGGACATCACCCAGACCACCGACAAGGCGGTGCTGAACTGGGCCGAGTTCAACGTGGACGCGGGCAACGAGGTCAACTTCATCCAGCCCGGCAAGAACTCGCTGGCGCTGAACAAGATCTTCCAGGGCGATCCCAGCCGCATCTTCGGCTCGGTTTCGGCCAACGGCCAGATCTACCTCGTCAACCAGAACGGCATCCTGTTCGGCAAGGATTCCCAGGTGAACGTGGGCGCGCTGGTGGCCTCCAGCCTCGCCATCGATCCCGAGGCGGAGTCCGGCGGCATCCTCAATCCCGCGCTGCTCCGGCAGGGCAAGGCCGCCTTCCAGGGCGACGGCCGGATCTTCGTGATCGATGCCAACGGCCAGGTTGTTACCGGGCAGGACGGGCAGCCCATCCCGGTGAAGGTGGTGGTCGAGGAGGGGGCGCGAATCACCTCGTCGGCCGCAGGCGGCGGCAGCGTGGCCCTGATCGGCCAGCAGGTCGAGAACGCCGGCAGGATCGAGTCGCCCTCCGGCCAGGTGATCCTCGCGGCCGGCCAGAAGGTCTACCTGCAGGCGAGCGAGAGCCCGGACCTGCGGGGGCTCCTGGTGGAGGTCGATGCCGGCGGCACCGCCTGGAACAAGGCGACCGGCCAGATTGCGAGCACGCTTGGCAACGTTTCCTTGGTCGGGCTCGCCGTGAACCAGGACGGCCGGGTGTCGGCGACCACGTCGGTGCAGAGCAACGGCTCGGTCCGGCTGCTGGCGCGGGACACGGTGACCGTGGTGCAGGGCACGGGGTCCCAGCCGCCGACGCTGAACACGGGCCGTGCCGGCGCCGTCACGTTCGGCTCCGGGAGCCTCACGGAGGTGGGCACGGACACGGCCACCGCGGCGAAGACCGCCGTACCGGACCAGGAGCAACCCCTGTCGTCCGTCGAGGTCGTCGGCCGCCAGATCGAGTTGAGGTCCGGCAGCACCATCCGGGTGCCGGGCGGTTCTGTTGCCATCACCGCCGTGCCGAATCCCAGCGACCGGCCCGCGGGCGATACGCCGCTGCCCGAGGACACCGAGTCCCGGATCCGTCTCGCCGCCGGCAGCCTGATCGACGTTTCCGGTTCCGAAGCCGAGGTTGACCTGGCGCGGAACCTGGTCGAGGTGGAGCTGCGCACGAACGAGCTCCGCGATTCACCCGTCCAGCGGGACGGTGCGCTCCGCGGCGAAACCGTCCTTGTCGACTCCCGGGTGGGTACGCCGGTGGCCGACGTGTCGGGAGCGACAGGTTCCGTTCCGCAGGACGTGCGAGAGCGCACTTCCGCCGGTGGCACGGTGAGCCTCGTGTCCCGCGGTGATGTGGTCCTTGCCGACGGTGCGACCATCGACGTCTCCGGCGGCGCCGTGAACTACCGCGGCGGGGTTCTCCAGACGACGCGGGTCGTCACCACCGACGGCAGGGTCATCGACATCAGCAAGGCCGATCCCGGCCAGGTCTACCAGGGCGTGAGCAACCCGACTGTGGACGTGGTCTACAGCAAGTGGGGTGTCGTCGAGACCCGCGCGACACCCGGCATCAGCCTGTACCAGCCCGGCTACGTGGAGGGGCGGGATGCCGGCACCGTGCAGTTCGCGGCGCCACGGCTTGTGGTGAACGGTGACCTGCAGGGCGGTGTCCAGACCTCCGCATTCCAGCGCACCCCGGCAACCCGGCCGCTCGGCGGCCGGCTCATCGTCGGCCTGCCGGACGGGTCGGGCCTGGATCTGCCCGACTATCGCGCGCCATCCATCAATTTCACGAACGACATCGTGCCCGTGGCAGTGACGCCCGGCGCGCCGCTCCCGGACGGCTGGCAGCGCCTCGAGTTGTCCACCAATTACCTCACCGAAGGTGGCTTCACCCGCACCGAACTGTTCAGCAACGGCGTGATCAGCGTCGGCGCCGACGTGAACCTGGACCTGGCGGCGGGGAGCACCCTGCGGCTCCAGGCCTCCGTCGTGGACGTGGCCGGCGGTATTCGTGCGCCGGGAGGCGAGGTGGCGCTGAAGTCCGTGCTCGTGAATCCCCTGGCCGTGACTTCAGGCGCCCGGCGGCCGGGCGTCTTCGTCAGCGACGGTGTGACCATCGACGTCAGCGGCCGGTGGGTCAATGACCTGCCCGAGGTCGCCGGCACGGCGCCACGGGACCCGGTGTTCGTTGATGCCGGCCGCATCGATCTCCAGGTGTCGACGCTTGGCGGTGAACTGGCGCTCGGCAACGGCGTGAGCCTGCGAGCCGACGGTGGCGCCGCGCTGGGCCCCGACGGCGGGCTCACCGCAGGCCGCGGCGGCGCCATCAGCGTCCAGGCACTGGGACCGCAGGCGGCGCTGGCCACGGGCAGTGGCCTGCAAGTGTCGGCCTTCGCCATCGGTACCGGCGGCAGCCTGTCGCTCGGCGCGAATCGCCTGCTGGTCGCGGGCAGCGGCCCTGCCTTCGCCACGGGCCAGAGGGCCGATCCGACGGCCGGCGACAATCCTTTCCAGGTGGCCACCGGGCTGTTCCGGGACGGCGGCTTCGCCAGTTTCCGCCTCGTGGCCTCGGGCGGGCGCTCGGCCGATGCCGGGAGCGAGGCCGTCGAGCCGCTGACGGTCGCGGCAGGCGCAACGATCGAGCCGCAAGTCTCGCTGCTCGAGCTGGACACCGGCTTCCGGTCGGTTGCCAGCGGCGCCGACCTGCGGGAATTCTCCTCGGCGTACGTGCCGGCACCCGACGTCCGTCCCGCCGCGAGCGTTTCGTTCGCGGTGACGCCGCACAACCAGGTGACGCCGGCGACGGCGGGCGACCTGCTGCTCGCCGCGGGCAGCACGGTGCGCGTCGAGCCGACCGGGAAGGTGGAATTCTCGGCGTCGAGCCGCATCCGGCTGGACGGTTCCATCATCGCGCCGGGCGGGCAGATCGTCGCGAACCTCGTCAATCCGCCCGGTGCCCTGGAGCAGGGCTTTGATTCGGGCGCCGGCATCTTCGTCGGCAGCACCGGCAGCCTCGATGCCCGGGGAACGACGATCCTCACGCCGAATGACCTGGGCTTCCGGCAGGGCCGGGTGCTGGACGGCGGCAGCATCTCGCTGTCAGCCCTGCGGGGCCGCGTCGAACTCGCCGCGGGCTCGGCGCTGGATGTCTCGGGCACCGCGACCGAACTCGACCTGCCCGCGGGTGCCCCGGTGAGCGGCGGCTCCCCGGTTCAGCCGACGCTGGTCGCCAGTCGCGGCGGTTCCATCGACCTCGTCGCGCCGGAGGGTCTGCGCCTGGACGGCGCGCTCCGCGGCACCGGCGGCGCGGCCAACGCGGAGGGCGGACGCCTGGCGCTCGGTGTGAGCCGGCTGCGGGGTTTCAACGCGGGTGCAGAACTGCTGCCAACCTTCCCGACGGGCCCGCGCCAGATCCGTGTCACGGGCACCCCAACCGGCGCCGGGGAGAACGGCGTCGCCGAGTTCGATGCCGGCCGGGTCGCCGAGGGCGGCTTCGACAGCCTCGCGCTGCAGGCGGACGACGAGATCCTCTTCGCCACGGATACCCCGCTCACCGTGCGGAACCGGCTGGCCCTGGAGGCGCCCATCCTGCGCGCCGCCGAAGGCGTCGGGAGCGTCAGCCTTGCGGCCAACTACCTGGCCCTGGGCCCGCGCCTGTCCGCCTCCGCTGCACCGGCCACCGCGGTGTCCGGTACCGCCACCTTGCGGGCCGACGCCGGGTTGATCGACCTCTTCGGCCGTTCCTCCCTGCAGGGCTTCGGCGACACGGTGCTGGCGGCGCGCACCGACATTCGCGCCACGGGCCTGCCCGTGTCCGCCGGGACGAGCCTGCCGGGATCATTCAGCGCTGCCGGGCGGCTGGAGCTGCAGGCGGTTCAGGTCTACCCGACCACCTTCAGCGATTACCGCATCGACGTGACCGGCGCGGGGACGACGCCCGGCGTGCTGCAGATCTCCGGCAATGGCGCGGCGGCGCCTGTGCCCCTCTCGGCGGCGGGCAGGCTGCGCTTTGCCGCCGACGAGATCGTGCAGGCCGGCGCCGTGCGGGCGCCGCTGGGCCAGATCGAATTCATCGCCCGGGACAGCCTCACGCTCGCGGCCGGCAGCCTCACGTCCACCTCCGCCGACGGTCAGCTGCTGCCCTTCGGCCGCGTGGTCGGCGGCACCAGCTGGACCTACGAGTCGGTGTCCGGCATCACGCCGGACATCGCGGCGCCCCCGGAGAAGCGCGTGCGGCTCGAGGGCGAGGCGATCAGCGTTGCCGACGGCGCCGTGGTGGACCTGTCCGGCGGCGGCGACCTGTACGCCTACGAATTCCTCCCCGGTCCCGGCGGCTCCGTGGACGCGCTCGCAACCGGCGTGAACCCGAATCTCTACGCGGTCCTGCCCGGGGGCGGCTCCTTCGCGGCCTTCGACACCCAGGAGTACCAGGGCTCCGGCCTGAAGCCCGGCGACAGCGTCCGCCTCTCGGGAGTGCCCGGCCTGCTTGAAGCCGGCGAGTACGCGCTGTTGCCAGCCCGCTACGCGCTGTTGCCCGGCGCGGTGCTCGTGGAGGTCCTGCCAGGAGTGACGGACCTCGGGCCGAACCAGGCGGCCGGGCTGCCGGACGGCACGCCCGTCGTGGCGGGCGTCCGCACCATCGCCGGCACCGCCATCGCCGACAGCCGTACCACGGGCTTTGCGATCCGGCCCGGCAGCTACGCGCGGCAGCTGGCCGAGTACCGGGACAGCAAGGGCAACACCTTCTTCAGCCAGAAGGCGACCGCCGTCGACCAGCCGGCGCCGCCGGTGGCCCGCGATGCGGGCGCCCTCCAGCTGCTCGTCGGCGACACGCTGGACCTGAACGGCACGCTCCGCCTCGATGCCGACCAGGGCGACCCGTCGAAGCCGGAGGATGACGGCCGCGGCGGCCGGCTGGATCTGAGCGCCGAACGTTTGCGGATCGTGGAGGTGGTGAGCGGCATCGCCGGCGACGTCGTGGAAGTCGCCGCCAGCGTGCTGAACCGGATCGCCGCGGACAGCGTGCTTCTCGGTGGAACCCGCACCGTCTTTGCCGATCGCACCGAAATCTCGCCGTCGGCCAGCACCGTGGAGATTGCGGGCGGCCTCGACTTGGCCGGCAGCGAGTTCCTCCTGGTGGCGACGGACCAGCTCACCATTGGCGACAACGCCAGCCTGCGCAGCAGTGGCCCGGCCAATAGCACGCCTGGCGGACCACTGCTCATCACGGGTTCCACGGGCAGCTCGCTGGTCCGGGTGTCGCGCAATGGCCCGGTGCAGCTGGAGCGCACGGCTGGCGCGGCCGCGACCGGCGACGTGCTGATCGGCGCTGGCGCCGTGCTGGGCGCCAGCGGCTCCATCACCGTCGACGCTGGCGGCACGGCCCGCTCATTCGGGAGCTATGACCTGGGGAGCGGTGGCGCGCTGGCGTTCGGCTCCCGGCGGATCGTGCTTGGTGCGGAACAGGCGGATGTCGCCGACGGCCTGGCGCTGAACGCCGCGGCGCTGGGCGCCCTGGGCAACGCCTCGGACGTCGAACTGCGCGCTCGCGAGGAGCTGCTGGTGGCCGGCTCCGTCAGCCTGGGCAGCGGCACCCAGCGGCCAGGCCAGCTGACGCTCGACACGCCGGTGATCCGGACCTCCGACGGCAGCGCCAGCTTCTCGGCGGCTGACCTGACCGTGCAGAACTCCGGGGCCGTCGTCGCTACCCCGCCTGCCGCGGGCACGGGGACTCTCGTGTTGAATGCTGACCGGATCCGCTTCGGCGGGGGCGACGTGGCGCTGGACGGCTTCGGCAGCGCGACCTTCGGCGCGGCCCGGACTGCTACCACGACCGGCGAGGCTCGCCTGCGGTCTGGCGCGGACCTCACCATTTCCACGCCGGCGCTGTCCGGTTCCGCCGGCTCGGCGCTGCAGATCCTGGCCGCCGGGCGTGTGGTGACGCTGGCGACGCCGGCGGGCGCCGCACCCACAGTGGTGGCCGCGCCAGTCGGCGCGGCGCTGGATGTCAGCGCGGGTCGCATCGTGGCGGACACGCAGCTGGTCTACCCGGCGGGCCGCGTGCGGCTGGCCGCCGACGACAGCGTGGAGCTGGGCGCAAATGGCCGGATCGATGTCTCGGGCCGGCGGCTGGTGCTCGGCGGTGCGCCCGTCGACGTGGCCGGTGGCGACGTCCAGGTCATCGGCCGGTCCGGCGCCGTGAGTTTCCTCAGCGGTTCCCGCATCGATGTCTCGTCCGGCAACGGCACGGCAGGGGCAGGCTCGCTCAGCGTCCTTGGTGGTGGCGCCGTAAGCCTGGGTGGCGACCTGATCGGAACCGGTCCGGTGGCGAGCAGCAGCGGCAGCTTCAACCTCACCGCCGGGAGTCTCGCCGGCTTCACCGCGCTCAACCAGCGGCTGAACGCCGGCGGCTTCGGCCGGCAGCGGTCCATCGAGTCGCTGTCCGGCGACCTGGTCGTAGAGGCCGGCGAGACCCTCCAGTCCCAGCGGGTGACGCTGGCCGCGAGCGGCGGCAGCCTGACCGTGGCCGGGCGCATCGATGCGCGGGCGGCGGGCGGTGGCCAGGTGCTGCTCGCAGCCCGGGACGATCTGGTGGTGGCCAGCGGCGCCGAAATCGATGCGCGGGCGAGCGCGGCGGGCGAGGGTGCCGGCCGGGTGACGGTTGCCAGCACCGCCGGCGACGTCAGCCTGGAGTCCGGCAGCCGGATCCGCCTGGATGGCTTCAATGGCGAGGCGGGTGGTGAGCTGGTGGTGAAGGCGGCAGCCACGGGCGACGATCTCCGCGTAACGGACTTCGGCGCGACGATCGAAGGCGCGGTGCGCACGATCCTGGCTCCCGTGCTGCGCTCCGACCCGGTGGAGACGCTGGACGCGTTCGTCACCGGGACGCTGCGCTCGCTGCTTGATGCGTTCATGGCGGTGGCGCCCGCGAACATCCGCGCCCGCCTCGGCGTTGGTACGGAGACGCTGGTGAGGCCCGGCCTCGACGTCGTCGCTGGCAACGATCTGGTGCTGGCCGATACCTGGGACCTGGCCGATTGGCGCTGGGACGGCCAGCCCGGCTACCTCTCGTTGCGCGCGCCGGGCAACCTGACGCTCCAGGGCAACCTTTCCGACGGCTTCGTCCAGGCAGGGACGATCCTGAGCCAGCTCGACGGCGAATCCTGGTCCTACGACCTGGTGGCTGGCGCCGACCTGGCCAGCGTACTGCCGGGTGGCGCACGCGGCCGGCTGCTCGACGCGCCGGAAACCGGGTCGCTGGAGCTGGGTGACGGCCTGCTGATCCGCACGGGCACCGGGGATATCCGGCTCGTGGCGGCGAACGACCTGATCCTTGGCGGGGCGACGAGCTCGATCTACACGGCAGGCATCGCCGCGCGCCAGGCGGTCAACGTCGGCACGTTCCGCGCGAACTGGTCGCGGGATGGAGGCGACATCACACTCGCTGCCGGCCGCGATATCACTGCGACATTGCCGGGCCAGGTGCTCAGTGGCTGGAACGTGCGCAACCTGGGCAGCGGCGGGCGCGCCCAGTGGGCCATCGACTACGGCCGATTCCGGCAGGGCGTGGCCGCACTCGCCGGAGGCACAGTCGATGTGACCGCCGGCCGGGACATCCTCAACCTGTCGGCCACCGTCGCCACCACCAGCGGCGATGTGCCCACGGCGCCAGGCACCTTCGACACCTGGGGTGGCGGCAGCCTGCGTGTGGCGGCAGGACGTGACCTGCTGGGCGGTACCTACTCGATCTGGGAGGGGGACGGCAGCCTCGCCGCCGGCCGCTCCGTCGGTCTCGGCACCACGGCCGACTTTTCGGAGCTGGGCGTGACGCTGGCTGCCGGGGCCGGGACCCTGTCGGTCTCGGCCCGCAAGGACCTGGACGTGGGCGCGATCGTGAATCCCACCGTCATTCCCTCGGTCAACCCCTCGTCGGTGTACTTCTACACCTGGCAACCCGACGACGCCCTGGAACTCACCTCGGTCGGCGGCCACTTGCGGCTGCTGAATGACCTGGATGCCTTCGGGCTGAACGTGGGCGGCGATTTCGCCAGCCTGATAACGGCGTTTGGCGTCGCCGCTCCAACCTTGCGCGCCCGCGCCGCCAGCGGGGATGTCGAGCTGGTGCGCGAAGTCCGACTGCTGCCCTCGCCGCAGGGCCAGGCCGAGATCATCGCCGCTGGATCGGTCCGGGCCACGGATCGAAGCGTTCCGCTGCTCATGTCGGATACGGATCCCGCCGCACTGCCAACGGCGGCCCGCCCGGCCGGCGCGGGCCAGCTGCTCGCGGCGGTTTCCCTGCCCTCCGATGCCGCGATCCACACTGGCGACGACCTGCCAGCCCTGCTGATTGCGGCCGCCGGCGACATCCTCGGCGGCGCCTGGCAGTTCGCCAAGCACTTCCGCGCCATCGCCGGCGGCGACATCCGCGACCTGTCCATCTCGGGCCAGAACACCAGTGCGGCCCAGATCAGCCTCATCCAGGCGGGGAGGGACATCGATCTCAATGCCCGGGACAATCCCAGGAATTCGTCGGGTAACCGCATCGAGCTGGGTGGCCCGGGCCGGCTCCAGGTGCTGGCCGGCCGCAACGTCAGCCTCGGCTTCTCCCGCGGCATCACCACGATCGGCAACACAGCGAACCCGCAGCTGCCGGCCGGCGGCGCCGCCCTCGACGTCTGGACCGGTCTCGGTGGCGAGCCGGACTATGCCGCCTTCAACACGAAGTACTGGGATGAGCAGTACAGCGAGGAATTCGAGCGCTACCTGGAAGGCCCTGCGGGCGGGACCAGCCTCATTGACTATGTGGCGGGAGTCACGGAGCGCACTGACCTGACGCCCGACAACGTCTGGGCGGCCTACGCGGATCTCGACACCGAGGACCGGCAGGCCTACCTGGCGACGCTGGAGCCGGACCAGCAGATTACCTTCTTAAGCTTCGTCGATCTGGTGGATTCGCTGGTGGCCTATACCAGCACGATCACCGGCCGCAGCGATCTGACGCCGACCACGGCCGTGGCGGACTACCAGCTGCTCGACACGGAGAAGCAGCGGCCGCTGATCCAGGAGTTCTACTTCCGGGAACTGCGGGATTCCGGCCGGCTCGCCAACCTGCCCCGCGGGGACTTCGGGTTCGACCGGGGTGAGACCGCGGTTGCCACCCTGTTCCCGGTGGACGAGCCCTTTGCCGGCGACATCAGTCTGCTCTTCAGCCGCCTCTATACGCTCGCGGGCGGCGACATCAGCCTGCTGGCGCCCGGCGGCCTCCTGAACGTGGGCCTTGCCCAGCCGCCCGCCAACCTGCCCGTCACCAAGCAGCCATCCGACCTGGGCATCGTGGCCCAGGGGGCGGGCCGGGTGCAGATCTTCTCCGACGGCGACGTGCTCGTGAACCAGTCACGGATCTTCACCCTGGCGGGTGGCGACATCCTGATCTGGTCGAGCAATGGCGACATCGATGCGGGCCGCGGCTCGAAGTCATCAATCTCGGCGCCGCCGCCCGTTATCCGCGTGGACGCCAACGGTCAGGTGACAGTCGCGTTCTCCGACGCCATCGCGGGCAGCGGCATCCGCGGCATCCTCACCAGCGAGGACATCGAGCCCGGCGACGTGGACCTCGTGGCCCCGACGGGCGTGGTGAACGCGGGCGATGCCGGCATCGGTGCCGCGGGCAACCTGAACATCGCCGCCCCGCAGGTCGTCGGCCTCGACAACATCCAGGTCGGCGGCATCTCCGCCGGCGTGCCGACGGATTCGGGCGCCGCGGCGGGGCTGACCGGCGTGTCCAGTCTCAGCTCCAGCGTGGCGAATGCCGCCGAAGCTGCAGCCGTGTCCGATGCGGAGGGTGATCCGGACGCATCCCTGGCCGACGAGGCCCTCGGCTGGCTGGAAGTCTTCATCGAGGGCTTTGGGGACGGCAATGACGACGAGGACGACGAGGACGACAAGCGCCGTCAGCTGTAGTCGCGTGCGTGGACTGCAAGGCCGCCGTCACAGGATCGTAACGTTCCTGTCACGCAACGTTCCTACTGTGCCGCTGGAATGAACGTCCCCGTTTTTGCCCATCCCCGGAGCAGAATCTTGATCCGCCGAATTGCCCTTGCCGTCATCCTTGCCCTGGTCATTCCACACTCAGCCTGGGCCTGGTGGGATGAGGGCTGGGCATTCCGCAAGCCACTCACGCTCGATGCCACCGGTGCTGGCGCCGGGACTGCCGCGAGCATCGAGGAGACGGCGGTCCTCGTCCGGCTGCACATCGGTAATTTCGGGTATTTCGCTGACGCCAGGCCGGACGGCGCTGACGTCCGCTTCATCGCCGGCGACGACAAGACGCCCCTGGCCTTCCACGTCGAGTCCTGGGATGCCACGAGCGGCATGGCCTTCATCTGGGTGAAGGTGCCGGTGCTGGCGCCCGGGACCAGCGACACGATCTACATGTACTACGGCAATCCCGACGCGCCGGCCGCATCGGATCCGGGCGCTACCTACGACGTCAATCAGGTGCTGGCGTGGCATTTCGCCAGCCTGCCGGTAAAGGACGCGACCAGCTATGCCAACCAGCCGGCCGAGGCCACCGCGGTAGCCAACCCCGGCTCCGTGATCGGCGCCGGGGTCCGTTTCGACGGCGCGGAGAGCCTGAAGCTCGCCGGCTCCTCGACGGTTCGCCTTCTTCCGGACCGTGGCCTCACGATCTCGGTCTGGGTGAACATCCCCGAGTCGCCCCAGTCCGACGCCGTGCTCGTGGAACTTGCCGATCCCGCGGGCCCCTTCGTCCGCCTGGGTATCGACGGCCTCGCGCCCTACGTCAGGGTGAATGATGGCGTTGCGGCGGTGGAGACGGAGCGGGCTGCCTCGCTCCTGCCCGGCAGCTGGGGCCTGGTTACCGCGGTGATCAGCACGAACCGAGTGGCCCTGTACCTGGATGGCCGCGAGGTTTCCGGCATCGATTCCCAGTTCGCCGAGACCGGCGGCACGCTCACCGTTGGCGCCAGTGCCGCGGGTGGCAGCTTCTTCACGGGCCAGCTCGACGAGCTGACCATCGCCAATGCGGCGCGCTCGCCCGACTGGATCAAGGCCCAGTTCGCCAACCAGGGCCAGGAAGACAAGCTGGTCCGCTACGGCGAGGACACCGCGAAGGAATCCGGCGGCGAGCCGTCCTATTTCCTCATCACCCTCCAGAACGTGACCCTCGATGGCTGGGTCGTCATCGCCGTCCTGGTCCTGATGTTCATCGGCAGCTGGATCATCATGATCACGAAGGTGCTGACGGTGCGCCGGGTGAAGAAGGACAACCTGGCCTTCCTCGCCGACTTCAGGAAAGTCAGCACGGGAAACCTTGCGAGCCTGGATGCCGAGGATGACCCGGTCGCCGAGGAGCACAACGTGCTGCAGGCGCTCTCCGGTTCCCACGATCACTACCAGAGTTCGACGATCTACCACCTGTACCACGCAGGCATCCAGCAGGTGCAGCTGCGCTTTGCCTCCAGCGCAGGCGCGGCCCGCGCGGAAACCCTGAGTTCCCAGGCGCTGGACGCCATCCGCGCCACGATCGACGCCACCAACGTCCGCGAGACCCAGAAGCTCAACAGCCAGATGGTGCTGCTGACGCTGGCGATCGCCGGAGGGCCCTTCCTCGGGCTGCTCGGCACGGTGGTCGGCGTGATGATCACCTTCGCCGTGATTGCGGCCACCGGTGACGTGAACGTGAACTCGATTGCGCCCGGCATCGCGGCCGCCCTCGCCGCCACGGTCGCGGGCCTCGCGGTCGCGATCCCCGCGCTGTTTGGCTACAACTGGCTGGCGTCCCAGATCAAGGAAGTGGTGGCGGACAACCGCGTGTTCATCGACGAGTTCGTCACCAAGCTCGCCGAGCGCTACAGCTGAGGGATGCACGATGGCCGAGATCCAGGAAGAAGGCGAACTGTACGACGAGGTCAACGTGGTGCCGATGCTCGACCTCGCCTACGTGCTGCTGGTCATCTTCATCATCCTGACGACCGCCACCGTGCAGGGCATCAAGGTGGACCTCCCCAAGGCCAGCGCGGCGCCGAGTCTTGCCGAGCCCAAGACCAAGGCGGTGTCGATCACGGCCGACGGCACCATCTATCTCGATACGTACCCGGTCAGTCTCTCGGAGCTGGAGAGCCTCCTGCGCCAGTACCGCGCCGCCGATCCCGACCTCCCGGTGATCGTGAAGGCCGACTCCACGATCTCGTACCAGCGGGTGGTGGACGTGCTCGACCTGATGGGGCGGCTCGAGATCACCCAGCTGGGCCTCGTGACCCAGCGGGTCGTGAAATAGCCGGCCATGGCTGAGCGCGGACAGGACGGGCGGCAACCGGCTTCCGGGAAGAAGGCCGGCAGCCTGCGTGGCTACCTGCCCATCGCCGTCATCTCGCTGGTCGTGATCGGCCTCGTCGGTGTCGTGGGCTGGCTGGTGGTCAGCGGCATGGACGACTCCGGCAAACCCTCGAAGAAGCTGATCCAGCAGGTGCAGATCATCCGGCCGCCACCGCCGCCGCCCACTCCGCCGCCGCCACCGCCGGAGCCCGAGGAAGTGGATGTGCCTGAACCGGAGGAACCGGAGCCGGAACAGGCGGACGCGGAGCAGCCCCCGGCAGGCGACCAGCTGGGCCTGGACGCGGAGGGCGTGGCGGGCGCCGACGGCTTCGGCCTGCTCGGCCGCAAGGGCAGCCGCGACCTGCTCGGCGCCGGCAGCAGCGACCAGTACAGCTGGTACGGCCAGATCCTGAAGAGCGACCTGATCGACAAGCTGGCGGAGATCCGTGACCTCCGCCGCGAACGGTACTCCGTGGTGGTCCGTCTCTGGCTCGCCCCCGACGGGCGCATCCAGAAGTTCAAGGTCGTGACCTCGACGGGCGACGCCAGGCTGGACCGTGACCTGGTTGCGGCGCTCGAGTCGCTGGACCGCGTGTCGGAAATGCCGCCTGCCGGGCTTCCCCAGCCCGTGCGGCTGCGGATCGTCAGCCGTATCTGAACCCATTCATTCAACCCGCATACCCAACCCGGACTCCACATGATCCTGAGAACCAAGCTAATCGCCGCTTCGGCAATCCTGCTCTCGGCCGCCAGCCTTAACGCGGTCGCCCAGGAGGCCGCCGGCTCGGACATGGCGGTCCTGCGCAACACGGTCGTAAACCTGCTTGACGCCATGGTGAAGCAGGGTCTGATCTCGAAGGAGTCGGCCGAGAGGCTGGTCGCCGACGCCCAGAGCAAGGCGAATGCCGAGGCCACGGCGCGGGCGTCCACCGACGCAGCCGGTCCCGGCGACGTCCGCGTCACCTACGTGCCGCGGGTCGTGCAGGACGAGATCACGGCGCAGGTGAAGCAGGACGTGCAGGCCGCCGTCGTCGCCGATGTGAAGAAGGCGGCGGTGGAAGAGGGCTGGGGTGTGCCCGCCGCACTGCCCTCCTGGGTGCGGAACGCCCGCTGGTCCGGCGATATCCGCGTACGAGGTGAGTACACGGCCTATGCGGACAGCAACCAGCCGTTCACCTACAAGGACTTCCAGGCTATCAATGACGCCGGAGGTCAGGCGCCGGCCGGGACGGACGCATTCTTCAACACTACCGAGGATCAGATCCGTTACCAGCTGAAGATGAATTTCGGTGCCCAGTTCGACCTGGCCGAGAACGCGCTGGCGTCCATCCGCTTTGGCACCGGCAACCAGAGCAGTCCGGTGACCCGCAACCAGGCCCTCGGCGATTTCGACCGTACTTTCCCCCTGCTGCTGGAGGAGGCCTATCTCCGCCTGGGGACCTCGCCGACGGCCCGCAACCACCAGGTCCAGTTCTGGGCGGGCCGCACGCCGAACCCGTATCAGTCCACGGAGCTCGTCTGGGACAACGACGTGCGCTTCAACGGCTTCACCCTGCAGTACGCCTGGAATAATCCCCAGTTACCCGGTGAGGCCCGGCAAGCCCGGGGCCTGTTCGTTACGACGGGTGCCTACCCGGTGCAGGAAATCGAGCTGACCCAGGATGACAAGTGGCTTCTTTCGGCACAGCTGGGTTACGAATTCGATCCGCTGCCGGAACTGCGGCTCAGCCTGGCTGCCGCCTACCACGATTACCAGAACATCGTGGGCAAGACGAACACACTGAACAGCACCGCGCTTGACTACACGGCGCCGGAGTTTGTCCAGAAGGGCAATACCTACTTCGACATCCGGAACGACACGGATCCGGACACGGAGTTGTACGCCCTGGCGGCTGATTTCAACATTCTGGATGTGAGCGCAGTGGCTACGTGGACCTTGCAGCCGGACCTCGTGCTTGATATCTCGGCCAACTACGCTTCAAACGTCGGCTACGACTACGGCGAAGTCTTCCAGCGCGTGGGCGGCTGCACGCCGATAACAAATCCCGAGCCTGGTGGTCCCACCGAAATCTGCCCCATTGAGAAGGCTGATGCCTACCGGCTTGAGTTCCGGGTCGGGAACCCGGACATTGCCCGGCCCCTGGCATGGCGCGCTTTCGTTGCCTACCACTACGCCGAGCGTGACGCGGTCCTCGATGCCTTCACGGACTCGGACATCCACCGGGGCGGGACTGACGCGGAGGGCTATATCATCGGCGGCGAGCTGGGCCTCACGAACAACACCTGGGCCCGCCTGCGTTACCTGTCCGCGGACGAGATCGATGGCCCGTTTCTCGGCGTCGACGTGCTCCAGCTCGACCTCAACGGCAGGTTCTGAGTACCGGTATGACTGCAAGGTTCGCAATGTTCGTTCTGGTGGCGCTGGCTTCGACGGCTTCCACCGCGCAGGAGGCGCGCCGTTCTTCGGGCGACGCCAGTGCCCGCCTGCAGCAGCAGGTGCAACAGCTGGCCAGCGAGCGCACGGCACTGCAGTCGGAGAACGCGCGGCTCAAGGAGCAGCTGGCCAAGCTCGAGAAGGATGCCAAGGCATTCGCAACGGAAAAGGAATCGCTTAGCCGGCGCGCCGGAACTGCGGAAAGCAAGGTGACCCGGGCCGAGGCGGGCAGCAAGTCCGCGAGTTCCCGCCTCGAGGCCACCGAGTCGCGCCTCAACGAGATCGTCGGCAAGTACAAGGAACTTGCCGAGCAGCTGCGCAAGGTCGAGACGGAGCGCAACGACCTCGCCCGCCAGGCCGCGGCGGACGGGCAGGGCTTCAAGGTCTGCGCCCAGAAGAACGTGCAGCTGGCGGGCATCGCCAACGAGGCGCTGGACCGCTACGAGAAGAAGGGTTGCTTCGGCGCCCTGGCGCAGGCGGAGCCGTTCACCGGGCTGAAGCGGATCGAGGTGGAGAACGCAGTCGAAGTGTACCGGCAGAAGATCGATGGGCTGCAGGTGCCGGCCGCCGACGTGGCAGGTCCGGCGGGCCCGTAGGAGCGCGTCCAGGTGCGACCCGGATCTATCGCGCCTAAAGGCGCTCCTACCGGCATATAAATCAATAACCTGCACGCTGTCATTAAAGCTTCAAGAGACTGTCAGGAATCTGTCAGCCGCGCTCCCGATGATGCTCCCGTCGGCTCTTCCGACGGAGTGTTGCAAGGATGCTGGACTACAGTCTCCCCGCCGCCTTCGCGCGGCTCGACAGCCTGGAAGTGCGCCTGTGCCTGCCGGTGAACTCGGCGGCGCGGTTTCCCCTGGTCCGGAACTACTTTGCGGCGGTCAGCCGCCTCGGTGACGGGGTCGCCTGGTACACGCTGCTCGCCGTGCTGCCACTGTTCGCCGGCGGAAGCGCGATCCTTCCCTGCCTGCACATGGCGCTCACCGGACTCGTGGGTGTGGCGATCTACAAGTTCCTCAAGCAGCGCCTGGTGCGCGAGCGCCCGTTTCACTCCCACCGCGGTGTCCGCGCCCTGGTGAGTCCTCTCGACCGCTACAGCTTCCCGTCCGGTCACACGCTGCACGCCGTGAGCTTCACCGTGATGTTGGCCCACTACTATCCCCAGTTGATGTGGCTGATAGTGCCCTTTGCGGTGAGTGTCGCCGTTTCGCGTGTCGTCCTCGGGCTGCACTACCCGACGGACGTGCTGGCCGGCGGATTGCTCGGCTGGTTGCTGGCGGCCGGGAGCCTCGCGCTCGTCACCTTCTGATTGGCTGGCGTCCCGGCCTCAGGCCACGAAGCGCTCCCAGGCGACGGTGCCCCACACCAGTCCGGCCAGTACCAGGCTCAGGAACACGGCGGCGGACCCGAGGTCCTTGGCCTGGCCCGAGAGCATGTGCCGCTCATCGCTGATCCGGTCCACCGTGGCTTCGACGGCGGTGTTGAGGATCTCCACGATCATCACCAGAAGCCAGGACGCTACCAGCAACAGCCGCTCCATGTTCGATTGCCCCAGCCACAGGGCCAGTGGCACCAGGACCACAGCGAGCATCACTTCCTGGCGGAATGCCTCCTCGCCACGCCAGGCGACGGTCAGGCCGGCGGCCGAATAGCCCGCCGCGTCGACCAGGCGCCGCAAACCGCGTTTACCTTGTTTAGCCATATTGCTGATTCTGTTCCAGAAAAGTGATGCAGGACCGCGGCCGCGGTTCCCGAAGTCCCCGATGCTAGACTCACCGGAAGCCGGCGAAAGCATATCCAATAATCCGGCCGGGCGACGATCGTGGCGTATCTCATCGGCACAGAAGAACCAGCGGGCAAGGCTGTCCGGCGCGTCCTGCGTGAGCAGAATGCCCGGATACTGGCATTGCTGTCCCAGTGGGCGCACGACCCGGCCGACGCCATTCATCGCGCGCGCCAGGGCTGCAAGCGCGCCCGCGCAGTCGCCCAGCTTCTGAAGCCTGCAATGGGCTATGCAGCCGTCGTCGAGAACACCTTCTATCGGGACATCCAGAAGCGGGTGGCCTACGCACGCGATGCGGAGGCCCTCGTGGAGGCGCTCGACTACCTGGAAATCGGAGTCACCGAACCCCGGCTTGCCGAGTCCGTGGCCATGTTGCGCGAGTCGCTGGCGGCCCGGGCCGTCCGGGAAGTGGATCAGCACCGTGCAACGCTTGGTGAGCAGATTGAAATTGCCTGTCAGCAGTTGGGGGATGCCGAACGGCGTCTCGAGCGGCTCCCGTCGGGCGATCTCCGCAGGAGGGACCTGCGGCGTGGAGCGGACCTCAAGTGGGAGCGGTGCGTTGCCGGCTTTGCCGCCCTTGATGCGGTGGCACCTGCGGCTGCCTTCCATGACTGGCGCCGCCAGGTGAAGTACGCGGCCAACCAGACCCAGTTGCTGGCCAACCTGGCCCCGGCGCGGGCCCTGACCATCGGACCGCGCCTTCGCGAGCTGGCGTCGCTACTGGGTCATGCCCAGGACCTGGAACTGCTGGAGATCCTGCTGCGGCAGCAGCCCGACGCCTTGCGCATCGATACCCACGTCCAGCGCCTGCGCCAGCTGATTGCCTCTTCCGTCATCCAGCTGCGGCATCGGGCCCTGGAAGTCGGCAGGGAGCTCTTCGGTCCGGAGACGGCCGTTCCGGCGACTGCGGCCGACGAGCCCGTAACAGAACAGCAACACTCCGGTAAAGGGGCTGCAACGCTCACCGCGGACGATCCACGTTCCCGTTTAAGGCGCGTGATTCCTGATCGTGACCCGAATTCTTCTCGTCGACGGCAATACCGATGACCGTGAGTGGGTACGCGATCGCCTGAAGGCTGTCGGCCACGATGTCGTCTGTGCCAGTGATGCCACGACGGCAGTCGACCGTGTAGAGCAGCGCTCTTTCGACATGGTCGTGACTGAATGGATGCTGCGGGACATGTCCGGTCTCGAGCTGGCCCAGTACGTTCGCAAGCACGCCAATGGCCGCCTGACCCGGGTGGTCGTGCTCAGTGGCCGGAACGATGCGAGCGCGGTTGCTCACGCACTCGACAGCGGCGTGGATGACTATTTGACGAAGCCGGTCCGCGAGGAGGAACTGGTGGCGCGGGTCAATGCCGCGCTTCGACGCCCTGCGGCGCCCTCCCGCGAAAACGTCCTTGAAGTCGGCCCGGTCCGCCTGGACAAGGTGGGGCACAAGGTCACGGTGGGCGTCCGCGAGATCGACCTGGCGCCGGTCGAGTTCCGGCTGATGGCCTATTTCATGGAGAACCCGGGGCGGGTTCTCGCCCGGCGTCACCTGCTGGAGCACGTCTGGCGGCGCCGGAACGGGATCGGGGAGCGGACGGTGGACGTCCACGTACGGCGCCTGCGGGCCGCCCTGGAGCCCCATTCCTGCGAAAACCTCCTCCAGACGGTGCGGGGCTTCGGTTACCGTTTCGGGTAATTGCCCCCGGCGGGGCGTTCCGGGTGTCACAATCGTTGCCCTACCGGTTGAGCTCGTAACGGCTTTGTAATAAAAGCCTGTTGCAATACTCCGCAACACCATTGTGATGGAACATCATGAGCGCACGCAGGATTCTGGTGGTTGAGGACGAGGCGCCGATCCGGCAGATGATCGCTTTTAACCTGAGCCGGGCCGGGTTCGAGGTGGAGGAGGCCGAGGACTGCTCGTCGGCCCGTCTGCGCATTGCCGATTCCCGACCGGACCTGCTGCTGGTGGACTGGATGCTGCCCGACTCCAGTGGCCTTGAACTGACCCGCACCCTGCGCCGGGAAGAGGCCAACCGCGAGATGCCCATCATCCTGCTCACTGCCCGGGCAGAGGAGCGCGACAAGATCCTCGGGCTGGACGGCGGCGCCGACGACTACATCACCAAGCCCTTCTCCCCGCGCGAACTGCTCTCCCGCATCAATGCCGTCCTCCGCCGCGCATCTCCGGCTTCCGACGAGCCGCTCGTGGCCGGCGACCTGCGCCTCGACCCGGTCAGCCACCGCGTGTTCGTCGGTGATCGCGAAATCGGCCTCGGGCCGACCGAATACCGCCTCCTGAAGTTCCTTATGGAGAACGCCGACCGCGTCTACAGCCGGACCCAGTTGCTGGATTCCGTCTGGGGCCAGAATGTCTACGTCGAGGAGCGCACGGTGGACGTGCACGTGCGCCGGCTGCGGAAGGTTCTCGAGGAATTCCAGGTCGACCGCTACGTCCAGACGGTCAGGGGCGCCGGCTACCGCTTTTCCACGCGCTGAACCATGCCCAAGGTCTGGACCTGGACCCTATCCTGGCATGGCGCCGTACTCTTCGCTGGCGGCCTCATAGGTTTTCTCTACGATAGCGCCACACTCGGCGTCCTCTTCGTCGCCGTTGGCCTGCTGGTCTGGCACCTGTACAACCTGTACCGGCTCGAGCGCTGGCTGGCCGTGGGCAAGATTGCGGAGATCCCGGATGGCAACGGTGTCTGGCCGCCCGTCTTCGCCAAGATCCAGTTCATGAAGAGCAAGGTGAAGCGCCGCGGTAAGCGCTTCCGGAAGCTCGTGAAGGAGCTACGTGCCTCCACCGAGGCGTTCCCGGATGGCGGCGTGATCCTCAACTCCCGGCACGAGATCATCAACTACAACCAGGCGGCGCGGATCCTGCTTGGTCTCAAAAACCGCCGGGACCGGGGGCAGCGCATCGAGAACCTGCTGCGGTACCCGGATTTCGTGGACTACCTGAACAATCCGGGTGAGCGGCAGGCGGTCGACATTCCGTCCCCCGCGGGCGGGGAGACCTGGTTGTCGTGCCGCCTGATTCCCTACGGTCCGGAGCAGACGCTCCTGCTGATCCGGGACGTCAGCCAGCGGGTAAAGATCGAGCGGGTCCGGCGGGATTTCGTCGCCAACGCGTCCCACGAGCTCCGCTCCCCGCTGACCGTGATCATGGGCTACCTGGACGCCCTGGGCGAGGACGAGCGCATTCCGGGCAGCTGGAAGCAGCCCATCAACGTGATGCAGGAGCAGGCCGTGCGCATGCGGCGCCTGGTCGAGGACCTGCTGCAGCTGTCGAAGCTGGAGTCCGGGCAGTCCGTCTCGAAGGACAGGGTCGTCGACGTCTCCGCCATGATCTCCGCCGCCCGGAAGGAAGCGCTGGCCCTGCCTGAGCATCCGGATTCAATTGCGATCGAGCTGCAAAGCCCTGCGAACCTGCTCGGCGAGGAAACCGAGCTGCAGTCGGTCGTGTCAAACCTGGTTGCCAACGCCGTCCGCTACACGCCGGCCGAGGGCGAGATCACCATCCGCTGGACCGTGGATGCGGAGGGCGGCCACCTCGCCGTCCAGGACACCGGCATCGGGATCTCCGAGGAAGACATCCCGAGGGTCACCGAGCGCTTCTACCGGGCAGACGGCGGCCGCGCGCGGCAGCGGGGCGGCACCGGGCTTGGCCTGGCGATCGTCAAGTACGCCCTCCGCCGGCACGACGCCGAGCTCGAGATCCAGAGCCGCCTGGGCCACGGGAGCACCTTTGTCTGCCATTTCCCGCGGGATCGCCTCGCCCTATCCTGATATTCTTGCCTCCTTCCGAGCCCGACCGTGCAGCCGCACGGCAAGGAGCGACAGCATGGAATCCGAAAGCTTCAGCCACCACATTTCGCGGCGGTTCAACGCCGAGCTCGAGCACCTGCGCAGCGAAGTCCTGCGCATGGGCGGCCTGGTCGAGCAGCACCTGGACACCGCCGTCGAGGCCATAACGTCGGGTGACAGCGACATGGGCCTGCGGGTCTCCAATGACGACCACAAGATCAACAAGCTCGAGGTGACCATCGACGAGGAGTGCCGGAAGCTGCTCGCCACCCGGATGCCCGCCGCCGCCGACCTGCGCCTGATCGTCATGGTCATCAAGACCATCACGGACCTGGAACGCGTTGGCGACGAGGCCGCCAAGATCGGCTACCTGGCATCACACCTGGCCACGGACCGGGAGCCCTATGCGTCCTACACGGAGCTGAAGGCGCTGGGCGAGCACGTCCAGGAGATGCTGCACGATGCGCTGGACGCCTTCTCCCGGATGGACGTGGATGACGCGCTCGCGGTCATCGAGGAGGACAAGCTGGTCGACGAGGAGTACGACCAGATCACCCGCCAGTGCATCTCATTGATGATGGAGGATTCCCGGACGATCCGGCGCTTCATGGATGTGAGCTGGGTAGCCCGGGCGCTGGAGCGGATCGGCGACCACGCCAAGAACATTGCCGAATACGTCGTTTACCTCGTCCACGGCCGGGATATCCGGCACACGGAGCGGGAGGCGGTGCTCCAGGAGCTGGAGGCCGCGAAGGGCGACCGGCCGGCTTCCGCCTGACACGGAGGGCCGGCCTGAAATATTTCCTTAACATTCCGGTCATAAGCTGCTGCACGTTGAAGTCCTACGGTTCAATTCCCCCCTGGAGGTCTACGTGAAGCACATTTCTCCGCTTACTGGCTTGATTGCCGCGGGCCTGCTGGCCGGCGCAACCGCCGGCCCGGCATCCGCCCAGGCCGCGCGTGACTACATCAGCATCGTCGGATCTTCCACGGTCTATCCGTTTTCCACGGTCGTGGCCGAGCAGTTCGGCAAGACCAGCCGCTTCAAGACGCCAAAAGTCGAGTCCACGGGCTCCGGTGGTGGCATCAAGCTCTTCTGTGGCGGCGTCGGCGTCCAGCACCCGGACATCGCCAACAGCTCCCGCGCGATCAAGCCCGCGGAACTTGCCACGTGCGCCGCCAATGGCGTCAAGGACATCGTCGAGGTCAAGATCGGCTACGACGGTATCGTGATGGCCGAGTCGAAGGCCTCGCCCGGCCTGCCCCTGACGTTGCGGGATATCTATCTGGCCCTGGCGAAGCAGGTGCCGAATCCCAATGGCACGGAGACTCTGGTGCCGAATCCCTACAAGACCTGGAAGGACGTCAATCCGAAGCTGCCCGTGGAGACCATCGAGGTCCTGGGCCCGCCGCCGACCTCCGGCACCAGGGATGCGTTCGTCGAACTGGCCATGGAGGGCGGTTGCAAGACCTTCCCCTGGATCAAGGCCATCAAGGACAAGGACGAAAACAAGTTCAAGCAGGTCTGCTACACGATCCGGGAAGACGGCCGCTTCGTCGAGGCTGGCGAGAACGACAACCTGATCGTCCAGAAGCTGAAGGCCAACAAGAACGCCGTCGGAATCTTCGGCTACAGCTTCCTCGAGCAGAACATGGACTCGGTGAAGGGTTCCGTCGTTGACGGCCAGGCCCCGACTTTCGAGAACATAGCGAGCGGCAAGTATCCCGTCTCCCGGCCCTTGTTCTTCTACGTGAAAAAGGCCCATATCGGCGCGATTCCCGGAATCAAGGAGTTCGTGGCCGAGTTCACCAGCAAGAAGGCGATGGGTGAGGAGGGCTATCTGGCCGACCGGGGCCTGGTGCCCCTGCCGGCCAGCGAGTACCAGGCCGTGATCAAGCGGGTCTCGGCCATGGAGACCATGCCACCGGTGAAGTAGCCGTTCCGGCTCCGGCCGGTACGCATTGGAAGAGTAATGCGGGGCGGCGGTCTGCGATGGCGGGCCGCCGCCTTCATGTCGAGAGAACCAAGGTGATTTGCAGCTGATGCGCCTGACGACGCTCGCCCTGATCCTGACGGCAATGGCGCTCGCGGCCTTCTTCCTCGGGAGGCGCCGTGCTGTGGCCGTGGGTGGCGGCTCGGGGTCTGCCCGGCGGCTGCACTCGCTGCCCAAGTACTACGGGTACTTCACCTCCCTCTGGTGCGTGCTCCCCGGCATCGTCCTGTTGCTCGCCTGGGCGGCGCTCAGTGACACGATCATCACGAGCCGCGTGATCGATTCGCTTCCCGACGCGCTCCGCAACCAGCCGGAAGCCCAGCTGAGCCTCACCCTGAACGACATCCGCAACCTTGCCGCCGGCCAGATGGTGGACGAGAGCCGACGGGCCGAGTTCGCGGTGGCCGCCGAGCTGTATACAGAGCTGCGTACGGCATCGCAGAGAATCGTCTCGGGCCTGATGATCGCGGTGTCGTTCCTGGGTTTTGCCGTCGCGTGGGGAAGGCTGAAGCCGCAGTTCCGTGCCCGCAATCATGTGGAACTGGCGATCAAGGTGGCGCTCATCGCCGCGTCCATGGTCGCCATCCTCACGACGCTGGGCATCCTGCTTTCGGTCACCTTCGAGGCCATCAGGTTCTTCCGCCAGGTGCCGTTCTCCGATTTCCTGTTTGGCCTTACCTGGAGCCCCCAGACGGCGATCAGGGCTGATCAGGTGGGCTCGTCGGGTGCATTCGGCGCCGTGCCCTTGTTCGCGGGGACGCTGCTAATTTCCGGCATTGCGCTGTTCGTCGCAGTTCCAATCGGGCTGATGATCGCCATCTACCTGTCGGAGTACGCGAAGCCCGTCGTTCGGCGGGTTGTGAAGCCCGTACTCGAGGTCCTGGCCGGGATACCGACGGTCGTTTACGGCTACTTCGCTGCACTGACCGTTGCTCCGGTCATTCGCCAGGTCGGCGCCAGCCTCGGGCTTGATGTTGCATCGGAAAGCGCGCTGGGTGCTGGCCTCGTGATGGGCGTCATGATCATCCCCTTCGTCTCGTCGCTGTCCGACGACGTGATCAATGCCGTTCCTCGCGCCATGCGCGAAGGATCCTACGGGCTGGGTGCCACCAAGTCAGAGACCATAAAGCGGGTCATCCTTCCCGCAGCTCTCCCTGGCATTGTGGGGGGCGTTCTACTGGCAGCTTCGCGGGCCATTGGCGAGACGATGATCGTCGTCATGGCGGCGGGGCTGTCTGCAAACCTCACTGCGAATCCGCTCGAGTCCGTAACGACCGTAACCGTACAAATCGTCACGTTGCTCGTGGGCGATCAGGAGTTCGACAGCCCGAAAACACTGGCGGCCTTCGCGCTGGGGCTGGTGTTGTTCGTCGTCACACTGATCCTCAACATCATCGCGCTGCAGGTGGTTCGCCGTTACAGGGAGCAGTACGACTGATGGCCGCGCCGCTTACTCCAGCCGAAACCCGGCGCCGGGTGGATGCCAGCCTGCGGCGTCGCTACCGCACCGAGAAGCTCTTTCGCCTCTACGGCCTGGTTTCCGTCCTTCTCGGCGTCAGTTTCCTGTTGATCCTGTTCACCACCATCATTGGCAACGGCTATGGCGCGTTTCGCCAGTCCTTCGTGCGCCTGGAGGTCCGGTTTGATCCCGAGGTCATCGATCCGGACGGAGGGCGGAACCCCGATGTGCTGGCGTCAGCGGACTATGCACAGCTGATCAAGACCTCCCTGCGGGAATTGTTCCCGGAGGTGGACGACCGGGCATCCCGGCGTGACCTGAATGCCCTCGTCAGTTCGGGTGGCGCGTACGTGCTGCAGAAGATGGTCCTGGCCGATCCCGGCCTGCTGGGTCAGACACGGGACCTCTGGCTGCCAGCTGACGATGAGGTGGACCTTTTCCTGAAGGGTGATGTTCCGTCCGGTGCAGCGGACGGTGAGGAACAGCGGCTCTCCGGCAAGCAGATCGCTTGGATCGGCAGGCTGGGCGCCGAGGGCCGGCTGGAACAGCGGTTCAATACCACGTTCTTCACCGGTGGAGATTCCCGGGAGCCGGAGCTGGCGGGGATCTGGGGCGCGACCAAGGGCTCCTTTTTCATGCTGCTGGTCACCCTGTTCCTGTCTTTCCCGCTCGGGGTTGCCGCAGCGATCTACCTGGAGGAGTTTGCGCCCCGAAGCTGGCTCGTCGACGTGATCGAAGTGAACATCAATAACCTTGCTGCGGTCCCATCGATCGTGTTCGGACTCCTGGGCCTGGCCGTGTTCATCAACTTCTTCGGGCTACCCCGTTCGGCGCCGCTCGTGGGCGGCCTCGTGCTTACGCTAATGACGCTGCCGGTGGTCATCATCGCGTCCCGCGCCGCCATCAAGTCTGTGCCGCCGTCGGTTCGCGAGGCTGCGCTGGGCGTCGGGGCCTCCAAGATGCAGATGGTTTTCCATCACGTCCTGCCCCTGGCGATGCCAGGGATGCTCACCGGCGCCATCATCGGCATGGCGCGCGCCCTTGGCGAGTCGGCGCCCCTCCTGATGATCGGCATGGTGGCCTTCATCGTCGAGGTGCCGAGCGGCCCCCTGAGCCCCGCCACGGCCCTGCCGGTCCAGATCTACCTGTGGGCGGACAGCCCGGAGCGGGCCTTTGTGGAGCGAACTTCCGCGGCCATCATGGTCCTGCTGGCGTTCCTCCTGGTGATGAATGCGGCGGCTGTCTGGTTACGAAACCGTTTCGAGCGGCGCTGGTAGCGGATAGCATGGGAGATTGCCGATAATGCTGCTCATGGACAAGGACAAGGGCATCGTCGCGATGCGGGAATCCGTCGACGTATCCAGGCCGGTTGCCGATGCGCCGGCACCGCCCATGGTGATTGCGGATGCTGCCGAGACGGACCGCATTGCGCCAGACACCGTCGGTGATGTCACGGCCAAGGACGCGGTCATTCGCGTCCGGGGCGGCAACGTGCACTATGGCGAAACCCACGCACTCCGGAACATCAGCCTCGACGTTGGCCGTAATGAGGTCATCGCCCTGATTGGTCCTTCCGGCTGCGGGAAGTCGACCTTCATCCGTTGCCTGAACCGCATGAACGACACCATCGAGTCGGCAAGGGTCACCGGTGATTTCCGCCTGGACGGCCAGGACATCTACGCCAGGGACACGGACGTCGTCATGCTCCGTGCGCGCGTGGGTATGGTCTTCCAGAAGCCGAACCCGTTTCCGAAGTCCATCTACGAAAACGTAGCCTACGGTCCCCGTATCCACGGCCTGGCCAGCAATCGTGCGGAACTCGATGACATCGTCTACGGCAGCCTTGAGCGGGCAGGGCTGGTCGACGAGGTGAAGGACCGGCTCGACGAACCGGGCACCGGCCTGTCGGGCGGCCAGCAGCAGCGCCTGTGCATTGCCCGCACCATCGCCGTGAATCCCGAGGTCATCCTGATGGACGAGCCCTGTTCTGCGCTGGATCCGATCGCTACGGCGCGCATCGAGGACCTTATCGACGAGCTGTCCCAGAAGTACGCCATCGCCATCGTGACGCACTCCATGCAGCAGGCGGCGCGCGTTTCGAACCGCACGGCCTATTTCCATCTCGGGCGCCTCGTCGAAGTGGGCCCCACCGACAAGATCTTCACCAACCCGTCCCACAAGCTCACCGAAGACTACGTGACCGGCCGTTTCGGCTAGCACGTCACGCCCGGCCCGGTCGGTGGCCATCGTGTTCCCGGCCCGGCTTGTTACGAGGCCGTTTCCGTATGGCTTCCGTTTCATAATTCCGTAACACACCCGTAGCACACTCCTCCCGTGCGCCGCACCGGCCCCGGCTGGCAGCGGCTTCCGACCTGAATTAGACAGAGGACGAGGTAACACCCATGAAACGTGCGGTATTCGCGCTGGCTTTGGCTGCTTCCGCGGGACTGACCCTGAATGCATCGGCCGCCCTGGGCGCCGTGACTGACGAGCAGGTCCAGAAGCTGCTCGAGCGCATCGAGGCCCAGGAGCGGCGGATCGCAGAACTCGAGAAGGCGGCCCAGAAGCCGGCCGCGCCTGCCGAGGCACCGACCGCGGCCCCTGCGGTAGCTGCCGCTCCGGCCAAGCCGGCACCGTCCGCGTGGGCCGACAAGGTCGCCCTCCAGGGCGATTTCCGCTACCGGTACGAAAACATCGATCAGGAGACCGCGACCAGCGACCGGAATCGCCAGCGCATTCGCGCCCGCGCAGCCATCATCGCCAAGCCCCAGGACAACCTGGAGGTGGGCTTCGGCCTCGCGACCAGCCAGGATGGCGACCCGATCTCGAGCAACCAGACGATTGGCAATGGTGGCTCCCGGAAGGACATTTACCTGGATCTGGCGTACTTCAACTGGGCGGCCTTGCCGGGGCTCAATGTCACCGGCGGCAAGTTCAAGAACTTCCTGTACCGGCCCGGCAAGCACGCCTTGCTCTGGGACGGCGACTGGAACCCTGAGGGTATTGGCGCCACCTACGTGAACGGACCGTTCTTCGGCAGCGTCATCGGCACCTGGCTCGAGAGCGACAGCAACAGCACGGAGGAATTCACGTATGGCGCCCAGGCCGGGGCCTCGGTGCCCCTGAGCGAGAACGTCAAGATCACGGGCGGCGTCGGGTACTTCAGCTTCAACACTGCGGGCAAGGGCACCTTCTACGGCACGGACACCGCCTTCGCCGACAACAGCTTCGATCCGCTGACCAACGAGTACCTGTTCGACTACCAGGAACTGGAGTTGTTCGCTGACGTCGGTTTCAAGGTCGCGGGCCTGCCCGCCAGCGTCTTCGCCGACTACGTGCAGAATACGGATGCCGACCAGTACGACACCGGGTGGGCGGCTGGCTTCCTTCTCGGTGGCGCCAAGGCCAAGGGCACCTGGGAGGCCAGCTATGCCTACCAGGAGCTGGATCCGGACGCCGTCTTCGGCGCCCTGACCGATTCGGACTTCGGTGGTGGCGGCACTGACAACAAGGGTCACGTGCTTCGCGGCGCCTACGCGCTGACGGACCGCTGGAACCTGGCCTTCAGCTACTTCATCAATACCATCGACCAGAACACCGGCACCGAGCAGGACTACGACCGCCTGCAGCTGGACATGAACATCAAGTACTGAACGACGCCCATAGAAATGGGGGCGGCATCCAGCGGATGCCGCCCCCTTATTTTTTCCGGCGGGAGGTCAGGCGGCCTGCTGGCCGACGCCCCAGCCGCCGGAGTGATAGCCCTTCGGCAGTCCGGCCTCCGGCGTGAAGCCGTACAGCTCGTCCGCCGGCAACGCCTCCGAGAGTATCGACCGGACCTTCAGCAGCTTCGCGACATCGATGCCCGTCCTGAGGCCCATGGCGTCCAGCATGAACACCAGGTCCTCGGTCACGATGTTGCCGCTGGCGCCCGGCGCGTAGGGACAGCCGCCGAGGCCGCCCAGGGAACTGTCCAGCGTGGTGATGCCTTCCTCCAGGGCGGCGAGGGCGTTCGCCAGGCCGAGGCCGCGGGTGTTGTGCAGGTGCACGCCGCTCAGCCTGTCGTTGCCCACTTCCTTGCGGACGAGGCGGATCAGGCGCCGCACCTGGGCGGGATTGGCATAACCCGTGGTGTCGGACAGGCCGATGTCATCGCAGCCGGCCTCCATCAACGCGGTGGCCAGCTCCACCACCTTGCTCTCCGGCACGTTGCCCTCGAGGGTGCAGCCGAAGGCAGTCGCCACGTTGCCCTCGAAGCCGGGGCGCTTGTCGGCAGGCAGGCCACGGATGAGCTCGGCGATCCGCCGCACGTCGTCCAGCACCTCGGCGTGGGTCTTGCGCAGGTTCGCTTTGCTGTGGGTCTCGCTGGCGGAGAGCGGCAGCGCAATCTTGTGCGCGCCGGCGGCGATGGCATCCTGGGCGCCCCTGAAGTTCGGCACCAGCGCCAGGACGGTCAGGCCCGGGATCGTCCGGGCATAGGCCACCACCTCGGCGGCATCGGCCATCTGGGGCAGCAGCTTCGCCGGCACGAAGGAGCAGACCTCGATCTCGCGGACGCCGGCAGCCGCCTCGGCGGCGATCCAGGCCTTCTTGGCCGCCGTCGGCATGATGGACTTGATGCTCTGCAGGCCGTCCCTTGGACCCACTTCGCTGACGAGGACGTCGATATCGCGCACACCGGTCATCGGGATTTCCTGCTTGCTGGAGGCCGTTATTCTATATGGGGGCGGGCTGGGCGATAATCCACGCCTCACGCGCTGCGGCCGTCCTGATGGCCCGCGGCAGGCACGTCTTAAGTAAAGGTAGCGTAATGGCAGGTCGACAGGGGTTGCCCCTCGCCGGGGTGCGGGTTATCGAGTTCACCCACATGGTCATGGGCCCCGCCGCGGGACTCATCCTTGCGGACCTCGGCGCCGACGTCATCAAGATCGAGCCCGTGGAGGGGGACAGCACCCGCCGGCTACCCGGATCCGGTTCGGGCTATTTCCCCATGTACAACCGCAACAAGCGCAGCCTGTGCGTGGACCTGAAGGCCGACGACGGCCGCAAGCTCGTGCTCAGGCTGATCGAGGATGCCGACGTGCTGATCGAGAACTTCCGGCCCGGCACGATGGACCGGCTCGGATTTGGCTACGAGGCGTTGCAGGCGAAGCACCCGCGACTCATCTACTGCAGCGAGAAAGGCTTCCTGAGTGGTCCCTACGAGAACCGCACGGCCCTGGACGAGGTGGCCCAGATGATGGGCGGCCTCGCGTACATGACGGGCCCGCCGGGCCAGCCGTTGCGTGCGGGCACCTCAGTCATTGACGTCCAGGGAGGCATGTTCGGGGCCGTCGGCGTGATCGCAGCACTGCATCAGCGGCACGCGACCGGCCGTGGCCAGAACATCGTGGCTTCTCTCTACGAGAGCACCGTCTTCCTGGTGGGTCAGCACATGGCCCAGTTCGCTGTCACCGGCAAACCGGCCGCGCCGATGCCGGTGCGGGTCTCTGCCTGGGCCATCTACCAGGTGTTCGAGACGGCTGACGGGCAGCAGGTGTTCGTCGGCGTGGTGAGCGACAAGCAGTGGAAGGATTTCTGCGCTGCTTTCGAGCTGCACGACCTGGCGGCGGATCGCACCCTCGACTCGAACAACGACCGCGTGGCCCACAAGGAGCGGCTCGTGCCAATCATCAAGTCGGTGTTCAGGAAGTACTCGAAGCAGGACCTTATGGCCAAACTCGAGAAGACGGGCCTGCCCTTCGCGCCGATCACGAAGCCCGAGGAGCTGTTCGACGACCCGCACCTCACCGCGAACAACGGCCTCCTGGAACTGACAGTGACCGACGGACCCAGGGCGGGGGAGAAGACCCGCCTGCCAGCGCTGCCGCTCGAGATGGATGGCGCGCGCTTCGGCGTTCACCAGGACGTGCCCCGGGCCGGCGAGCACACCCGGGAAATCCTCGCCCAGTCAGGCTACGCCACCGCCCGGATCGAGGACCTGCTGGCCCGCAAGGTCATCGCCGCCCTGTAGGAGCGCCCACCGGAGCCACCGGGACCCGCGGGAATCGAGTCCGCGAGTCTCCCGCGGGTCCCGGTGGCTCCGGTGGGCGCTCCTACCAGGTCGTCGGCAGGTAGATCCAGGGGCGACGTTGCCGGTCGCTGTCGCGGAACGCTAGGATCTCCGCATCGCGCTTCAGCGTCACGGCGATGGAATCGAGGCCTTCCAACAGCATTTCCCGGTCCGCATCCGGCAGGGAGAACCCGTGGCGGCTTCCGTCGGGGGCGGTGACGGTGAGTTGCTGGAGGTCCACGGTCACCTGGTTCCGGGCGGGATCCGCTTCCACCTGGCGCGCCAGTGCTTCGACGCTGGCGTTATCGAGTACGACCGGCACGATGCCGTTCCGCACGCAATTGCCCTGGAAGATGGAGCCGAAGCTGGGCGCGATGATGGCCCGGATGCCCCATTCACGCAGGGCCCAGACGGCGTGCTCCCGGGACGACCCGCAGCCGAAGTTCACGCCGGTCAGCAGGATCCGGGCCTGCCGGTAGGGTTCCTGGTTCAGGATGAAGTCCGGGTTTTCCTCGCGGCTGCCGGGCGACTGGTACCGCCAGCCGGCAAACAGGCCTTCGGCAAGCCCGTCCTTGGACACGCGCTTCATTTCGCGGCTGGGAATGATGGCATCCGTATCGATGTTGATCCGCAGCAGCGGGGCCGCGATGGCCCTGAGTGTCGTGAACTTCTCCATGGTGCGCTCCGGGTCAGGCCGCGGGCAGGAGTCGGACGTCCGTCAGGACGCCGGTGATGGCCGAGGCGGCCACCGTGGCAGGGCTGGCCAGGTGGGACCGCGTGCGGGGGCCCTGGCGATTCTCGAAGTTGCGGTTCGTGCTGGTCACGACGCGCTCCTCGAGGCCAAAGCTCTCGCCGCCGGCGTAGAAGCACATGGAGCAGCCGGATTCACGCCACTCGAAGCCGGCTTCCCGGAATACCTGGTCCAGGCCCTCGGCTTCCGCCGCCTTCTTCACCTGGCTCGAGCCCGGGACGCAGATCGCCTTGACGCCCGGCGCGACGTGCCGGCCCCGCAGCACTCCGGCCGCTTCCCGCAGGTCGCTGATGCGGCTGTTCGTGCAGGACCCGATGAACGCGGCGCCGATGGGCAGTCCGGCCAGCGGCGTTCCGGCCGCCAGACCCATGTACTGCAGGGCCCGTTCCGCCGACTGCCGCCGGTTGGGATCGGTTTCCGCGGCCGGGTCGGGGACGACGCCGTCAATGCCGCCGCCGTGCTGCGGACTGGTGCCCCAGGTGACCTGGGGAGCCAGCTGGCTGCAGTCGACTTCGAGCTCCTTGTCGAAGGTCGCGTCCGGATCCGTGGCCAGCGTGCGCCAGTGCGCCAGGGCCTGGGCCCACTGGTCGGCGCGCGGCGCGAAGGGCCTGCCCCGCACGTACTCGAAGGTCAGTTCGTCGGGGGCGACGATTCCGGTCCAGGCCCCGAACTCGACGGCCATGTTGCAGAGGGTGAAGCGGGCCTCCACGGGCAGCGCGCGAATCGCGCTGCCGGCAAACTCGATGGCGTAGCCGGCGCCGCCGGACGCGCCGAAGCGGCTGATGAGGTGGAGGATGAGGTCCTTGGCGTAGACCCGGTTTGCCAGCCGGCCCTCGAACCGGATCCGCATGCGCTTCGGCTTGCGCACGGCGAGGGTCTTCGTCGCCAGAGCGTGCTCGCCCTCGGTCGAGCCGATGCCCCAGGCAAGCGCGCCCAGTCCGCCCAGCGTGCAGGTGTGGCTGTCCGGGCAGACGAGCGTGACGCCGGGGAGCGCGATGCCCTGCTCGGGCGACACCACGTGGACGATCCCCTGGCGGTCGTCGCCCAGGTCGAACAGGTGAATGCCGGCGGCCCGTGCCGATGTGCGAGTGCTGGTGATGAACTCCCGGCCACCCGGCATGCGGGTGTCATCGGTCCGCCCCGGCGTGGTGTCCACGATGTGATCCATCGTGCAGAACACCTGCTCGGGGTGGCGTACCTTGCGGCCGGCAGTCTCCAGTCCCTTGAGGGCGACGCTGCCGGTCCGCTCGTGGAGGAAGACGCGGTCGATGAAGAGCAGGCTCAAGCCGTCGCCCAGGTCGGCGACGGTGTGGTCGTCCCAGAGCTTGTCTATGATCGTGCGGGCCATGGTGCTTGGTGTGGTGCTGTCAAGCGTCACGCCGGGAATGTGCTGGATTCAGCGGCGCGACAGGTTGAAAATGCGGGCGCGATGATAGCAGTTCAGGAACCCCGGGAGCGCGTGGCCACGATGCCGATCAGGATGCCGACAAAGATTCCGGCGGGAGTGCGGGCCCTCGGTGTGGCCTGGGGACTGGCCGGGGTCGGCGCCGTGCTGGTCTACGCGGCCGCCAGCCTCGGCGGCTACACCGTCCAGGCACTGGCCGCCGGACTGGGGCCGCTCGAGTGGCTCGTGCTGGGCGTGAACATGGTCTTCATGGCCTGGGCCGAAGGCTACCGGGGCTTCCAGCGGCGATTCTCGCCCCGGGTGGCGGCCCGAGCCCTCGCGCTCTACGAGCACCCAACGCCGCTGCGACTGCTCCTGGCGCCGTGGTTCTGCGTGGGATACTTCGGCGCCACGCCGAGGCTCCAGAGGACCGTGTGGGCCGGCACAGGCCTCATCCTGCTGGCCGTCCTCGCCTTCAACCGCCTGGACCAGCCCTGGCGGGGAATTCTGGACGCGGGCGTGATGGTGGGCCTGTTGTGGGGCACCGTGTCGCTGACCTGGGCATCCTGGGCCACGTTCCGGTGCCGCCGCGCCATGGTTGCCGCCGAGGTGCCCGCTGCCGCAGGGCTATAATCGTTCCATGCTGTCCCACGTCGACGAGTCCAACCAGCCCACGATGGTGGATGTCAGCGGCAAGGCCATCACCCGCCGCACGGCCCGGGCTGAGGCCCGGGTGATCCTGCCGCCGGCGGTGCGTGCCGCCTTCGCCGATGGCGAGATCCGCACCCCGAAGGGTCCCGTGTTCCAGACGGCGATCATTGCCGGCACCATGGCTGCCAAGCGCACCCACGAACTCATTCCCTTTTGCCACCCCATTGGCCTGGACTCCTGCCGCATCGAGATTTCCCTGGATGCAGCGGGCGACGTGCTGGTCAGCTGCACGACACGGGTGGAGCATCGCACCGGCGTCGAGATGGAGGCCCTGACCGGGGCCTCCGTGGCCGCGCTCACGATCTACGACATGTGCAAGGCCCTCTCCCACGACATCGTAATCGCCGATCTCCGGCTCGTGGCCAAGACGGGCGGCAAGAGCGACTTCGCAACCGCCGGGCCCGGATCCAGCCCGGCTTCCGGCGCCCCGCGCTGACCCCGATGGCTGGCCTGCAGGCGTCCCCGCCACTTCGCGGGCTCGTCCTCGCCGGCGGGCAAAGCCGGCGCATGGGCGAGGACAAGGCGGCGCTGACCGTCGGCGGACGAACGCTGCTCGCCCACAGCGTCGAGCTCCTGCAACCGCTGGTGACTTCCGTGCACGTGGCGATCCGGGCCGACCAGGCCACCGATCAGCTCCGGCGCAAGTTTGCCGTGCTCATCGACGACCCGTCCGGTGGGGGCCCGGCCGCCGCGCTGCTGGCTGCCCGGGCGCACGATCCTGTCTGCGCCTGGCTCGTCCTTGCCTGCGATATGCCGGCGATCGACCGTGCAGGCCTGGAGGCGCTCATCGCAGCGCGCGCTCCCGGACGGGGAGGCACGGCCTGGCGCAGCGACGATGGCGGCCTGCCCGAGCCGTTGTGCGCCATCTGGGAACCCGCTACGCTCGCTCGCCTTGCAGAAGTGGCCAGGGCGTCCGGCGACGGTACCCTGAGCCCGCGGGCCCTGCTCGCTGCGGCCGATCCACTGCTGCTGAATCCGGCCCGGCCTGGGGCCTTACATAGTGTCAATACGCCTGCCGACCTGCACCGTTACCTGGAACACACGCATGGCCACAAGCCGTAAGAAGCCTGCCCGGAAGCCTTCCCGCGACGACGCGGAGGCCGCGGTTCGTACCCTGCTGACCTTCATTGGGGAGGATCCGCAACGGAGTGGCCTCAAGCGGACGCCGGCGCGTTTCCTGGGCGCCTACGAGGACTGGTTTGCCGGTTACCGGGTCGATCCCTACGAACTGCTGGGGTCGTCCTTCCAGCAGGTCGAGCACTACGACCGGCTCGTGGTGCTGGCCAACGTGAATTTCGAGTCCCACTGCGAGCACCACGTGGCGCCGGTGATCGGCCGCGCCCACGTGGCTTACCTGCCGGACCGCCGGCTCGCCGGCATCAGCAAGCTGGTCCGGGTCGTGGAGGCCTTCACCAAGCGCCTCATCGTCCAGGAGAGGGTCACTGCCGCCATCGCCCGTTGCATCCAGCAGGTGCTCGAGCCGCGCGGCGTCGCCGTCGTCATCGAGGCCCAGCACCACTGCCTGACCACGCGGGGCGTGCACCGGGACAACGTCTGGATGACCACCAGCGAGATGCTGGGCGCCTTCAAGGACGACGACCGGATCCGTGCCGAGTTCCTCGGCGCCATCGACCGCACGGGACGCTGATCCCGCGATGACCAAGCTGGTGTTCACCTGCGCCGCCGACGTCAAGGCCTACGAGGGCCAGGAAATCGGCGTGTCGGACTGGATCCTGGTGGACCAGGACCGCATCAACCGCTTTGCCGACGCCACCGAGGATCACCAGTGGATCCACGTGGACGTGGAGCGCGCGAAGCGCGAGTTGCCGATTGGCACGACCATCGCGCACGGCTACCTGCTGATCTCGCTCATGCCCAAGCTCCTGGACACCTTCGTCGAGTTCCAGGGCCTGAAGCGGGTGATCAACTATGGCCTCAACGAGGTCCGCTTCAAGAACATGGTGCCTTCGGGCAAGCGCGTGCGCATGCGGGGCAAGCTCAAGTCGGCCCGCCAGCGGGCCGGTGGCACCCAGGTGATCCTGGAAAACACCATCGAGATCGAGGGCGAGACCAAGCCCGCCTGCACCAGCGAGACGCTGGTGCTGTATTTCTTCGAGAATTGACCGGTAGGAGCGCCTTGAGGCGCGACCCCCTCTGGCTCGAGACTCGCGGACTCGATTCTCGCCAGAGGGGGTCGCGCCTCAAGGCGCTCCTACTGGCGCAATGTCTTGAGAAGGGCGGCGTGCAACTCTGGCGTCGCGGCCACGAGCATGTCCGTGCTGCCCAGGTGGAAGTTCTCGAAGCCGTCGAAGGGGCGGCCATCCAGGCCTGAGGCGGTTCCGCCGGCCTGGGTCACGATGAAGGCCATGGCGCCCCAGTCCAGCAGGTCCGCGCTGCCCGACGCATAGGCCGCCAGCCGCCCCGTGAACAGGTCGTTGAGGTTGTCGAAGCCCCGGCCGGGGTCGTAGTCGTCCACGATGTCGAAGGCCTCCCACCGGCCCCGCAGCCGGGCGAGCGCGTCCGGAGCCTGGTAGGTCAGGCAGACGGAACTGCCGGCCACGGTCCTGAGCGGGGTCATGGCCGCAAGCTGGCGGGAGGCGCGGTCACCGGTGAAGGCGCCAAGGCCGCGGACGGCCAGGTAGAAGCGCTCCCGGACGGGCATGTAGCTGATCGCGGCGAGAAGCTGCCCGCGGTGCGTGATGGACAGGATGATGTCCCAGCCGGGGCGCTGGTTCTGGTAGAGAAAGGTGCCGTTGATCGGGTCGAGCCACACCGTGGTGTCGGCTTCCGGCGGGAAGTACCGGGTGTTCCGCGACTGGTCCTGTTCCTCGCCGTAGAACCCGGCGGCGGGAAAGCGGGCGAGGGTGGCGACCTCCACGAACGTCTGGACACTCTGGTCCGCGTCCGTGATCGCCTGCACCCAGGGATTCTGCCCCGGCTTCCGGGGCGGACCGGAAATGCGCGGCTGGATTTCCCGGGCGAAGTCCCCGGCTGTCACCAGGACGGGCAGATAGAACTCGACCATGTCGACAATGGCCGGTTCCATGGGTGAACAGGCGGGGGTCAGCGGGCGAGCCGGGCCTGGAGCGAGCTCAGGAAGTCACGCACGCGCCTCGCGTTGGCCCCCATGTCGCCCCGGCCGACGCGGGACTTGGAGCGCACATCCACCCGGGTCTGGTCGCGCCCCGGCTGGATCCGGATCACGACATCGTCCTTGAAGCGCACCCAGCCGGTTTCCGCCGTGGCCTCGATGCGACCCTCGGCTTCGCTGGCATCCACGAGGGCCCAGCCCTTTTCGGCGACCACCTCACGGGCTGCGGCGAAGACGACGTTGGCGGGCTGGTTGAAGAGGAGGGGCTGCAGGTCGGGATAGGCCTGCTTCTGGGCCGCTGCGGCCTCGGGGCCGGAGTACTCCGGGGGGTTCTGCGCGTCTCCCTCCCGGAGGGGCACCACGGCGACGAAGGCTGGCGGATTGTCGGTGTCCGTGGTGATGTCGTGGATGCCGGGAGCGCCCCGCGCCTGGCCCATGACCATGCCGTTGTTGGCCGTGACGGCGAGGCCCGCGAGCAGCGCCAGCCACGCAGCCGGCGCGGAGGCCGAGCCTGCTGTGCCGCCGCTCCGGAGGAGCCCGAAGCCCGCGGTGACCAGCGCGACCAGCAGCAGGAGACTGCCGAGCGCGTAGGCTCCCATGCTCTGGAACGGCGAGAGAAAACCGGCCCGGGCCCCAAGGCCCGACAACGCGGCGAGGACGACGCCGATCAGCGCAGTCCAGATTCCGATGCGGGACAGCCGGGAGCCCTTGCGAGGTGGCGCCTGGAGTGCGTCTTTCATGTGGTCACCCTCCGTGCCCGAAACCTTAGCACACGCCGGTACAATTCGCGCATGGCATACCGGCTCTCCGACCTCATCGAACTTCTGGATCTCGAGCCCATCGAGAAGAACATCTTCCGTGGCCAGAGTCGCGACATTGGCACGCCCCAGGTGTTTGGCGGCCAGGTGCTCGGACAGGCCCTCGCTGCAGCGAATCGCACGGTCGAGGGTCGCCCGGTGCATTCACTGCACGCGTATTTCCTCAAGCGCGGTGATGTGCAGGCGCCAATCATCTACGAGGTCGACCGGGCCCGCGACGGTGGCAGCTTTTCCAGCCGGCGAGTCGTCGCCATCCAGCATGGCGAGCAGATCTTCAACATGGCGGCGTCCTTCCAGGTGGCGGAGGAAGGGCTCGAGCACCAGGTCGCCATGCCCCAGGTGCCGGGGCCGGACGAGCTCCAGGACCTGGAGGCACTGGCGCGCGAGTTCTCCGGCGAACTTCCGGCGCGCATGCAGCGCTTCCTGAAGTGGGAGCGGCCGATCCAGGTTCGGCCGGTGGATCCCAGGCAGTTCCTATTCCGGGACAGCCGGGTTCCGGTGAAGCAGTTGTGGATGAAGACGGCGGAGCCCCTGCCGGCGGACTCACTCCTGCACCAGGCGCTGCTGGCCTACATTTCGGATTACGAGCTGATCGGCACGGTCACTCTTCCTCACGGTCTCCACGCGACCCGCGAGGGCCTGCAGATGGCGAGCCTCGATCACGCCATGTGGTTCCATCGCCCCGTGCGGGTGGACGAGTGGCTGCTTTTTTCGCTGGACAGCCCGGCGGCGGCCGGCGGCCGGGGACTTGCCCGGGGCTACGTCTTCACGGCGGGCGGGAAACTGGTGGCGACCCTCGCACAGGAAGGCCTGATCCGCGTGCGGCCGGCCCCGTAGGAGCGGCCTTAGCCGCGACCGGTCGCGGCTAAGGCCGCTGCTACGGGAGCGGCACGAGGCCCTTCCGGTAGATCCTGCCCCGCTCCACGTAGCGCGTGGGGCTCTCCGCCAGTCGGGCCAGTTCCTCGGGGGTCAGCGGCCGGATGGCGCGGGCCGGCGAGCCGACAATCAGCAGGCCGTCGGCGAAGACCTTGCCTTCCGTGACCAGCGCGTCGGCGCCCACCAGGCAGTTCCGGCCGATCCGCGCGTCATTGAGGATGGTGCTGCCCATGCCGATCAGCGCGCCCTCGCCAATCTGGCAGCCGTGGAGGATGCAGCCATGGCCCACGGTCACCCGCTCGCCCACTACCAGCGGGGATCCGGGGTCCGAGTGGAGTACGGAGTTGTCCTGCACGTTGCTCCGGGCCCCGACCGTCAGGCGCTCCACGTCACCCCGCAGGACGGCACCGAACCAGATGCTGACCTCATCGCCCAGGTGCACGTCGCCGACCACGGTGGCGTTCGGCGCCACATACACGTCCCTGCCCAGCGTCGGGGCCAGCCCGTCGAGTGACCAGATCACCGCGCTTTGGCCTTGCCGGCCCCGCCGGTTGTGCCCTGGCGCGCCACGGCTTCAGCCGCCTTGCGCACGGCGTCGGGGTCGCCGACGTAGTCCCGGGACAGCGGCGCCAGGTGCGCGTCGAAGGTGTAGACCATCGGAATGCCCGTGGGGATGTTGAATTCGAGGATGTCCTGTTCCGACATGCCGTCGAGCATCTTCACGATGGCCCGCAGGCTGTTGCCGTGCGCGGCGAGCAGGACGTCTTCTCCCCGCAGCAGGCGGGGCGCCACGCTGTCCTGCCAGAAGGGCAGGACCCGGGCCAGGGTGTCCTTGAGGGATTCCGTGCCGGGTACACCCGGGATGCTGGCGTAACGCGGGTCGTTGGCCGGGTGGCGCTCATCGGCGGGGTCCAGCGGCGGCGGCGGGATGTCATAGCTGCGCCGCCAGATCTTCACCTGGGCCTCGCCGTGCCTCGCCGCCGTCTCGGCCTTGTCCAGTCCCTGGAGCGCGCCGTAGTGACGCTCGTTGAGCCGCCAGGTGCGTTCCACCGGGATCCACATCAGGTCCATCTCGTCGAGGATCAGCCACAGGGTCCGGATCGCGCGCTTCAGCACGGATGTGTAGGCGATGTCGAACCGGTAGCCCAGCGCCTTCAGCTGCCGGCCGGCATCCCGGGCCTCGGTGCGCCCCTGGTCCGTAAGGTCCACGTCGGTCCAGCCGGTGAACCGGTTGTCGAGATTCCACGTGCTCTGTCCGTGCCGGCAGAGCACCAGCTTGCCTGTCATGCCGAAAACTCCAGGGGGTTCCAGGTCGGGAATTCTAACTGCAGGAGCGCCTTCAGGCGCGACCGGGGCCGGCGAGAATCGAGTCCGCGAGTCTCTCGCCGGCCCCGGTCGCGCCTGAAGGCGCTCCTACTGCAGATGTCCCGCCGCCAGGTACTCCATTGACTGCATCTCCAGGAGCCGGCTGCGGGTGCGCTCGAACTCCCGTTGCAGCCGCGACCCGGCGTAGATCCGGCTGATCGGCTCCGCTGCCGAGACGATGAGGTTGACGCGCCGGTCGTAGAACTCGTCCACGAGTGCGATGAAGCGGCGAGCTGCATTCTCGCGGGTTTCATCGAGCCGGGGCACCCCCGACACGATCACGGTCTGGAAGTCCCGGGCGATCTGGATGTAGTCCTCCTGGCTGCGGGGGCCGTCGCACAGGGCGTCGAAATCGAACCAGACCACGCCCTCGGCAAGCCGGCGGGCCGGAATCCGCCGCCCGAGGATCTCGAGGCGCGCGCCGCCGGTGCCACGGTCCGGCGCGATATCCCGGAAGTAGCGTTCGAGGTTCCGGTCGGCGGCCTCGTCCAGCGGCGAGTGCCAGATCTCGACGGCCTCCAGCACCCGGAGCCGGTAGTCCACGAGGCCGTCCACGTGCACCACCTCGGTGTTCGCCAGGATGAGATCGATGGCCGGCAGGAAGCGCTGCCGCTGGAGTCCGCCCCGGTAGAGGTCGCCAGGGGCGCTATTGGAGGTGGCCACCAGGGTCACGCCCCGCTCGAGCAGGCCCTCGACGAAACGGCCGAGCAGCATCGCGTCCGCGATATCGGAGACGAAGAACTCGTCGAAACAGATCACGCGCGCGTCGCGGGCGAAATCCGCCGCGACGATGGCGAGGGGGTCCGGCGTATCGCGCAGCTCGGCGAGCTGGCCGTGCACCCGGCTCATGATGCGGTGGAAGTGGTAGCGCAGCTTGTCGTCGAAGGGCAGCGATTCGAAGAAGAGGTCCATGATCAGTGTCTTGCCGCGGCCGACGCCACCCCAAAGGTAGGCGCCGCGGACCGGAACCGGTGCAACGGGTGCGGGCAGGAAACGCCGGAGCAACCCGGGAAAGCGCCGTGGGGCAGGCCGTTCCGCCAGCTGCCTGCCGACGCGGTCGAGCACCTGGATGGCCCGGCGCTGCGCCGGGTCCTCGCTGAGGCCGAGCTCTGACACTGCCGCCTGGTAGCGGGAAGGAAGATCCATGGGGTAACTACTGGCGCGCTGGCTCACTCGGGGCGCCCAATCTACCGGTTTCCGGGGGCGGCACGGTAGACTGCCGGCCGCATGTCCGAACGCGAAAGCATGGAGTTTGACGTCGTGATCGTGGGCGCCGGGCCTTGCGGTCTGGCGGCCGCATGCCGCGTGCTCCAGCTGGCGGCCGGTGCAGGCCGCGAAGTCTCCGTGTGTGTCGTCGAGAAGGGCGCCGAGATCGGGGCGCACATCCTCTCCGGCGCCGTCTTCGAACCCCGGGCGCTGGACGAGCTGTTCCCCGACTGGCGGGAGCGTGGCGCACCGGTCGCCACCGCGGTTTCACAGGATGAATTCCTCTGGTTGCGCACTGGCACGGCCAGCCGCCGGGTGCCGCAGTTCCTGATCCCGCGGCCAATGCGGAACCACGGCAATTACATCATCAGCCTGGGACGACTGTGCCAGTGGCTGGGCCAGCAGGCCGAGGCACTGGGCGCGAACCTGTTCCCGGGATTCGCGGCCTCCCGCATCCTGTATGAGGACGGCCGGGTCGCTGGTGTGCTCACGGGCGACCTGGGCCGCGGGGCGGATGGCAACGAAAAGCCGGGGTTCCAGGCCGGGTACGAGCTGCGGGGCAGGTACACCATTTTTGCGGAGGGCTGCCGCGGCCACCTGGGCAAGGAGCTGATGGAGGTCTATCGGCTGCGGGAGCACTGCGATCCCCAGCACTACGGTATCGGCCTCAAGGAAATCTGGAGCATCGATCCGTCGAAGCACCGCGAGGGCGTCGTGGTGCACACCCTGGGATGGCCTCTCGACCCGGCCACGGAGGGCGGCGGCTTCCTCTATCACGCGGCCAACAACCAGGTGTACCTCGGCGTCATCATTGCCCTGAACTACACCAACCCCCACCTGAATCCTTTCGAGGAGTTCCAGCGCTGGAAGCAGCACCCGGCCATCCGGCAGGTGCTGGAGGGCGGTCAGCGCGTCAGTTACGGTTCGAGGGCGGTGAACAAGGGCGGCCTCCAGTCGTTGCCGAAGCTGGCCTTTCCCGGGGGCCTGCTCGCGGGCTGCGACGCGGGCTTCCTGAACGGCGCCAAGATCAAGGGATCCCACACCGCGCTGAAGACGGGAATGCTGGCCGCCGAGTCCGTTTTCGCGGCGCTGGCCGAAGGCGACTTGGCTCCGGCAGTGCTCGACAGCTTCGAATCGGCCGTGCGCAACTCGTGGGTGTGGCGCGAGCTTGCGGAAGGCAGGAACTTTGGCCCCGCCCAGAAGAAGTTCGGGCTGCTGCTGGGTGGCGCGTTCATCTGGCTCGACCAGAACCTGTTCCGCGGGCGGCTGCCGTTCACGCTCCACAGCCCGGAGCCCGATCACCTGGCATTGCGGCCCGCGGCTGCTGCACCCCGCATCAGCTACCCGAGGCCGGACGGGCGCGTCAGCTTCGACCGGCTGTCGTCAGTCTTCCTGTCGAGCACGAATCACGAAGAGGACCAGCCCGTCCACCTGCAGCTGCTGGATCCGGCCGTGCCGATCGAGCGCAACCTGCCGTTGTTCGACGAGCCCGCTCAGCGCTACTGCCCGGCCGGCGTCTACGAGGTCGTGCAACAGCCCGATGGCGCGCCGAGGTTCCAGATCAATGCCCAGAACTGCGTCCACTGCAAGACCTGCGATATCAAGGATCCGTCTGCGAACATCCGCTGGGTAACGCCGGAGGGTGGCGGCGGCCCCAACTATTCGGGCATGTAGGAGCGGCTTCAGCCGCGACCTTCCCTCGGCGAGAATCGAGTCCGCGAGTCTCGAGCG
>JBEBHH010000032.1:0-40315 GCA_040080965.1 Gammaproteobacteria bacterium | reverse complement strand
CGGCGAGAGACTCGCGGACTCGATTCTCGCCGGGGGATATCCCGGTCGCGGCGGTCGCCGCTCCTACGGCGTGCCGAATTCGAGCAACTCGACGATGTTGCCGTCCGGGTCCCGGCCGTAGGTGACGAAGCCGCCCTCCTGGGCCTGGGGCGGGGCGTGGAAGCGCATGCCGGCGGCCTTGAGGCGGGCGTACTCGGCCTGGCTGTCCCGGACCTCGAGGCAGATGTGGGTGATGCCGTGGTCGCAGGCGGGACGATCGGGGTCGCCGGGCCTCGGCACGGGTGAGCTGAACTCGAAGATCTCCAGGTAGCTCTCGCCCAGCTTCAGCATCACGGCCCGCGCCGCGGAGTTCCGGAGACCGGTCAGCGCATCCGCTTCCGGAATGCCGGCGGGCCAGCCGAACTCGCGCACCACGGCGCAGCCGAACAGATCCCGGTAGAAGCGCACGGAGCGATCCAGGTCCGGCGTCGAGATGGCGGCGTGGTGGAAGCCCTTGAGCATGGCGTGATTCTACTGGCGCCGCGCGATCAGCACACCCGCCAGCACCAGGATCGCGCACAGCACGTCGAGCAGACCCAGCGACTCGCCGAGCCACCACCAGCCGAGGCCTGCGGCCACCACGGGCTGGATCAGGATCACCACTGACGACAGGGGCGCGGGGAGCTTGCCCAGCGCCCAGACGATGCCGCCCTGGCCGACCACGTGCACGAGCAGCGCGAGTCCGGCCAGGACTGCCCAGCCGGCGGATGTTGCAGGCCAGAGTGTCTCGCCCGTGGCAAGCGCCACTGCGCCCGTGATGAGTGCTGCCACCGCGGTGCTGGCCAGCATCACCTGCAACCCGCCGGCCGTGTCCCGGGCCCGGCCCACCGCCAGCAGGTAACCGGCATAGGCGAAGGCCGTGATCACACCATAGACATCGCCCAGCAGCGCCGTGCCATCCGCGGTGCCGCCGGCAACCGGCGCGGGCGGCCCGCTGCCGAGCGCGAGGCCCACCGCGCCCGCCAGCGCCAGCGTTGCCCCCAGGGCAAAGCGCGGCGTCGGCCGCTGGCGCAGGACGATCCAGTAGAACAGTACGACCACGATGGGCGTCAGGTTCGCGAGCAGGGTGGCATTGGCCACGGACGTGAGCGCGATGGAGGCGTGCCAGAAGCACAGGTCCAGGGCGAAGAAGATTCCCGCCAGGGCCAGGAGCCCGCGGTTCCGGCGGGGGAGTAGGTCATCCCCGGCACGGCGGCACATCAGCCAGAGCGGGGGCAGGGCAATCGCGAGGCGCCAGAAGGCCGTGGCGTTCAGGCCCACCTCGCTCCAGCGCACGAAGACCGGCGCGAAGCCGATGGCGATGGCGCCCCCGACCAGGGCGAGCAGGGGGCGGAGTTCCGGCCCGGGTTTGGCGTCTTCCATGGGACGCAGCTTACCGGTTGCCGGCCTATACTCGGCGGAAGGCCAAGGCCGTCAACCGAGGAGGATGCTTCGCCATGCCAACCGTCCGTTCACGCATCGTAGTGGTCCCGTTGCTGGCGCTCACCGCGCTGCTCCTGTCCGGCTGTGGCTACAACGCCATGCAGGGTGGCGACGAGGGCGTCAAGGCCGCCTGGGCCGAGGTCCTCAACCAGTACAAGCGCCGCGCCGACCTCATTCCGAACCTGGTCCGCACCGTCGAGGGCTTCGCCCAGCAGGAGCGCGACGTGCTGATCCAGGTCACCGAGGCACGCGCAAAGGTCGGTTCCGTGCAGGCCACGCCGGAGACCCTGAACGACCCGGCGGCCTTCCAGAAGTTCCAGGATGCCCAGGGCCAGCTGTCCGGTGCACTTTCCCGGCTGCTGGTCGTGGTCGAAAAGTATCCCGAGCTCAAGTCCGACCAGAACTTCCGCGACCTGCAGGCCCAGCTGGAAGGCACCGAGAACCGCATCACCGTGGCGCGCAACCGGTTCATCGAGGCGACCCGGGAGTACAACACCCTGGTCCGGACCTTCCCGAACAACCTCACCGCCATGCTCTTTGGCTACCAGGTGAAGCCGACCTTCACGGTGGAGAACGAGGCCGAGATCAGCAAGCCGCCGGAAGTGAACTTCGGCAAGCAAGGCTGACGTGTTGCGCGAAAGTCCGCTGCTGCCGCGACTGATGGCGGCGGTGCTGCTGCTGGCGGCCGGGGGACTTCCGGCCCAGCAGCCCCTTTCCGTTCCGCCGCTCACGGGGCGGGTCGTCGACCAGACGGCCACGCTGTCGGACGCGGAACGGGTGGCGCTCGAGAGCCGGCTTGCCGACCTGGAAACGCGCAAGGGCAGCCAGATCGCCGTCCTGATCGTGGCCACGACGCAGCCTGAGGCCATCGAGCAGTTCTCGATCCGTGTCCTGGACAGCTGGAAGCTGGGCCGCCGCGACACGGACGACGGCGTGCTGCTGCTGGTCGCGCGGGAAGACCGGGCCGTCCGCATCGACGTGGGCTACGGGCTGGAAGGCGCCATTCCGGACGCCACCGCGAACCGGGTGATCGACGAGTACATCCTGCCCCGCTTCCGCGAGGAGGACTACGCCGGCGGCATCGCCGCGGGCGTGGAACGACTGATCGCCCTGGTGGACGGCGAGCCACTGCCCGCCCCGGAGCGGCAGCGAAGCGGGGATGCAAGTCTCCAGGACGTGTTTCCCGTGATCTTCATCCTGTCGCTGGTGGTCGGCGGGGTGCTCCGCCGGGTGCTGGGCCAGTTTCCCGGCGCCCTGGGCACCGGCGCCATCGCGGCGGTTGTCACCTGGCTGCTGGCCGGGATCCTGGGTCTCACGCTGCTCATGGGCCTGTTCAGCTTCATCGTGGCCCTGGCGGCCGGCAGCAGCGGGGGCCGCTGGGCAAGCCATCCCCGGGGCCGCTCCGGAGGCGGCTACGGCGGCGGGTTTGGTGGCGGATTCGGCGGCGGAGGGGGCGGATTTGGTGGTGGCGGCGGTGGCTTTGGAGGCGGCGGCGCGTCGGGCCGCTGGTAACACCCGATGACCAGCCGCTGGCTGCAGAACCTGACGACGACGCATTTCGCCCTGCGCCGCTGCTTTCCGCTTTCGACCCTGCCCGCGATCGATGCGGCCATCGCCGCCTCCGAGCGGGACCACCGCGCCGAGATCCGCTGCGCCATCGAGACGGCCCTGCCGCTCCGCGCGCTTTTCGGCGGTGTCGGCAGCGCCGTGCGGGCCACCGAGGTGTTCTCGGCGCTCGGTGTGGGCAACACCACCGGGAACAATGGCGTGCTCGTCTACGTCCTGCTCGCGGAGCGGAGCATCGAGATCGTGGCCGACCGGGGCTTCACGGGCCTGGTGGCCGCGGCGGAGTGGGAAGCGATCTGCCGGGAGATGGAAGCGGCGTTCCGTGCCGGGCACTACGAGCAGGGCACTCTCGCGGCCCTGGAGCGCATCGGCGCCCTGGCCCGCCGGCATTTTCCCGCGGACGGGTCCGATCGCAACGAACTGCCCGACCGGACAGTCCTGCTGTGACGCGCGGTGGACCGGCTAGAACACGTCGGCCAGGATGATGAAGCGGATGATGCCCGCGAGTGCCGCCAGTGCCAGGACGCCTATGATGGCGACCTCGACGTATTGACCCAGGTTCTTCAATGGCACGCTCCTCTGATCTCCCGCAACCCGGCCACAGTATCCCAACCGTGGCCTTCATCGCCATGTTTATCCTCGGCATGACCCGCGTGCTCGCCGCCGAAGGCCCGCTCCGGCAGTCCGCGGTGGACATGGCTCGCAGCCATCCGGGCCAGTCTGGCGTGCTGCTGCTGGACACGGGCGCCGACGCGCTTCGGCAGCGGGACGCCCTGATCGAGGCGGCGACCCAGACGATCGACGCCCAGTACTACATCTGGAATGCGGACGCGTCCGGACACTACCTCGCTGCCCGGCTGCTGACGGCGGCGGAGCGGGGCGTGCGGGTGCGGATCATCCTGGACGACATCAATGCCGCCGGACGCGACGAGGCCATCGCGCGCCTCGCGGCACATCCGAATGTGCAGGTCCGGATCTACAACCCGACGGCGGCGCGCAAGGGCTTCCTGCGCCTGGTCGGTTTCATCAGCGACTTCTCCCGCCTGAACCGTCGCATGCACAACAAGTCGTTCACCGCCGACGGCGCCGTGACCATCGTTGGCGGCCGCAACGTGGGAGACGAGTACTTCGACCTGGACCCGGAGATGAACTTCCGGGACCGGGAGCTGCTGGCCGTCGGGCCGGTGGTCGACCAGGTCAATGCCGGCTTCGAGGCCTTCTGGAACAGTGCCTGGACGCGGCCCGTCGAGTCCCTGGCGGCGGCGGAGGGGGAGCTGGACACCCTGGAGGCGCTCACGGCAGCCGTCGGCGAAGTCACCGCGCTGGGCTACCGGGTGCCAGACGACCTGCCTGGCGAAGTCGTGGCCCGGACGCTCCCGTCACTGCTGTGGGCGCCGGCGCGCCTGGTCTTCGATGCGCCCCCGACCGCGGATGAGATCGAGGCCTCCGACGCGGCGCAACCCGTGGCGCAGGAACTGCGCAAGGTCGTGGCCGGATCCCGGCGCGAGATCCTCGTCGAGTCCGCCTACTTCATTCTTGGTGACGAGAGCCTCGGGGAGGTTGAGCGCCTGCACTCCGCCGGTGTACAGATTCGCGCGCTCACCAACTCGCTGGCGTCCAACGACCTGGTGACCAATCATTCCGGCTATGCCCGCCGGCGGCCCGCGATGCTGGCTGCGGGCATGGAGCTCTTCGAGCTGCGGCCCGACGCGGCGGCGTGCCAGCGCCTGGTCACCGTGTCCCGTGCCTGCGAGCGCGGGCCCGCCTTCTCGCTCCACGCCAAGTCGATGGTGCTTGACCGGAGCGTCGTCTATGTTGGCTCCTTCAACTTCAACCTGCGCTCGACGTACCTGAACTCTGAAACCGCGCTGATCGTGGAGAGCCCGGAGCTGGCCGAGCGGGTGGCGGCGTCCATCGAGGAGCTGCTCCGGCCGGACAGCAGCTGGCAGGTGCTCCGCGGCAAGGGCGGCGGCCTGGAATGGGTGACGCAGGTGGATGGAGTCGAGGTGCGCGACACCCGCGAGCCCATGACGAGCTTCGGGCGGCGGTTCAACTCCGGGTTCTACCGGCTGTTTCCGCTGGAGAAGTACCTCTAGCGCCCGCGATCAGTCGAGCACGTGGGATAGCAGCCCGTCCGCCAGCTTGGGCTCGAACCAGGTGGACTTGGGCGGCATCACCTGGTTTGCATCCGCGACGGCCATCAGTGCTTCCAGGCTGGTGGGGAACATCGCGAAGGCCACCGCCATCTCGCCGCTGTCCACCCGACGCTCCAGTTCCTCCAGGCCGCGGATGCCGCCGACGAAATCGATGCGCTTGTCGCGCCGCGGGTCGCCGATGCCGAGCACCGGTGCCAGCAGGTGGTCCTGCAGGAGGCTGACGTCCAGGCTGGCCACCGGGTCCTTCGGGATCAGTGCCCGCTGGATGTCCAGCCGGTACCACTGGCCGCCGAGGTACATGCCGAACTGTCCGGCCTGATGGGGCCGGGCGGGCCCGGCCTGCTTCGCTACCGGCGTCACGTTGAAGTGGTGGGCGACGCGCACCAGGAAGTCAGCCTGCGAGTGACCGTTGAGGTCCCTGACCACCCGGTTGTAGTCGAGGATGCGCATCTCGTCGTGCGGGAAGGCCACGCAGAGGAAGTAGTTGTGGTCAGGGTCCCCGGTGCGATGCGGTTGGCCGTCGCCCCGCGCGGCCGCGACGCGGGACGCCGCCGCGGACCGGTGATGGCCATCGGCGATGTACAGGGAGTCCATGGCGTCGACGATCCGGGTGATGGCGCTCACCTGTTCCCGGTCGCTGATCACCCAGACGGAGTGGCAGATGCCATCGTCGGCCTGCAGTTCGCTGGCCGGCGCGCCCCGCAGGTTCTCCTGGATGATCATCCGCAGCTCGGGATTGCTGCGGTAGGCGAGCAGTACCGGGCCGGTCTGGGCATTCAGGGCGGTGATCTGCCGTACCCGGTCGTCTTCCTTGTCCGGGCGCGTGAATTCGTGCTTGCGGATGCGGTTGCGGTCGTATTCCAGGACGCTGCCCACGCAGGCGATGCCGGTCTGCACGTGCTCGCCCATGCGGAGCTGGTAGACGTAGTAGTGGGGCTGCTCGTCGCGGACGAGCACGCCGCCGTCGACCAGCCTGCGCAGGTTCTCGGCGCCCTTGGCGTAGACCGGGCTGGAATACGGGTCCGTGCCCTCCGGCAGGTCGATCTCGGGCTTCGAGATGTGCAGGAAGCTCGCGGGCCGGCCCCGGGCCCTTTGCCTCGCCTCCTCGGCGTTCAGGACGTCATAGGGCGGGGCGGCCACGGCGGCCGCCTGGCCGGCGGCCGGGCGCAGGGCGCGGAAGGGCTTGATGAGGGTGTGCATGGCTCTATGTTAATCCGTCGCTCGGCATTGGAGCGCCTTGAGGCGCGACTCCCCTCCCGCGAGAATCGAGTCCGCGAGTCTCGAGCGGGAGGGGAGTCGCGCCTCAAGGCGCTCCTACACGAGCCCCAGGATCTCGAACGCGGCGCGCTCGCCCGACTCCATCGCGCCTTCCATGCCGCGGTTCGACACGGCGGTGTGCTCGCCGCAGAAGTGGATGCGGCCCAGTGGTTTGCCCACCTCGCTGGCGAAGGCCGTGACCTGGCCCGGCGCCCAGACGGCCCAGTCGCCCGCGGAAAACTGGTCCCGGTACCAGGAGTGATAGACCTTGGGCTCCACCTTCCCCTTGGCCGCCGGCCGGACCCGGTAGAAGTCGTCCATGATCATCGCGATGGCGTCCTTGGGCTCGAGCGTGTCCATCCAGGTGGCATTGCGGCCGCGCACCCAGATGGTGAGGCTCGTGATGTCCTGGGGCGTCTTGCCCTTGCGCTCGGCGACCACCATCCCGGCGAGGCCGTTGCTGAAAATGTTCGGGTTCCGGCCGTCGTCCTCCCAGAAGGCCTTCTTTACCACGAGGTGGAGCATGTTCACGGGCTGGGACGCCAGGGTGTTGATGGCGAGCCCCTTGGCGCCGGTCGGCAGCGGGTCCAGGTGCACGCGCCGGAGCACCGTCATGGGCAGGGACGAAATGACGTAGTCGGCCTTGTAGACCGTGCCGTCGGCGCACTGGACTTCCGTGCCGCTGCTGGTCGACCGGATGCCAGTGACGTTGCTGCCGAAGCGGACGGGCTTCTTCAGGCCCTTGGCCATCGCCTCGGGGATCGCCTGGTTGCCGCCCACGGCGGTGTAGCCGAAGGTCTTGCCGCCCAGTTGCGCCTGCATCATGGCGAACGTGGCGCCGAACAGCACCATCATGGCGGACACGTCGTGCGCCGTGGTGCCGAAGTTCGGATTGGTGTTCCAGCAGAGCTCGATCACCTCCTCGGAAACGCCGAGGCTCGTGAGCCACTGGTGCAGCGACACGTCGTACTTCGCGTTGGCCGGCTCGAGCCAGGCGTCGGCGCTCTTCAGCGGATTGTTCTTGCCGATCACGGGGTTCAGGTACGACCAGGGCGTGCTCTGCCTGGCGGCGGCCGGGAACGGATTGCGCGGATGGGCGGCCCACTGGTCCTTCGGGATTACCTTGCCGTCCAGGATCAGTTCCCGGTCGTTGAAGAAGGGCACGATCGGCGTGACGTCGATGGTGCCCACGTTGAACTTCTTGCAGGCGTCCATGAGGCGCGCGTAGCCGGCGCCGAAGGACGTGCCGCCGGATTCCGGATTCCCCGGAACGTCGCGATGGGACAGGACGCGGCCGCCGACCCGCTGCCGGCCTTCGAGCACCTGCACGTCCACGCCCTGTTCCTCGAGCAGGAGCGCGGCGTTCAGTCCGGACAGCCCTGCCCCGATGACGATCACGGTCGTCCGGTTCTGGGCCCGGAGCACGCCGGAATTTCCCAGGGCGGCGGCGAGGGGGAGCGCCCCCATCCCCTTGACGACGGTGCGACGGCTCAGGCTGCTGGAATCGGGCATGGCGGGGGGTCCTGACGTAGTTCCGGAACGGGGCCGAGCCGGCATGCTACCGCTACAATCCGCCGCATCCAACCTCCGGAGACAACGCATGGATCGCCGTTCATTGCTTGGCCTGATGGGGTCGGCCGCGGTGGCCTCCCGGGTGGATGCCGCGCCGGCGACGCCGCTGCCGCCGCTGACGCTTGATCTCAACCGCCCCGAGGACAACCTGACTGCCTGGATGAAGATGCGCGGCGGCCTGGAAGGCCAGGACGTGTACTTCTGGTTCACGGGCGGCATCGACTTGGCGATTCCGGGCGAGGCGATCCGGCCCTTCGTGACCGTGGAAACGCTGATCCTGCGCCGGACCCAGCGGATCGGAGAGCGAAAGTTTCATGTCACCGACTGGGAGGCCTCGTTCTACCGCCACCCCGGGACCGGCGAGGTGGTGGACGAACTGCAGAACCCCGTGACCGGGCAGACCGTGCGGCCACTCCACTACCGGGAAGGACCGGTCACGTTCGAATACGCCGCCGACCGGCAGCCGCGGCTCGTGGGCCTGGAGACGCCCTTTGCCGAGAAGAACGAACCGTTCCGCCAGCCCTGGCGGGTCGCCGGCGACACCCTCTGGATGACCAAGGCCTTCTACATATCCGGCAGGCCCCAGTGGCTCGATATAAAGGAGTTCCCGGAGGAGACGCCCGCCACGCCGCTCACCGTGTCCTCCATCGCCGTGATGGAGTCCCGCCTGTCCCAGGTGCTGGATCCGCTGCTGTCCTCGGTGCCCACCAGCTACTCCTACCAGGCCACCTGCGACTGGCTGCCCTGGATGAAGCTCGGCCAGCGGCCCGGGTTCCTGGTGTGGCACGAGAACGGCAAGAAGCTCTTCAGCCTGAACGAGCTGCCAGCAGATTCCCTGGCCGCGCTCCAGCGCCTGCACCCGGTGTGGTTCAACCGTCCCGTGCCCTGGGAGGGCTTCACGAACCTGTTCTTCCAGTACCGGGAGCAACGCGGCCGGCGTTGAAGCGTCGTGCGACAAACTGCCGCGGCGAGCAAGCTTTATGGCGCTGCGCGCGAAGGGCCATGCGCTATGATCCGGGCACGCGCACCGCCAAGGGAAACAACAATGCAACGCTCGACGAGACTCGTTACCACCATCTTCACCGCTGCCCTGGCTGGTTACGCCGGGTCAGTACTGGCAGCCGACGCCGCGGCGCCCGCCGCTGACGCCACGGCCAAGGCCAGCACTCCGGCTGGCGGAGCGGCGGCAGGCGCACCCGAATGGGCTGCCCGCGAACTGCCCCACCGCAAGATCCCGAATGTGCCGGAAACCGCCGAGGCCTACTACGCGCCCGACAGCATCCACATCATTGCCCAGACCCAGGACCCCAAGGCCCTCCGCGCGCAGAATGCGCAGTCCGCGGGCGGCGCGCTCACCTGGATCTTCAAGGACGACGGTTCCGAAGCCTGGCGCGTGAACGACCGCGGCCAGGACGCCTGCTCCTGGTTCTTCCCCGACCAGAAGCGCATCGTCTGGACGTCCACGCGGGACAACATGGACATGCCCATCGGCAACTGGTCCGACGACAGCGAGTATCCCCAGGGTGCGGAGCTCTACACGTCCGACCTCAAGGGTGGGGACATCAAGCGCCTCACCAACAACAAGACCTACGAAGCGGAGGTCACCGTTTCGCCGGACGGCAAGTGGATCGTCTTTGGCCGACAGACCAAGGGCAACATGGACGTCTGGATCATGAAGTCCGACGGCACCGGCGAGAAGCAGCTCACCTTCACGCCGGACTGGCAGGAAGGCGCTCCGTATTTCCTGCCGGACAACAAGACCATCATCTACCGCGCCTGGCAGCACAGCGTCACCGAGGAGCTGAAGCGCATCCGCAAGGAGACGGGCGAGCGCAACCAGACGCCGATGACGATCTTCACGATGAACATCGACGGCTCCAACGTGCAGCCCCGGACGTTCACCAACGACATGAACTGGGCCCCGTTCCCCGCGCCCGATGGCCGGCACTTCGCCTATGTGCGCATTGGCGAGGGCAACAACTGGGACGTCTACCTGGGCGACCTGGCCGGCGGCGAGCCCCGGCGCCTCACCTGGGCACCGGCCTTCGACGGCTTCCCGGCGATCTCGCCGGACGGCAAGAAGCTGCTGTTCACCCGCAGCGAGGGCCAGCGGTTCATGTCCGACCTGTACACCCATGTCATGGATATCTCGTCCCTCAACATCGGGCCCGAGAACTTCAAGGGAGTGCCGCCCAAGGGCGAGGCGCCGGCCGGCTGGAAACTGCCCGCCGAGAAAGTCGCTTCCAGCAAGTAATTCACCGCAGGAGATTGCCGTGCAACGGACCCTGATTGCCCTGAGCCTGGTCGCGCTGACGTCACCGGCGCTCGCCGCCCCGGCAGTTAATCTGCCCAAGCTGCCGCCGCCGGACCCCCGGGAATTGCCGTACTTCATCGTGCCGGTGCCGCTGGAAGCGGCGGAGGCCTACTGGGCACCCGACTCCCGGCACCTGATCGCACAGACTCGCGACCCCCAGGCGCTCAAGACCCTCCAGGGCACCAACGGCGCCCTCACCTGGATCTTCTCCGACGACGGGAAGGACATGTGGCGCGTCAACGATCGTGGCCAGGACGCCTGCTCGTTCTTCTTCCCCGACGGCCAGACGATCGTCTGGACCTCCACGCGGGACAACATGAGCTATCCCGTGGGCAACTGGTCCGACTCGGACGACTACCCCCAGGGCGGCGAGATCTATCTCTCCGACTGGAAGGGCAAGAACGTCCGCCGGATGACCAACAACAAGTACTACGAGGCCGAGGTGTCGGTGTCACCGGATGGCCAGTGGCTCGCCTACGGCCGGCAGATCGACGGCAAGATGGACATCTGGGCCCAGAGGGTGAGCACGGGCGAGGAATTCCAGGTGACCCGGACGGACGAGTGGCAGGAGGGCGCGCCGTTTTTCCTGCCCGACAACCAGACCATCATTTTCCGGGCGTGGAAGCGGTCGGAGTACAAGAAGATCAAGCCGACGCCGATGACGATCTTCACGATCCGCCGGGACGGCACCGACTGGCGCCGTCATACCTTTGACGGTGGCATGAACTGGCACCCGACGCCGGCGCCCGATGGCCGGCACTACGTGTATGTCAGGGCGGTAACGGCGAACAACTGGGAGATCATGCTGGGCGACCTCGCCGGCGGCGAGCCGCGGCAGCTGACCTACTACGACAAGCTGGACATCCTGGCGCACATCTCTCCCGACGGTAAGAAGATGAACTGGGGGCGCGCCACGGGCGACGGCTTCATGGGAGGCATCCGCACCTTCGTCATGGACGTATCCTCGCTGAACCTCGGCAAGGAAAACTACGTGCCCTTCGATCCCTCCTGGGGAAAGAAGATGGAGGCGCCGTAGGTTGTTCATCAACTTCTGGTACGCGGCCCTGCGCAGTGACCAGCTGGGAGACCAGCCGGTCAAGGTGAGGATGCTCGGCCAGAACTTCGTGCTGTTTCGTGACTCGGCCGGCAAGGCCCACTGCCTGGCCAACGTCTGCGTCCACCGGGGCGGGTCCCTCGCCGGCGGCAAGGTGAAGGGCGACGCGGTCGAGTGCCCGTACCACGGCTGGCAGTTCGACGGCGCCGGACAATGCACGCGCATACCGTCGCTGGGTGCGGCCGCGAAGATTCCCGCCCGGGCCCGTGTCGACTCCTACCCGGTGGAGGAACGCTACGGCCTGGTGCACGCGTTCCTCGGCGACCTTCCGGAAGCCGAACGGCCGGTGATCATGCCCATCCCCGAGTACGGCCAGCCTGGCTGGCATGCCACCATCGACGAGTACCTCAATACCGCGGACTACCGCCGCACCATCGAGAACGGCCTGGATCCCGCGCACAACGAGTTCGTGCACACCACCCACGGCTTCTCCGGCAAGGAAGGCGACTCCCGCGTGCCCGACCTGAACGTCGAGGAGCGCGCCTGGGGCTGCGGCTTCATCACGACGTACTACTCGCCACCCCTGCAGGACGAGAAGATGAAGGCGGCGGCGGGCCGGCAGGGGGAGGCGGTGGTTACGGCCGGCACGTTCCATCACGGGCCCACCTGCATGACTACCTACATCAATCCCGGTCCCGGCTTCTCCATCCACCAGAACGTCTTCAAGACACCGGTCGATGCCACCAGCGTCCGCACCTTTCTCGTCCAGACCCGCACCTTCATGCTGGAGTCACAGCACGACGCGCGCTTCAGCGAGCGCAACGTCTTCGTGCGCGAGCAGGACCAGGTGGTACTGACCGCCCTCGAGCCCTTCTTCACGCCGGAGACCAACAATCACGAGTTGCTGATGCCCTCGGACCGGGCTGTCGCCCGGTACCGGGAACTCCTGCAGCAGTGGGAGTCCCGCGGCTGGCGGATCGACGAGGAAGCGCTGGCCCGGGATGGCGAGCGCGTGGTCCGGGTGATCCCGAGTCCCGGCCGGCACGAACAGCCGAAGGGCTGGGTGCTGGACACGGTGCCGGTGCTACCGGGTGGTCCGGGCCGGGGAGAACGGCAATGGCGGGATTCCGCGGGGTAGGAGCGCCGACCGGCGCGACCGCCAAAAGGTCGCGCCGGTCGACGCTCCTGCCGGTGCTCGTTGCCAGCCTGCTGGCGGCGGCCCACGTCGACGGGGCTCCACCCCTGCGCCGGGGCACCTCCGCCGACGCGCCGACGCTGGACCCGGTGATTGCCGCGGGCACCCTGTCGGCGCCGATCATCAACGACCTGTTCGAGGGCCTGCTGGGCAAGGACGCCGCGCTGAAGCTGATCCCGGGCTCGGCGGAGACCTGGACCGTCAGCCCGGACGGCCGTACCTACACGTTTCGCCTGCGACCGAAGCTCCAGTGGTCCGACGGCACGCCGCTCACCGCCGCCGATTTCGTCTATGGCTACCAGCGGCTCGTCACGCCCGCGGTCGCCTCGCCCATCGCCGGGCAGTTCTTCCTGGTCGAGAACGCCCGCGACATCGTGGCAGGCAAGCTGCCGCCGGAGAAGCTGGGTGTGACCGCGCCGGATCCCCGCACGGTGGTCATCCGGCTCTCGTCGCCCGCGCCGTACTTCCTCGATCTCGTCGGCAATCTCAATGCGGTACCGTCGCCGCGGCACGTCATCGAAAAGTACGGCAAGGACTGGACGCGGCCGGAGCACATGGTGACCAATGGCGCTTACACGCTGGCAGAGCGCATTCCGCAGACCCTGACGCGACTGCGCAGGAACCCCCGCTACCACGCCGCCGCCACGGTGCTCACGGAGGACGTGGAGTGGTACCCCACCCAGGACCTGGCGACGTCGCTGCGCCGCTTCCGCGCGGGTGAACTCGACCAGATCCTCAATTTCCCGCCTGACGAGATCGACCGCCTGCGGAAGGAAATGCCGGAGTCGCTGAAGGTAGCGCCAAGCCAGGGCGTGTATTTCCTCGTCGTGAACCTCCGCAAGCCCCAGTTCGCCGATGCCCGGGTCCGCCGTGCCCTGGCACTCGCTGTGGACCGGACCGGGCTCACCGGCAAGTTGCTGCGCACCGGGGTGAAGCCAACGGTCTCGCTGGTGGGTCCGGATTTCAGCAATTACTCGGGCATCCGCATGCCGGAAGAGGACCGGACCATGGCGCAGCGGCAGGCGGAAGCGCGCCGGTTGCTCGCTGCGGCCGGCTTCGGCCCTGCCAGGCCTCTGGACTTCGAGTATGTCTACGACACGAACGAGGAGAACCGGAAGATCGCGGTGGCGCTCGCGGCCATGTGGCAGGCCGTGGGCGTGAGGGCCCGGCCCGTCAACGTGGACTTCGGGCAACTGAACCGGCAGATCCGCACGGCCAGCTTCGACGTGGCCCGGTGGAGCTACTTCGCGAGTTTCGACGACCCGATTGCCCTGTTGCAGCTCTACGCCAGCGACAACACCAACAACTACGCCGGCTACCGGAACCCCGAGTACGACCGTCTGCTGCTGGAGTCGAACGTGACTGTCGACCCGGCGGCCCGCCGGAAGCTGCTCGAGCAGGCCGAGACGATCATGATCCGCGACGCGCCGATCATCCCCATCTACGACTACGTGCGCCGCTACCTGGTGGCGCCCACCGTGCAGGGCTGGGTCACGTCGGGGCGCGGACCGACCCCGAGTCGATTTCTGTCGGTGAAGCCGCCGGCTCCGTAGGCCTGGCACCTGGCGTCGCCGGGGCGTCCGGCATCCGGGTGGTCATGGATGCGGCCACATCCCCGCTGAGCACCGAGAACTCCCGATGGTGCGGAGCGGGGGTCATGACCTTCAGGCCCTGATCGCAGTCGCATTCCTCGTCGAAGAGCTTCAGGGCGCGGGTGAACATCGCATACCGCTGGTCCGAGGGTCCCAGGTTCACCAGGAGCGTCACACAGCGGATCAGGCTGTCGGCGGCCTGGGTGATGCTCGTGGGCGCGTTCCGCAGCAGGTCGCCGTAGTCGTCGCGGATCTGGTAGAGCATCCCGTAGTTGCCGCCACCCTGGTTGACCGAAGCCTCGACAGCGTTGTTCACGCTCGTGCGGAAGCGGGCGTAGACCGCGCGCCGCTCCATGAGCCGTTGCCGGGCGGTGGCGGAGAGCCGGGTGGCCGGCGAGGAAAGGTGATCGTTGCCGGCCACGTCGCCACTGCGCAGGCGCAACCGGTTGCGCTGCCAGTCGACGGCAAGGTCAATGATTCTCGTCAGGGCGTAGCCCAGCACCACGAGCAACAGGTAAGTCACCGACTCCGGCCAGCCCATGACGACGGACGCCCAAAACCACAGATCAGTAGGTAGGTCGGCACCCGCGCGGACAAGTTGAGCGACCTGCGTCACACGCTGGCCGCCGGCTCGTCACCGGGGCGCAGGGTCAACGGCTGGCGCGGGCGTTTTCCTCGTCGCAGCGCCGGATCTGGGCCCGGTACTCCAGGGCCTTCCGCTCGTTGACAGGCAGGCCCAGCTCGCCCCGTTCGGAGGCCTCGGCCAGCCGCTGCAGGGCCAGCCGGTGCCGGCCGGCCGCCGCCTTCTCGTACCAGGACAGGGCCACCACGGGATCGTGGGGCAGGGCGGGGCCGGACTCGGATTGCCAGGCGAGCCAGTACTGGGCCTCGGACACACCGTCGTTCGCCGCGGACCGGATCAGCGGCAGCGCCTGGTCGGGCTGCCAGTTGCCCCCGAGCCCGAGGGAGAAGAGGGCCAGCTGGTAGGTGGCATCCGCATCGCCGGCGCCGGCCTCCGACTCGCACAGCTGCCGGACCCTGGCCAGGTCGGCGGGAGCCGGTTCCGGCTGGAGCAGCAGGGGATGCAGCTGCTCGCGGCAGCTGCCCGCCGCCGCCAGCAGGGGCCAGGCCGCGAGGCAGCTGACGAGCAGTGACCAGGGAGATGCGGGGCGCATGGCCGGCAGTCTAGCGCGTCCGGACTCCCGGCTGGCAGGCAGGCCGGGAGGCGATCAGGCCACAGGCTGCGGAGTGGCGGCGACCGTCACGGGCAGCCTGATCGTGAACTGGGCGCCGTTGCCCGGCGCCGACTGCACGCTGATCGTGCCACCGTGGCGTGCAATGAAGTTGTGGGTGAGGGCAAGGCCCTGCCCCGTGCCTTCGCCGACGCCCTTGGTCGTGAAGAACGGCTCGAAGATCCGCTTCTGCACCTCGGCAGACATGCCGCAGCCGTTGTCCGCGATCGTGATGATTGCGTGGTCCCCGCCGAGGCTGGTCGTGATCGTGATCCTGCCCTTGCCGGGACTGTCAGGGCCGCGCGCAGCCGCAATGGCGTGGGCGGCATTGACGACCATGTTCAGGATCACCTGGTTGAACTCCCCCGGCATCACGGGGACCCGGGGCAGCGCGGGATCCAGGTCGGTGACGACCTCGGCCACATACCTCCATTCGTTGGTGGCCACGGCGAGCGTGCTCTGGATGGCGCGGTTCAGGTCGTGGGCCATGCGGTCGGTCGCCGGGTGCGAGAAGTCGCGCATGGCGCGCACGATCCCGGCGACACGGTTGATGCCCTCCAGCGACTGCTCGATCGCGCGCGGGATTTCCGTTCGCAGGTATTCCGCGTCGGCCGCGCTCCAGGCGGCCTCCAGTTCCTCCGGAGTCGGCGGCGGACTGCCCCGCATCAGGTCGAGGAGCCCGAGCACGCCAGCGAACGACTCCTTGATGAAGCGGGTGTTGTCGCCGATGTACTGGGTTGGCGTGTTGATCTCGTGGGCGATGCCGGCGGCCAGCTGGCCGATGGCTTCGAGCCGCTGGGCCTGCTGCCGCTCCTGGAGGAGCCGGTTGCGCTCCGTGACGTCCATGGTGATGCCGATGATGCGCACCGGCTTGCCCTGCGCGTCCCGGTGGATGATGGCGCGGACGTCCACGTGCCGCTCCCCGCCATCGCCGCGGATCACCCGGAAGTCCGCCTCGAAGTGGTCGCCGGTCGCCATAGCCGTCTGGATTGCCGTCCTCAGGTGGTCCCGGTCTTCGGGGTGGCACAGGCGCGCCATCAGGTCCCGGTCGATGCCCTCGTTCGGCAGTTCCGGTGTCAGTCCATGGATCTCCCGCATCCGCGCGTCCCAGTAGCTCTGGCCGGTGCGCAGGTCCTGGTCCCATACCCCGATGCCGGCAGCCCGGGCTGCCAGGTCGAGGCGCTCCGCGCGCCGCTGGGATTCCTGCTCCGAGATCTTCAGCTCTGCCGTCTGGCGCGCCAGCGCGTCTTCGGTGCGCTTCAGGTTGGTGATGTCCGCGTAGGCGATGAGGATGCCCGACGTGGTTCCATCGCGGCGCAACAGGGGCATGCGGTCGATCCGGAACCAGCGGCTGGGCCCGTCGGGCCACGGCATCTCCCGCACCTGGTTGAAGTCGGGAACGCCGCCTTCCATCACCCGCTGGTCCTCGGCCTGGATGCGCGCCCCATCCCGCGGCCCCCAGCGGAGGTCCAGGTCAGTCCGGCCGATCACGTCGGCGACGCCCGCATCGTCGAGGAACGCGCGGTTGGCGCCGAGGATGCGGCCGTCGATGTCCTTCCAGAGGATGCGGGTCGGCAGGAGGTCGATCAGGGATTGCAGGAAGCGGCGCGTGTTCTCGGCGCCGCGTTCCGCGTGCTTCTCCACCGTGATGTTCTCGCGCTGGATGACGGTATCGCCGTTGCCGGACCTGCTGCGGGTCACGCGCACGCGAAACCAGCGCCCCTGGCCGGGCACCTCGTAGTCCATGCAGAATTCATCGCGGACGCCGCCGATGATGTCGCGCAGTGCGGCCAGGTAGTCCCGCATAAGGCCCAGGCTGTCGGCGCTCGCCCCGGTCTGCCCGGTGAGCGCGGCCTCGCAGGCCTCGAGGTAACGGCCCTCGCGCATCAGGCCCTCGGCCTCCGGGGCCACGACGCCCTCGAAGTGCGCTCGCCAGGCGGCGTTGCTGAACCGGGTGTGTCCCGCGCGGTCCACCACTGCCACCTGGTTGGGCAGTGAATCGAGGACCTGCTGGTAGAAGACGTCAGCCTGCGCGGCGTTGTCGACCGTTTCCATGCCCAGCACCCAAGCGACCCCAAACGAAGCCACGCCAATCAGCAGTGTCGTCCATCGTGGGCGGAGCTTGAGGAGAAGGGACCGACGTGGGTCACAGATCGCCGGGCGGGGCGATCCTGGTCGGGTCAGGCAGGGGTGCTACCAGCTGCGGACGCGGCCGGTGTCGATGTGCACGAAATCCGATTCCGGGTAGTAACCGACGCCGCCGCCGGCGCGCCGGAGGGCCGCGCGGCGCAGGTTGGCGGTTTGCACGCCGGGCAGCCGCACGTCGATGGCCTGGCCCTGGAGATGCAGGCTGTGATCGGCGACGCCGTTGCTGCGGGCCGCCAGCATGTGATTGGTGGCGGGCGAGCGATAGGCGGAAATGATCTCGAAGCGACCGCTGCCGCCCGTGGCCTGCTTCACGTCGTGCAGGAGGTCCAGGAGGCCCGGATCGATGGGGTGGACGTCGCCCGTGCGGAAGTCGCGGAAGAGGTGGCGGATCTCGGCGAGGGCGTCCGGCACGTAAGTGCCGTTCTCGCTGTAGACGATATCCAGTGTCTCGCTCGTGTGCGTGTGATAAAAGGCCAGCCGGCGCGGGTTCGTGGCCGCGGGTGCCATCGAGGCCTGGACAAGTCCCGGCCAGGCGCCGGCCACGGCGGCCATGGGCGCCAGCACCAGGGCGGACCGCAGGAACTGGCGCCGGGCGAGCCGGTGCGGGGGGTTGTGGTCGGGCATGGGGGGATTGTCCCCAACGCAGCCGGCCGGGGCAACCCCGGAAAGCCGGTAGCTCGGGAATCCTTGACGCAGGACACGTGATGCAGGGGCTGGGGAATATGGCAAAGGCCGGGCGCAGGCCGCTCGTGGCACTGCTGGCGCTGCTCGTCGCCGTGTTTGCGCGGGACGGGCTCGCGGCGCCGCCGGAAGCGGCGGTGCAGCACCAGATCGGGTCCCAGGTGGAGCAACTCCGGCAGAGCGGTGGACTCTACGTCCAGGGGCTGGCCCTGGCGTCCGGCAACCTGCTGCCGGACTTTTACGCCGCCCGCCATCACGCGCCGGTCTGGACGCGGCCGACGCGCATCGATGAGCTCCTCCAGCTGCTCGCCACGGCGGAGTCCCACGGTCTCGACAGCGAGGACTACTACCTCTCGCGGCTGAAGGAACTCCGGCAGCGCGCGCAGCGGACCGACGACCCCGCACTCGCCGCCAGCCTGGACCTGCTGCTGACCGAGAGCCTGATCCGCTTCGGCTATCACCAGCGCTTCGGCAAGGTGAACCCGCAGCGCGTGGAAGCCACCTGGAACTTCACCCGCCAGTTCCGGCCCGGTCAGGATCCCCTGCGCACGCTCACCGCCGCCGTGGAGGCGCCGTCGCTGTCGGAGTTCCTGGGCCAGTGGCTGGACCGGGCGCCCCTCTACCGGACCCTGCAGGCCCGGCTGGCGGAGTACCGCGCCCTGGCCGATGCCGGCGGCTGGCCCGTGGTGCCCGAGGGTCCGACCCTCAAGCCCGGTGACGCGGACCCGCGGCTCGCCGTCCTGCGGGAGCACCTGATGATCACGGGCGACCTGCCCCGCGACGCGCCAGCGGCCGACGTCTATGCCGACGGCCTGGTCGAGGGCGTCCGCCGTTTCCAGGCCCGCCACAGCCTCACCGCCGACGGCGTGCTCGGCGCGCGGACCCGGGAGGCGATGAACGTGCCGGTCGGCGACCGGATCGACCAGCTGCGCCTGACGCTGGAGCGCGCCCGCTGGGTGCTGGACGACACCGCGGGTGACGTCGTGGTAGTCAACGTGGCGGGCTACGAGGTCTTCGCCGCCCGCAATGGCACGCCGTTCTGGCGGCGGCGCGCCGTGGTGGGGTCGCTGGCCCGGGAGACGCCGATATTCAAGGGCTCCATGACCTACCTGGACCTGAATCCCACCTGGACCGTGCCCCCGACGATCCTGCGGGAGGATGTCCTGCCGAAGGTCCGTCGCGATCCCGGCTACCTCGCCAGCCAGAACATGACGGTCCTGGACCGGAACGGCCGCGCCGTGAATCCGGCCACCGTGGACTGGCAGGCCGTCGGCGGCCGGCCGCCCTACACCTTTCGCCAGGGCCCCGGCCCCCGCAACGCCCTCGGACGCATCAAGTTCATGTTCCCGAACCCCCACGCGATTTTCCTCCACGACACGCCGTCCCGCGGCCTGTTCGAGCAGGCCGAGCGCAACTACAGTTCCGGGTGCATCCGCGTGGAGGACCCGCTGTCGCTGGCCGAGATTGTCCTGGGCGACCCCGTGCGCTGGAATCGCCGCACGCTGGAGGCCGCCATGGCCGATGGCAAGACCCGCACCGTCCGGCTGCCCAGGGCCTGGCCCGTGCTCATCCTGTACTGGACCGCCGAACTGGACGCGGAGGGGCGGGTCCGCTTCCTGCCGGACCGCTACCGGCGGGATCCGGCCCTGCTGCAGGCGCTGAACGGCGAAGTGGTGATCGACTTTCCGTCGCTATAATGCGACCGATGCGCATGATCGCCTTCCTGCTGCTCAGCCTCCTGGTCGCTGCAACTCCCGTCGCTGCCCGCGACAAGCCCCGGACCGTCGGCGTGCTCTTCGTGGTTCACGGCGGCTCCGACGACCAGGACGTTGCCAACACTTTCGACAGCACCCTGCAGTTCTTCCAGTACGACCCGAACAACATCCTCTTCAAGAGCCTGATCTGGAACGCCTCGGCCTGGCCGACGGTGGTGAAGTCGGGCGACAGCCAGAGCTACGCCAACGCGGCCACCCAGCTGAAGAAATACCAGTTCGCCCAGTCGCGGATCGGCGGCCGGGACCCGGCCCCCGCGCTCACCGATCGCCAGTTCGCCCGCATGAAGCGCGCCCTGAAGGCGGAGGGCCGCCGGCAGGACGTCCGCTTCGTGGCCGACATCGCCCAGTGGATCGGCACCCAGGAGCAGGCGGACCGTCTGCCCTGGCCCCGCTGGTTGTACGAGCCCAGGGTGCCCAATGGCACCCGCCTGACCTACTGCGGCAGCGCCGCCGACGGCGGGCCCTGGCCCGGCTGCAATCCGGAGCGCTACAACGTGGACGGCCCCGCCGAGCGCCTGCTGAAGCAGGGCGCCGACGAGATCGTCATGGTCGACATGACGGTGGGCGGGACGCGCTTCTGGAAGACCTACGACGTGGTCAGCATGACCCGCCGGGTGGTGGCCGACTGGAACCAGCGGAACGGTACCGCGGTGCCGGTGCGCTGGGTCAACGACCCGGCGGACCTGATGCGGGACAGCTACCCCTCGGACCCGCCAGGCTGGACCCGGGCCCTGGGCCCGCCCCGCGCTGACACCCGGGTGCCCCTCGAGGGCCGGCCCAACCCGGTGATCGAGGACCCGCTGCTGGTGGCCATGCACGTGGACGGCATCGCCGCCGCCTTCAATCCCCGGGTGGCCCCGAAGGACACGGCGGTGCTCTTCATCAACCACGCCACCCGCGACGGCAACGAGACCTACGACCCGAAGATCGATGACACCCTCGTGCTGGATGCGCTCATCAAGCAGGAACTGCTGCGCCGCTACCCTGACATGCAGGCCGGCAACATCATCGGCTCCTGGATGGGCATCCGCGAACCGAATCCAGAGATCCGCGTGGGCGGGCCGGTGCGCAGCAATCTGGAGCGCACGCGGGCCATGCGGGGCGAGGACCTGGGCGGCGCGTGGCTCTACGAGAGCAACAAGCAGCTGCCCGGCGGCGACCACGGCTACCGGTACTGGGATGCCCTCGACCTGCTGCGCCAGCGGGGCGTCAGCCACATCGTCGTGATCTTTTCCCAGATCGTGATCGACAGCGCGCTGAACCTCGTCGAGGTGCCCAACCAGATCGCCAAGGAAATCGGCTCCGAGAGCTGGCTCCATGCGAAGAGCCTGCAGCGCTCCCTGTACCCGGAAACCGGCAACCCCTTCGCCGACTACTGGGGCGTGTGGGTCGAGACCCAGTGCCGGATCGAGGCCCGCAGCGAGGGCGGCCCCGCCGCCACGGGGCCCTGCTGCCTGCAGATGGGTGGCTGCGGCGATGCCCGGCCCTATCCGCCGCCCCGCCAGGGCCGGACCGACCAGCCCCGCGAGGACACCGATCCCTCGCTGGCCTTCGACATCCCCGCCTGGGGCCATCTCGGCTACGATCCGGCCGCCGGCGCCCCGGGCGAGACCGGCCCCGTGCAGGGCCAGTACCGCGGCACCTGGGACATGTGGCGCCCGCCGAATGACGATCCGCGCATGGGTACACTGCTCGCGCGCCAGGTCAGCCAGTTCCTGCAAAGGTAGTTTTCATGACGATTTTCCCGCGTGCCGTCCGCCGGGCCGTGTCCCTGGCGCTGGCCTCGAGCTTCATCCTCGCGAGCTGCGGCGGCGGGGGCGACATCGACAACGAACTGGCGTTCCGCGTGATCCACGCGTCGCCCGATTCGCCGCCGGTGAACATCCTGGTGGATGGCATCACCTTCCGGTCCGGCGTCGATTACAAGGGCGGCACGGGCTTCACCTTCGTCACGCCGCGGGACTACCAGTTCGGCATCGAGGCGATCCTTCCCGGTGAAGACGCGCTGGTCATCGACGAGACCGTGCCGCTGGCGGCAGGCACGGAAATCACGGTCCTGGCCATTGGCAAGGACGCCACGAATACCGTCCAGTCCCTGATCATCCAGAATCCGTTTGCGGACATCCCCGCTGGCAACACCCGCCTGCAGCTGGTTCACGCGGCGCCGGACCTGCCGCCCGTGGACATCTACCTCACGGCCCAGGGGGCCAGCCTGCAGGATGCCACGCCCATCGGCCAGGTGACCTACGGCGCCTATCCGGCGGACCGCCAGCTCGTGCCGCCCGGCCAGTACGTGCTCCGTGTGACGCCCGCGGGCGACCCCGCCACGGTGCTCTTCGACTCGGGATTGCTGCCCGACCTGAGCAACCGGGAGGACCTGCTGATCGTCGTGGTGCAGAACACCGCGGCTGGCCCGTCGCCGGTGTCCCTCATCGTCAATGACCGGTTCAGCACGTTCGAGGCCGTCGACAAGAACACCCCGGCGGAAGTGCGCGTGGTGAACGTGTCACCGGATGCGCCGTTGCTGGACGTCATCGGCGATCCGGTGTCGACGAGCTTCCCCGAGATCCCGTTCAGCAGCACCGGGAACCTGTCGGGCATCGCCGTCGACAGCGCCAACGGCCGCGCGCTCGTGGTCGACAATGGCCTGGCTGCGGTGGTTGCCGTCGACCTCCAGAGCGGCGTGCGCACCGTCCTGTCCGGCAGCGCCGTGCCCGATACCCTCAACCCGTTGCTCGGGCCCGCCGGCATCGCCGTGGATTCCGCCAACGGGCGCGCGCTGGTGGCCGACAAGAGCCAGGGCGCGCTGCTGGCCGTCGACCTGCAGACCGGCGCCCGCACGGTCCTGTCGAACAGCTTCACCCCCGACACGGTGAACCGGCTGTTCGGGCCCGTGAGCCTCGCCGTGGACAGCGCCAATGGCCGCGCGCTCGTGGTCGACAATGCCCAGCGCGCGGTGCTCGCCGTGGACCTGCAGACCGGCGCCCGCACGTTCCTGTCGAACAGCGCCACTCCCGACGCCGTGAATGCCTTCAGCGGGCCGGCCGGCATCGTCCTCGACACGGCCAACGGGCGGGCGCTCGTGGCCGACAACCGGCTGGATTCGCTGCTGGCCGTGAACCTGCAGACGGGCGGGCGCACGATCCTGTCGAACGTGGTGGTGCCGGACGCCGTGAACCCGTTCAGCAGTCCCGTGAGCCTCGCCCTGGACGCCGCGAACGGGCGGGCGCTGGTGGTGGATAACCGTTCGGCGGCGATGTTCGCCGTGAACCTGCAGACCGGCGCGCGCACGATCCTCTCCAACGCCACGACCCCGGACGCCGTGAACCCGTTCAGCGGTCCCTCCGGCGTCGCCATCGACGACGCCAACAGTCGCGCCCTGGTGGTCGACAACCGCCAGGGGGCGGTGGTTGCAGTGAACCTGCAGACCGGCGCCCGCAGCATCCTGTCGGCCAGTCCGTCGGCCAACGGGGTGGCCTTCCTCGGCACTACGGACTACGTCCGCGTGCTTCCGGACAGCTATGCAGTGCGCGCCGAGAAAACGGCGGCGCCCAATTCCGCGTCGCCGCTCTTCACGGTGTCGTCGAACCTGTTCACCGGGCAGCGCGCCACGGTCTTCACCAACGGGCTGCTGGCCAGTCTCGTGGGGCAGGTGGCCATCGACGGCATCCGCCCGGTGTTCGCCGAGGGCAAGTTGCGGTTCCTGCACGGGGCGCCCGCGGCCGGCACCGTGGATCTCTACGTGCTGGAGACAGGGACCGCCATCGCGGACGTGGAGCCGACCTTCCAGAACCTGATCCTGACCAGCATCACCAGTCACCTGGGATTTGCTCCCGCCAACTACACCATCACCTTCACCAAGGCCGACACCAAGGAAGTGGTCGCCGCCCAGGACGTGGCCGCCACGCCCGGTACGGCGCACACGGTGATCCTGGTGGACGAGGTCCGGGTGGATGCCAGCAGCGACGGCAAGCCGGCGTCGGTGCTGGTGCTGGACGACCTGGCTGACTAGGCGTTCCCGGTCGCGGGGTTTCAGCTGAAGCCGCTCCTACAAGGGGACGTTCGCTAGTAGGTCGGGATGGTGGCGTCGATTTCCCGGGACCAGGCGTCGATGCCGCCTGCCAGGTTGTGCAGGTTGGTGTAGCCCTTGCGGCGGTAGCGTTCGGCAACGGCCTGGCTGCGGCCGCCCCGGTGGCAGTGGAATACGATTGCCGCGTCGGCGGGCAGGCCGTCGATCAGCTTGATCGCGTCCTCGTCCCAGGGCCTGGCGGCCGGCAGCGAGGCAATGGCCCGCTCGTCGTCGCCGCGGACATCGAAGAGCCATAGCGTGTCGCCCTTGTCGAGGGCGGCCCGGAGTTCCTGCACGGACATCTGCTTCACGGGCGGCGGCGCATTGGGGTTGTCGAAGCTGAAGCCCTGGCCCTGAACGCTCTCCCGCACGCGGATCGCCAGGCCGTCGGCCCGCACCGCGCTCCACCGGTCCAGCTGCAGCTTGACCTGGGCGGTGGCGGAACCGCTGGACACGTCGATGCTGCCCGCACGGGGCGGGCCCAGTGACAGCGAATGCTCGAAGCCGGCGGTGATCTTCAGGTGGATGGCGTCGCCTGGCCGGCTCTGGAGCGCACCGGCCATGATGTCGGCCGCGGCTGGTTCGATCGCGATGCGCGGCGGCTGCCCGGTGGGCTCGGCGATGCCAAGCACGCTGCCCAGCTCGCCGGAGTCGAACAGCTCGGTGACGATGTCGCTGCCGCCGATCAGCTCGCCGTCCACGTACAGCTGGGGGACCGTCGGCCAGTTGCCGTAGGCCTTGATGCCCTCGCGGATGTCCGGGTTCTGGAGCACGTCGATGGCCACGTAGTCCGGCAGGACCATGTCGAGCGCCGCCACGGTCTTGGCGGAGAACCCGCACTGGGGCTGGGCGCGGTTGCCCTTCATGAAGAGCACGACACGGTGGTCGCGGAGCAGGCCTTCGATGGCGTCGCGGGTTTCAGGATCCATGCTCATGCCTTGCTGTGTATGGTAGGAGCGGCTTCAGCCGCGACCCGGAGTCGCGGCTGAAGCCGCTCTTACAACTGGTTAAACGGAGAAGCTGGAGCCGCAGCCACAGGTGGTGGCGGCGTTCGGATTGCGGATGACGAAGCGCGCGCCTTCGAGATCGTTCTTGTAATCGATCTCGGCGCCCGCCAGGTACTGGATGCTCATGGGATCGATCAGCAGGGTCACGCCTTCGTTGCGGACCTGGGTGTCGCCGTCTTCCAGCTTCTCGTCGAAGGTGAAGCCGTACTGGAAACCCGAGCAGCCGCCGCCCGAGATGAAGACCCGCAGCTTGAGGTTGGGGTTGCCTTCCTCGGCGATCAGTTCGGCCACCTTGCTGGCGGCGGAATGGGAGAAATTCAGGGTCGGGGCGCCACCGACCATTTCCGTGCTGGCGATTTCTGTATCCATTTGAAAAGTCTGACGTCAGAATCCAGTGCATGCAAGGGCTTGAAGTCCCGGAAAGCGTCCTCAGTGCCTGGAATCTCCAGGGCTCCGCCGTCTCGCCGCTGGGCAGCGGGCTGATCAACCGCACCTGGCTGGTGTCAGCCGGCTCCGGCCGTTATGTCCTGCAGCAGGTGAACCCGATATTCCCCGGGGCGATCAACGACGATATCCAGGTGGTTACCGCGCACCTGCGGGCCCGGGGACTCGTCGCGCCGGAACTGCTCCGGACGACCGACGGGCGGTTGTGGCTGGACGATCCCGGCGGTGCCTTCCGGCTGATGACCCACGTGGACGGTGTCAGCCACGACCGGCTGGGCAGCCCGGACGAGGCCCGGGAGGCCGGCCAGTTGCTGGCGCACTTCCACCGGGCCCTGTCGGACCTCCGGCACGAGTTCCGCAACCAGCGACTGGGGGTCCACGACACGCCGCGCCACCTCACCGTCCTGCGCCAGGCACTGGTGGACCACGCCACGCACCCGGACATGGCGGCGATCCGGCCGCTGGCTGATCAGATCCTCGAGCTGTCCGGGGCATTGCCCCGGTTGCCGGCGCTGCCCGACCGCATCGTCCACGGGGATCCCAAGATCAACAACCTGCTGTTCGACCCCGCGACGGGCCGGGCGCTGTGCTTCATCGACCTGGACACGCTGGGGCGCATGCCGCTGCACCTGGAGCTGGGCGACGCGTTCCGCTCCTGGTGCAACCCGAAAGGGGAGGACAGCCCCCGGTCGGCATTCGACCTGAACCTGTTCTCAGCCGCCGTCGAGGGCTACGCGGCCGGGGCCGCGGGCTGGATCACCCCGGAGGAGCAGGGCGCCATCGTGGCCGGGACGCTGACGATTTACGTGGAGCTCGCTGCCCGCTTCTGCGCCGATGCGCTCCGGGAGAGTTACTTCGGCTGGGATGCGACGAAGTTCCCGAGCCGTAGCGCCCACAACCAGGTGCGGGCGGCGAGCCAGGTCACCGCGGCCCGGGCCCTGTGGGACGCGCGGGGTGCGGCGGAGGAGGCGGTCCGGCGGGCGTTTGGGTGAGGTTGCCGCGGTTGGCCCCAGGGAACAGGACGCAGCGACATTGTTGCTGAGGCAATCGTGTGTCCTCCGTGCGACGACGATCTCGTCAATCCCGGTGAACTAGGGTTGCGTAGCTGACGGGGAAAGGCTGGCCAGCATTTCGCGAGCCGACTTGCGGATGTCGTCGTCGGGTCCCACCTGGGCCTTCTCCAGCGCACTGCGCGCTTCTCCAGCATTGCCGAGCTGGGCATTGATGAAACCTGTCGTCAGCCAGGTTCTCTGGTGCGCCGGATCCCTCGCGGCGCCCGCCCGCAGTTTCTCCAGGGCTTCCGTGGATCGGCCGAGATAGTGCAGGGTGAGCCCGAGGTTGTTGTAGAGCTCGACGTTCTGCGGGTCCAGCGCGAGCAGCTGCTCGTACAGACCCGCTGCCCGGGCGTAATTCCCGCTACTGAAGGAATCCTCGGCATCGTTCCACATTGCTGCGGGGTCAGTGCTCATCGGCGGAACGGCCGCTGCCGGGCCCGGTGTCACCGGACCCGCGGTGACAGCCTGCTCTGGCCATTGGGGCAGCGACTTCAGTATCCGGGCCGCGTCGGCGCCCAGTTTGGCCGGCTCCGGCGCGTAGTAGTTGCGCGTTATGGCAAATACCGTAAGGCCGAAACCGGCCTGCAAAAGGGCCGCAATTGCCCAGAACTTCGCGTCCGGCTTCATGGCGGGGGATACCCGACCGCTGAAGTTTGACGGGAGCCGCAGGTAGCAGTAGCGTTCTGTTCCAATGGATTTCACCTGGACCCCTTCTGGGTCCTTCCGAAGTGATTCTGGGCCATCCTGGCCCTGCCCGTCGAGGCGACGGGCCACATGCCGGAGTTGCTCCGGCAGGAAACGCACCATCATCAGGAGTCGCACGCCCCAGCCAACCCCTGTCTGAAAACCGAGAGAGGCCCGCCATGCAAGCCACACCGTTTCACCGGTTCGTCAATCTCGCTGCGGTCATCCTGGCTACAGCTGGTTTACTTGCGCTTTCCGCCCCCTCGCACGGAGCCCCCGTCTCCGGCCAGGGCACCTGGGAGACCACGCTCTTCGGCAGAAACCTCGACGGCAATCCAATCACCTACGAGGCCTGGTACGACGCCGCCCTCGATATCACCTGGCTCGCAGATGTCCGCTATGCCGAGAATGATGGTTATTTCGGCCCGCAAAGCTGGGGCACCGCCAACTTCTGGGCCACCAACCTCAACCCCTACGGCAGCGGGATCACCGGCTGGCGCCTGCCGACGGTGACCGATACGGGTGCCGCCGGTTGCGACTATGCAAACACCGGCACCGACTGCGGCTACAACGTCAACACGGCGACCGGCGAAATGGCGCACATGTTCTACGTTACCCTCGGCAACCTGGCGATCGTGAACACCTCGGGCAATTTTCAGGCCGGCTCCGGCCTCACCAACACCGGCCCCTTCGCCAACCTGGACGCCGTCGGCCACTGGTCAAGTACGTCGTACGTGCCTCCCTTTACGGCGACCACCGCTTGGTACGACGATTTCGGCAATGGCATTCAGTCCCACTCACCCAAATCCACCGGCCGCAACTTCTGGGCGGTGCACTCGGGCGACATTGCCGTGATTCCGCTCCCGGCCGGGGCCTGGCTGTTCGGCGGCAGCCTGGTGGGCCTCCTCGGCCTCCGCAGGCGGCAGCGGGCCGTCGGCTCAGGCTGAACGGCCCCAGCTCTCCGCTTCCACCACCCGGGCCCGGTAGTGGGGCAGGTGGATGGCGAGGAACACGAGGCCGATGACGCTGGCAATCGAGCAGACGATGGCCAGTGACCAGCGCAGCGCGTTGTCATCGCCGAAGCCGTAGTCGGTGACCGCGGCCACGGCGGTGGGCCCGAGCAGGCCGAAGATGTTGATCACGAAGTAGTAGACCGCCGTGGTCTGCGCCCGCATCTGGTTCGGCGTGATCATCTGCAGTGCAGCCGCACCGGTGGCCGTGACCATGGCGCCGCCGATCGAGACGGGGACCAGCATGGCCAGCGCGAGCTCCGGGCTGGGCATGAGCGGCGTGAGGACGGACCCGGGGATGAGCAGCAGGATCGCGCCACCCAGGCAGGTCCGCATCAGCGCGTCCTTGTAGCCGCGCTGGTAGAGGCGGTCCGCGATCCAGCCGCCGAGCACGATTCCCAGGGGCCCCCCGATGATCGTCACCAGCCCGTAGCCCAGGCTGATCTGGGGAATGGTCCATTCCCAGGTCCGCACGAACAGGGTGGGGACCCAGAAGAAGAAGCTGTAGCCCTGGATCGTGACCACGGTCATGCCGACGAAGTGCGTGAGATAGGTCTTCCAGCGCTGGCGGAGGTAGGCGACGGTCGCGGCGATCGAGAGCTGCTCGGTGACGGTCCCGTCGGCCTGCCTGACCTGCAGCCGGTCCCGCCGGACCGGTTCCCGCACGGTGAGCATCAGCAGGGCGATCAGCAGGCCCGGCAGGCCCACCAGCATGAACACCGTCTGCCAGCCGCGCAGCAGCCCGATGCCGGGGAGTTCCACCGGCGGTGCGGCGGCCACCCAGGCGATCACCTGGCCGCCAAAGATCAGGGCCACGCCGACCCCGAGGGAGATGCCCATGTTGTAGAAGGTCAGGGCCCGGCCACGGGTGCGGCGGGGAAAGTAGTCGCTGATCATCGACAGGGCGGCCGGGTTCAGCGCTGCCTCGCCGACGCCGACGCCCACGCGGGCGATGAAGAGCTGGACGAAGTTGCGGGCCAGGCCGCAGCTGGCCGTCATGAGGCACCAGGTGGCCACGCCGGCGGCGATGATGCCCCGGCGGCTGAACCGGTCCGCCGCCCGGCCAAGCGGCAGGCCAAGCAGTGTGTAGAAGATCCCGAAGGCCAGGTTGCCGAGCAGGCTCACCTGGGTGTCCGAGATGTCCAGGTCCCGGCGGATCGGCTCCACGAGGAGAGCGAGGATCTGGCGGTCGAGGAACGAGAGCAGGTAGGCGACCGTGAGGACGCTGACGACGTACCAGGCGTACCGGGGGTTCGGGTAGCCGGCTTCGTCGGCCCGGGAGGATTCAGTCATTCTGTGATGATAGCCCGGTGCGGACATTCGCGTTGCGGGAGCCTTTGGGTATTATCGGGCGGAAGGCCGGCACGGGAGCCGGTCACTCAATCGGGGGGACACCATGAGAGTACTGGAGCGGCACCGGCGGCTTCTTGTAGCCAGCGTGACGACGATTGCAGCAGCGCTCGTCGCGACCAGCACACTGGCAGCGGACTCCGACAGCGTCATCACCGAGATCATGGTGACGAGCCGGAAGAAGGAAGAGAGCCTTCTCGAGGTGCCGGTGGCCATCACGGCCTTCACGTCCGAGGCCATCGAGCAGGCCGGTATCCGGGACCTCTACGACATTGCCGAACTGACGCCCGGCCTGTCCTTCTTCAATGCCCAGGGCGAGTTCCTCGCGGTCCCCGTGATCCGCGGCGTGGCCCCCACCGATATCTTTGGTGAGAACAACGCCGCCGTCTTCGTGGACGGCGTGTACGTCTCCGGCCGCGAAGGCCTGAACTTCAGCCAGCTCGACCTGGAGCGCATCGAGGTCGTCAAGGGCCCGCAGAGCGCGCTCTACGGCCGCAATGCGTTCAGTGGCGCGATCAATTACGTGACGAAGCTGCCCGCTGAGGTCTTCGAGACCAAGGGCGACGTCACGTACGGCAACGACGGCCGGTACGGCGGCCAGGCATCGGTCAGCGGGCCGCTCCTCGGCGACTCCCTGCGCGGCCGGATCGCGACCCTCTACGACAACTTCGACGGCTCCTACGACAACACCCTCGGTGGCGAGGACATCGGTGGCTACAAGTACCGCAGCACCCAGGGAAGCCTGCTGTGGCAGCCCGCGGAGTCCCTGCAGGTCGTGGGCTCGGTGTACTACTCGAACGACGAGATCGACGATGCAGCCACCACGGGCGTGGCCGCGAACTGCGAGAACCGCGTGGACAGCAACCTGTCCATCACCCGCCTCCTCAACGTCTGCGGGGAAGTACCGACGATCGGGGAGCTGGCCGGGCAGCTCCAGGCGATCGGCACGCCGTCTGCGCTGGCCAATGCCGCCCAGCTGGAGTCCGACGGCATCCCCAAGCTGTCCCGGGCCCTCGGCGAGGACCGGGACCTGCTGCGCGGACATCTCAACATCGACTGGGACCTGGACTTTGGCAGCCTCTCGTTCCTCACCGGCTACTCGGACACCAGCCAGCGGGCCCTGGTCGACGGCAACCGCAGCCTCGGTGACCAGTTGCCCTTCGTGATCTGCAGCAACGGCGTGGGCGGCGTCTGCCCGGGGCCGACCCCGCGGCTCTACTACCCCGCGGGACTCCTGCAGATCGAGCAGGAGGACACTACCCAGGAGATCAGCCAGGAAATCCGCTTCACCAGTACCCAGGACCAGGCCTTCCGCTACGCAGGCGGCTGGTACTACTACGATGTCACTTCCAAGGGCCGCGACGGCGGCGTCGAGGCGACTGTCGATGCGCCGCCGGCCAACCAGTACTTCGGACCCTACGTGGGACCGGGTATCACGATTGGCGACGCCGCCTTCCGCCCCTGGTTCCAGCCCGGCGGCGACCTGGACCCCAATAACCGCGTGATCGAGGTCCGTGACACCACGTCCTGGTCGCTCTTCGCGTCCGCCGAGTACGACCTCACCGGGCGACTGACGGTCGACGGCCAGGTGCGCTACGGCGAGGAAGACAAATTCGTCACCGGGTACGTCTGGGACGAGTCCGACCTGAACCTGAGCTTCCCGCTCCTGGCCCGCTCAGGTGAGGACACCTTCGACTCCTGGACCGGGCGCCTCGGCCTCAAGTTCAAGGTGTCGGACCAGTGGATGCTGTACACGTCTGTCGCCAACGGCGAGAAGGCCGGCGGCTTCGACATCAACAACATCTCGACCACGGACGATCCCGACACCGGCGCGGTGGAAACTGCCCGCAACGACATCACCATCCTGCCCTTCGACAACGAGACCATCCTGGCAACCGAGATCGGCATGAAGGGGACTTCCTCCGATGGTCGTCTCGTGCTCGACGTGGCCCTTTACCGCCTGGACTGGGACGACATCGTGGTCCCGGAGGTCTTCGAACGGGACCCGATTACCAACGAGGTGTACAGCCAGCCCGAGTCATTCAACGTGAATGCGGGTGATGCCACGGTCCTCGGCTGGGAGGTCGACCTGAGCTACCAGATCACGGACAGCTGGCGCACGCGCCTCACGGGATCCTTCACCGATGCCACGTTTGACAACGGCCGCCAGGGCACCTACGACACCTTCCCGAGCTTCCGGCCGCCGGAGTGCCAGGCCGCGACCGTCACCACGACGCCCGAGGGGCGGGACGCCGAGCAGGCCTGCCAGGCCGTCTCGGGCTCCATCGCGGGCAACACGGTGCTCCGCCAGCCCAAGTGGCAGGCCAGCTACAGCCTCGCCTATGACGCGCCCATCAATGACAGCTGGGACCTGTTTGCCGGCGGCGACGCCAGCTACCAGGGCAAGGTCTACGTGGGTAACGACAACCAGAGCTACCTGCCGGCGCACACCTACGTGAACCTGCGCCTGGGCGTTGAGTCAGCCCGCTACACGATCGAGCTCTGGGGCCGTAACGTTTTGAACAACGACGAGCCCATCGCGGCGTACCGGGACGTGTTCTTCGGGAACACGGATGACTACTACCAGCAGGGCGCCGCCACGTCGCCGTCCGACAAGTTCTTCCCGATCCGCTACACCGTCTCGCACCCGCGGCTGCGCACCTTCGGCATCACGGGCCGCGTGCGTTTCGGCGGCGCGGAGAAGTAGGGGCGCTGGTAGGAGCGCCTTCAGGCGCGACCTCCCAGAGCGTGGTGACGGTCGCGCCTGAAGGCGCTCCTACTAGTGGCAGGTGTCGCAGGCGTTGAGCTGCACCTGCCGCTGGGCTGCCGATGCGGCGGGCTTCGTGGGCCAGCCCGGCGTGTGGCAGGCGGTGCAGTCCAGGCCGCGCTCCCCGACGATCCGGTGGGCGACCTCGAAGTGCCAGTAGCCGGGGCGTTTGGCGTCGATCAGTGCGGGGAGGGCGTCGGGTGGCAGCGTCACGGCCATGGCGCGGTAGGCCGGGTCGGTGGACACCTTGATTTCCGGGGGCGCAGGGACGGCCATCGGGTCGCTGGCCGGTTCGCGGCGGTCGCCGCTCCTGCTGTCCGCCTGGCCGGCCAGGCGGCCGAGGTACACGGACGGTCCCAGGAACGTGCCTTCGCCGCCGTAGCTGCCATTGATGCCGGCGACGCCGGTCACTTCGCCGGCGGCGTACAGGCCCGGAATCGGCTGGCCATCGTCGTCCACGACCCGTGTGTTCGCGTCGATGGCGAGGCCGCCCATGCTCTTGCGGGTGAGCGGAAAGAGCTGCATCGCGTAGTACGGCGGCTTGCCGATCTGGCGCGCGGCCGCGTCCGGCTTCCCGGGCGCGAAGCGCCCGAAGTCGGCGTCGTTGCCCGCCAGCACCGCCGCGTTCCACCGCGCGACCGTTGCCTCGAGGGCGGCCGCCGGCAGGCCGGCGGCGCCGGCGAGCGCCGCGAGTGAGTCAGCCTGGCGGATCAGCCCGAGTTTCTTCAGCGGCTCGATGCCTTCCGGATTGCCCAGCCACACGGCGTCCCGGACCCGCAGGGTCTTCAGGCCATCCGCGTCGAAGACGAGCCAGTGCGTGGCCGGCGTCTGGCTCAGGACGGCGTTGTCCGCGACCTTGGTGGAGGCCGTCTCGCTGATGAAGCGCTGGCCCTTGATGTTCACCCAGATGGCCGAGGGATTCTGGCCGAGCAGGGCCCGGCTGCCCGTGGGGTCCCGGGGATCCGGCAGGCCGGTGGTGAAGGTCACCTGGTGGTCCATGCGCACGGTGGCCGCGCCGGCGTCCGTGCCGAGCTTGATCCCGGAACCCAGGGCGAAGTAACCGGCGCCGGCGTACAGGCGCGCGGGCGCCGGCACGTCGCTCCGCCAGTTCCGCCGGACGAAATCCAGGTCACTCTGCCGGCCGCCGGTGGCGATGATGACGGCGGGTGCCATGAGGTCGCTGGAGGCGCCGGTGCGCAGGTCGCGCACGCGTACGCCCGTGACTGCGCCGTTGCTGCGGATGAGGGAGACCGCTTCCGTGTTCCAGCGGAACTGCAGGTTCGGCTGGGAAAACGCCGCCCGCATCAGGGGCACCACCACGTTCAGGGCCGAACCGTTCGCAAAGTGAAAGCGGGGCACGGAATGCTCCGGCGTGTCCAGGATGAAGCCCCAGCGCACCCCGAAGCCCGTCAGCCAGTCGTGGACCTCGGTGCGCGATGCCCGCACGTACCGCCGCACCCATTCGGGGTCCGCGTCCTCGCCCCAGGCCAGCAGGTCTCGCTCGGCGATTTCCGGGCTGTCCCGGTAACCCTTTTTTTCCTGGAGCGGGGTGCCGACCAGCGCAAAGCCCCCGGCTTTCACCGCGTGGCCGCCGCCCACGGAGTTGGCGTCGATCACCAGCACGCGGCGGCCGGCCGCGCCGGCCTCCAGTGCCGCCGACAGGCCCGCGATGCCGCCGCCGACGACGATTACGTCAGCATCGGGCTGCGGTTGGGTGCACCCGGCGACCGCGAGGCAGCTGGCGAGAGCCGCGAACAATCCTGCAATCGGGTTGCGTGTTTCCATCGAAGACTCACCGGGTGGCGACACGCCCCTGAGTATACTCACCGCACTTCTGAAGGACTCGCCGCATGGCCCTCACGCGCCGGCAACTCATCGGCACAGGCGTCCTGTCGGGCCTGGCCGTGGGCGGCGGGTTCGGTCTTGTCTATGCACGTCGCCTGCTCGACGACGGTGATGCCGTGGCCGGCTTCGCGGCCGGCGGCCGCCCTGGCGAGACAGCCCTGAACGCGTGGCTGCGGATCGGGGAGGACGGCCGCATCGTCTGCGGGGTGCACCGGGCGGAGATGGGGCAGGGGGTCACGACCTCGCTGCCCATGCTGCTGGCCGAGGAACTCGACGCGGACTGGCGGCAGGTGAGCTACGAGTTCACCCCGGTGGACAAGGATTACTTCAACTTCGGCATCCTGCTCCGCGGGGAGCCGCTCGGACCCACGGAGGGACGGTTCTGGGCCCGCACCGGCACGGGGCTCATCCGGGAGGCGTTCCACCAGCTCGGCATGTCGCTGACCATCAGCAGCTCCAGCACCATCGACGCCTGGGACACTCTTCGGCAGGCGGGCGCCGAAGCCCGCGGGCTGCTGGTCACCGCCGCTGCCGCGCGCTGGTCGGTTCCGGCCGGGCGTCTCGTCACCGCTGAGAGCGTAGTCAGCGATCCGGAAACCGGGCGCACCGCCACCTACGGTGAACTGGCGGCCGACGCCGCCCGGCAACGCCCCACAGGCAAGCCCGTGCTCAAGCAGGCCGGCGACTTCCGCCTGCTCGGCCGGTCGCTGCCCCGGCTCGACGTGCCGGCCAAGGTGGCGGGTACGGCGCGCTTCTCGATCGACACGATGCTGCCCGGGATGCTCTTCGGCGCGGTTCGCCACTCGCCCCGGGTCGGCGGCCGAATCGGCGTGGTGGATGCTCGCGTTGCACGGGCCATCCCCGGCGTGGTGGACGTGGTGACCCTGGGCGACCGGGCCGTCGCCGTGCTGGCCGGCGACACCTGGACCGCGCAACGCGCCGCCGCGGCGCTGGTCATCGAACCGGTGGCGGCGGACCCTGTGCAGCCGGATTCCGCGGATTTGCAGCGGTCCTACCGGGAGTCCCTGGAGACCAGCGGCACGTCCGTATTCCGCGACGACGAGGGCGTGCCGGCGGCGCTGGCTGCCGGGGGCGTGACCGCCATCTACGAGCTGCCGTTCCTCGCCCACGCGTGCATGGAACCCATGAACTGCACGGCGTTGTACGAGCCGCGGCTGGCCGATGCGCGCCTGACGGTGTGGGCGCCCACGCAGGCGCCGAGCATTGCGCGGGATGAGGCCGCGAAGGCCGCCGGGCTCCTGCCGGAGCAGGTGGAGATCCGCTCCACGCTGATGGGAGGTGGCTTTGGACGCCGGGCCGAGATGGACTTCGTGATCGAGGCGGCCCGCGCCGCGAAGGCCGTGCCCGGCCGGCCGGTGAAGCTCACCTGGTCCCGGCAGGAGGACCTCCGCCACGACATGTACCGGCCCGCTGCCACCGGCCGCGTGCGCGGCGCGCTCGGCGCCGGCGGCCGCATCGCGGCCCTCGACTACACGCTGGTGTCCGAGTCCGTCGTGGCCAGCAATTTCAGGCGCACGCCGACGGCCCGCGGTGGCGAGGCCGCGAAGGACAAGAGCGCGCTCGGCGGCGCCTTCTCGCCGCGCTACGCGCTGCCCCTGGCGCGCATGGCCTACGTGCCGCGGGAAGACGGCATTCCCGTCGGCTTCTGGCGCAGCGTCTCGAACTCCATCAACCCGTTCCTGCTGGAAAGCTTCGTGGACGAGCTGGCCTTCAGCGCCAACGTGGATCCGGTCGAGTTCCGGCTCCTGCACCTCACGGGCCTGCCGGCTGAACAGGCCGTGCTGCGGGCTGCCGCACGGCTCGGCCGCTGGGACCAGCCATTGCCCCAGGCGCCGGGCCGGCGCTTCGGTCGCGGCGTGGCCTTCATCGAGAGCCACGACAGCCTGGTGGCGCTGGTGGTCGAGGTCAGCGTGGCCGATGACGGCGCGCTGCGCGTGGAGCGCATCGCCTGCGTGGTGGATTGCCGGACCGTGGTGCACCCGGATTCCGTCGAAGCCCAGATCACGGGCGGCATCCTGGACGGACTGAATGCCGCACTCCAGGGACGCATCACGATCCGCGATGGCGCCGTGGAACAAGGGAACTTCAACGACTACCCCTGGCTGCGGCTGGCGGACATCCCCGAGATCGTCGTCGAATTGCTGCCCCAGGGCGGCCGCCCCGGCGGCGTCGGGGAGCCGGGCGTGCCTGCCGTGGCGCCGGCGCTCGTCAACGCCATCTTCGCGGCGACAGGGCAGCGCATCCGGTCGCTGCCCGTCGGGGCCACCGTAGGAGCGCCTTCAGGCGCGACACCCGCGGGTCGCGGCTGAAGCCGCTCCTGCAGCAAGAAAAAGGGGCGCCGGAGCGCCCCTTTTTTTACCGGCTAATGACGGCCGGCGACCCGCGGCGTAGCGCTCAGTAGTTGACCTTGAAGGTCAGCATGTACTCCGTCGGGGGCAGGGGCGTCCGGATGTTGGTGAAGCCGTTGGCGAAGATGCCGGACACGTTGTCTTCCTCGTCCGTGATATTCGTCGCGGCGAACAGCACCTGCCACTGGCGGTCGTCGGCGCCGAGGCCGAAGAAGCCGTTCAGCCGGGTGAAGTCCTCGATCTCGACGAGGTTCCGGGACTCGGTGAAGTAGCTGTCCGAGTGGAAGATGTCGAGGCCGTAGAAGAACTCCAGGCTGTTCTGCAGCGGGATCGTGTAATCGAAGCCGACCTTGCCCTGCCACTGGGGGTTGGAGGGCAGCTCGTCGGTGGGCGGGGCGTTGCCGCCCAGGCCGCCCGGGGGCGAGTTCGGGTCCACGTCGCCGAAGTCGCTCTCCTGGACACCCAGGTTGGCATAGACGTTGAGGTCGGAAATGGGCGTCCAGGTGACCTCGAGCTCCACGCCGTACACGTCGACTTCGCCGATGTTGTCGATCGGGAAGCCGCCCGCGTTGTTGGTCACGATCTGCTGGATGTCGTCGTACATGGCCCAGAAACCGGCCACGTTCACGCGCAGGGTGTTGTCGAGGAGGTCGCTCTTCCAGCCCAGCTCGTAGCTGTCCACGGTCTGGGGATCGAACGGCGTGCCGCCGCAGGAGCTGCTGAGGTTGCCGAAGCACAGCGTGCGGTAGCCGCCGGCCTGGAAGCCGGTGGAGTAGGACGCGTAGACCAGCTGGTTGTCGCTCAGCTGGTAGTCCGCGCCGAGCTTGTAGGTGGTCTCGTCCCAGTCGTCGTCGAGGGCGACGAAGCCGTCATCCGGCGTCGGGGTTCCCGTGTCGGTGTCGTCGAAGCAGAAGCCGCCGACGCAGCTGTCGCTGTATTCCTTCTCGTCCTTGGTCCAGCGCACGCCGCCGGTCACCGAGAAGGCGTCGGTGATGTTGTAGGTGGCCTCTCCGTACACGGCGTAGCTGTTGGTCTCGTTGTCGATGGCTTCGTTGAAGGACGGGGTGGTCGAGATGCCGGGCACGGTGCCGGCGAACTGCTGCTGGCCGTCCTCGTTGAGGTAGAAGCCGCCGAGCTGCCAGAGCAGGCTGTCGCCCATCTTGCCCAGCAGCTGCAGCTCCTGGCTTACCTGGCTGAAATCCGAATCGGAACGGATGCGGAGGCCGAACTGGGCCGCGGGCACGGGGCCGAAGTCCGCGCCGCCGCCGGCCAGGTCGAAGCCGAAGGCGGTATCGACGCTGGCAAAGCTGCTGATGGACCGGAGGGTCACGCCGCCGAAGTCGAAGCTGAGATGCAGGTTCGCGCCGCCCTGCTGGGAATTGCCGTAATTGACCCCCTCGGCGCTGAAGGTCTCGTAGAAGCCGCCCTGGGGAACACTGTTGGGCGGCGCCGGATCGTAGGCGGGGTTCGGGCTGCCGGTGTTGTCGAACGGCACGTAGGGAATGCCGTTGTACCCGTCGTTCTCCACGTCAGCCACCCAGGCGGTGAGCGTGGCATCGAAGGAGCTGGTGCCGTACCAGTGCAGCTTGGCCCGGGCGGCCTTGTTGTCGTACTCGCCCGGCTCGTCGCCTGTCACGGGGTTGTCCATCCAGCCCTGGTTGCGCTTGTCGTAGACAGCGGCGATGGAGGCCGCGAGCGAGCCTTCTTCGATGGGTCCGCCCAGCGAGACGCCGATCTTGGTCGTCTCGTAGTTACCGATGCCGACGGAGCCCGTGAGCCAGGTCTCGTCGCCCGGCGTGCGGGTCACCAGCTTGACGGCGCCCGCGATCGTGTTGCGGCCGTAGAGGGTTCCCTGCGGGCCGCGCAGGACCTCGATGCGGTCCACGTCCAGCAGGTCCATGTTCACGCTGGCCAGGCGGCCGTAATAGACGTCATCCACGTAGACGCCCACGGGCGATTCGGAGAGGTTGAACCCGGGGTTCTGGACGCTGGCGCCGCGGGAGTGGATCTGGATGGCTTCGGCGCCGGCCGTCACGGTGTAGGTCTGCAGGTTCGGGACGTTCTGGCCGATGTCCTTGACGACATCGATCTGCCGGCTGGCAATCTGGTCTTCGTTGAATGCGCTGACGGCCAGTGGCACGTCCTGGAGGCTTTCCTCCCGGCGCTGGGCCGTGACCATGATCTCCTCAACTTCGGCTGCCGCAGGCCCCGCCCCGATGGCCAGCGCCAGGCCGGCCAGTACGCTGGCCGCCGGCGTGGAAAAACTGCGCGTCTGCATGCTCAAGACTCCCCGATTGCCCCTGAAGGATGCCGCCCCCGGCGTCCGGTCCGTAGACCGAAAGCCACAATGTCGCGGCGAGGCGGATGGTAGCAGAAGCGGCCTCGCACCGGCCAAGAGGGCCGGTGCGAGGGCGATCGGGTGCGGGAAGCCGGCGAAGTGTGGGGGAAAAGCCGCAGTGCTAGTCGACGAGTTCGCAGGTGATCATGCCGTCGTCCTGCCAGGCGGAGACCTTCAGCTTCACGCCCATGGATGCGCCGTAGCCGGTCAGGCGGGGAATCGTCCAGGTTTCGTGGATCTCCCGGGGGGTCAGGTCGAACTGGCCGATCTTGACGCACTGGGCCAGCACCCAGCCGAAGGGATCCTTCCAGGACCTGCTCCGGCCATCGCCGCTGGTCGTGAGCGCCAGGGCGTAGTGGCAGGCCGTACGGTCGAAGAGCGCGACCATCGCGATCTCCTTCATGCCCGTCTTCTCGATGATCTGCTTCATGCGGAGGTTGATCGGCTCCATGGTCTTGATGTCATGGGCGATGTACTGACCCAGGGTGCCGTTGTTCTTCGCGAACTGGATCGCGAGCAGGTGCGCCTTGACGAGGGGGTCGTTCATCTCGTGGGCGTAACCGGCGTGATTGCCGAGCATCTTCAGCAGGATCGACATGGACAGGCCGAGCTCGCCCTCCCGGCCCTCGAAGCCGCTCAGGGTCTTGTACTGGTTGAGCATTGCGGCTGCGCTGGCAGGCGCGCCGGCCTTGGGGGCGTGGGGCGGCACTTCAGCGATGACAGGCTTGTTGGTGGCGGTCTGCATGGGAAATTCCTTTTGTCGCGATGAATGTCGCGGCGGTCGCCGCGCCTACTGGGCCAGTTCGCAGGAGAGCCAGCCGCTCTCGTGCCAGGGCGAGATCTTCACCTTGATGCCGATGTCGGCGGCGTAGCCCTGGATGCGGGGCACGGTCCACTGCTCGTGGATCTCCTGCTCGGTCAGGTCGAACTGGCCGATCCGCTTGCCCATCTCGAGGACGGTGTGGAACGGCGAGCGCCAGGTGCGACGGCCGGGTTCCACCTTCCACTCGAGGACCAGCTGGTACCAGCAGTCCGTCCGCTCGAACAGGCCGACGAGGCCGTACTCGGCATTGCCGGTCTTCGCCACGAGCTGGCCGACCCGCTTGTTGACTGGCGACAGGGTCTTTACGTCGTGGGCGACCAGCTGCGGCAGCATGCCGTGATTCTTGGCGAACTGGATCGCATTGAGGTGGGCTTTCATGGCCGCGTCATTCAGGTGGTGCTGGTAGGGCGCGTCGGCAATGACGGTCTTCAGCAGCTGGACGAGTCCCCGGCCGAGGAGTTCTTCCCGGCCCTCGAAGCCGGACCAGAGGCCGAACTCCTGCACCGTGGGCATGGCGGGCGGCGGGGCGGCGTTGGCGGACGGGGTGATGG
>JBEBHH010000031.1:0-41125 GCA_040080965.1 Gammaproteobacteria bacterium | reverse complement strand
TGTCCGCACGTCAGCAGGCGGGGCATCGGCCGCTGGCCGCGGGATGCACCACCGATCCCATGGCCGGCCTGAAGCGCCGGACTTGCGGTAGATTGCCCCCACCCTGACGCCACATCGAGCCAGAACCCCATGCGCGCGCTGCAACGACGACTGTCCGCGGTCCTCCTCATGATCGCCCTGCCGGCCACGGCCGGCTACGGTCAGGCTACGGATCAGGCGACGGGCCAGGCCCGGGACGCGAGCTGGGCCCATTACGGGGGAGACGAGGGCGGAAGCCGCTTCTCGCCGCTCACCCAGATCAACCGGGACAACGTCGGGCAGCTGGAGCTCGCCTGGCAGTACCGGACCGGGGCCGTGAAGGACAATCCGGACCTGAAGAAGTACATCGACTTCCAGAACACGCCAACGCTGCTGCCAGCGGCCGCCGGCGGCCACCTGGTCGTGTGCGATCCGTTCGGCAAGGTCATCGCGCTGGAGCCCGCCACCGGCACGCCGCGCTGGAGCATGGATCCGAAGATCAACAAGACGCCCTACGCGGGGCGGTTCAAGTGCCGCGGTGTCGAGTACTGGGCCGACGACACCGCAGCCCCCGGCGCTGCCTGCGCGCACCGCCTCTTCCTTGCGACCGCCGACAAGCGCCTGATCGCGATGGACGCGCGGGATGGCAAGCGCTGTGCCGGCTTCGGCGTCAATGGCGAAGTCAACGTCGACACGCTGATCAAGGCCTCGTTTCCGGCCGACGGCGTCGAACTCACCCAGCTGGCGTCGCCGCCAACTGCGATCAATGGCGTCGTTGCCGTATCGGCATTCGCCAACAAGTTCCGCAGCTCCACCTCGATAAACGGCGCCATCCGCGGCTTCGATGCGCGCACCGGCGCCCTGCGCTGGACCTTCGATCCGCTCGTGCGGGATGCCGCCACGGGTTTCGAGCCGACACCCATCGAGGTGGGAGGCGGCAATAACTGGGTGCCGATGTCGGCTGACAGCGAGCGCGACCTGCTCTTCATCCCGACGGCCGCGCCGGCACCCAACTACTGGGGCGCCCATCGTCCGGGCGACAACCGCTACGCCAATTCCATCGTCGCCCTGCGCGGCTCGACGGGCCAGGTGGTCTGGCACTTCCAGACGCTCCACCACGACGTGTGGGACCGGGACGTGGGCTCGCCGCCGATCCTCGTGGACATCCGGAAGGATGGCCGCACGATTCCGTCGGTCATCCAGCTGGTGAAGACCGGGATGGTCTTCGCCTTCGAGCGGGAGACAGGCGTACCGCTGTTTCCAATCGAGGAACGTCCCGTGCCCACCGACACCGACATCGTCGGCGAGAAGCTGTCGCCCACCCAGCCGTTCCCGAGCAAACCGCCGGTGCTCGTGCGCAACACCATCTCGCCGGACGACGCGTGGGGCTTCACGTTCCTGGACAAGAACGCCTGCCGGAAGAAGATCGAGTCCATGCGCCACGGCGGCCACTACGAGCCCATCACGACGAAGGGCACGATCATGTACCCGCAGATCGGTGGTGGCGCGAACTGGGGCGGAGGCGCCTTCGACCCCGCGCGCAACCTGCTCATCACGCCCGTCTCGCAGATTCCCTACTACGTGCAGTTCCTGCCCCGCGGGCAGGTGGACCCCGAGTACGCCAAGCTGCCGGAAGCCGGCGGGCCCATGCAGAAGCCGGGCTACCTCGGTGACACGCCCTACGGCGTCAAGCAGGGCCCCCTGATGTCGCCGTCCTTCACGCCCTGCACCAAGCCGCCCTGGAACATGCTGGTGGCCGTCGACATGGCCGCCGGCGAGATCAAGTGGAAGATCCCCTTCGGCAAGCTCGACAAGCTGATGCCCGTGCCGATTCCCCTGGACCTCGGGGCGCCCACGGCCGGCGGGCCGATCATCACCGCGGGCGGCATCGTCTTCATCGGCGCGACACCCGACAACCGGCTGCACGCCTACGACGTGGAGACCGGCGAGCTCCTGTGGGAGCACATGGCGCCGACGTCAGCCATGTCGACGCCGATGACCTACGAGGCCAATGGCCGGCAGTTCGTGGTTTTCGCGGCGGGTGGTCATTCCTGGTACGACGCCAAGGGCATCGACGACTACGTGCTGGCCTACGCCCTGCCTGCTTCCGTGAAGTAGGCCGCGTTTCGGAGGAGAGGCGGCCCCGACTGAGAACTGGCGCATGGTTGCCCCGGGCAGGCCGCGGCTAACCTCCGCGTTATGTTTGGCGGAACCCTGCTCTCCAATCTCTACATCGCCGCCGCGGCCGTGGCCGGCTTCGCCGCGGGCGCCATGTTGTCGCGCCTGATGGGCACGGCCGCCAACCGGCCCATGGGCAAGCGCGCTGACGACCTGCACCACCGGATCCGGGGCCTCGAGGCCGACCTGCGCGTCGCGCAGCGCACGGCCGAGCAGGCCCGCACCGAGCGCGAAGCCCTCGCGGCCGAACTTGCCAGTACCGGCGCCGAGCTGGTCGCTATGCGCGACAAGGCGGGCGGCCAGGAGGACCTGATCCGCAAGCTCAAGACCGAGGTCCAGCACGAGTGCGGCAAGGTGGCGCGCCTGCGCACGGAGCTGGCGGACCGGGCAGAGGAGATGGTTCGCACCCACGTGCAACTGCGTGACGTCCAGAACGAGCTGGGAGTCAGCCAGGTTGGTTCCGACGCGGTCATGGACGAGATCAACCGGCTGGAGCGCGAGCGGGACGACCTCAACACGATGGTCGAGACGCTCCGCAAGGAAATGACGGACCGGCCGCGCAGCAAGCTGGTGCTCGGCAGTTCGCCCGCCCTGGACCAGGGCGGCGACCTGCTCGTGGATTGCTGACCATGGCGTTCGCTGGCCTCATCTTCATCGGACTGCTTTTCGGCGTGATCCTGGGCGGCAGCGTGGTCGCCTTCATCGTCGTGCGCTCGGGCGGGCCCCTCAAGGAGAGCCTGTTCGGGGATGACTCCCGCAAGCCGGCCTTCAAGGGCGCGTCGTCGGCGCCAGAGGCGGCGCCCGAGGCCGATGCGCGCCAGAAGGCGCTGCTCGAGGAGCTGCGCATCACGCAGAAGCTGCTCGACCAGGGCCGTGTCGAACGCGAGGAGCATGCCAAGGCGGCGAAGGCCGCGGCCGACGAAATGGCGGTGCTCCGCAACCAGATTGCCGACCGTGACGTGCGCATCCAGGCGCTCGAAGGGTCCCTCCGCGAGGCCACCCTGCGCGTGGACAACGCGCTGGCCCAGCTGAGCGAGCGGAGCGAGGAGCTGGCGAAGGTCAGCCTGCAGCTGAAGGACGCGCGGATGGAGCTGGACGTCACCGAGTCCGGCTCCACGGTAACCGACTCCCAGATCTCCCAGCTCCAGCGCGAGCGCGACGAGCTGGCCGCGCTGGTGGAGCAGCTGCAGCCGCGGCGCCAGGCCAGTCGGCCCTTCGCGTAAATCCGTTAAGGCATACTTCCCGCAGATGAATCGCGCCTAAAGGCGCTCCTACGGGACGGTGTGCGTGCCCCTCGATTTCGGCTTTCCGATTCCCCAGGTGTTCCTGGACGGCCGGGCAGACCTCGGCCTGGTCCGCCGCACACTCGCGCTTGGCGAGCGGCTCGGCTTCCACAGTGCCTGGGTCCAGGACCAGGTGGCCGGCGACGTGCCACTCCACGAGTCGCTGACGCTGCTGGCCTACGCGGCCGCGCTCACGACCCGCGTGCGCCTCGGCGTCTCGGTGCTCGTGTTCCCCATCCGCAATCCCGTCCACGTGGCTAAGGTCGTCAGCACCCTGGACAACCTGAGCGCCGGCCGGATGATCCTGGGTGTGGGGCTGGGGCACGTCATGGCCAGCGGGTTCTTCCGCACCTATGGCGTCGACAACCGGGAGGCGGTGCGGCGCTTCAACGAGGGCATCCGGGTCATGAAGTCCCTATGGACGGAGGCTGAGACCAGCTTCGACGGCGAGTTCTTCCAGCTCCGGCGCACGGGCATGTGGCCGAAGCCGGTGCAGAAGCCCCACGTGCCGCTGTGGTTCGGCGGGCAGCATCCCGATGCCCTGCGGCGCGCCGTCCGGCACGGGGACGCCTACACCTGCGCCGGCCCGAACACCACCGACGAATTCGCCGGTTTCGTGGGGCAGATCCGCCGGTTCCTGGACGAGGAGGGGCGGGATCCCGCCACGCTGCCGCTGTCGAAGCGCGTCTACATCGCCATTGACGGCGACGAGGCCCGGGCTAAGCGCCGCCTCGACGATTTCTTCGGTACGCGCTACCCCTGGCAGGTCCAGCGGAATCCCTCCTTCGTGGCGGATATCTGCGTGTGGGGCAGCACCGCCCGGGTGGCCGAGGGCCTGGCGCGTGTGGCCCGCATCGGGGCCACGACCATCATTACGAACCCGCTCTGGGACTTCGAAGAGCAGCTGGAAGCGCTCGCCACCGAAGTCGTACCCGCCGTCCACTCCCTCCAGTAGGAGCGCCGACCGGCGCGACACCCTCATGCAAATCGACGTCATCCTCGACACCCGCGCAAGACCCCGGGAACTGGCCGAGCTGGGCCGTCTCGCCGAGCGCTTCGGCCTGCACGGCGTCTGGGTCTCCAGCCTGCTGGATTCCCGGGACCCGTTCGCCAACCTGGGGCTCCTGGCGCAGACCACGTCGCGGATCCGGCTCGGGCCCATTGCCGTCAATCCCTTTGATACCCACCCCGTAAAGATCGCGTCGGCCCTCCTGACGCTGAACGAGATGGCGTCCGGCCGCGCGCAGATCGTCATTGGCGGCGGCGGCGAGGCGCTGCAGGCGCTCGGCATCCGTCCCGAGCGGCGCGTGCGCGCCGTGCGCGAGTGCGTCGAGATCATCCGGGCGGCCGCCAGCGGCCAGCGCGTCAGCTACGCGGGTCAGCTGTTCCGCGTCGACAACCTGCAGCTGAAGTGGCTCGAGTCCGCGCCGCCGCAGATCCTGGTGGGCGCGAGCCAGCCGCAGATGCTGCGCATGGCCGCTGGCTGCGGCGACGGACTCATGATGAGCGACATGCCGCCCGGTCCCGCCGCCGCCGCGATCCATACGCTGGACGCGGCGCTCGCGGCAGGCGGTCGCGGCCGGCCGGAGTTTCGCACCACGGTGTTCACCGCCTGGCACGTGCAGGCCGACCGGCGGCTGGCCCTGCAGGAGGGGCGCCGCTGGCTCCTGCTGCGCGGAATCTTCCGCCCCTGGCTGCTCGCGGAGTTCCTGGCGCCCGACGAGGTGGCGCTGGTGATGGCCAGCCAGGCGGCGTTCGCCAGGGCGTTCGCTGCAGGCAGTCACGTGGTCGAGGGCGTGCCGGACCGGGTTCTCGATGCGCTGGTGGAGAACGTGACGATTGCCGGATCGCCGGACCACCTGGAGCCGGTGCTGGCGAAGCTCCGGCACCTCAAGGAGGCGGGTCTCGGTGGCGTGGCGCTGCGGCTCTACGCGGATCCGGCGGCCTCGATCCGGTTGATCGGCGAGCGGATCGTTCCAGCGCTGTAGATTGGGGATGGGAAATGGGGACAGATTTATTTACCCGGCGGCCGGGTAAATAAATCTGTCCCCATTTCCCACCTAATCCACCGGCCGCTGGCGCAGCGACTTGGTGGTGCCGCGCTGCTTCTTGTCCTCCAGCCGCTTGCGCTTCGAGCCTCTGGAGGGCTTCGTCGGCACCCGGAAGCGTGGGACGTGGCTCGCGGCGGCCACCAGTTCGTTGAGGCGGTCGAGGGCGTCGTCCCGGTTCTGCTCCTGGTTGCGGAAGCGCTGGGCCTTGATCACCAGGATGCCGTCCCGGCTCAGGCGGCGGTCATCCAGGGCCAGGAGCCGGGCCTTGATCGCGTCCGGCAGGGACGAGGCCTTCACGTCGAAACGCAGGTGGATGGCGCTCGCCACCTTGTTCACGTTCTGCCCGCCGGCTCCCTGGGCCCGGACGGCGGTCAGTTCCACCTCTTCGGGCAGGACGGTGATGCTGTGCCTCTCATTTGACATCTGTGAAATTGTGCCGGAGTCCGACCCCTCTTAGAATGGGGCGTGAGCGGTACGCTCGTCCATGCCCCGGTGCCCCCAATGAAGAACACCCGCCCGTCATCCGCCCCTGTCCTGGCGCTCCTCGTTCCCGGGATCCTGAGCCTGGGACTGTTGGGCCTCGGCGCGCTGTTCCCGGCCGGGGAGGCGCACGCCGACCTGGCGCTGGACACGACCTTCGACACGGATGGCATCGCCCAGGTGGATGTGGCCGCGGGACCTGACGCCGCACGGGACGTGGCCGTGCAGCTCGACGGCGCGCTGGTGCTTGCCGGCCGCAGCCGGCAGACCTCCGGCGGCAGCACCATCGACTATGTGACCGTCACGCGTCTCGACGCGCTGGCGGGCGCCCCCGACGCCACCTTCGGCACGGGCGGCACCGTCACCTTCCTGCCCGGGTTGTCCGCGACGAACGGTGGGGGCGGCGACGGCCAGGCGCTCGTCATCCAGCCCCTCGACCAGAAGATCCTCGTTGCGGGCACCTGGAAGGCCAGTGCGGCCGCTGCCAGCGAGGTGTTCGTGGCCCGCTTCGACACCAGCGGCGTCCTCGACGGCACCTTCGGGACGGGCGGCGTCGTCCTGCTGACGCCGGCCAGTGTGACCAACCCGGCGGGCAATGCCATCGCCCTGCGCAGCGACGGCAGCATCATCGTGGCGGGCACCGGCACGGCCGCCAGCGAGAGCGTCGGCTTCGTCACGGGGCTCACGAGCGCCGGCCTCCCGATCCCGGGCTTCACCGATGGCATTGTCCAGAACCCACTCGTCACCGGCGGCGCCAGCTTCGGTTTCAACGACGTCGCCGTGCTCGCCGGAGACGGCATCCTGGCGGGCGGCGGCGGCGGCGACCTTACCCTCGCCCAGTTCACCAGCACCGGGGCGCCCGACACGGCCTTTGACGCCGACGGCATCGCCTCCTTCAACTTCCTCACGTTCTCGACGGCCACGGGCCCCAACCCGAGCTTTGACGTCATCACGGCGATCAAGGTCCTCGGCGATGGCCGCATCCTGTTCACGGGCCGCGCGGGCAGCACCGCCACGTCCACGGCGACCAACCGCGTACTCGGCCGCGCGTCCGCAGCCGGCGTCCTCGACGCCACCTTCGGCTCCGGCGGCTACGCGCCGCTGGTGGACGCCAGCACCGAGGAAGTGCCCCAGGGGCTGGGCGTGCGCCCGTCTGGCGATATCGTACTCGTGGGCCAGGGCTTCACGCCGACCCAGATCAGCGCCAATGGCATCGCCGTGATTGGCATCACCGGCACGTTCAATCCGGTGCTGGCTGACCTGGAAGTCCTGGGCGACGGCAACGTCGTCGCGGCGGGGACGCGCACCGTCAGCGGCGCCAACACGGCCATCGCGGCGGCCCGGATCATCGCCACCGATCTCGCGGATGGCCCCGATACGGTGCCGGATCCGTTCCCGTTTACGACCCAGACGGGCCTTGAGCCGGGGTTCATCGCCACGTCCAACACCGTGACGATCAGCGGCATCGACGCGCCCGCCGTCATCAGCGTCAGCAGCGGCGACCTGTATGCCATTGGCTGCGTGGCGCCCTTCGTCACCGCCTCCGGCACGATCACCAACGGCCAGACGGTGTGCGTCCGGACCGACGCGGCCCAGGCTGACATCACCGCCAAGAGCGCCTTCCTGATCATCGGCGGCGTGGTGAGCCAGTTCACCCTGGTCACCGGCGACGCGACACCCGATCAGTTCAGCTTCGTCGACCAGACCGGTGTAGCCGCCAGCACCGCCATCACTTCGGCGCCCATCACGCTTGCGGGCCTCACGACCCGCACGGACGTGGGGATTACCGGGGCTGGCAGCTACTCCGCCGGCTGTACGGCCACCTACACGACGCAGACCACGACCGTCGATCCCGGCACGGAGATCTGTGTGCGCCACACGTCGGCGGCGGCGACGGGCGGCATCGTCACTACCACGCTGGTGACGGGCATAAACACGATCATCCAGGACACCTTCACGACCACGACGGGCGTCGATACCAGCCCTGACCCGATTGCATTCGTCGATCAGACCGACGTTGCCCTGGGCGCGGTGATCACTTCGGCCAGCGTCACGATCTCCGGAATTGACAGTCCCGCGCCGATCTCGGTCACCGGCGGCGAGTACTCGATCGGCTGTACGGCGGCCTTCACGGCGAGCGCGAGCACCGTCCCGCCGGACTCGACGGTCTGCGTGCGTCACACGTCGTCAGCGGTCGGTGGCGGCACGGTCAACACGACGCTGACGGTCGGCGCCGGGAATCCCGTCAGCGATACCTTTACCAGCACGGCCGCGGGCGATACCACACCCGACAATTTCAGCTTTGTCGACCAGCCGGGCGTGGCGAAGTCCACGGTCATCACATCCGCTGCCGTGAGCCTGGTCGGCTTCACGTCCAATGCCCCGATTTCCGTCAGCGGTGCTGGCGGCACCTACTCGATTGGTTGCAGTGGCACGTTTACCGCCGTCGCAGGCACCGTTTCGCCGGGTTCGACGGTATGCGTGCGACACACGTCGTCCGCCGCCGGCGGTACGGCCGTCAACACCACCCTTTCGGTCGGTGGAGTCACCGACGTCTTCACGAGCACGACTGCGGGCGCCCCCGACACCACGCCTGACCAGTTCACCTTCGTGGACCAGACCGGGGTGCCCCTGGCCGCGGTGATCACGTCGAGCGTGATCAGCATTGGCGGCTTCGACACCAACGCGACGGTGAGCATCACTGGTGGCACCTATTCCGTGAATTGCGGTGCCAATTTCACCGCCGGCACGGGCACCCTCGCGCCGAACACATTGATCTGCGTACGGCACACCTCGGAGTCCACGGGTGGGGCGGTCAAGTCGACGACGCTGACAGTCGGCGGCGTCAGCGACACCTTCACCAGCACCACCCTGGCGGGTGATGCGGTCCCGGTGGCATTCACCTTTACCGACCAGACTGGCGTGGACCTTTTCGCGACCATCACCTCCGCGCCCGTCACCATCACGGGCATCGACATCGCCAGTCCTGTCACGGTGGCGAACGGGGAATACTCAATCGGCTGCACCAGCACCTTCACCACGGCCCAGTCCAACATCACCAGCGGCCAGACGGTGTGCGTCCGGCACGAGTCTTCGTTCAACAGCACCGACAGCGTGGAGACAACACTCACCATCGGGACCGTCAGTGCCACGTTTACCAGCACCACGCGGGTGGGCGATCAGCTGCCCGATAACTTCAGCTTCGCGAGCAAGACCGGCGTTGCCAAGAGCACCGTCGTCAGGTCCGAGACCATCACCATTTCCGGGGTGGATTCGCCGGTGGCCATCTTTGTCTCGGGTGGTTCGAGCAACGTTGGCTTTGCCAAGGATTGCGGCGATACCGTGGGGCAGAGCGGCGACATCCTTGATCCCGGCGACGAACTCTGCCTCATCGCCATTTCGCCTGCGGTGGACAACACCTCGCTCGTCCTGACACTCACGATTGGTGGCAGCGACCCCGGCAATCAGAACAGCGCCACCTTCACGATCACGACCGGCGAGACGGTGCCGGACGACTTCACCTTCACCGACCAGGTGGGCGTCCCGACACTCAGCACGGTCTACGCGGCGCCCATCACCATCACCGGCATCACTGCCCCGAGCAAGGTGGAGATCAGCCAGAACGGGCAGTACCAGATCAACTGCGAAGGCAATTTCACGGGCAACGACGGCGTCGTGGAAGATGGCGACACGATCTGCGTGCGTCACGTGTCGTCGGGCAGTCTCTCCAGCCTGACGAATACCGTGCTCACCGTGGGCGGGATCAGTGACACGTTCACCAGCACCACGACCGCCGACAGCACGCCACTGCCGGGCAGCAGTTCCATGGATGCGCTGTCACTGCTGCTGCTGGCGCCGCTGGCGGGTTACCGAAGGCGGCGCCGCCCGGCGTAGGAGCGGCTTCAGCCGCGACTGACGCCGCTGCTACGCGTTAGCGCCGTGGCACTTCTTGTATTTTTTGCCGCTGCCGCAATGGCACGGGTCGTTGCGACCCAGCTTGGGCAGGTCCCGCCGGTAGGTTTCCACCAGCGGAGCGTGCTCGTGGTGATCGTGATTGCAGTCCGGGCCATGCACGTGGCCGGTGCCCGTTGCGGGTGTGGCCGGTTCAGGTTTGCGCGGCATGGCCTTCACCTCCAAGAAGTGCGCGGACTGCTGCCACGAAGTGGTCCTGGTCCCGCCCGCTGACAGGGTTGCTGGCAAGTTCGTTCCATTCCGGGCCCGCTGTGGCCTGTTCCAGCACCAGCAGGCCGTCCTTGCCGTTCCAGACCAGGCGCTGCCGCCGCTCGTCGCGCGAGAAGCGCACAAGCCAGCTGCCGTAGGAGCCGGCCGCGGCGAGGTAATCCTCGACGTCGCAGCCGCAACTCGCGCAGGCGGTGGTCACGGCTTCGGCGAAGGACTCGGTGTTTGCGGCGTGCTCCACCGGCGCCATGGCCGCAGGCCGGCGACCGATCCACATCACCTCATGTTCTGCCACTGGCGGGTACCCTCGAAGCGCTCGCGCGGAAAGGGCGCATGTTAACCTCTTTCCGCGACGGTTGACCTGACCCGGAGGCTCCATGCATGACGGTGTGACCAGCTACGAACTGCTGCAGTTCCTGCACGTTTTCCTGTTCGTGTTCTGGCTGGGCCCCGACGTGGCCGTCTACGTCTGGAGCCGCAAGACGGTGGAGGCGGGGGCGTCCGCGGAGCAGCGCGTCGTCGCCGGCCAGATGATGACCCTGGTCGATTTCATCCCGCGGGCCGCCATCAGTCTGATGCTCACGGTGGGCGGCCTGCTGTCCGAATACGTGGGGCTCGAGCACCCCTGGTGGCAGATGGCCGGCATCATCCTGCTCGGTCCCGTGTGGCTGGCCCTCGTGCTGGCGGGGATCCTGCGGGACCGGACGCCCTTCGGGGCTACCGCGCAGCGCCTCGAATCCTGGCTGCGCTGGGCGCTGATCATTGCCGTGCCGCTGTCGGTGGCGTACTCCACCGTCACCGGGCGGCTGGCCATCGCGCCCTACGTCGGCGCGAAACTGCTGCTGTTCGCCGCGATCCTCCTGTTCGGCCACCTGTTGCGCGCGCGGCTGGCGCCCCTCCGGCAGGGCCTGGCCGAACTCGCCGCCACCGGGCCCACCCCGGCCCTTGACCAGGCCATGCGCGCCAGCCTCGCGAGCAGCAGGCCCTACTCGTTCGCAATCTGGGTCGCGCTGCTGGCCGCCGCCTTCATGGGTGTCCTCAAGCTGGGTACCTGAGAGCCGCCGGGCTTGAACAGGGCCCAGTTGAAGTTCGGGAGCAGCGGGGCGAGCAGCGACCACACGGTCGCCGGCGCATGGCGGAGCAACCGCGCCCACCACGCACTGCTGCCGGCAAGCCGCAGTCGCACCACCTCGTGCGTCAGGTCCACGATCTCGAAGTGCCGCAACTGGTGGCGCAGGCCCCACCAGCTTCTCGACCGCTCGTAGTAGTGCGCCGGTCCGCCGCGGCTGCGGAGCCAGGCATCGGCCAGCTTCTGCGGCAGCCAGTGCAGGAACGGCAGGAAGAAATGCGGCTCGATGGGGTACAGCCAGTTCGGGCCGCTGAAGAACACCTGGCCCCCGGGCACGAGCACCCGGCGAATCTCGGCGAAGAGCTGCCGGTCGTCCGGCACGTGCTCGTAAACCTGCGAACAGATGACGAGTCCCACCGACGCATCCGGCAGCGGCAGTGCCATGCCGTCCCCGCGCAGGAAATGCACCTCATGATCCGCGGGCACACGCGCCTGCCGCAGTGAGTTCCAGTCGTACTCGAGGGCGATGGTGCGGGCGAAGAGGGGAGCGAGGTCCCGGGTGATCAGGCCGGAGGAGCAGCCGATCTCGAGGCAGGTGGCCTGCCCGAGGGGCTGCCGGGCGGTGCGCTCGAGCAGCTGGCGGATCTTGGCCGCCTGGCCTTCCCGGCTTTCGGCCGTCGGCAGCGGGGCGTCCGGACCGTAGAAGTGGGTCTGCGGAGGCCGCACGATTCAGGTCCGACGGATAAAAAAAGGCCCCGGACTAGCCGGGGCCTCTGATCCGATGGATCGGTAACGAACGAACCTCAGGACGCCCGCAGATTTGCAGCTGCCGGCTTGCCGCGCTCGTTGGTGACTTCGAAAGTCACGCTCTGGCCCTCGTTGAGGGTCGCGAGCCCTGCCGCCTGGACGGCAGTCACATGCACGAAAACATCCTTGGAGCCGTCGGACGGCTGGATGAACCCATAGCCCTTCTGGGCGTTGAACCACTTCACAGTGCCTGTAGCCATTAGTTAAGTCTTCCTTAAGAAAGTAAATGAAATGAAATAATCAAACCCGGCTCTGAACATCCTGCTGGAACCAGCGGGAGTCGGATCCGTACAACGTGGAATGTCTGGGAAGCATTAGTCGTGGAATATCCCGAACGGGAATTTTCTTTAGTCCAAGGCAGGCCAAATACGCCAATTGCGGCATCGACGGTAGGCCATTTCCCGCCCGGGGTCAACCGACCCGTCGCCGTCCCGAACCGGATTTCCGCGGCTTATTGCCCTGCAAGAGCCTTGCGCTTGGCCTCGATATTGGCCAGCAGCTTCTCGAAGGGCTCGATGAACTTCTGGATGCCCTCGTTTTCCAGCTGCCAGGTGACCCGCTTCAGGTCGATGCCCAGTGACTTGAGTTCCTTCAGCACCTTGCGAGCCTGGGGCACGGCCCGGGTGAGGGTCTTGCCCGGCTTGCCGTGATCGTCGAAGGCCGCCGCCGTGGCCGCCGGCATCGTGTTCACGGTGTGCGCGCCGATCAGCGGCTCCACGTACATGACGTCGCTGTAGGCGGGATTCTTGGTGCCGGTGCTGGCCCAGAGCAGGCGCTGGGGCCGGGCGCCGGCCGCCTCGAGGACCTTCCAGCGGTCGCCGCCGGCCATGCGCCGGAACGCCGCGTAGGCGAGCTTGGCGTTGGCCACGGCGACCTTGCCCTGCAGGGTCTGCGGGTGGGGCTCCACCGCCGAGCTGCCGTCCGGGCGGATGCGATGGGCCAGCAGCTGGTCCACCAGCGAGTCGATCCGGCTGACGAAGAAGCTGGCGACCGACGCCACGTTGTTCACCGGCTGCCCCGCCGCCTTGCGCCGCTCGAGCGCCCGCAGCCACGCGTCGGCGACGGCCTGGTAGGACTCGATGCTGAAGAGCAGGGTAATGTTGACGTGGATGCCGCGGAAGAGCAGTTCCTCCGCTGCCGGCACGCCCTCCGCGGTGCCGGGAATCTTGATCATCAGGTTGGGCCGGCCCACGAGCTTCGCGAGATGCGCGCCTTCCGCGATGGAACCCGCCGTGTCCCGCGCGAGCAGCGGGGATACCTCGAGGCTGACGTAACCGTCCACGCCGCCCGATTCCTGGTGCACGGGAAGCAGCGCGTCGCCCGCGTCGCGGATGTCCTGGCAGGTGAGTTCCTCGTAGATCTGCAGCGCGGTCCGCCCGCTCCGGGCGCCGCGGGCGATCTGCTCGTCGTAGGCCGTGCTGCCGCCGATGGCCTGGCTGAAGATCGCGGGGTTCGACGTGATGCCGCGCAGGCCCTCGTCACGGATCCGGCGCGGCAGGTCGCCGCCGCGGAGCAGGTCGCGGGAGAGATCATCCATCCAGTAGCTTTGGCCGTAGCTGGCCAGTTTGCGCAGGCGGTTCATGGTGCCACTCCAGTCCGGTGAGCCCGTTGAGATGGGGGCAAGTATGGCCTACCGTAGCAAGTGATGGATAACCCCCGGCTCGAGGCCCTCGAAATCAAGTGCGCGCACCTGGAGCAGGCCGTGCAGGAACTGAGCGACGTGGTGTACCGCCAGCAGCAGCAGCTGGACCGCGTGCTGGCGCGGAACCAGGACCTGGCCCTGCAGATCGAGGCCCTCGAGGCCGCCGCGGACGCTCCGGGCAGCCCCCGGGCCGAGATTCCGCCCCACTACTAGGCCGGGTGCCGCGTGCCATGGGGCTGAATCCTCAAATGCGGCTGATTCCCCTCTGGCTGCGGGTCCCGGCCGGGCTCCTCGCAGCGACGGCCTGCCTGGCCATCGTGCTGCTCATCCGCGGCGCGCCGGCCCAGGTCTCCGACATCTTGAGCTTCGTCGGTGTGGCGGCCCAGGCCATCCTGTTTCTCGCCGTCATCGTCCTGTCCGGCTACGTCGCCGCCACCGGACTCCCGCCGACCCACTGGTGGCGCAATGCCGGTCATCCCCTGTGGTCCGTCCAGCCGGGGTTGCCGCTGACACCGGACCAGCAGCGCTTCCTCGGACTCCTTCGCGAACGGCACCCGGCGATCCGCGAATGCTGGCTGCTCGACCCGGCCGCGCCGGACGAGTGGCGCCTGCTGGCGAGGGCTGATCCGCCGGTGCTCGAGGCGCTGCGGGGCGACTGGGACATTCGCCGCCGGAATGTCCGGCTCTACCTGCTGGACGAGCCGTCCTGCACCGTCGCGCTGGCCTGGGGACGTTCAAGCCCCGTGCCGTTCTCATCCTGGGACTGGGAGGTCCAGAACGAGGTGTTCGCCGAGTTCCGCTGCCCGGTGGCGGCCGAGATCCGCCTCGCACAGCGTCTCTGGAGCCTGTGACCCCGCGGGATTGGCCGCTATACTGCCGCCCCCTTCGACGACCCCGTTCACCTGACCAAGATTCACCGGATCCTCGCCCGTGTTGTTCAAGAACCTGATTCTCTACCGGCTCCCCAGGGGCTTTGCGCTCGCCGCCTCCGCGCTGGAGGAGGCACTGGACCGCCGCCCGCTGCAGGCCTGCGGCAGCTTCGACATGCAGACCCGGGGTTTCGTTGCCTGCGGCTACGAGCAGCGCACGCTGTACTCCCAGGGCCAGCAGCACCTGCTGTGCCTTGGCGTGGAGCAGAAGCTGCTGCCCGCCTCGATCATCAACCAGGTGGCGAAGGAGCGGGCTGTCGAGCTCGAGCAGCAGCAGGGCCATCCCGTCGGTCGCCGCCAGATGCGCGAACTGAAGGCGCGGGTGGGCGACGAACTGCGGGCCCGGGCCCTGACCCGCCAGCGCACGACCTTCGCCTGGCTGGACCTGCCTGGCGGCTGGCTGGCGGTGAACACCGCCAGCAACAGCCGTGCCGAGGAACTGGTGGAGACGCTCCGCGACGCGCTCGGGACGCTCCCGGTCACGCCGTTCGACACCCAGCATTCGCCCGCCGGCAGCATGGCCGCCTGGCTCACCCACGGCGATGCGCCCGGGCGGTTCATGCTCGGCGAGGACCTGGAGCTGCAGGCCATCGACGGCAACGGCGCCACCATTCGCTACGCGCGCCACCCGCTGGAGACCGCAGAGATCCGCCATCACCTGGCTTCCGGCAAGGCACCCACCCGGACCGGCCTTACCTGGAACGGCCGCATCTCGTTCCTGCTGCACCAGAACCTGCACGTGAAGCGCGTGCAGTTCCTGGACGTGTACAAGGACGACAACGGCAAGGGCGAGAATCCCCACGAGCAGTTTGACATCGACTTTGCGCTGATGACCGGCGAACTGAAGCAGCTGCTCGAGGAGCTCACCGCCGTGCTGGGCGGCGAGCAGGTCGGCGAGGCGAAGAAAGCTGACGAGAAGGCGCCGGTGGAGAAGCAGGCGGCATAACGTGCAGCGGCTGCCGCGCAGCTTCTACGCCCGTGACACGACGACCGTTGCCCGGGAGCTGCTCGGCAAGCTCATCGTCCATGCCGTCGACGGCGTCCAGCGCGCCGGCCGCATCGTCGAGGTGGAGGCCTATCTCGGGCCCCGGGACCGGGCGGCCCACTCCTCGAAGGGCCTGACGCCCCGCACGCGCACGATGTTCGGCCCGCCGGGCCACGCCTATGTCTACCTGATCTACGGCATGCACCACTGTCTCAACGTCGTGACCGAGCCGGAAGGCCACGGCTCGGCCGTGCTCATCCGCGCGCTGGAGCCCGTGAGGAACCTGCCGGGCAAGGCCAGCGGCCCCGGCCTGTTGTGCAAGGCGCTGGGCGTGGACCGCCGGCTGAATGGCGCCGACCTGCTGGGTGATAGGCTGTTCATCACCGACGCCGGCGCCGCGGAATTCCGTATCGTGAAGCGGCCACGCATCGGCGTGGACTACGCGGGGGCCTGGGCGAGGCGGCTCCTGCGCTTCTACATCCGCGGCAGTGAGCACGTTTCGCGGCCATGATGGGTCGCGCTGCAGGGAGACGGGACATGAGTCACAGGAACCGGGCCGGCGCGTTCATCGCCGCAGCAGTCATCGCGCTCTGGGCGTCCGGCGCCGGTGCCGCCGGGTATCCGGCGCCCGCCGAGGGCGATTTCGTCCTGAAGGACTTCCGCTTCGCCTCCGGCGAGACGTTGCCGGAACTGCGCATTCACTACCGCACCATCGGAACCATCGAGCGGAGCGCGACCGGCCAGGTCGCCAACGCCGTGCTGGTCCTGCACGGGACCGGCGGCAACGGCGGCCAGTTCCTCCGCCAGCGGGACGGCAGCGACAGCTTCGGCGCGGAACTCTTCGGTCCCGGCCAGCTGCTGGATGCGACGCGCTACTTCATCATCCTTCCCGACGGCATCGGCCACGGCCGGTCGAGCAAGCCCAGTGACGGCCTGAAAGGCCGCTTTCCCCGCTACGGCTACCGGGACATGGTGGCGGTCCAGCACCGCCTGCTCACGGAGAAGCTGGGCGTGAACCACCTGCGCCTGATCGTGGGTACCTCCATGGGCGGCATGCACGCCTGGATGTGGGGCGAGACGCACCCGGACTTCATGGATGGCCTGGTCCCCCTGGCCAGCCTGCCGACACAGATCGCCGGGCGGAACCGGATCTGGCGGCGCGTCGTGATGGACTCGATCCGCAACGACCCTGGCTGGCGCGGTGGGGACTACGAGACGCAGCCCGCGGGCCTGCGCACCGGCGCGCAGATGCTGATCTTCATGGGCGGCAATTCCCGGATGCGCCAGGCGTCGGCGCCGACGCTGCAGGCGGCTGACGAGTACCTCGACAAGGGCACCAGTGGCATGCTGCGCGGGACTGATGCCAACGACCTGCTGTATTCGCTCGACGCGTCCCGCGACTACGATCCCGGACCGGGGCTCGAGACCATCAAGGCGCCGCTCCTCGCCATCAACTTCGCCGACGACCTGATCAACCCGCCGGAGCTGGGTGTGCTGGAGCGGGAGATTCGTCGCGTGCCGAAGGGGCGTGCCGTGCTGGTCCCGGAAAGCGAGGTCACCGTGGGCCACGGCACGCACACGAAGGCGGTGGTGTGGAAAGACCACCTGGCCAGCTTCCTGCAGATTCTCGATTGACGGTCCGCCTGAAGCAGCTCCGGACGCTGCGCCTCGACACCCCGAGCGCACCGGGGCGCGGGAGGTTCATCAGCGCCGCCAGCGGCCTCGTGGCAGTGGGCCCCTGGCTGTACGTCATTGCAGACGACGAACTGCAGCTGGGCGCGTTCGCGGCCGCCGGCTCCCGGCCGGGTTCGCTCGTGCGACTGTTGCCGGGGACTCTTCCGAAGGGCAAGAAAAGGCGCAAGGCAGAAAAGCCCGACTTCGAGGTGCTGGCGCTGCTGCCCCGGTTCCCCGGGTTCCCCCACGGGGCCTTGCTGGCCATGGGCTCTGGCTCCCGGCCGAACCGGCGGCGCGGCGTGCTGGTGTCCCTCGGCCCATCAGGCGCCATTGACGGCGACCCGCAGGTTATCGACCTGTCCGGCCTCTACAGGGAGTTGGGCAAGCATCTGGATGAAGTGAACGTGGAGGGCGCCGTCGTTCTTGGCGCGCAGCTCTGCCTGCTGAATCGCGGCCACCCGCGACGGGGTGGCAGTGCCGTGGCGCGGTTGAGCCTTCGCGCCGTGCAGCGGTCCATCGCACGGACCGGCGCTGTCGAGGCGCTCCGCTGCAAGGTGCACCACTACGATCTGGGCGAGGCCGATGGCGTGCCGCTCGGGTTCACGGACGGCACCGTCCTACCGGACGGCAGCCTCGTATTCAGTGCCGTGGCCGAGCACGCGGAGAACAGTTACGAGGATGGGCCGTGCCGCGCGTCAGGGATCGGAATGATCGGGTCGGGTGGAGATCTCGAGTGGCTGCATCGGCTCCGGCCGCCGCGCAAGGTGGAGGGGATCACGGCGCGCCGGACTGGTCGCCAGACCCGGCTGCTCCTCGTCACCGATGCCGACGATGCCGCGGTGCCGGCCGGATTGTTCGACGCTGCGCTGCCAGCGACAGCTGCTACCCGGAAAACGCCGCCCAGTCGTCGCTGACCTTCACCTCGTCGATGAGCGTGCGACACTCGAGCTGGCCGTCCCTGAACCACTGCCAGACCCGGGAGCGAAACCGGCCGCAGTCGCTGAGCTGGATCATCTCGTAGACGTGCACGCCGGGTTCGTTCCGCCGGGTCCAGTAGAGCATGCTCGTGCGCGCGAAGTCGTCGAGCGCGACGTCGGCGGCCCAGCCCTGGATGAGTTCGCCCTGCCAGATCAGCCGGCCGTCCCGGATCAGCGCCGGGAAGTCCCGTGTTTCGGTGCGGCCGTCGGCCCAGGTGTAGTGGTTGGTCTGGTGATAGGTACCGGGCTTGCCGGGCGGGAAGCGGCAGAACAGGCGGGAGCGGTGCTGGTCCACCTGCACCCCGTTGGCGTCGTAGTAGCGGTACACGCCGTCCCACACGCCTTCATGGCGGGCGAGGGTGGCGATGGAGGACTTGAAGTCGAGCGGCGTGGCGGCTTGCATGGCGGGGTGCCTCGATGGTGGCTGAGGCCCACAGGGAAACACGCCGTGGATACGCCCGCGCTGACATAAGCCAGGCGGGTGATCTTTGTCAGTGGGCTCGTTGCGTCACACCTTCTGGCGCCGGCGCAGCCACTCCTCGAAGGATCGCTGGCTCTCGCCGGACTGCCGGCCTTCCAGCAGTCCTTCGACACTGATGTCCTCGTCGAGTGCGGGCCAGTGAATGCCATGGCCGCGACCGATGAGTTGCCAGTCCTGGCGTTCTGCTTTCGTGCCGCGCAGTAGGCGGGGATACCAGGTCAGGGGTACGGTGATCGTACGGCCGTCGTTCAGGTCGACGCTCATGCTGTCGTCCGAGAAGCGGACCCGGACAGCGTCAGCATCTGGAGTTCTATGTGCGGAAGTACCCATGCCACTTCTCCAGCAGTGTATTTCGGCGTCCGGCGATCATACCGCGAAGCCGCCGAAGTTCGGGCGGACGGAAGCCACGGTTCCAGGCCAGTTCCGTCGGCGTGAGCCAGAACTTCGCCATCTCGGAATCGCGCTGCACATGTATGTGGGGCGGTTCAGTCCCGTCCGCCGCGTAGAAGTACAGGCGGTAGGGACCGACCCTCGAGACGGTTGGCATGGGTGCTGCCAATGACTGGGAGGGGATGTGATATCCGTACGGACGCTTCGGCTCCACTCCACAATCGGGCGTTTTTGCGGAGATACCCGCCATACGGCGCTATAGTCCTGTCATGCAGCGTCCAGCGATGCCCCGCCCGGCCCTCCGTGAACTCGAGACGCTGAAGGCGGATTTCGGTCCGGGCTCCGCCGCCCGCAAAACCGATCTCATCGGCGTCCTCGAACACGCAGGCCTCGCAACGGCGCAGGAAGTCCTCCGCCTGCACGAAGCGGCCGCCTTCCTTAGGGCCCACCCCGATGACCAACAGATTCTCGGCGCCGTCGAGCGGCTGCTCCGCAACTTCTCCCGCCGCCCGGACGTGCGCCGCTTCCGCCGCCAGCTTGCGGACTCCGGCATCGCCGGCACGGCGCTGAACTACTCCTTCTACGGCGCGACCGCCCGCCGCCTGGCTGCCCGGTGGGGGCGGCACCTGCACGTGAACTGGCGGGAGTCCGGCCCGCAGGCGCGGCTGGAAGGGCGGCTGGCCCTGCTGGCGAGCTATGCCGAAACGCCGGGCCTGGACGAGTACTACCTGCCGCTCAGGAAGTGGGTGGAACGGCTGAAGGGCCCCGGCGAAACCGATGCACAGTTCCTGCTGCGCCGGCTCGGGCGTCTCGGGTCGAGCGCGGCGGAACGCGACCTGCTCTATGACGAACTGGAGCTGGCGCTGACGCTGGAGCCCGGGCCCACCACGCCCTCGCGCACCACGGCGATCTACCGCCGGCCGCGGATCCACTACCAGACGGCCCCTCTGAGGCGCGCGCGGCCAGACATCCGCCGGGAGCTGGCGCGCAAGCCACCGGTGATCCGCGCGGTCAGCGAGCGCGACGGCGCGGAGCTGATCGAGCTTGCCCGCAACGCGATGGTCACGCGCTCCCGGGACCTGGACGCGTTCATCCACGGCGACCCCCGGGACGTGCGGCTGATCGACTGTGGCGAGGGGCTGGAATTCGCCGCCATCGGCGTCGTTCCCGAGCGCCGCCTGATGCTGGAATCGGTGTACGGCTTCCTCACGCTCCGGAACGGCGTGCCGATCGGCTACGTGCTTACCAGCGCGTTGTTCGGCAGTTCGGAAATCGCCTACAACGTCTTCGACACCTGGCGCGGCGGCGAGGCGGGCTACGTCTATGGCCGGGTGCTGGCGATGACCCGGGCCGTGTTCGGTTCGGGCGACTTCACCATCTTTCCCTACCAGCTCGGCGGCGATGGCAACTCGGAGGGCATCAAGTCCGGCGCCTGGTGGTTCTACCAGAAGCTCGGCTTCAGGCCCCGGGATCCGGTGGTCCTCGACCTGATGGAGCAGGAACTCGCGCGCATGGGACGGAAGCCGCACTACCGCTCCAGTGCCGCGACCCTGAAGACGCTCGCTGCGGAAAATATGTACTGGTATTCGGGCCGACCCCGGGACGACGTGATCGGCATCCTGCCACTCCATCGCGTCGGCCTCGCGATCACGGATTACCTGGCGGCGCGGTTCGGGTCGGACCGGGAGCGTGGTGAACGAGTCTGCGCCGACGAGGCCGCCAGGCTTTGTGCCGTGCGTGCGTGGAAGCGCTGGCCGGCGGCGGAGAGGCTGTGGTGGACGCGGTGGAGTCCGCTGGTGCTCGTACTGCCGGGCGTCGAGACCTGGTCGCCAGCCGAGCGGGCGGCGCTGGTGAAAGTCGTGCGGGCGAAGGGCGGGCGGCGGGAGACTGGGTTCGTCCGGTTGTTCGCTGCGCACCGGGCGCTGCGCCGGGCGTTGCGCAGGCTGGTGACTTCAGTGACGGACTGACCGCGGCCTCGCTACTGGCTGTCTATTGGTTTAAAAGTCATGGACCTGCAATGACATCCTCCATGGTGGTGAGAGATGCTCCGCGTCCCGTTCCTGCTGCCAATCCTGGCGGTCCTCGGCCTCACCGGTTGCGGTGGCGACGAGATCACCGTTTCCGCCTGCGTGTCGCCGGACGTGCTCCTGCCGGACGTGGAGCTGTCGATCGCCGGCGCGGGATTCTTCATGACGTCGAACGGGAGCGAACTCCGCTACAGCCCTACGGGTGACTTCTGCGTGGATCAGGCCGGCTTCCTGATCAATGGGCTGGGCCAGGCCGTGCAGATCGTTGGATTGGAGGCGGGCGGGTCCGTCAACCTGGGTCAGTTGAACGGCGTCCAGCTGCCACTGGTGGGCGAGTCCGGCGGTGTACTCACTGACGTTTCCGTTGGCGCCACGGGCGTGATCGAGGCGGTGTACACCGCCGGCAGCAATGTCGTTGTCGGCCGGCTGGCGCTCGCGACGTTTCCGTCGTCACAAAACCTGGCGGCAGAGGGTGACGCGGTTTGTCGTGAGACGCTGGCGTCCGGCGTCGCCCGCCGGGGTGTCGCGGGGCAGGCAGGCTTCGGGACCGTCGCGCAGGGAACGCTGGCCCCGTTCGCCTGCGAGCATGGGCGCTTTGATGCGCAGGTTGCCGGCGAGGGTTACTTCGTCCTGAACAATGCGGGCGTCAGTCACTACGACGCCAGCATGATCTTCGGCACCGACAGCCTGTCCAATTACGTCGACGATCACGGCTACCGGGTCTCCGGCTACGCCGTCGATGCGAACGGCACCATCATCCCGGCGATCGTGGACCTGACGGCCCCGGCCGACCCGATGGCGCCGGTGGCGACCTCCAGCATCGCGCTCGTCGTCAATCTCGATTCGGACGCCGTGCCGCCACCGGTTACCCCGTTAGACCCGAACGATCCCCTCAGCTACAACTTCGCGGCAGACGTGGCCATCTTCGACTCCTTCGGCATTGGCCACGTGGCGTCCTTCTATTTCCAGAAGAGGGCTCCTGCCGATACCTGGGACCTGTCCATGACCCTCGATGGGGCGCTGGTGCCGGTGGGTGGCAGCCCGGTCCAGGTCCTCACGTTCTCGGCGGGCGTCCTGACGTCCGCCGCATCGATCTCGTCCGGTCCCTATCCGCTCGGGAATGGGGCGGAGGACCTGGTCATGACCCTGCAGTTGGCCGGGGTGACGCAAACGAGTGCCGCCTTTTCGGCTGGCCCGTCCATCCAGGACGGGTACACCGAGGGGAGCGTGACGGCCACGCACATCACGACGGCTGGTGAGATCCGGCTGGATTACTCCAACGGCAGGTCCGGGGTGCTGCAGGGGCAGCTGGTGCTTGCGAGGTTCCCGGTTTCGGGCGCGCTGGCGCTGAGCGCGGACGGGGAGACCTACCTGGCGACTGCCGGTGCCGGCGCGCCGGTGGTCGATGTGCCGGGGACAGCGGGCCTGGGTGAGGTCATGGCCACGGCGAGGTAAGGGAACTCCCCAGCGCCTTCCGGAGGACGAACCTGCCCTTGCGGCTATACAATCCAGGCGTCAAGCATCAGCCAGAGGTGATGACCCATGCCAAACAAGTATGCCGGGGGATGCGATCACGTTCACACCCACTCGGATCGCGATCCGATAGACAACCACACGTGCCACTGCTCGGTGTGCAAGCGGGTTACCGGGCAACCCACCACCCACGTGGTCTTCTTCAATCACGCGGACCTGAAAGTGGACAACCCCGCCGGCCTTAAACGGCAGCCCTTCAACGACCAGAACCCGACAGGGCCGCTCGAGCTGTGCACCTGCGCGGAATGTGGCAAGCCGATCATGCTCGATGACAAGCAGAAGCGCATCCGGGCGATCGTGCCGAACCTGATGGGCTACGACGGCAAGAAACTACCGGCGTCCTATCACGCGTTCTACGATGCAGCTACGGGCGTGCCGCAACCGAAGGACGGCCGGCCTGTTTACGGAGGGCTGCGGCCTGACTTCGTCTGGCCGGCTTCGGCGTAGCGGAACCGGCGGCCGCTAGCGTCCTGCCCGGTACTCCCGCGCCGACTGGAACTGGAGTGCCTCCAGCGGCACTGCCTGGTAGCTCTGCTCGATCCGCGCCTCGGTTGGCGTCCCGTAGAGGGTGGTCCGCTGCTCCGGCCGGCGCCCGATGCCCTCGACCAGGGCGTCCATCTTCTCCGGCTCCAGCTCCTGGCCGAAGCTCGCGCCGGCGGCCCGGGAGATGCTCTCGTTCATCAGCGTGCCGCCGAGGTCGTTGGCACCCGCGTTGAGGATGCGGGCGGCGCCGGCGGTGCCGAGCTTCACCCAGCTCACCTGGATGTTCTTCAGTACCGGGCCGAGCACGAGCCGGGCGATGGAGTGCATCAGTACCGTTTCGCGCCACGTGGGACCCGGGCGCGCAAGTCCGCGGCGGTACATGGGCGCTTCCATGTGCACGAAGGGCAGGGGCACGAACTCGGTGAAGCCGCCGGTTTCCCGCTGCAGGTTGCGGAGGTTGAGCAGGTGTCGCGCCCAGTGGCGCGGTGTTTCCAGGTGGCCGAACATGATCGTGGAGGTGGTGCGAAGGCCCAGCCCGTGGGCCGTGCGCATCACGCCGAGCCACTCCGCCGTGTTCACCTTGTCCGGGCAGATCAGCTTCCGCACCTCGTCGTCGAGGATCTCGGCGGCGGTTCCCGGCAGCGTACCGAGGCCCGCGGCCTTCAGCTGCCTCAGGAAAGCTTCCAGCGTGATACCCAGCGTCTTCGCGCCCTGGGTGACCTCCAGCGGCGAGAAAGCGTGCACGTGGATGTCGGGCGCGGCTTCCTTCACGGCGTGGAGCACGTCGAGGTAGGTCTGGCCGGTGAACGCCGGGTGGATGCCACCCTGCAGGCAGACCTCGGTCGCGCCCCGGCGCCACGCTTCCTCGGTGCGCCGGGAGACTTCCTCCATGTTCAGCACGTAGGGCGCGCCGCGCAGGTCCTCATCGGTCTTGCCCTTGGAGAACGCGCAGAAGGTGCACTTATAGGTGCAGAGGTTGGTGTAGTTGATGTTCCGGTTCACCACGTAAGTGACCGTGTCGCCGCAGGTCTCGCGGCGCGCTTCGTTGGCGCGTGCGGCGAGCAGGTGGAAGTCGCGGCCCCGGAGCGTGAAGAGGTGGGCGATGTCGTCCTCAGAGTATTCCCGTAGGAGCGGCGACCGCCGCGACCGGATTGCTGGTGTCGCGGCTGAAGCCGCTCCTACCGGCGCGGCGACGCCCATCGGCGGGGACATGCCGGCACCCGGCGCCCAGTTGTCCGGCCGCGCCAGGCCGGACGCGTCGGCGTGGCGCAGGACTGCTGGCGCCATCTCTGCGTGCAGCCACTCGCGGCGCTGCTCGATGTAATGTGGATAGACCGTGAGACGGGGCGCCAGCACCTTGCCCGCCGCGTCGGTCTCCCGCGCCAGCGCGGCCAGCTCGGGCCACGGCGACTCGGGGTTCACGTGGTCCGGCGTGACGGGCGACACGCCGCCCCAGTCGTTGATCCCGGCGCCGATCAGTTCATGGAGCCGCCCGGTGTTCAGGTTCGGCGGCACCTGGATGCTCATGGCGGTGCCAAACAGGTGGCGGGCCATGGCGATGGTCCAGAGCAGTTCGTCGAACGCGGGCTCCGGCACGTCCGCCATCTGCGTGCCGGGCTTGGGCACGAAGTTCTGGATGATCAGTTCCTGGATGTGCCCGTACTCCCGGTGCAGGTCGAGCAGCAGGAGCAATGACTGCAGCCGTTCTTCCCGGTTCTCGCCAATGCCGATGAGCAGGCCAGTGGTGAGCGGCACGCGGGCCTCGCCCGCGGCGCGGATCGATGCAAGCCGCACCGCCGGCGCCTTGTCCGGCGAACCGTAATGGGGCCCGCCGCGTTCCGTGAGCCGCTCCGAGGCAGACTCCAGCATGATGCCCATCGACGGCGCCACGGCGCGCAGCCGCTCGTAGTCTTCCCGGGTGAGCACGCCGGGGTTCAGGTGGGGCAGCAGGCCGGTTTCCTTCCGCACCAGCGCCGCCATCGCCGCCAGGTAGTCGACAGTCGATGCGTAGCCGAGTTTCGCCAGGGCTTCCCGCGCGACGCGATAGCGCAGCTCCGGCTTGTCGCCCAGGGTGAACAGCGCCTCGTGGCAGCCGGCGGCCTGGCCGGCCCGGGCGATGGCCAGTACCTGCTCCGGCGAGAGGTAGGCGGTGGCGAGGCGGCGCGGGGTCTTCGCGTAGGTGCAGTAGTGGCACACGTCCCGGCAGAGCTCGGTGAGCGGGATGAACACCTTGCGGGAGTAGGTGACCAGTGTTCCGTGGCACTGGTCCCGCAGCGCCGCGGCCTCGGACAGCAACTCCGGCAGCGGCCTGGTGCCAAGAAGGCGGGCCGCGTCGAGGTCGGGGTGCTCGGGCTGCGCGTGGGGCACGGGTCGCGGGGCTCTCGGGGGTGACGGATACGAGGTCGCATTCTGCACCCCCGGGCGGTCGCCAGAAAGGTCCCCGGCGGGCACGGCCGCGCTCAGGACAAGGCCGCGCGCCCCCGGCTTCCCATAAGTAGATCCCCTGAAGCCCCGGCGCCGGGCGAATTGTGACGATATGCCGCAGGGCCATCAGGTGGCTGCCGCACCCTCGGGAAATCGCCATGTACCAGCTTCGCCAGAACAAGACCGGGCCGCTCAGGATGTTCCACGAGCTGTTCGGGGACCGGTTGTCCCACGACAACTTCATCCAGTTCTTCACCAACGGGGTGCGCAAGGGCACCAACACCTACCTGCTGTCGGAGATCTACAAGGCGCCGAACCTGGCGGACGTGATCCTCGAGGAGTACGGCGTGCGGGAGAAGCTGAAGGGCAACGTGATGCTGACGCTGCCGGACCCCGGCTACGACATTCCCATCTTCATGTTCCAGCTGGGCGGCAACGAGACGCAGAAGATCGCGCTCCTGGACATCAGCCCGACGCTTCCCGACATGGACTACACGCCGCTGATCCCGACCTTCGAGAAGTATCGCGACATCCTCGGGGTGCCGCCGTCCAAGCTCGAGTGGGTGAACAAGATCTGCTCGCCGTACCTCCTGCACTGCCAGTACGACGTGCTGGACACGGAGAACTTCCTGAAGGCGACCCGGGAGTACCTCCGGATCTGGATCGAGCACTACTACCTGCCCGGCAAGCTGATCGAAAGGGAGGAGGACCGGGCCTACGCCCTCGACCGGATCTACCGCTTCAAGGAGATCCTCCACGCCAACGACCCGGCCTACGGCATCTTTGCCAAGGCCTGGGGCAAGCCGGTGGCGGACGCGTTCTTCTACCTGGAGACCCAGAGCCATCCGGCGTTGCCGGCGCCGGGGTGAGGCTCTCGTTGCTTAGGTTGCCGACGCCTTGCGCTTATCGAGATAGTCCCGAAGGGCGCGATTGACAGCTTCGGAGTCGGGAAACAGCTTGTGCAGGTCGGGCTTTCTGGAAATTGCGATTCGGTTGGTTTGGGTTGCCTTAGTAGGCCGGCGCGAGCCCACTCTGCGACAGGCACGTCACCAAAATGAGAGTTTCTCGCCATACTGCTGGTGACGGCCATCAGAATGACATCGGGGCTGTTCCGCTGGTAGAGCCTTGAGCTGACGATTACCGCGGGCCGCTGCTTCGATGTCGACTGGTCGGTGAACGGAAAGGCCACCAGGACGACATCGCAGAACTGAAGATTGCTCACCGGCTTTTACAGGCGATCGTAATCGGCATCCTCGTCGTTTTCCCACACGGCAGCGAAGGCCGGTTCCGAAAGTCCCGAGGCTGCGTCGACTAACCGGGCGTCCCGGCTGTTGTCGCTGAGTGAATCGACCAGGCGGTCAATCAACACCTGCTGATCGGGAGGCAGGCGCCGGAAACGCTGAACGAACCGGAACAGATTCATGGAGGTCATGGCGCCATGGTAGGAAAGCCCGGCGGGACTCTGCAAGTGCGCATTTCTCGCCAGTTTGTCGTGATTCGCCAGAGTGGCCTACTTTCCGCGCAGCCGCTCCGCAATCCCGCTGGCCCGGACCCAGGCGAGCGTCGCGCAGGCGATCTTCTGACCGGCCAGCCACCGCAGGTCCTCCGGGCTGTCCACGTCCCGGGCGAAGCCGGGGATGCTCACGGTACGCACCGGCAGGCCAGCGGCCTCCGCAGCCGCCCGGTGCCGCGCGGCGCTGTCCGGTCCGTAGAGGAAGGGGATGACGGTCGGCGGGGAAAGCAGCAGGGCGTTCGTGCCGCCGTCTTCGGCAGCGGGGCAGATCGTCACGCCGGTTTTATGATCTGCGAGCAGTGCCTGCACGTCGCCGGCAGAAAGCGTGGGCAGGTCGGCGGGGACGACGAGCAGGTGGCGTGCGCCGTGGTTCGTGAGTTCCCGGGCGACGCGGCCGAGCGCGGCCCGGTAGTCCTCGCCCGGTTGCTCGGCGTGGAGCGTCGCGTTGACCGCCGCCGCCAGCGGCCCGAGCCGGAGTTCGTTGCCCAGGATGGCGATGCCGGTGATATCCGGGGCGGCGTGGAGCGCCATCAGCACATCCCGCGCCATCTCCTCCGCCAGCCGCGCGCACTCGGCCCGGGTCAGCAGGCCTTCCAGCCGTGACTTGGCGGCCCCGAAGGCCTTGATCGGCACCAGGGCCCAGGTAGCCGGCATGGCTCAGCGCGGCGCCGCGAAGCCGAGGGCGAATTTGGCGAGGTGGATCCGGTCCTCGAGGGTGTTCATCACGGTGTGCGTGGCGCCCACCGCCAGCCCACCGGCGATCAGCGCATCGGCTTCCGCACGGTCCGCGTCGTCGAGGATGAAGCCGTCGAGCAGGTCGCCGTAGTGCGGGGCGATGGCCCCCGCCGACACGGTTACGCCCAGCTCACCCATGATCTTGGCGGTGGGGCCCTTCAGCGCGAGGCCGCCCACAATCGGCGAGATGGCGATGACGGGCGCGGTGGTAGAGCGGAGCGCGGCGGCGAGTGACGGAATTGCGAGGATCGGGTCGATGCTGAGCCAGGGATTCGATGGCGCGATGAAGATCCCGGCGAGATCGGGGTCGGTGAGCAGGCTGGCCAGGGCCGCGATCGGCGGCGCCTTGGTCGCACCCTCGTAGCGGATGCCCTTCACGACAGGTTCCGCGCGGCGCCGGACGAAGTAGTCCTGGAAGGCGAGGGGGCCGTCGGCGGAATCGATCACGGTGCGGACCGGCGTGTCCGACATGGGCAGCAGGTTTACGGCCACGCCCAGCCGCGCGCAGAGGTGGCGGGTGACCTGGGTGAGCGTCAGTCCGCTGGCGAGCAGCCGCGTGCGTTCCAGGTGCGTGGCAAGGTCCCGGTCGCCGAGCCGGAACCAGGTCTCGGCGCCGAGCGCCTGGAGGCCCGCCATGCAGGACCAGGTTTCCCCGCGGCAGCCCCAGCCCGTCTCCTCGTTAACCAGGCCCGCGAGCGTGTACATGAGTGTGTCCAGGTCCGGCGAGATCGCGAGGCCCAGGTGCGTGAAGTCGTCGCCGGTGTTCGCGATGATCGTCAGCTGCGCGGGCTCGAGGACGCGGGAGAGTCCCAGCGCGAACTTGGCGCCGCCGACGCCGCCGGAGAGGACCACATAGCGCGGCATGCTCACCGAAACAGGTCCTCGTCGGGCGGACGCAGCGCGTTGCGGGCCGTCTGGCCGCTGTCGTCCGGATCGGCGCCGCCGCGGATCAGGACCAGCGGCGTGCCTTCCGCGGCCTCGCCCATCACGAGGACGGCGGCGGCCGCCAGGCTGTCCGCCACGGCCACCTCGCTCACCTGCAGCTGCCGGCCGAAGAGGTCCCGCTGGCCCCGCAGGTCGTTCAGCGCCAGCACGCCGGCGCAGCCGATGGCGGTGCCGACGGTGCCGAGGCGCCAGGCCCGGCCGATGCTGTCGGTCACGATCACGCCGAGCGGCACGCCGAAGTCCGACTGCAGGCGTTCCCGCAGCCGGGCGGCCGACGCATCGGGATCCACGGGCAACAGCAGCGCGGCTTCGTCGCTGCCCGCCAGGTTGGAGCGGTCGATACCGGCATTCGCCAGGATCACGCCCGTGTTGTGCTCGGTGATGATGACGCCCCGGGACACGCGGATCACGCTGCGGGACTCCTGCAGGATCAGTTCCACGACGCGGGGATCCTTGTCGGCCTCCCGGGCGATGTCCCGGGCCCTGTCGGACGGCTCCACCGTCGCCAGCCGCGCGATGCGGCCCTCGGCCTTCGAGACCACCTTCTGGGCGACGGCGACCACGTCCCCGGCGCGGGGGATCTCGCCCGCGGCGCGCAGCGCGCCGGCGATCAGCGCCGCCAGGTCGGCTCCCGGCTCGATGAGCGGGAAGCCCGGGATGCGGCTGAAGCGCAGGTCATTCACGGCTGCCGGTTCCCGGACGGCGAGGTCAGGTGGCGTCGTCCGGGATGCCGGTGATGCGGATGCCGGTGTGCACGCCCCCGTAGCGCTTGTTCATGAAGATCAGCACCGAAGTCAGCGCCTCGGCCGCCGCGGCATTCTCCAGCGACCCCGCGTGCCAGGCCCGGAGGCCGGCGGCCCGGGCCAGGCCGACCACGACCTCCCGGGACTCAACCTTGTTGCCCACCACCAGCACGTCGCAGTCCAGCTGCTCGTCGGTGTGCAGGGAGTCGGCGGACACGTTATGAAAGGCGGCCACGACGGAGACGCCATCGCCCACCAGCTGCTGCGCAATCGCGGCGGCGGAGCCCTCCTTCGGGAGCTGGACGCGGGCCACCTTGGGTGGCACCAGGGGCACCGTGGTGTCCACGAGGATCTTGCCGGCGAGGGCGGGCTGGATGGTTTCGAGCGTCGCTCGCTGCTGCGCGAAGGGCACGGTGAGCACCACGACGTCGCCGGCGCGGGCCGCCTCCAGGTTGCCCAGGCCCTGCACGTTGGCGGCGGGGAAGGCCGCGCGGAGCCCGGCTGCTGCCGCTGCCGCCTTGGCCGGGTCCCGTGAGCCGATGACGACCGCCTTGCCCGCCTTTGCCCAGCGCCGCGCGAGTCCGCCGCCCAGGGCGCCGGTGCCGCCCACGACGCTGATCACCATGTTGGCCGGGCTGTCACTGGGCATTGGGGGGAACTCCACGCTGCGGGATGAAAACCGCGGCATGGTACTGGCCGGACCGCCGCGGGCACAAATGCGCGCCCCGCGAGCCATTGCTGGCCACGATCAGGGGGCTGGTGCAGAATGCTCGCCCGCTCCCACAACTGCAGCAAAAGAACAAGCCCCGTTTGCCGCCACGGCATGCCCGGCGCACCTTATATATGGAGATCTTCAAGGAATTCATCTTCGAGGCAGCCCACCGGTTGCCCAACGTGCCGCCCGGCCACAAGTGCAGCCGCCTGCACGGCCATTCCTGGCGGGGCGTGATCTACGTCCAGGGCCCGGTGGACCCCCACACGGGCTGGATCATGGACTTCGCCGAGATCAAGCAGAAGTTCCAGCCCGTCTACGACGTGCTGGACCACCACTACCTGAACGACGTGGCCGGCCTTTCAAACCCCACCAGCGAGATGGTCGCCCGCTGGATCTGGCAGCAGCTGAAACCGACACTGCCGGCGCTGTCGAAGGTCATCGTGCATGAGACCTGTACCAGCGGCGCGATCTACCAGGGTGAAGACGAGCAGCCCGTCCGCTGACGCCGCCAGTCCCGCAGCGGCCGGCGACCGGGAAGCCATGCGCGAGGCCCTGGCCGCCGCGCAGCGCGGCCAGCTTGCCGGGGAACCGCCGGTGGGCGCCTGCGTGGTCCAGGACGGCACCGTCATCGCCAGTGCCCACACGGCTGTCATCGGCGGCCCCGATGCCACGGCCCACGCCGAAATCCTGGCGCTGCGCGTCGCCTGCCAGCACGCGAGGACGCCCGACCTGTCCGGCTGCGAGCTCTACGTCACCCTGGAACCCTGCGCCATGTGCCTCGCCGCCCTCCACTACGCCGGCATCGGGCGCGTCTGGTTTGGCGCCGGCCTGGAAGTGATGCAGGCCGTCACCGGCCGGGAACTCCGGGGCCCGGTACCCGACGGCATGACGCTCATGGGCGGCCTGCTCGCGGAGGAGTGCGCGGGCCTGCTGCGCGAGTGGGCGGCCGCTCGCGGGCGAAGACGGTAGGGCGCCCATGGCGACCACGCCCGCGGCCTACGACGCCATTGCGAAGGACTACCAGCGCACCAAGGCGTCGCCGGTGCGGGCGGCCATCGAAACCTTCTCGCTGGGACAGCTGCTCGGCGACGGCCGCCGACTGTCCATCCTCGATGCCGGCTGCGGCGACGGCTTCCACGCCCGGCGCCTGATGGCCGCGGGCGCGGCACGGGTCGCGGGCGTCGACGTGTCGCCCGCCATGATCGAACTGGCCCGGGAGCAGGAGCGGGCGGCGCCGCTTGGGATCCAGTATGTGTGCTGCGCCGTCGAGGATCTCCCGGACCTGTTCTGCAGCGCCGGGTTTGACGTGGCGCTGGCGTCCTACCTGCTGCACTACGCAGCCACCGTGGAGGTGTTGCAGCGGATGTGCCATCGCCTCGGCAACGCCCTCCGGTCGGGCGGCCGGCTGGTCGCGCTCACCGAGAATCCGGACCAGCAGCCCGCCGACTATGCCGGCTACGCGCCCTACGGCTTCGACAAGCAGGCGGTGGAGGCCCGCCGCGAGGGCAGCCGCATCCGCTACGGTCTCGTGTCGGGCCGCCAGATCATCCGGCTCGACACCTTCTGGTACAGCCGCGCCACCTACGGGTTGGCACTGGAGGCTGCCGGCTTCCGGGAAATCGAGTGGCATCCGCTGCGGGTCGACCCGGCGGTGGAATCGCCGGAGTTCTACACGGCCTACGTGCGCAATCCGCCCGTGCTGGGGCTGACCGCGGTGAAGGCGGCGCCATGATCAACCGGAACGGGATCGTCCGGGACGGGCGGGCATGAGCGACCAGCAGCCGCGGCGCGCGCCCGCAGCCCGCGAGGACCGCGTCTCGCTGGTCCGGCGCTTCGAGCAGCTGGCCGGGGAGCAGCCCCGCGCGCCGCTGGTGGTCTACGGGGAATGGCGGCTCAGTTACCGGGACGTGAACGCCGCGGCCAACCGGCTGGCCCACCGGCTCATCGCGCTCGGCGTGGGGCCCAACGTGCCCGTCGGCCTGTGCCTCGACCGGGGCCCGGACCTGCTGGTCGCGATCCTCGCCGTGCTCAAGGCCGGCGGCGCCTGGGTGCCTCTCGACCCGCACTGGCCCGCCGACCGGCTGCGTCGCATGCAGGACGCCGCAGCCCCTGCCGTCTTCGTCACGCGCACGGCGTTCCTCGCCCTCGTCGGCACCGCCGCGCCCGGGGAGTCCGCGGCGGTCGTGGACCTGGACCGGGACCAGGCGGCCATCGCGGCGGAGAGCAGCACGAATCCCGAGGTGGCGGTGGACGATACGCACTGGTGCTACGTGCTGTTCACCTCCGGGTCGACCGGCGCGCCGAAGGGCGTGCCGGTCACGCACGGCAACCTCGCCGGGCTCTTCCCGCCGCTCACTGCTGCACTCGGCTTCGGGCCCGGCGACGTCTGGACCTGGTTCCACTCCGCGTCCTTCGGCTTCTCCGTGTGGGAGCTGTGGGGCGCGCTGCTGCACGGCGGGGCCATCGTCATCGTCCCGGAGCACATCCGCCAGGATCCCGCGGCGCTCGGCGAACTCATCGCCGACGAGGGAGTGACGGTCTTCAGCCAGACGCCGTCCGCCTTTCGCCGGCTGCTCCACGACGAGCGCTTCCACGCGCGCATCGCCGGCAGCCGGCTGCGGTATCTCGCGCTCTCCGGCGAAGCGATCCGCCGTGACGACATCGCAGGCTGGCTGGCACGCGGCCATCCGGCGCAACTGATCAACACCTACGCCATCACCGAGACGGCCGGCCAGCTCACGCTCCGGATCTACGGCGCAGGCGACGCCACGGAGGAGGGCGCGCGCAACCTGGGCCTGCCCCTCGCGGGCCGCGAGGTGCTGGTGCTGGACACCGCGGGACTGCCTGCAGCCGCCGGCACTGCCGGTGAACTGTGGGTGGGCGGCGCCTGCGTGACGCCCGGCTACCTGGCCGCGCCGGAATTGTCGGCGCGCTTCACGGAGCTGGCCGTGCCGGGCGCCGGTGTGCTTCGGGGCTACCGCACTGGCGACCGCGTGCGCCAGCTCGCCGACGGTTCACTGGAATACCTCGGCCGGGTGGACGCGCAGCTCAAGTTCCGGGGTTACCGCATCGAACCGGGCGACATCGAGACGGCCCTGCGCACACACCCCGGTGTGCGCGACGCCGCCGTCGCCCTGCGGCCGGATCCGGCCGGCAGCCAGCGGCTGACGGCCTGGGTGGTCGCCGGCGAGGAGGCGGAGTTCTGGCCTTCGCTGGGCGCCTACGGCATCTACGACCCGTGGCTGTACGGACTGATGAACGCGGAGCCGGTCCGGCTGGCCGCCTACCGGGCCGCCTTCGCCGCGGCCGTGCCGGGCAAGGTGGTGCTGGACATCGGCACGGGCGCCGACGCAGTGCTCGCCCGCCTCTGCGTGGAGGCTGGCGCCGCCCACGTGTATGCGGTGGAGGTGCTGGAGGACGCTGCGCGCCGCGCGGGTGAGCTGGTTCGCAGCCTCGGCCTCGAGGATCGCATCACCGTCCTCCACGGCGACATCGCCGGCATGGAGCTTCCCCGGCCGGTGGAGGTCTGCACCCAGGGCATCATCGGCAACATCGGCAGTGCCGATGGCATTGCCGGAATCTGGAACGCCGCGCGGGCGCGCTTCGCGCCGGGCTGTGTCCCCGTGCCGGAGACCTGCATCACGCGCATCGCCGCGCTGGAGCTGCCGGACCGCATCAGACCCGGGGCGGACCCGGGTCCGCGGTTCGGGCCGGTCGCCGCCGACTACGCGCGCCGGCTGTTCGGGTCGATGGGCCAGCCCTTCGACCTGCGGCTCTGCCTGCGGAACGTGGATGCCGGCGACCTGCTCAGCGCGCCGGCGGACTTCGAGGTGCTGGATTTCCACGGCGCGCTCGCGACTGCCCACGCCGGCAGCGCGGACCTCGTGATCACCCGGGACGGGCTGTTCGACGGGTGCCTGCTGTGGACCGTTGTCACCGCCGGCGCCGGCCAGACCGTCGACTACTTCCGCGAGCAGCAGGCCTGGCTGCCCGTGTTCCTGCCACTGGCTGACGAGCCGGTGCCGGTGTGCAAGGGCGACCGGCTGCACCTGCAGTGGGAGTGCCGGCTGGAGTCGGATCCGCTGTTTCCGGATTACAGCGTCGAGGCCAGCCTGGCCGGCCCGGCCGGGACGGTGCGGGTGAGCCACGTGACCCGCCACCGGAGCGGCAGCGCGGGCGGCACCCGCCTGCACCGGCAGCTGCTGGCGGGACTCGAGCCCGACGGTCCCGGCAGTGCGGAGCAGCTGTCGGTACCGGAGCTGCGCCGCTGGCTCGGCGCGCGCGTCCCCGAGCACCTCGTGCCCCAGAGCTGGGTGTTCCTGCCGGAGCTGCCGCTCGGTCCCGGCGGCAAGCTGGACCGCGAGGCGCTCCCGGCCCCCGGCTCCGCCCGGCCGCGCCTGGCCGGTCCCCCGCTGGCGCCACGCTCCGCGGCGGAGCACGCGCTCTCGCGGCTGTGGACGGAGGTCCTGGGTATCGACGCACCGGGCGTGGAGGACGATTTCTTCGAGCTCGGTGGCGATTCGATCTCCGCCGTCCAGCTCACGACCCGCCTGCAACGCTGGCTGGACGCGGGTGTGCCGCTGGCCGCCCTGTTCGAGGCGCCGACCATCGCCGGTCTCGCCCGCCACCTGGCCGGGCACTTTCCGGAAGCGGTGGCAGCGGCGCTCGCGCGGTCGGCACCCGCGCCCGCGGAACCGGCGCCTGCGTCGGAATCGCCGGAGGGGACGGGCGTCCTGCGCGTGCCGCTCACCTTCAGCCAGCAGAGCCTCTGGTTCCTGCAGTCGCTCTACCCGGGCGACACGAGCGCCAGCGAGCAGTTCGCGATCCGCATCCGCGGCAGCCTGGACCGGCCCGCCCTCGAGCGCGCCTGGGCCGGGCTGCTCCGCCGCCATCCCATCCTCGCGGCGCGCTTCGATGGGGAACCGGGGGAGTTGGGGGAATTGGGGACATGCCTCATTTCCGCGGCTGGCACTGAGCGTGGCTCCGGTGCGTCCGCGGAAATGAGGCATGTCCCCAATTCCCCCTTTTCCAGCGAGTCGGCGCTGACCGGGATTGCCGAAGCGGCGCTCCGCGAGCCCTTCGACCTGCTGCGGGGGCCGCTGGTGCGCGCGGTGCTGTGCCAGGTCGACGCCGCGTCCCACGTGCTCATCGTCACGGCACACCACATCGTCGCCGACGGCATGTCCGTGCCGGTCCTGCAGGCCGACCTGGCGCGGCTCTACGGAGCCGGCGATGCAGCCGGGCTGCCGCCGGTGGCGTCCTACGGCGATCTGGCGCAACAGCCGGCGTGGCAGCAGGGCATGGATGCGTCCGCCGCGCTCGACTGGTGGCGGGAGCGGCTTGCCTGCCTGCCGCCGCCCCCCTTGCAGGAGCTGGTCCGGCCCGCGGCTGCAGGGCGCATCTCGCGCCGGGTGCCGTTCACGCTCGACGCCGGCCTCGCCGACAGTTTGCGGCGCCTGGCGCGCACCGGCGGCGCGACGCCCTACATGGCAATGCTCGCCGCGTTCCGCACGCTGCTCGCGCGGCTGACGGGGCAGACCGATCTTTGCATCGGCACCCCCGTGACGCTGCGGGACACGCCCGCGCTCCGGGAGGTGGTGGGCTGCCTCGTGAACCCCGTGGTGCTGCGCGGAACTGTCGACCTCGGGCGGTCGTTCCGGGAACAGCTGCAGGTCGAACGCGCCGGCGCGCTCGACGCCTTCCAGCACCGCGCGGTGCCGTTCTCGCGGGTGGTGCAGGCGGTGGCGCCGGAGCGGCAGCTGGGCGTGCACCCGCTGTTCCAGATCCTCTTCTCCTGGGAACCGGCGGCGCTGCCTGTCACCGCCGCCGACGGCCTCGGGTTCGAAATCCTGCCGCTGCCGGCGGCGCGTGCCTCCTACTTCGACCTGGAGTGCTCGTTGCGCGACGCGGGGGAGGGCGCCGCGCTGTCAGGTTACTTCGCCTGGTCCACCACGACGCTGGAGGACTGGGTGGCGGAGCAGTTGCCCGCCCGCCTGGGCGCACTGCTTGCCGATGTCGTTGCGCGGCCCGACGCGCCGCTGTCTGACATCGCGCTGCTGGACCCCGGTGAGCGCCGGCGGATCCTCGTGGACTGGAACGCAACGGCGGCGGCAATGCCCGCGGCGCCCACCCTGCACGAGTGGTTCCTGGTCCAGGCTGCCCGGACACCGGACGCCGTTGCGATCCGTGCGGGTGGCCCGGTCGTGAGCTTTGGTGAACTCGCCACGATGAGCGGTGCGCTGGCCGCGGAACTTCTGCAGCGGGGAGTGCACGGCAGGCACGTGGGCGTCGCGCTGGGCCGGTCGGCAGACCTGGTCCTCGCCGTGCTCGCGGTGCTGCGCGCCGGAGGCATCGTGGTGCCGCTGGACCCCGGCTTTCCCCGGTTGCGTCTCGAATTCATGGCGCGGGACGCGGACCTGGCGCTGCTCCTGGTGAGTGGAACGGGCGGCGCGCTCACCCGCCTGCCCGGCTCACCGTTGTTCGACCTGGATGCCTGGCCCCGGCCGGCCGCCGGGACGCCGTCGTTGCCGGCGGCCTTGCCTGACGTGGCCGCCGACGCGCCGGCGATGATGCTCTACACCTCCGGTTCCACCGGCGAGCCCAAGGGCGTGCAGAGCACGCACCGGTCCGCCGTGAACCGCTGCCACTGGATGTGGCGGGCCTTCGGCTTCGGGCCCGGCGAGACCTTCGCCCTGCGCACGAGCCTGAATTTCATCGACGCCTGGTGGGAGATCTTCGGCGCGCTGGGTCATGGCGCGCCGCTGCAGGTCGTGCCGGACGACGTGGCCGCCGATCCGCTCCGGTTGCCGGATTTCCTCGCCGCGACCGGCGTGACGCAGCTGGTGCTGGTGCCATCGCTCCTGCGCGCCATCCTCGAGCAGCTGGCGGCCACGGGCACCTCGTTGCCCGCGCTCCGCTGGTGCATCACCAGCGGCGAGCCGCTGCCGCCGGAGCTGGTCGCCGGCTGCCGGCGGCTGCTGCCGGGCATGACGGTGCTGAACACCTACGGCACCTCCGAGATCTGGGACGCGACGGCCTTCGACACGCGCCAGCTGGCGGCAAACGCCACTCGGGTGCCCATCGGCAGGCCGGTGGCCAACACGCGCGTGTATGTGGTGGACCGGGCCGGCGGGATACTGCCGCCGGGCATTCCCGGCGAATTGCTGGTCGCGGGTCCCGGCGTCGGTCCGGGCTACTGGCAGCGGCCTGGCCTCACGACGGAGAAGTTCACCCGCCTCGCGGTCCCCAGCCTGCCGGAGGAACGGGTGTACCGCACCGGGGACCGCGCCCGCTTCCTGGCCGACGGCACCGTCGAGTGCCTGGGCCGGCTCGATGCCCAGTTCAAGCTGCGCGGCCAGCGCATCGAGCCCGCCGAGATCGAGCAGGCCCTGTGCGCCCACCCGGCGGTGGCCGCTGCGCTGGTGGGACTCACGGGCGAGGGCGCGTCGGCGCTGACCGCGGGCATCGTGCGCACGGCGGACTGGGCGCTGCCGCCCGGCGCCTCGCTGGCCCGCCTGCTGCGGGATCACCTGGAGGCCCGCCTGCCCGCCTGGATGGTGCCCACCAAATGGTGCGAGCTGCCCGCGTTGCCGCTGACTCCGACGGGGAAGATCGACCGCCTCGGGGGCCTGGCGCAGGTTATCGCCACGCCGGCTCAGGGCACCTTCCCGGCGGCTCCGGTGGCACCGCTCGCCGGCACCCAACGCGAGGTTGCGGCGCTGTGGTGCGCGCTCCTCGGCCGCCCGCACGTTAGCCCGCAGGACAACTTCTTCCACCTGGGCGGGCATTCGCTGCTGGCGGCCCGCCTGTTGACCCGCATCCGTTCGGCATTCGGGGTGCAGCTGGAACTGCGCGTCCTGTTCGCTGCGCCCACGGTCGCCGACCTGGCCGCGGCCATCGACGTGCGGCGGCTCGAAGGTCCCGCCGCCGGTCAGGAGGGAACCGGCGCAGCGATGGAAGGTTCCGCACCCTGCCTGTCCTTCGGCCAGGAGCGGCTCTGGTTCCTCGAGCAGCTCGATCCGGGCAGCCCGGCCTACAACGTGGCGTGGACGATCCGCTGCACCGGCCCACTGCAGGTGCCGGCGCTGTGCGCCGCGCTCGACCAGCTCCTGGCGTTGCACCCGTCGCTCCGCACGCGCTTCCCGGCGGTGGCCGGCCGGCCCGTGCCGGAGATCGATCCGCCGGGGCCGCTGCCCCTGGCGCTGCGCGACCTTGCCACCTCGATTGATCCCGATGCTGAGCTGAGGCGGCAACTGACGCTCCTGGCCCGCGAGCCCTTCGACCTGGAGCGCGGCCCGCTCTGTCGCGCGACGCTGCTGAAGTCGGCCGACGACGATCACCACCTGCTGCTGGTCGCCCAGCACATCGTGACCGACGCGACTTCCAACCACGTGCTGTTCGCGGACCTGGCCGCCGCGCTGGACGGCAACCTGGATGCCGCGCCGCCGGTGACCTACGCGGACTTCGCCCGCCGGCAGCGCGCGCAGGCGGGCTCGCGCCGCCAGCGCGAGGCCCTCGAGTGGTGGCGGCAGCGCCTGGCCGGGGCGCCGCCGGCCCTCGAGCTGCCCACCGATCGCCCGCGCCCGGCGGAGCAGCGTTTCGCGGGCGCCTGGGTGCAGCGGGCCCTGCCGGCGCCGCTGGCGGCGGGCGTCGAACGCCTCGCCCGGGAGCAGGGGTGCACGCCCTACATGGTGCTGCTCGCCGGCTTCAAGGCGCTGCTCCACCGCTACTCGGGCAGCGAGGACGTGCTCGTGGGCACGCCGGTGGAGGGCCGCCTCACGGCGGACGTGGAGCGGGTCGTCGGCCTCTTCATCAACACGCTGGTGATGCGGACCGACCTGTCGGGCGATCCGTCCTTCGGCGTGCTGCTCGGGCGCGTCCGCGACACGACGCTCGACGCCCAGGCGCACCAGGAGGTCCCCTTCGAGCAGCTGGTCGAGGCGCTGGCGCCGGAACGCTCCCTGTCCCGGAGCCCGGTCTTCCAGGTGATGTTCAACCTGGTCCAGCTGCCGGAGCGCGTCCGCCGGACCGGCGCTGTCGAACTGCGTGTGGACCGGCTCATCGACCTCGGCATCTCGAGCTTCGACCTGACCCTCACGGCGGCGGCGGACAGCGGCGGCCTTGCGCTGACCTTCGAGTACGCCACCGACCTCTTCGACGCGGCGACGATCGGCGCAATGGCCGACGCCTACCTCACCCTGCTGGAGGGCGCGGTCCGCAATCCCGCCGTGTCGATCTCGCGGCTGCCGCTGCTGGATCCGGCCGCGCGCCGGCAGACGCTCGCCCTCGGACAGCGGACGCGGGGCGGGTTCCCGGGGCCTGTCCACCGTGCCGTCGCCGACTGGGCCCGGCGCACGCCCGACGCGGTCGCCGTCGAACTCGGCGGGCACGCGCTCCGCTACGCCGCGCTGGAGGCGCGGGCCAGCCAGCTCGCGTGTCACCTGCACGGCTCCGGCCTTGGGCGCGGCGCCCGCGTCGGCCTCTGCCTGCCCCGCACCCCGGACTACGTCGTCGCGGTGCTCGCGGTGCTGAAGTCCGGCGCCGCCTACGTGCCGCTCGATCCGGACTATCCGGCAGCGCGGCTCGCGTACATGGCCACCGATGCGGCGTTATCGGGGCTCATCGTGAACGCCGCGACCCGCGGCGTGCTCGACGTGGCGGCGGTGCGCATCGACCTCGACGCGCAACGGGCCGCAATCGACGCGCTGCCCGCCGCCGATCCGGTCGTGCGCGTTGAACCCGGCGATCCCGCCTACGTGCTGTACACCTCCGGATCCACGGGCCGGCCCAAGGGCGTGGTGGTCACCCACGGCAATCTCGCCGGTGCGCTCGCCGCCTGGCAGTCGGCCTGGGGCCTGGAGCCGGGTGAGGCCCACCTGCAGATGGCCAGCGCCGCCTTCGACGTGTTCACCGGGGACTGGGTCCGCGCGCTCTGCACGGGCGGCCGGCTCGTGCTGTGTCCCCGGGACGTGCTGCTGGATCCGCCCGAGCTCCTCGCGCTGCTGCGTGAGTCCCGCACCCGGGTCGCGGAGTTCGTGCCGGCCGTCGTGCGGCTGCTGCTCGGCCATTGCCGCGCGGCCGGCGAGAGCCTGCCCGGACTGCGCCTGTTCATCGTCGGGTCCGACACCTGGCACGGCAGCGAGCTTCTGGACCTGGCCAGCCTGGCTGCACCGGGGACCCGGCTCATCAACTCCTACGGCGTGGCCGAGGCGACCATCGACAGCACCTGGTTCGAGGCGGGCGCCGCCAGGCTGGACGGGCCCGTGCCGATCGGCACTCCGTTCCCCGGCGTGTCCGTCTACGTGCTGGATGCGCACGGGGAACCGATACCCCGCGGCGTGCCGGGCGAACTCTGCATCGGCGGCGCCGGCGTAGCGGCCGGATACTGGAACGATGCGGCGCTTACTGCGCTGAGGTTTGTGCCGGATCCCCATGCCGGCCGGGCCGACGCGCGGCTCTACCGCACCGGGGACCGGGCCCGCTGGAATCCCGGCGGGCAGCTGGAACTGCTCGGCCGCAGCGACACCCAGGTCAAGCTGCGGGGCTTCCGGATCGAACCCGCCGAGATCGAGGCCGCCATCACGGCGCTCCCCGGCATCGCCGCCGCCGCCGTGGGCCTGCGCGCGCCGGCGGGCGCGGATCCCCGGCTGGTCGCCTGGATCGTGGCGGCCACGGAGCCGGCGTCACTTGATGAACTCCAGCAGGTCCTGCGCCGCGTGCTGCCGGAGCAGCTGATTCCAGCGGAATTCATCGCCCTGCCGGCACTGCCGCTGACGCCGAACGGTAAAGTCGATCGCGCGGCGCTGCAATCGCTGCCCGTCGTAGGAGCGGCGACCGCCGCGACCCCCCTCCCGGGAGAATCGAG
>JBEBHH010000030.1:0-41138 GCA_040080965.1 Gammaproteobacteria bacterium | reverse complement strand
CTTCCGGCGAGAATCGAGTCCGCGAGTCTCGAGCCGGAAGGGGGTCGCGCCGGAAAGCGCTCCTGCGGCGCCGGTGCCTCTTGAATTCGGCCAGCCAGCCCCTATAAAGGCGGTCCCGGCTTCAAGGTAACCACGCCCATGTCCGTCGCTGCCCGCGAAACCCACGGCTTCCAGGCCGAGGTGCAGAAGCTCCTGCACCTCATGATCCATTCCCTCTACAGCAACCGGGAAATCTTCCTCCGGGAGCTGATCTCCAACGCCTCCGACGCCGCCGACCGGCTGCGCTTCGAGGCGCTGGCCGACCCGGCGCTGCTGGAGCCGGATACCGAGCTGAAGGTCCGGGTGGAGTACGACGCCGGGGCAAAGACCGTGTCGGTCATCGACAACGGCATCGGCATGAACCGGGACGACGTGATCCGCCAGCTCGGCACCATCGCCCGGTCCGGCACCGGCGAGTTCATCACCCAGCTGAGCGGCGAGCAGAAGAAGGACGCGAACCTCATCGGCCAGTTCGGCGTGGGCTTCTATTCGGCCTTCATCGTGGCCGACCGGGTGGTCGTGGAGACGCGCCGCGCCGGCGCCCCTGCCAGCGACGGCGTGCATTGGGAATCCGATGGCCAGGGCGAGTTCAGCGTCGAGAACATCGAGCGCGCCGAGCGCGGCACGCGCGTCACCCTCCACCTGCGCGAGGACGCTGCTGAATACGCCGACGAGTTCCGCCTGCGCACCCTGATCCGCAAGTACTCGGACCACATCGCGTTCCCGGTGGTCATGACCGCCAGCAGGGAAGGCGGCGAGACGCTGGAGGAGGCCGCCAACGAGGCCCGCGCGCTGTGGACCCGGCCCCGCACCGAGATCACCGACGACGAATACCGGGAGTTCTACCGGCACGTCTCCCACGATTTCCAGGATCCCCTGGCCTGGAGCCACAACAAGGTGGAGGGCAAGCGCGAGTACGTGAGCCTGCTGTACGTGCCGGCGCGGGCGCCCTGGGACCTGTGGAACCGGTCCGGCTCCCGGGGGCTGAAGCTCTACGTGAAGCGCGTCTTCATCATGGACGACGCCGAGCAGTTCCTGCCGCTGTACCTGCGCTTCATCCGGGGCGTGGTGGATTCCGGCGACCTGTCCCTGAACGTATCCCGGGAGCTACTCCAGCAGGACGCCGTCGTCGAGTCGATGAAGTCCGCGCTGACCAAGCGCGTGCTGGACATGCTGGAGAAGCTGGCTAGGGACGAGCCGGAGAAATACGCCACCTTCTGGAAGGAATTCGGCCGCGTCCTCAAGGAAGGCCCGGCGGAGGACCACGCCAACCGGGAGAAGGTCGCCGGCCTGCTGCGCTTCTCCACGACACACAACGACAGCCCGGTGCCCGACCAGTCCCTTGCCGACTACATCGGCCGCCGCAAGGCCGGGAAGAAGGTGGTCTGGTACCTCACGGCCGACGGTTTCAATGCCGCCAGGTCCAGTCCGCACCTGGAGGTCTTCCGCAAGCGGGGCATCGAGGTCCTGCTGCTCACCGACACCATCGACGAGTGGCTGATCGGACACCTGAACGAGTTCGACGGCCACGAGTTCCGGGACGTGAAGCGCGGCGAACTGGAGCTGGACGCCGCGGAGGGCGACGAGGCCAAGGCGCCGAAGCCCGAGGCCGGCGAGCACGCTCCCCTGATCGGGCGGCTCAAGGAGCGGCTCGGCAAGCAGGTGCAGGACGTGCGGCCGACGAACCGCCTTAGCGAATCGGCCGCCTGCCTCGTCCTGGGCGAGAATGAAATGGGCGCCCAGATGCGCAAGCTGATGCAGGCCACCGGCCAGGCCGTGCCGGAAATGGAGCCGATCCTGGAGATCAATCCGTCCCACCCGCTGCTGGTGCGGCTGGCTGCCGAGGCCGACGATGCGCGGTTCGGCGACCTGGCCCAGCTGCTGTTCGACCAGGCGCACCTGGCCGAGGGCGGCCAGCTGCCGGATCCCGGCGCCTTCGTGCAGCGGCTGAACCGGATCCTGCTCGGGTAGGAGCGCCGGCCAGGAGTCGGTTAACCTTCGAGCATGACCAGCGGCCCGCCCCCCCGTGAAGCGCTGACCCTCGACGGCCCCGCCGGCCGCATCGAGGCGCTGCTCGACACGCCGCCCGGCCCGCCGGCGCGGGCGGTCGGCGTGGTGTGCCATCCGCATCCCCAGCACCAGGGCACCATGCTGAACAAGGTGGTGCACACGATCAGCCGCGCGCTGAACGACCTGCAGATTCCGGTGGTGCGTTTCAATTTCCGTGGCGTGGGCGCCAGTGAAGGGGCCTACGCGGACGGCATCGGTGAGACGGAAGATGCGCTGGCCGTGGCGGCCTGGGCCGAACAGCGGTATCCGGGTGCCGCCCTGTGGCTCGCGGGGTTTTCCTTCGGCGCTGCGGTGGCGATTCGCGCCGCCGTGGCCGGTTCCTGCCGGCAGCTGATCAGCGTGGCGCCGCCTGTCGCGCGCATGGTCAGCCTGATAGGCGACGAGAATCCCGCCTGCCCCTGGCTCCTGGTCCAGGGCACGGCCGACGAGGTCGTGCCTGCCGCCGATGTGGAAACGTGGGCGCGTGGGCGCACGCCTCCGCCGGACCTGGCGTTGCTGCCGGATGTCGACCACTTCTTCCATGGGCGGCTCACGCTGCTCCGGGACACCATCGTCAGCCGCGTCAAGCGGCCGGGAGCCGCCTGATGCTTAGCCGCCTGCGACAGTTCCTCGATGCCAGCGCCCCCGCCGTGGCGCGGCCGGATCCCGCCGCCCGCGTGCGTCTCGCGGTAGCCGCGCTCCTCGTGGAAATCGCCCGTGCCGATCACGACGAGCAGGCCGTGGAGCACGAGGCGATAGCCGGCCTCATCGCCCGCTACTTCCAGCTGGACAGGCCCGGCGCCGACGAACTCCTCGCCGAGGCCAGGTCCGCGGTGAAGGATTCCGTGTCGCTGCGGGAATTCACGGCGCCGCTGCACCAGGAGCTGTCCTACCCGGACAAGCAGCGCATCATCGGCATGCTCTGGGACGTCGCGCTGGAGGACCGGACCCTCGACAAGTACGAGGACTACCTGATCGGCAAGGTGGCGGAGCTGCTGTACGTGAGCCGGGGCGACGTGGTCCGGCTGCGCTTCGAAGCGGGGCAGCGGCGGAGCATCGGGGAGTAGGAGCGCCCTTAGGCGCGACCCCCTTCCGGGGGAGACTCGCGGACCCGATTCCCCCGGAAGGGGGTCGCGCCTAAGGGCGCTCCTACTCCCCGATGAACTGCCGCTGGAACTTGACCGAGAGCGGAGTGGTCGTGTTTTCCGGCGTCGCGTCCACGGTAAACACCAGTGTCTCCTCGCCGGCCACCGCCACGTCGCCGATGTAGTAGATCGCTTCCCCCTCGCGGACTTCCCGCAGGGTCAGGTCCTTGAACTGGCCGGTCAGGTTCACCGCCTGGGCCGTGACGCTGCCAGGCACCGGGATGCCCGGCGAGCCCTCGGCCTTCTTCACCATCGAGATGTTCAGGAGGACGCGGTTGGCGCTGCGCACGATCCCGTAGTTCGTGGCGACTTCCGGCGTGAGGCTGTCAGTGGGGATGGCATTGAAGTACAGCACGAACTCGCCAAAGTCGCGGGACGAGGATGTGGCGGGTTCCGACGGCGTCGTGGCGACAGGGTCCGCGGCTGGCGTTGGCTTCTGGCCGCAGGCTGTGGCGAGGCCGACGATCAGGCCGGCTAGCAGCAGCGCCACCGAAGTCCGGCCGGCGATTCTCCAGGTCGTCTTCATCACGATGACTCCTCGTCTGTCTGGCCAGCTGCCTGGCCCACCTGAGCAGGCCGACTATAAACCCTCCGCAGGCCTCAGAACACCGAGCGCCCGAGCGACGAGCACAGCATGCTGGACAGGAGCCTGTCGACCGGCAGCAGCATCGAGATGGCCTGGATGGCGATCAGCGCGAACAGCGGCGAAAGGTCCAGGCCCCCGATCGCAGGGATCAGCCGGCGGAAAGGCGCGAGCAGCGGCTCCACGATCGCGGCGATGAGCGCTGCGCCGGGGTTGTAGCCGCCGGGGCTCACCCAGCTCAGGACGACGTAAATGATGATCGACCAGGTGAAGATGCCGAGCGCCAGCCTGGCCACGTTCAGCAGGGCCAGCCCGAGGATCGGCAGGATCTCCGGCTCGCCGACGCAGCCGATCCGGACCACGAGCGCCGTGGCCAGTACCTGCAGCGCCACGAGGACGACGACCGTTGCCGTATCGATCCGGCCGACCGGCGGCAGCACCCGCCGCAGCGGGATCACCAGCGGGTTGGTCACCCGCAGGATGAACTGCACCAGCGGATTGCGCTTGTCCACGGCGGCCCACTGCAACAGGAGTCGCAGGGCAAAGGTGAGGATGTAGAGGTCGAAGAGGGTGCGAATGATGAAGACCAGGGCGTTCTGCATGGTGCTACTTTCCTGCCGGCGCCCGGCCCAGCTCGGCTGACCGGTCCCGGGCGGCGGCGAGGGCCTCGCGCACGATGGCGTCCAGGTTGGCGGCCTCGAAGACGCGCAGGGCCGCCGCCGTCGTTCCGCCGGGTGAGGTCACCGCGGCCCTGAGCCGGCCCGGCTCCGCCTTCGTCTCGATGACCACTCGAGCGGCCCCGAGTGCCGTCTCCCGCGTCAGCGCGGCGGCCAGGTCGGGCGGCAGGCCGAGCCCGATGGCGGCGCGTTCCATGTGTTCCATCAGCAGGTAGAAGTACGCCGGCCCGCTGCCGGACACGGCCGTGACCGCGTCCATCAGCGCCTCGTCCTGCAGCCAGACGGCGCGGCCGGTTGCCGAGGCGATGTACTGGGCCACCTGCCGCTCCGCGTCCCCGACGGTGGCCGAGGCCGCGAGACCGGAGATGCCGGCGCCGATCGTGGCGGGCTGGTTGGGCATGACACGCACCAGCGGCGTGCCCGCGCCGAACCAGCCGCGCAGGGAGTCCAGCGTGATGCCGGCCGCCACGGACAGGATCAGCTGCCCGGCCCGGCGCGGCCCGGCGGCGAGCTGCCGGGCGACGTCGGGCATCAGCTGCGGCTTGACGGCGAGGACGAGCACGTCCGCCGTCCGCGCCACTTCCCGGTTGTCCGCGTGGATCCCGACGCTCGCGTGCAGGGCCACCACCTGCTCGAGCTGGGCCGGATCGGGGTCGGCAACCTGGATGCGGCCGGCAGGGTGGCCTGCCTGGAGCAGGCCGCGGACCAGCGCGCGGGCCATGTTGCCTCCGCCGACCAGTCCGATGGTCAGGTTTTCGAATGTCATGTACTTCCGTCCAGGTTGTTCCGGTCGCGTTGCCTTGATCAGGGTCGTGCACCGAACAAGGCCGTTCCGACGCGAATCATGGTGCTGCCTTCCTCGATCGCAATCTCGAAGTCGTCCGACATGCCCATCGACAGCGTGTCCAGCGCGTGACCGCCGGCATTGAGTTGGTCGAGAAGGCCTCGGGCAGCGCGATATTCCACGCGCAGGGCCTCCGCGTCGAGTCCCGCATGGGGCAGCAGCATGAGCCCCCGCAGCCGGAGGCGGGGCAGGCCGCCGATCAGCGCCGCCAGGGCGGACACTTCCTGACGAGGGCAACCGGCGCGGGGCGTCCCGGTTTCGCCGGCGGCAGGCACCGGCAACCCGGGCTCGAGCTGGATACAGACCTGGAGCGGATCCCCGTGGTGGGGCCTCTGCGCCGCCAGCCGCTCGGCGATGCGGGCAGACGTCACAGTCTGGGCCCAGGCGAAGTTGGTGGCGATCTCGCGGGTCTTGTTGGACTGGATCCGGCCGATGAAATGCCAGACTGCGTCACGGCTGGAGGCCTCGATCTTCGGCAATGCTTCCTGCAGGTAGTTTTCGCCGAAGTGGGTGAGGCCGGCCGCCAGGGCTTCCCGCACGGCGGCTGCCGGGTGGCCCTTGCTGACTGCCACCAGTGTCACGGCGCCGGCGTGCCCGTCCAGCGTCGCCAACCGGGCTGTTGCCCGGGTGATACGAGCCTGAATTTCGCCCAGATGATCCGTGATTCCCGTCACGACCACCCCGTCTGGCCGGCTGTACTATGTTCACCGCCTGATCCGGTTATGCAAACCGCGGTCGGGGCCGCGGTATGGGCCGCAGGCAAGGGCTGGGGATAAAGATGGCTGTCGATATCGCGCAACTTCTCGCGTTTGCGGTGAAGAGCAAGGCGTCCGACCTGCACCTGTCTGCGGGCGTGCCGCCGATGATTCGTGTGGACGGTGACGTCAAGCGGGTCAACATGCCGGCGCTGGCGCACAAGGATGTTCATAGCATGATCTATGACATCATGAACGACAAGCAGCGCAAAGACTACGAGGAGTTCCTGGAGACCGACTTCTCCTTCGAGATTCCCAAGCTCGCCCGCTTCCGGGTCAACGCCTACAACCAGATGCGCGGCGCCGGCGCCGTCTTCCGGACCATTCCCTCGATCATCCAGACGCTGGAGGACCTCAAGGCTCCGGCGATCTTCCGCGACATCTCCATGTATCCGCGCGGCATCGTGCTGGTCACCGGCCCGACGGGCTCGGGCAAATCCACCACGCTAGCGGCGATGATCGACTACATCAACGACAACAAGCCCGATCACATCCTCACCATCGAGGACCCGATCGAGTTCGTGCACGAGAGCAAGCGCTGCCTGATCAACCAGCGGGAAGTCCACAAGGACACCCTGGGCTTCAGCGAGGCGCTGCGCTCGGCATTGCGCGAGGACCCCGACGTGATCCTCGTGGGCGAAATGCGCGACCTGGAGACGATACGTCTGGCGCTGACCGCGGCCGAGACCGGCCACCTCGTCTTCGGCACGCTGCACACCAGTTCGGCGGCCAAGACCATGGACCGCATCATCGACGTGTTCCCGGCCCAGGAAAAGGAAATGGTCCGGGCCATGCTTTCGGAGTCGCTGCGGGCGGTCATCTCGCAGGCGCTCATGAAGCGCATCGGCGGCGGCCGCGTCGCCGCCCACGAGATCATGATCGGCACACCGGCCATCCGGAACCTCATCCGCGAGGGCAAGGTGGCCCAGATGTACTCCGCGATCCAGACCGGTGTGAAGGAAGGCATGCAGACACTCGACCAGTGCCTGCAGGAACTCCTTTCCAAGGGCGTCATCTCCAAGGAAGAGGCCCGGCACAAGGCGCAGAACAAGGACAGCTTCTAGTACTTAGCACGGCGGCGGGCCAGGACGGCCCCCGGGAGTCAAGGCGATGGAACGCGACCAGGCAACAAAGCTGATTCAGGGCCTTCTGAAGAAGATGGTGGACAAGAACGGGTCCGACCTCTTCATCACGACGGGCTTTCCGCCGGCGATCAAGATCGATGGCGAGATCCACCGGGCGGCGGAAACGCCGCTGACCAGCGACCAGAGCGCGATCATCGTCCGCTCCATCATGAACGACCGCCAGGCGCGGGAGTTCGACGCGTCGAAGGAGTGCAACTTCGCCATCAGCCCGCAGGGCATCGGGCGCTTCCGCGTCAGTGCCTTCATCCAGCAGGGGCAGGTGGGCGCGGTCCTCCGGCGCATCATCACCAAGATCCCGACGCTCGAGGAACTCGAGCTGCCGCCCATCATGTCGGACGTGTCCATGACCAAGCGCGGCCTGGTGATCGTCGTGGGCGCCACCGGCTCCGGCAAGTCCACCACCCTGGCGGCCATGGTTCACCACCGCAACATGAACAGCCGGGGCCACATCGTGACCGTGGAGGACCCGGTGGAGTACGTGCACCCGCACGGCCGCTGCGTCGTCACCCAGCGCGAGGTCGGCGTGGACACGGAAAGCTGGCACTCCGCCCTGAAGAACACCCTGCGCCAGGCCCCCGACGTGATCCTGATCGGCGAGATCCGGGACCGGGAGACCATGGAGTTCGGCATCCAGTTCGCCGAGACAGGCCACCTCTGCCTGGCCACCCTGCACGCGAACAGCGCGAACCAGGCGCTCGACCGCATCATCAACTTCTTCCCCGAGGAGAAGCGGGGCCAGCTGCTGATGGACATGTCGCTGAACGTGAAGGCGCTGATTTCCCAGCGGCTCATTCCTCGGCAGGCCGGCGAGGGCCGGATCGCCGCCATGGAAGTGATGCTTCAGTCGCCGCTGATCTCGGACCTGATCTTCAAGGGCGAGGTGCTGCGCATCAAGGAGATCATGGCCAAGTCCACCCGGATGGGCATGCAGACCTTCGACCAGGACCTGTTCAATCTCTACGAGAACAACAAGATCTCGTACGACGAAGCAATGCGCAACTCCGACTCGAAGAACGAGCTGCGGCTCCGCATCAAGCTGGAGAGCAAGCGGGACAAGACGGCCGCCGCCGACGATTCCGGCGGCCTGACCATGATGGAAGAAGAGAAGAAGGCGGCGCTCTACCAGGGCTAAACCATGAACGTCCAGCCACTTTTCAATCTGATGGTCGAGAAACGGGCGTCCGACCTGTTCCTCACCTGCTTTGCGCCGGTCAAGATCAAGATCGACGGCAAGATCATCCCGGTAAACAAGCTGGAGCTCACGCCCCAGATGGTCCGCCAGGCCGCGATGGAGCTGATGACCGGCGAGCAGCTCGAGGAGTTCAATCGCGAACTCGAGATCGACTTTGCCGTGTCGAAGCCCGGCCTCGGCCGGTTTCGCGTGAACATCTTCCACCAGCGCGGGAACGTGGCGCTGGTGATGCGCTACATCACCTGCGACCTTCCCGAGCTCGACACGCTGGGTATGCCCCCGATACTCAAGGACCTGGTGATGTTCCGGCGCGGCCTGCTGCTGATGGTGGGCGCGACGGGGTCCGGCAAGTCCACGACGCTGGCCGGCATGATCAATTACCGGAACGAGAAGACGGCATCCCACATCATCACGATCGAGGATCCCATCGAGTTCCTGCACTCGAACAAGAAGTCCATCGTCAACCAGCGCGAGGTCGGCGTCGACACGAAGTCCTACGCCCGGGCGCTGAAGAGCGCCATGCGCGAGGCCCCCGACGTGATCCTGGTGGGCGAGGTCCGCGACCGGGACACGATGCAGACCACCATCGACCTGGCGGGCACCGGCCACCTGGCCGTGGCGACGCTCCACTCGAACAATGCCCCCGAGACCCTGGACCGCATCATCAACCTGTTTCCCGAAGACCAGCATGCGCAGGTCTACATGGACCTTTCCCAGTACCTCAGGGCCATCATTTCCCAGCGCCTCGTCCGTGGCATCGACGGCCAGCGCGTGGCGGCGGTGGAGGTCATGCTGAACACGCCACGCATCGCCGAGTTGATCCAGCGCGGCGACGTGAGCAAGGTCAAGGAGTCCTTCCGGGACAGCACCGAGCAGGGCATGCAGACCTTCGATCAGTCGCTCCTCAAGCTCTACAAGGACGGCAAGGTCTCGATGGAGGAGGCGCTGGCCAATGCCGACTCCCGGTCGAACCTCGAGGCGCAGATCCACTTCGCCTAGCGGCAAGGCGGGTCGCGCCTGAAGGCGCTCCTACATCCCATAGTCCTATACTGCGGGGCATGAACCAGCCCGCGGTCCTGTCGTTCTCCACGCTTCAGCTTCCAGCACCGCTGGCCCGCGCCATCGAGGTGCTGGGCTTTGCCAGCATGACGCCCGTGCAGGCTCACGCGCTGCCCAGCCTCCTGGCCGGCAAGGACGTGATTGCCCAGGCCCGCACGGGCAGCGGCAAGACGGTGGCCTTCGCCCTGGCGCTGCTCGCGCGCATCGACGTGGAGAGCGACCGCGTGCAGGCGCTGGTGCTCTGCCCGACCCGCGAGCTGGCGGACCAGGTAGGCACCGAGGTGCGGCGCCTGGCGCGCTTCGTTCCGAACCTTCGCGTCGTGACCCTGTGCGGCGGCGTGCCGGTTCGTTCCCAGACCCCTTCGCTGCAGGTCGCGCCCCACGTGGTCGTCGGCACGCCCGGCCGGATCCTGGATCACCTGCAGCGCGGGACCATCGACCTGGCCGGCCTGCGGGTGCTGGTCCTCGACGAGGCCGACCGGATGCTCGACATGGGTTTCCTCGAGGCGATCAGTGCCGTCGTCGAGCGGGCGCCGAAGGTGCGGCAGACGCTGCTGTTCTCGGCCACCTGGCCGGACGAGATCCGGGCCCTGAGCCGCACCCTGCAGCGCGAGCCCGTCGCGGTCACGGTCGACACCACTGCCCCTGTGGACGACATCCAGCAACTGTTCTTCGACGTGGCACCGGCGCAGAAGGGCGAGGCACTGGTGGCCCTGCTCCTGCACTACCGCCCGGAGACAGCGCTGGTGTTCTGCCAGACCCGCAACGACGTGCGAGACGTGACGGCCGGTCTGGCAGAGCGGGGCTTCTCCGTCCTTGCCCTGCACGGCGAGATGGAGCAGCGGGAACGGGACGAGGCCCTGCTCCGTTTCGCGAACCGCAGCTGCGCCGTGCTCGTGGCGACCGATGTCGCCGCCCGCGGCCTCGATATCAAGGGCCTGTCTGCCGTCGTCTCCTGGGAGCTGCCCCCCGATCCCGACATCCACCTGCACAGGATCGGCCGCACCGGCCGCGCCGGCGAGAAGGGCCTGTCGCTGGCCCTCGTCGCGCCGCGCGAAATCGAACGGGCCGCCGCGCTGGAGGGCCGCGCCGGGGCGCCCGCGACGTGGACGCCGCTGCCCGCCGCCGACGGGGCCCCGGCACCGGCGCCCATGACGACCCTCACCATCGATGGCGGCCGGCAGGACAAGCTCCGGCCCGGCGACCTGCTGGGCGCCCTCACGGGTGATGTCGGGCTGCCCGGCGATGCCATCGGCAAGATCGACATCGTTGCCCGCCGCTCCTACGTTGCCGTGCGCCGCGACCGCGCCGAGGCCGCCCTGCGCGGCCTGCGCGCCGGCAAGATCAAGGGCAGGACGTTCCGCGTATCCCGGCTCGGAGGGACTGGGTGACGACGCGGCCACAGCCCCGGAATCCCCTGCATGGCATCACCCTCGAGGTCATCGTGAACGAGCTGGTGGCGTCGCTGGGCTGGGAGGAACTCGGACGGCGCATTCCGGTCCGGTGCTTCACCAACGAGCCCAGCGTCGCCTCGAGCCTCAAGTTCCTCCGCCGGACGCCCTGGGCCCGCGCGAAGGTCGAGGATCTCTACCTCGAGACGCGCCAGGCCGCCACGTGAGCCTGGGGGCGGAGCGAGCCGTTCCTCCCTGCGTCGTCCATGAGGATGACGACCTGCTGGTCGTGAACAAGCCGCCGGGCTGGAATACCCACGCGCCCGCGCCCCACGCCGGCGAGGGCATCTACGACTGGCTGAAGCACCGCGAGCCGCGCTGGGCACGCCTCGCCATCGTGCATCGCCTCGACAAGGAGACCAGCGGACTGCTTGTCTTTGGCAAGACCGTCGACGCCAACCGCTCGCTCACCGCCCAGTTCACGGCCCGGGAGGTGCACAAGCGGTACGTGCTCGTCACCGGCACGCCTGTGCCGCGGGACGGGTTCACTGTGGAGTCCGCGATCGTGCGGGCGGGAGACCGGTATCAAGCGCGGCCGGCCGATGCTGGTGGCGAGCAGGCCGAGACACGCTTCCGCGTCCTGCGCCGCGAGGAGGGCCGAACCTGGGTCGAGGCCGAGCCGGTCACGGGCCGGACCCACCAGATCCGCGTCCATGCCGCCGCGGAAGGCCTGCCGATCCTCGGCGATCCCCTGTACGGCGGGGCCGCCGCATCCCGCCTTCACCTGCACGCGGCGGCGCTGGAGTTCCGGCATCCGCGCACCGGGGAGTTCGTCCGGCTGGCGTCTCCCCCCGACTTCGGCACGCCGGCTGCCCGGCAGCTGCGCGACGCCATCATCGACCGGACGCTCACGACCGCCTTTCGCGCCGTGCACGGCGCGCCCGACGGTCAGCCCGGCCGGTACCGGGACCGACTGGGTGAATGGCAGCTGTTCGAGGGCGAGGCGGAGCCCGCGGTGGACGACGCGCAGGGACTGTTGGGCGCCACCGAAGGCACACCGGACGTTCGCGGTGTCTACTTCAAGCGGCTGCTCCGCCAGGTACGGAAGACAACCGTCGCCGAGGCATCGCCGCGGCTGGTGGCTGGAGCGCCGGCGCCCGAACGGTTCACGGTCACGGAGAACGGCGTGACCTTCGAGCTTGGCTTCACCGAGGGCTATTCCACCGGCCTGTTCCTGGACCAGCGGGACAACCGCCGGCGGCTCCTCCACGGCCACGTGGCCGCGGGCTTTCCCCTGCACGGGGAAGAGCCGCGCCCTGCCGCGCCGGAGGTGCTCAACTGCTTTGCCTACACCTGCGCCTTCAGCGTCTGCGCTGCCCTGGGCGGCGCGCGCGCCACGAGCCTGGACCTGTCCCGGAAGTACCTGGACTGGGGCCGGCGCAACTTCGAGCTCAACGGCCTGGACCCGGCTGCCCACGACTTCATCTATGGCGACGCCTTCGACTGGCTGAAGCGGCTGGCGCGGAAGGGCCGGTCATTTGACGTAATCCTGCTGGATCCCCCGACCTTTTCGCGGGCGCCCGGACGGGGCGATTTTCGCGCCGAGGCCGACTACGGGCGGCTGGTCGGGCTGGCCCTGCCGCTGCTCCGGCCGTCCGGCGTCCTGCTGGCCTCGGCCAACACGGCCCGCCTGCCCCCGCCGGATTTCGTGGAGCAGGTCCACGCCGCCATCGGGGCGGCCGGGCGCCGCATCGTCCGGGAGCACTACGTGCCCCAGCCGCCGGATTTTCCCGTCACCCGGGAGGAGCGGGCCTACCTGAAGACCCTGTGGCTGCAGCTGTCCGGCTAGGACCAAATGCCGCATCCGGGTCCGCCCGGATTGACTTCGCCGCAGGGCGGTGCGAAGAATGCTGCAGAAAGACAAGAACCGGATCCTGGGAATCCCGCGGCCACCGCCGCCGGATCCGGAAGGAGAACCGTCCGATGCGCTCCCGTTTCGTGGTCCCGGCGAGCCTCTGCTCGCTCCTGCTGTCAGCGGCCAGCGTCGTGGCCGCACCGACCTATACCGTCGAGGTCCTGAATCTTCCTGCCGGCACTGACTCAGGCCAGGGCAATTCGATCAATGCCAGCGGCGCGGTCGTCGGGCAGGCCCAGCCGACCGGCGGGTTCTTCCAGGCCGTGCTCTGGCCCAGCGGGAGCTCGACGCCCACGGCACTGGCTGGCGTGATTGGCCAGGCCACCAGTGTTGCCAATGGCATCAACGATGCGGGTCACCTGACCACGGTGGCGGGTTTCGACAACCCCGGGAATGTCACGGGCGGGACGGCCCACTTCTGGAACGGCACCACCCTGTCCGACATCGGCAAGCTCGGTCTCGGCACGCCCCAGAATAACCTCAGCAGCATTGGCTACGCCGTCAACAACTTCAACGAGGTGGTCGGGAGCGCGTGGGCCTCCGACACGGCCACGGGCACCACGGAAGCCTTCATCTGGCAGGGCGCCACGCTGGCCGGACTCGGGCTCCTGAGCGGCTGCACGGGGTCGGAAGCTGCCGACATCAATAACAACAGCCAGATCGTCGGGAACGCATTCGGGACCTGCCTACCGCCCCAGGCGGTGGTCTGGGCCGGGCCGGCGGCGGCACCCGTGTCCATCAACTCGGTACTCGCCACGGCAGGTTTTCCCGACAACATCAGTCGGGCTGCGGGCATCAACGACAGTGGGGCCGTGCTCGCCCAGCGCGTCGTCAATTCCAAGGGCCGCTGCGTGATCTTCACGCCCACCCCGACTCCCGCCGTGGTGGACATCGGGTATCTCGGTGTCGACGGCAACCTGCTGGACACCTGCGTGCCCGGCAAGATCAACAACCTGGGGGAGGTGGCGGCGCGCCAGACCGGCAATCTGTATACCAACGGCGTTGCACTGCTCTATTCCGGCGGGACGCTCTACGACCTGAACACCGTCCTCGACCCGGCCTCCGACGCCGCGTGGGAGCTGCAGGGCGCCACCGACATCAACGACAGCGGGACCATCACCGGCTGGGGCCTGTTCAACGGCCAGCCCCGCCCGTTCCGGGCCACCCGGGTCGGTGGCGGGAGTGCCATCACGGTCAGCGACTCCGTGGGTACGGTGGACGACAAGAACCTGCCTTTCGGCCCGACCACCATCGGCCTCGGCACCATCGGCACCGTGACGGTAAGCAATGGGACTGGCAACCCCGTCGACATCGCCATCACGGAAGGACTGCAGCTGCCCTTCGGCATCGCGGATCCCCAGGACTGCACCGTTTCCCTGGCCGCCAATGACTCCTGCACGATCACCATCACCTATGACCCCACCACGACGGCGGCGTCCAGCGACACGGACACGCTGACCCTGGACCTGGACGGCACGCCCGCTGTCGTCAGCGTGTCAGGCACCGGCCGGACTGCGACGACCACGATCACGGACTCCATCAGCCCGGCGAACGACCAAATCGTCCCGTTCGGCAACACCGTCCTGGTCGGCAGCTCCGGCAACGCGACGATCACGGTCCGGAACACGGACCTGGTCCCGGCCAGTATCTCGGTGACCGAGGGTTTGCTGCTGCCCTTCAGCTTCCAGGACGCCACCGCCTGCAACGTGACGCTGGCGCCAAACCAGACCTGCGTGCTCACGGTGGTCTTTGCCCCGACCGTGTCGGGTGCCATCAGCGAGGAGGTTACGATCACCGCCGGCGGCGTGCCCGTGCAGGTGAGCATCACCGGCGCCCCCGGCGTGCCGAACGCCGACTTCCAGATGACCCAGACGGCGAGCAACCCGGTGGTCAATCCGGGCACCAGCGGCTCCGACCTGACGACCTTCACCGTCACCGTGAAGAACAATGGACCCAACAGTGCGGCCGCCACGGTCACGGACCTGCTGCCGGCCGGGCTCAATTTCGTCAGTGCGGCTGCGGGCCAGGGAACCTACACCCAGGGCACGGGCGTCTGGGATGTCGGCACGCTCGCCAGCGGCGCCGAGACGACATTGCAGATCAATGTCCAGGCGGTCGCGCCGGCCACCGGCTGCCTCGCCAATACAGCGACGGCAGCGGCCGTGGCCCCGGCCGTCGATTCGCTGGCGGGCAATAACACCGCCACGGCCCGGATCGCCGCCCCCGCGTGCGCCGACCTGAGGAGCACAGCGTCCGTCCCGGACGAGAATGTGGCGCTGGGTGATTGTTTCCGGCTGATTCACGTGATCACCGTGCGCAACGACGGCCCCGGCACAGCCACCAATGTGACCGTTGATGTCTCGGGATACACCGCTGTACCGGCGGTCGAATCCGACAACTGTGATGCGGACATCATCGATCCGTGGGGCACCATCCTGAGCCCGCCGGTGACGCACTTCGACTCGTCCAGGGTTCCAGCCCTGGCCAGCATTGCCTCCGGCGCGAGCGTGGACGTCACCATTGCGGACTTCTACGTGCCAGACCAGGACAGGGACTTCTCCTACCAGTTTTCCATCGACGGCATCGAGCCCGATCCGGATACCACCAACAACGCCGTGACGGGCAACTACCAGTTTGTCGGGTCCAATAGCGAATCCGGCGGCTGCTTCATCGCCACGGCTGCCTTCGGCTCCTACCTGGATCCGGAGGTCATGGTGCTCCGCCAGTTCCGGGACCGTGTCCTGCTGGCCAGCGAGTGGGGCCGGGCCTTCGTGGGCTGGTACTACCGGGTGTCGCCGCCGATCGCGGACTACATCCGCGGGAGCGAAGGCCTGCGGCTCGCGACCCGGGTGGCGCTGACGCCGGTGGTGTACGCGGTCAAGTATCCCGCGCCGGCCGGCCTGCTGCTCCTGTCGCTGATGGTCATGCCGGTCGTGGCGCGGCGCCGGCGCTCCGCGCGCCGGGTGCTGGACTGATCAGCCGGCGCCGGGCTTCCGCGCCTCGGCGAGCTGTTCGGCGGTCATCTCGGCAATCAGGCTCTCCAGCGTCTTCGCTGCCTGCGGATGGCTCTTGCCCGCCGCCCGGCTGTACCACCGGAATGCCTCCACGAAGTCGACCGGCACACCCTGGCCCGACGCGAAGGCCACGCCGAGATTGAACTGGGCGTCCGCGTCGCCCTGGTCGGCGGCCTTCCGGTACCAGGAGAGCGCGGCCGCGTAGTTGGGCGGCACGCCGTCGTCGCTCGACAGCAGGACTCCGAGATTGAACTGGGCCGCGGCGAAACCCTGGCTGGCCGCCCGGGTGTACCACTCGATGGCCCGGGCGTAATCCTTCGGCACACCCTGGCCGTTCGCGTGGAGGTAGCCCAGGTTGTACTGGGCGCGGGCATCGCCATTGACGGCGAGCGCTTCCCAGATCTTAGCGGCCGCGGAGAAGTCGCCGCGGCGGGCCGCGGCCAGGCCTTCCCTGAATGGATCCGTCGTCACGCCGGGTAGCCGCGCCTATTCCGCGATGGTCTGGTAGCGGTCCACGCGGGAGGCGCGGATCTGCCGGCGGCGCTCGGCGGTGGAGCACTCCTTCTGCGCCACCCAGAAGATGTGCTTGCAGAAGAGCGTGGTGGGGGAGACGTTCAGCTTCAGGTGCTCCCACCAGACCGGCTTGCCGACCTCGGCCGGGATGGACTTGCGCTGCTTGCGCGCGTAGGTCCGGTAGGCCAGCAGCGAGGCAAGCACGATGAGTGGGTAGAGCAGCACGCCCAGCACCACCGACGAGCCGCCGATGTCCGTGCGCCGGCGTTCGGTGACGCGGAAGCCGGCGATGCCGAGGAGCGTGTTCAGGCGCTGCACGCCAATGAGGAACAGGTGGCCGAAGTAGATGCGGTCCACGTCGGCGTCTGTGACCCACACCGTGTCCACGACCGACGGCGGCATGCGGCGCCAGGAATCGTTCTCCACCAGCAGGTGGGCCAGCCGCGCCCGCGCGTGGGAGATGCTCGGGCAGGTGATCACCAGCTGCCCGCCCGGCTTCAGGATGCGGTTGAACTCGCAGAGCACGGCGAGCTGGTCCGGGATGTGCTCGATGCCTTCCTGGCAGATCACGTAGTCGGCGCATTCGTCCGGGAGGGGCAGCGGTTGCCGGAGGTCGGCCATCCGCGCCGTGATGCCCGGCGCCTTCATGAACTTGGGGAACAGGTCGAGGGCGATCACGTCGGCACCCCGCTGGCGGAAGATGTGGCTGGCGCGGCCGTCACCGCAGGGAATGTCCACGACCGTCTTGCCAGTGAGGTCGGGCAGGCCGGCGTAGTAGTCGTAGATGAAGCGCTTCCCGCTGGTGGCCGGGAAGATGACTTCGCCGCTGTCCGGGTCGATGACGGTGCAGGTTTCTGACATGGCGCGGGGACCGGGACGAGGCGCGGCAGGCCGCCGCAGGCGTGATTATGCGGGTGCGTTGCCGGGCGTCAACTTGAGGCGGGGAGCTCGTGGTGACGTCCGCCGCCGCTCTCAATTACACTGACCTGGAGAAGCCTGCCTCGTGGCAGACGAGCAATGGGTGCCGCGTGATCCAGGAAGCCAGCCAGCAGCTGTCCGGCGAGGCCATCATCCTCATGTACCACCATTGCGCCCCGTTGCCGCCCGGTGCCGCGATCCGGGGCCTGTACGTCACGCCCCGGCAGTTTGCCTGGCAGATGGACTGGCTAACGCGGCGGAACGTGCACTTCTGCACCTTCAACGATCTCCAGGCGGTGGAAAGCGCGGCACCGGACCGTCCCCGGGTGGTGGTGACCTTCGACGACGGCCTCCGGGACGTGTACGAGAACGCCTTCCCGGTGCTCGCGGAGCGCCGCATTCCGGCAGTCGTCTTTCCCGTCGTGGGCGACATTGGCAAGAGCGGTGTCGTCTGGAACGAGAACAAGGACAAGAGCCCCCAGGCCCTGATGTCCGAGGCGCAGATCCGCGAAATGGCCGACGCGGGCACTGAATTCGGGTCCCACCTCTGGGAGCACCGCAATGCGAGCCGGCTCGCGCCGGCGGAACTGCGGGAGCAGCTGACTCGTTCCCGGGACGATCTGTCCCGCATCACGGGCCGGGCGACCACCAGCATCGCCTATCCCTACGGTGACTACTCTCCCGAGGTCGTGGCCGAGACGGCCCGGGCCGGCTATCGCTACGCAGTGACGACGAAGGAGGGGAGTAACCGTGGCGCGCCTCTGCTTGAGCTGCGCCGCTACGCCATCAAGGGTGTCAGCCTTCTTCACCCCCTGCGATTCATCCGGACGATGCGGCGAGTGCTCGCCGCCACCGCGGCCACGGCATGACCACCACTCCCCGGCGCTCCTCCGCGCGCGGCAACTACGCGAAGCTGATCGGCCTGCTGAAGGCCCACCCGGGCAAGGGTCCGGTCCTGGACTGCCCCTGCGGGCAGGGCGCCCTGGCCCAGTTGCTGCTCGCCGAAGGCTTTTCCGAACTGGAGGTCGCGGACTACACCCCCGAGCTCTACCTGCTACCCGCGCCTAAGGCCGTGCGCGCCGACCTGAACGGCCCGCTGCCCTGGCCTGACGGCCACTTCCAGGTGGCCATCTGCGCCGATGGCATGAGCGACATCGGCTTCCAGCGCAATGCCATCGCCGAGTTCCACCGCATACTGCGTCCGGGCGGTGCACTGCTGATCTCCCTGCCGAACGTCCTGAATTTCCGCTCGCGCCTGCGCTTCCTGTTCACTGGCTTCATGAACAAGTTCCGCCGCCCGCTGGACGAGCTGCAGGGCCAGAGCACGACCCGGCCCGTGCCCTGGTGGGAGTTGCGCTACATGCTGGTCCGGGAAGGCTTCGAGATCACCACGCTGACCTGCAACCGGGTGAAGGTCGCCGAGGCGCTGGCGGCGCCGCTGCTGGTCCTGACGCTGCCCGCGCTGCTCTGGAACCTGTTCAGCGGCAGCCGGAAGGGCGACGATGCGCCTTACTGGAACGACGTCCACCGGGAGCTGAACAGCCTGCCGGTCCTCTTCGGCGAAAGCCTCATCATCTCGGCACGGCGGAAAACATGAACGCAGCGAACGCACAGGCGGGGGTCAGGGCGATCAACTGGTCGGACCGGGCGAATTTCACCTGCCGGCTCTGCGACTGCCCGGACCTGCGCCTCTACTACACGCTCGGCAACGAGCACCAGTTCCGCTACTACCGCTGCACAGGCTGCGGCCTGGTGAACTACGACCTGTCCGGTGGCACCGAGCAGGGGCAGTACACGACCATCGTCGTCGACCCGCGGGATGACACCAACTCGCGCAACCACGACAACGACCAGGCCGTGCTGTTCCTCCAGAAGCACCTGTCGGCGCGGGGGCGGCTGATCGACATCGGCTGCGGCAACGGGCGCCTGTTATGGATGGCAAAGAAGGCGGGCTGGCAGGTGAAGGGCCTCGAGCTGGGCGCGGACATGGCGCGTTACGCCGCGTCGGTGGTGGGTTGCGAGGTGGTGGCCAACGACTTCCTGGCCGAAGACCCGCCCCCGGCGGACCGGGAGGCCTTCGACGTGGTCACTCTCCGCCACGTGCTCGAGCATCTGCCGTACCCGCGGCTTGCCATGGAGAAGATCAGCGGCCTGCTCCGCCCCGGCGGCTACCTGTTGATCGAGATCCCGAACATCGAGGGCTGGAGCAAGCGCTGGGTGCGCTTCATCACCCGCACCGGGCTGCACAAGCGCCGTTTCCCGCCTGACCTCATGCCCGGCCACTGCTGCGAGTACTCGCGGGAGTCGTTCACGGCGCTCATGGAGCGCAGCGGCTACCAGGTCCTCCATTGGGAGACCTACACCAAGAAGAAAATCGGCAATGGCCTGCTGAACCGGTTCCCCGTGGGCACCAAGGCCCGGGCCCTGGCGCAGCGCCTGCCGGCCTGATCGTTACTGCGTGTAGACCGCCGCGCCGTCGAACACCGGCCCGTCAACGCAGACGCGCTTCATCTGGCGCTGGCCGTCCACCTGCACGGGCACCACGCAGCCGGCACAGCCACCGACGGCGCAGGCCATGAATTCCTCCAGGCAGAGCTGGGAAGGGACGGCGAATTCGTCCGCCACCTTCTGCACGGCCTTGAGCATGGGCGTGGGGCCGCAGGCGTAGATCGTCATGCGGGCGCGTTCACTGGCCGGCTGGGCCGTGATCCAGGCGCGCGCCAGATCGGTGACAAAGCCCCGCCTGCAGCCGGGCAGGCCGGCGTTGCTGGCGAGCTGGGACGGGATGCCGGCATCGTCGAGCACGCGAAGCGTGCCGTTGCCCGCGTTGACCTCGAAGGGGAACGGCAGCTCCGAGCCGAAGAACGCGCGGGGTTCCCAGCGGACGCCCGGTGAGTGGGCGAGCACCTCGGCCAGGAACATGAGTGGCGGGATGCCGACGCCGCCGCCGATCAGCAGCGCCACGGGCCGCGCCGGGTCGGGCCGGAAGCCCTGGCCGATGGGCCCCAGCACGCTCACCCGGTCGCCGGGCCCGGCCGCCGTCAGGGCGAGCAGGCCCTGGCCGACGACCTTGTAGAGCACTTCCACCCAGCCCTCGGCCGCGTTGGCCCGCAGGATCGACAGCGGTCGCCGCATCGGGATGCCCGGCGTGCACTGCACGTGGACGAAGGTGCCGGCGGTGGCGGTGCGGGCGCAGTCCGGTGCCCGGAGCCGGGCGATGTACTGACCGCCTGCGTAGGACGTCTGCTGCAGGACTTCCGCTTCGGTGGAGAAGATGGTGCCGCGGTGGGCCTTGTTCATGGTGTCTTCTTTGTCGGCGGCTGGTCGAGCCACATCTCGGCAATCACACAGGCGGCGAGGGCGTCCACATCCCCGGTCCTGACCTTCTTCGTCCGTGCGCCGCTCCGGCGCTGCTCCCGCAGTCGCGACTCGGCCTCGACGGAAGTGAGCCGTTCGTCGATGCGGATCACGGTCTGCGGGTAGCGGGCTTCGAGTTCGGCGGCAAAGCGCTCGGCGGCGGATTCGCTGTCGGTCGTTTCGCTGGCGCCGCTGCCCGCGATGCGCGCGCCGGCGCCATTATAGGGGACACCCACCACGAGCTGGCCGGGGTTCCATTCCTTCACGAGCCTGTCCAGCGCGGGCCAGTCGGGCGCGCCGTCCCGGGCGGCCAGGGTCAGCAGGGGCGAGGCGAGCCGCGGTGACCGGTTGGCCACGGCCACGCCGATGCGCCGCCCGCCGTGGTCGAAGACCAGGGCCGAGCCATTCATGACGGGGGAAGCCTCAGGCGTGGCCTGCCTGGTGGCTGATGGTGTTGAGGTCGATGCCGAGCAGCTTCGCGGACTCGCGCCAGCGCTGCTCGAAGGGTGTGTCGAAAATGATCTTGGGCGACGCCGGCACGCTGAGCCAGGCGTTCTGCACCAGCTCGCTTTCCAGCTGGCCCGCGCCCCAGCCCGCGTAACCGAGCGCCACGATCGCCCGCTTCGGGCCGTTGCCGCGAGCCATGGCCGTGAGGATGTCCTGGGACGTGGTCACGCGGATGGCGTCGGTGACGGCCAGCGTCGCATCGAACTCCTGCCCTGCGGCCTCCTCGGGCTCGTGCAGGACGAAGCCCCGCTCCTGGTGCACGGGGCCGCCCCGCAGGACGGGTTGCCGCGCCAGCTCCGGGTCGGCGGACTCGAGGGCAAGCTGGTCGAAGATCGTGCCCAGGTCCATGTCCATGGGGCGGTTGATGACGATGCCGAGCGCGCCCTGGTCGCTGTGCTCGCAGATGTACGTCACCGTCTTGACGAAGTTGGGGTCCTGCATGGCCGGCATGGCGATCAGGAGGTGCCCGGTGAGGTAGGTCGCGTCGGCCATTGGGCAAGTATAGAGTTAATCCCCGGAAGGAGGTCCCCATGACCCGAGGAAAGCCTGTACGAAAGGGCGCGCTTGCACGCCGCCCGAAACCCTCACGGCCAGACCGGCTGGTCATCCTGGTCGGCACCCGCAAGGGCGCCTGGCTGTTGCATGGCGACGCTGCCCGACGGCAATGGCGGGCCGATGGCCCCCACTTTCTGGGCCAGATCATCAACCACCTGGTGCTCGATCCCCGGGACGGCAAGACCCTGATAGCCGCCGCCAGCACCGGCCACCTGGGACCCACCATCTTCCGCTCCCGGGACCTCGGGAAGACATGGCAGGAAGCTGCGGCGCCGCCAGCCTTTCCCAAGGTGCCGGAAGGCGGCCTCGATGCTGCCGGCCTGCCGGCCCGCTCGGTCAAGCACACCTTCTGGCTGACGCCGGGGCATGCCAGCCAGCCGGGCGTCTGGTTCGCCGGCACATCGCCCCAGGCGATCTTCCGCAGCGACGACGCCGGCGACACCTGGCACCTGCTGCCGGGACTCCACGACAACCGCCAGTACCGGCAATGGATGGGCGACGAGCAGGGCGGCACGCCGGACGGCCCGAAACTGCACTCCATCAACATCGATCCGCGGGATGCCGCGCACATGTACATGGCCATGTCGAGCGGCGGCGTGCACGAATCCCGGGACGGCGGCCGCAGCTGGTCGCCACTCATCGCCGGAATGGCGGTGGTCGAGGGCTTCGACCAGGCCGACATTTCGTTCCACGACCCGCACTGCGTTCGCCTCTGTCCGACCAACCCGGACCGGCTCTACCAGCAGAACCACTGCGGCATCTACCGGCTCGACCGCCCCGCGACGACCTGGGTGCGGATCGGCGACCACATGCCGAAGTCCGTGGGCGACGTGGGCTTCCCGATGGTCGTGCACCCGCGCGACCCGGACGTCGCCTGGGTCATGCCCATGAACGGCACGATGGTCTGGCCCCGCACGGCACCCGCCGGGAAACCGGCCGTCTACGTCACCCGGAACGGTGGCACGCGGTGGCAGCGGCAGGATTCAGGAATGCCCGGCAGCCAGGCCTGGTGGACCGTCATGCGCCAGGCCATGACCAATGACACGCAGCCCTCGGTGGGCCTCTACTTCGGCACCACCAGCGGCGAACTGTGGATGAGCCGGGACGAGGGCAAGCGCTGGTCCTGCATCGCCCGGCACCTGCCCGAGATCTACTCCGTGGAAGTGGCGGAGCGTTAGGCGCGCGCCGGCATGACCCGCCTGAAGGTATCGATCCCCGGTCCGCTGCTGTCCTACACGAAACAGCGGCAGGTGGACGCCGCGGGCGGGACGCTTGGCGAGCTGCTGCAGGACCTGGACCGCCAGTACCCCGGCATCCGTTTCCGGATGGTGGACGAGCAGGACCGGGTGCGGCCGCACATGCGGGTCTTCATCAATGGCGCACAGGTTTTCGATCTCGGCCGGGCGCTCGGCCCGGGGGACACCGTGCACATCGTCCAGGCCCTGAGCGGTGGCTGAGGAGATCCCGCCGGCCGAACTGGCGGCGCTCCTGCCGTCGGCCCCGCTCCTGATCGACGTGCGCGGGGCCGATGAAGTGGCCTCCGGAATGCTGGCCGGGGCCACGCGCGTCGCCCCGGACGCCATCGTGGACTTCGTGGCCGGCGCCCGGGCACGGGAACCCCGCGGCGTGATCGTCTATTGCGCGTCTGGCAAGCGTTCGGGCACGGCAGTCGCGCGCCTCCAGGCCGCCGGGATCGAGGCCCGGTCGCTGGCTGGCGGCTTCGAGGCCTGGAAGTCCGCCGGCCTGCCCTGGGAGGAACCGGCGGCCGGCATCCTCAGCCCTGCCCAGCTGGAACGCTATTCACGGCACATCCGACTCGCGGAGATCGGCCTGGAAGGCCAGGAGCGGCTCCGCCAGGCGCGGATCCTCTGCGTCGGGGCGGGCGGCCTCGGTTCTCCGGCGGCGCTGTATCTTGCTGCCGCCGGGATCGGCGAGCTCGGCATCATCGATGGCGATGCGGTGGACCTTTCCAATCTGCAGCGGCAGGTGCTGCACACCACGGCCCGCATTGGCAGCCCCAAGGTCGACAGCGCCGCCATCACGCTGTCGGCGCTGAATCCCGATGTGCGCGTGACTACGCACCACGTGAGGCTCACGGCGGAAAACGCCAGCGCATTGCTTCGTGGCTACGACGTCATCATCGACGCCAGCGACAACTTCGACACGCGCTACCTGATCAACGACGTGGCCCTGGACCTGCTGATTCCGGTCGTGCACGCGTCGATCCTGGGCTTCGAGGGCCAGCTGACGGTGTTCTCCGCCCGCGGCGCGCCCTGCTACCGCTGCCTGTTCGCCGCGCCACCGCCGGCGGAGCTGGCGCCGTCCTGCCAGGAAGCCGGCGTGCTGGGCGTGCTGCCCGGGATCCTGGGGACGCTGCAGGCGACTGAGGCGCTGAAGCTGGTGCTCGGGATCGGCGAGCCGCTGATCGGGCGGCTGCTGGTGTTCAACGCGCTGGGGATGCGCTTTGACGAGTTGGCGATTGCGCCGGATGCCGGCTGCCGGTGCGCGATCAAAGGGCCGTTGACCGGCTAGTTTCGACGCAGGGCGGCCCGCCGGCGCCGCGCCCACGCGCCCCCCGCGAGCAATCCCGTGGCGAGCAGCGGAGCCGTCGCCGGGAGTGGCACGGCCGTCAGGTTCGGACTGTATTCCAGCGTGTAGAGCGCGGCGTCTTCCGGGTTCACGAAGCTGAACGTCGGATCGATGACGAGTTGTACTTCTGCATTGGTGGAACGGCCACTCTCGAATCCCGCGGTAGCCGAGGCGCGGCCGAACAGGATGATGCTGAATATTTCGTTCGCCCGTACGGTGGCCTCGTAGTCGAGAATGGTTTCCGCTCCGCCTTCCGGACCGGTCAGGCACGCGGCCGGACGTGGTCCCCAGTAGCTGCAGATATTGATGCCGCCCCCGCCCGGCAGTCCGCCGATGGCACCGGAGCCCCAGGCGCCGGTCGTCGTAAATGCGCTGTTCTTTGTGCCTGCGACCGACGCCGCTGCAAATACGTTGATATCGACGAAGGTATCGGCGGGGCCGGCTACCATGAACTCGTAGACGATCTGCCCGAGGCCCGTGCCGAGCGCGCCAGCACTGGTCCCCGAACTGGAGATCTGCAGGTCGATTGACGGCTGCTGGGAAGCGGTGAGCAGGAGGTTGGAGACCATCTGGCAACCGCCGGAGGGGGAAGAGAAAGTCATATCCAGGCTGAGGGCTTCGGGGACCTCGGGTAGTCCGCCCTTCGCCGAATCAGTCCCCTGGCACTGGCCAGTCAGTTCCTCCAGGAAGATGCCGGCCGTGAGCGCGGACGCTGCATTGCTGATCGCCAGCGCCATAAGCATGGCAACGATGTATCTCATGCGACCCCCTCTGGTTATCGAGTTCGTTGTTCTTTAACTATTGTGAGCGAACCGAGTCCCCAGCGTAGGGTGACCGCCTGTTGCAGGCAAGGTCTGCGGTGGCCGGCGGGTTGGACATAAGTCGATCCCAAGTCCGGGACCGTCGGGACTGACGCCCCAGGCGCTCCTGCCAGCGGTTACCAGGCGGCGGCGGTCCGGGCGCGGATCGTGCCGGGGCCGTCCGAGAAGCGCCACTCGTAGGCAAACCGGAGCACGTCGTACTCCGCGCGCAGGCCCTCGGGGAACGGTTCGAAGGGCGCTGCCAGCCGCAGGATCTCCATCGCCGCCCGGTCCAGTTCCCGCTCGCCGGACGAGCTCCGCACGACGACTTCCTTCAGGCGCCCATCTGCGTTGATGGCGACTTCCAGCACGGGGTACTTCGCCGTCGCGGACTGGCTGGCGGCATCCGGGAAGTTCAGCGTACCCACCTGTTCCACCTTCGTCTTCCAGGTGCTGAGATACGTGGCGATCCGGGATTCCCGCGTGTTGGCGCTGATCAGCAGTTCCCGCGGTCGCGCATCGGGGATGGCGGTCGTGGCGTCGAACCGACCGACGATCTCGATCTCGTTGCTGGTCGACGGCAGCATGCTCTTCTGGGCCTCGGTCACCCGGTCCGGTTCGCCCTCGTCGGGTGCGACGGTGGGCGAGTCCTTCGCGAGCAGTACCGGCTGCCGGCTCGGGTCCTGGCCCGGCTCACCCGGACGCACCGGCCGGTCGCCGCCGTCCTGGGCCGGGCCGAGCACGTCGGCGGGCAACGTCAGCCCCGGAGCCGTGCTGACCGTGGCATCCGGTGCGGCGTTGCCGACGCCGGAGAGGTTCCGCTGGGCGAGCAGCACAGCGCTCTCCGAGGGTTCGCGGTCCTCGTAGTCGGAGGTGACGAGCACTACCTCCATGGAGCTGGTGAGCTTGTCGGGCCCGCTGCTGGCCGCACTGAAGGTGATGCCGAGGATCAGGATCCCGTGGAAGAGGGCGGCGAGGAAAGCGGTGGATGACAGCCGGTCCCGGGCGGCTTCGGCCGACCAGGTGGTCTGACGTCCGGTGCGGGACGGCGCTTCCTGCATGAATCGCTGGGCCAATTCCCCGGTGCCCACCCGGGATCTCATTTAATTATACGCACCCGGGCAGGGCGGAATGGGGGCAGGTCACAGTTCCGCGCCGTCTTGGGCTGGCCCATCCCCGGTTGGCGTGGGCCAGTCGATCACGGGGAGCCGGCCGCCGTTGTCCCGCTGCAGTCGCTCTGCCATGCCGGGCGTGGTCAGCAGCTCGCCATCGGTCGTGATGATGAGAGCGTAAGTCAGGCCCAGGGCCGTGCAGACCGACTGGAACTGGTCCTTGCCCCCGACCATGAGGGCCTTGGTGGCAGCCTCGGCCAGCTCCGCGTCGGCAGTGAGGACGGTGGCGCTGGCAGTGCCGCCCGTGGGCTTGCCGGTCCGGGGGTCCAGGACGTGGTGATAGCGGCGGCCATCCTTGAGATAGGCATTCTCATAGTCACCGGACGTGGCAGTCACCTCCCCGGGATCGAGCGCCAGCCGGGCGATCACCCGGTCTTCCCGCGGGTGCCGGAGACCGATGTACCAGGCCCGCTCGCCTTTCCGGCCGAGGGCCAGCTGGCTGCTGCCGCCGATATCCAGGAGCGCGTCCCGGATACCGCGCGCCGTGAGCACGGTTCGCGCGCGCTCGACGGCCGTGCCTTTCGCCATGCCGCCCAGGTCGATGCACAGCGGACGGGTGGCCGATACGGTGTGCCCGTCGAAGCGCAGGTCCGCGAGGGTGCCCTGCCGGGCCCGCAGCGCCGCGACCTCCGCTGCCGGCGGGGGGCCGGCGGCGCCGGCCAGCGATTCCCGGCTGTCGAACTGCCACAGGCGCACCAGCGCGCACACGCCGGGGTCGAAGCGCCCGCCGCTCAGGGCGTGCAACTCCAGGGCGCGGGTGATCAGCGGTGCCAGGTCCGCGCTCACCGGGGCGGGCTGGCCGCGGACGAGCAGGGCGTTGACCCCGGCCAGCTCGCCGCTGCCGAAGGCGTACCAGTCCCGTTCCGCCACGCGAAACCGGCGTTCGAGTTCAGCCACGGCAGCACCGGCCGCGCGCTCGTCGGCCTGCACGATCTCGACGTGAACAGCGGTACCGAAGGCGTCGAATCTACGTTCGGTGACGGCCGGGTCGCTGCAGGCGGCCAGGCCAAGGACCGCCGCGGCAGCCACGCTGGCCTGAAGGCCGCTGTTCAGGCTGGCTGTGTCCTGCCGGCCGGCCTTGCGGCCAGGCGCCCGTCCAGGGCGTCGAACAGCGTGGCGGCCACGTCCAGGCCGCCCAGCTTCTGCAGTTCCTTGATGCCGGTCGGGCTGGTGACGTTGACCTCGGTGAGGTAGTCGCCGATCACGTCCAGGCCGGCGAAGAGCACGCCCTTGTCCCGGAGCACGGGGCCCACCTGGGCGCAGATCCACCGGTCGCGCTCGGAGAGTTCCCGGACTTCCGGCTGGGCGCCGGCCACCAGGTTGCCCCGGTTGTCGTCGGCCGCCGGCACGCGCGCCAGCACCCGGCTCACAGGCTTCCCGTCCACGATGATGATGCGCTTGTCGCCCCGGGTGATTTCCGGGATGTAGGTCTGGGCCATGGCGTACTGCTGGCCGTAGTCAGTCAGCGTCTCGAAGACCACGTTGGCGTTGTTGTCGCCCTGGCGGAGCACGAAGATCGACCGGCCACCCATCCCGTGCAGCGGCTTGACGACGATGTGCCCCTGCCCGGCCAGGAAGGCCCGCATGTCGGCGATGGAGCGGGTGATCACCGTCTCCGGGCAGCACTCCGGAAACCAGGCGGTGTAGACCTTCTCGTTCATGTCCCGGAGGCTCTGGGGCTTGTTCACCACCAGCACGCCCGTGCGCTCGGCGCGCTCGAGGATGTACGTGGTGTAGATGTACTCCGTGCCGAAGGGCGGATCCTTGCGCATCAGGATCAGGTCGAGTGCCGAGAGCGGCATTTCCTCGCGGGGGCCGAGCTCGAACCAGGCCGTCTTGCTGTCGGCGACGCGCAGGGAACGGGCGCTGCCCTGGGCCACCCCGTTGCGCAGCCGCAGGTCCTCCTGCTCGAAGTACCAGAGCGCGTAACCGCGGCGCTGGGCCTCGACCAGCATGGCCAGGGAACTGTCCTTGGCGGGGTTGATGCCCGCGATCGGGTCCATGACCACGCCGAGTTGCGGCTTCCGCATCGTTGCTGCTCCGTTCTTAGGTCAAATGCGGTCGCCTCGGGCGATCCGGTTCCGTGGGCGTGTTTTGCGACGCCGTGCCTATTCTGGCGTGACGGTGCTGAAATGGCACGGAGGCCGGGAGTATCATCGCCGGGCGGGTGTTCCGGCCGGGCTGGCCGGTTGGCGGCTGCTCGCAGGTGGGACTTGGGGCAGTCCATTCAGGTGCGATACGGGCCGGCAGCGGCCCTCCTTCCCGCATGGCTGGTCCTTGATGGTTATGTTAAAAGTTCATGGTGCGGCGGGCGGCGTATCGCCCCGCCTGGAGAACCCTGTGACGGATAACGCCGCGCCGGCATTGCACGGGCTGAAGGTGCTCGTGATCGACGACAGCAAGACCATCCGGCGGACCGCGGAGACCCTGCTTTCCAAGGAAGGCTGCACGGTCTACACCGCCGTGGATGGCTTCGACGCACTGGCCAAGATCGCCGACTACCGGCCCGACATCATCTTCGTGGACATCATGATGCCCCGCCTGGACGGCTATCAGACCTGTTCGCTGATCAAGCACAACCGCACGTTCCGGGAGACGCCGGTCATCATGCTGTCCAGCAAGGACGGCCTGTTCGACCGGGCCCGGGGCCGGATCGTGGGTTCCGAGCACTACCTGACCAAGCCTTTCACCAAGGATGAACTGCTCGGCGCCATCACGCGCCAGGCGGCGCGCTGAACCCGGCGCGTCGATCCCGTCGGAGACGGGTCGAGGAACGGACATGGCACTGGTACTGATTGCAGACGATTCGCCCACCGACCAGCACATCCTGTCCCGTGCCCTCGAAAAGCACGGGTTCGAGACGGTCATGGCCAGGGACGGGGAGGAAGCCCTCCGCCTGGCTGTGGAGCGCGCGCCGGACGTCATCCTGATGGACATCGTGATGCCCGGCATCAACGGCTACCAGGCCACCCGGCAGCTGGCGCAGAACCCGTCGACGGCGTCGATCCCGATCGTGATCGTGTCCACCAAGACCCAGGAGGCCGACCGGATCTGGGGCCTGCGGCAGGGCGCGGTCAGTTACCTGACCAAGCCAGTCACCGACGCGGACCTCGTGGCCGCCGTCCGGGATGCGTTGAACCGGTAATGAATTGCTGATGGCCACAGCCACGCAAGGCACCCTCCGTGCGCTCCGGGAGCATCCCTTCGATCTCCTGCGGGAGATCGAGCGCCGCAGCCGTGCGGCGGCGGCGGGCGCCCACGGTGACGATGTCGGCCTGGCCGAGTGGGTCGGCGTGGGGTTCCGGCTTGGCAACGAGCGCTTCGTGGTCCCGCGGGATGAGGTCCGGGAGGTGCTGATGGTGCCGCCGTCCATCACCCGGGTGCCGGGCGCCAAATCCTGGGTGCGCGGCCTCGCCAACGTCCGGGGCCACCTCCTGCCGCTGGTGGACCTGCGCGAGTTCCTGGGCTCCGGGGTCGGTGGCAACGAGCGCAGCGCACGGGCGCTGGTGGCGAACAGCACGGAGTTTCCCGTCGGCCTGGTGGTCGACGAGGTCTTTGGTTTCCGGCGTTTCGTGGACCGGGAGCTGGCCGACGAGGCGCCGGCCACGATGATCCGCGCCGATCGGTTTCTGGCCGGCTGCTTCCGCCGCGGCGGGGAAGTGTGGCCGGTATTCAGCCTGACGAGACTGCTGGATGCGCGCGACTTCCAGCGGGCGGCGGGCGAGTGAAGCACGCGTACACCTGAGTGAAGCAACAATGACAGAACAATCTGGCGGAATGCGGCTGCTGCCCACCCTGGGTATCGCCCTGATCCTGGTGCTGGTGGCGGCCCTCGCGCTCCTTGCCCTCAGGCCCGGCGATGCCTCGCAGGGTGCTGGCCCCGTGCCCGGGGCCGCGGCGTACACGGAGGCGCACGCCGCCTACAGGCTCGCCGCCGGCGCGATGCGGGGCGATTCCCGGGCCTTCACCGGCCTCGCGGCCGCCAACCGGCGCATTGCGGCCGCGGACCTGGCTGGCGTGGACGATGAGACCCGGCGCCGGGTGGAGCAGATTCGCGCCAGCCTCGGCACCATCGAGGCGGGCCGCGGCGAGCTCGTCGGCCTGCGTTCTGCCGCCGACCGCCTGGACCGGATGCTGCCCCGGCTCACCGACCAGATCGACGCACTGGAGGCCACCGGCGCCGTTCGCGGCCAGCCCGCGACGATGGCCCAGCTCGAGCGCCTGCGCGCCCTGGCCGACGGCCTGCGCCGCGACGTGCGCGGCCTGTCCCAGGGCACCGTGGCCGCCGACGCGCGCAGCCCGGCCATGCTCGACGCCGACCTCGCGATTGCCCAGATCGTCCGCGGCCTGGGCGAGGGCGACCCCGAGCTCGGCCTCAAGGCGCTGGCCGGCGCGGACGCCATCCGCGCCCTCGACGGGATGCGGCAGCAGACGGGCGAACTCAGCAAGACCCTGCGGGACGTCCTGGCCAGCAGCGACCGGCTGGGCGCCCTGCGCCAGTCCATGGAGCAGCTCGATGTCCTCGTCGGCCAGTTGCCCGTCGAGGTGGTGGCAACCGCCGCGAGCGCGGCCTCGAGCCTCTCCAGCCTGATTGCCACCGGACTTCTGGCCCTCGCCATCGCGCTGGCGCTGGCCATGGTCTGGATCTACCGGCGCGTGGCGGACACGCGGCGCGCGACAGCCCAGCAGACCGCGCAGAACGAGCGGAACCAGCAGGCCATCCTGACGCTGCTCGACGAGATGAGCAGCCTTGCCGACGGCGACCTCACCGTGCACGCCACCGTCACCGAGGACATCACTGGCGCCATTGCGGACTCCATCAACTACGCCATCGAGGCACTCCGCGAGCTGGTGACCACCATCAACGAGAGCGCCATCCTGGTGGACGGCGCCGCCAAGCAGACCGAGGGCTCCGCCCGGCAGCTGGCGGCGGCCAGCGAGGCCCAGTCGAAGCAGATCGAGTCGGCTTCCCGGGCGATCAATCGCATGGCCTCGTCCATCGAGGAAGTCTCGGGCAATGCCGAGCGTTCCTCCGACGTGGCCCGGCACTCCGTGGACGTGGCCCACAAGGGCGGCGACGCCGTGCGCCGCACGATCGAGGGCATGAACGCCATCCGCGAGACCATCCAGGAGACGTCCAAGCGCATCAAGCGCCTGGGCGAGAGCTCCCAGGAGATCGGCAATATCGTCGAGCTGATCAACGACATCGCCGACCAGACGAACATCCTCGCGCTGAACGCGGCCATCCAGGCGTCCATGGCCGGTGAAGCCGGCCGCGGTTTCGCGGTGGTGGCCGACGAGGTGCAGCGCCTCGCCGAGCGCTCGGCCAACGCCACCAAGCAGATCGAGTTCCTGGTCCGCACGATCCAGGCCGACACCAACGAGGCCATCGTCTCGATGGAGCGCAGCACCACCGACGTGGTTGGCGGCGCGTTGCTGGCCGAGAACGCCGGCGCGGCCCTGGAGGAGATCGAGCAGGTCTCCAACCAGATCGCGGCGCTCGTGCAGAACATATCCAGTTCCGCCCGGGAGCAGGGCAAGGCGGCCGGCGCCGTCACGCGCAGCATGGACGTGTTGCAGGAGATCAATTCCGAAACGGCCGCCAACACCAGCGCCACCACCAGCGCCATCAGCAAGCTGGCCGAACTGGCCACCCAGCTGCGCCGGTCGGTCGCCGGGTTCCGCCTGCCGCCGGTCACGTCGGCCACGCCGCGCTCCGCGGTCAGCGGCCTGAGCGGCCAGTTCCCCGTGCTCACCGAGTCGGCGGACGTCTTCGACCCGGGCGTGCCGGATGAGTCGGCGGCGCAGGGCGAGGCGGCCGGCGAGCCCCACGCCCAGACGGTCCGGTACAGCGAGCCGGTGTCCTTCGTGAGCAAGCGCACCGCCTGACCGTGGCCGCTTTCCCCGAGCCCAATGGCGCTGCGAGCGCCGTCGATCCGGTTCGGGAACCGTTGCTGCTCGTTGCCGACGAGCTGGCCGTCACCCTGAACGACGCGCGGGCTGCCCTGGAGCAGTACGCGGAGGGCGACGTGGGCAACCAGCCCCTGGAACGCTGCGCGGCCCTGCTGCACACGGCGCGGGGCGTTCTGCAGATCACGGAGACCTGGGGCGCCAGCCTGCTCGCGGAGGAGATGGAGCAGACCTGCCGGCACATGATGAAGTCCCGGCGGGACGCCCAGACCGACGACGGCATCGAGGCGCTCTCCCGGGCCGCGGTCCAGCTTCCGGCCTACGTCGAACGTATCCGCGATGGCGGACGCGACGTGCCGCTCGTGCTCCTGCCGCTGCTGAACGACCTGAGGGCGGCCCGGGGCCGCCCGCTGCTGTCCGAGAGCACGCTGCTCCTGCTGAATATCGCCCCCGGCGCCATGGGAGGGGCCATGGGAGGAGCCGCGGGAGGCGCCCGGGGCGCGCCGCCCAGGGAAGCGCCCGCGCGACCGGCGGGCCCCGGCGATGCGGCTCCCGTGGATGCCGCGGGACTGGCGAAGGTCCTGCGGCCGCGCTTCCAGCTGGCCCTGCTCGGGTGGATCCGCGGCGAGGGCGGCTCCGATTCGCTTGCCCGCCTGCAGGATGTCGTGAACCGGCTCGAAGCCGCGTCCGGCAGCGAGGTGGTGCACCAGTTGTGGTGGGTCACCGGTGGAGTCCTCGAGGCGCTTGCCGACCGGGGCCTCGAGGCGGGCGTCTCGGTGAAACGGCTGATCGGCCAGGCCGACCGGGAGATGAAGCGGCTCCAGACCCAGGGCGAGCGCAAGTTTGCCGCGCAGCCGCCGGTCGAGCTGGTCAACAACCTTCTCTACTACGTGGCCCGCGCCTCCAGCGGCGGTCTCCGCATCGCCGCGATCCGCGAGGCCTTCAACCTGTCCGGCCTGATCCCGGGCGACGAGCAGATCGAGGTGGCCCGCCAGAGTCTTGCAGCGCCCAGCGTCAAGCTGATGCAGACGGTGGCCGCGGCGATCCGGGAGGACCTGGCCCGGGTCAAGGACGTCCTGGACATCTACGTGCGCACCGGCATGGAGCGTGTCGAGGAGCTGGCGCCCCAGGTCGACCTGCTGAAGAAGATCGGCGACACGCTGGGTGTGCTCGGCCTGGGGGACCTGCGCGAGGTCGTGCAGACCCGGCGCGCCGAGCTCGAGGAGCTGATCGCCGGCAACCAGCAGCCCGACGAGCCCACCCTGGTTGCCATGGCGACGGCGCTGCTGGAGGTGGAAGACCGCCTCGAGCACCAGCTGATCGGCCTGATCGCACCGGAGAGTTCGGCCGGCACCACGACGCCCGCGGAACACGACAACGCCGACCGGGTCGTGGTGACCCAGGCGGTCATGCGGGAATGCCTGGCGAACCTCGCCCGCGTGAAGGAGGCCATCAGCCTGGTCACCGAGCGCGCGGGTGATGGCGCCGCCCTCGATTCAATTCCGGCGCTGCTCCGGGGCATCACGGCCGCCCTCCTGATCGTCGAGAAGGAGCGCGCCGGCCGGGTTGCCGAGCGCATCGCCGCGGCGGCCAGCGAAGTGGTCCAGCGAGGCGCCGGTCCCGAGGCGCGGGCGGCGCTCGAGCGGCTGGCCGACGCCATCGTCAGCCTCGAGTACTACATGGAGACGCTCCAGGCCGGCCGCCGCGAGCCGGGCTGGATGCTCGACAACGCCGCCCGGTCGCTCGATGCGCTCGTGCTGCCGGCACCGGTGGTGCGCACGGATCTCGAGGCCACCGGCCGCGTCTCCCGGGAAGACCTGCCCGCGACGATGGTGATCGACCGCCCGGGCGGCGAGCTGCCCGTGGACTTCCCGCTGCCCGAGGCGGCGTCGCCCGGGGCCTTCCCGCCGCCCGCACCCTCCTGGTCCGCGCCGGCCTACCAGGGCCCGTCCGCGGACCGGCCCGTCGTGTCCGACACGGGACAGAACATCGATCCCGACATCCTCGAGCTCTTTATCGAGGAGGCCCGCGAGGCGATCGAGGCCATCAACGTGCATTTCCCCGCCTGGGAACTGGACGAGGGCGAGCGCGAGTCACTGCTCACGGTTCGCCGTGCCTTCCACACGCTCAAGGGCAGCGGCCGCATGGTCGGCGCCGAACTGATCGGCGAGTACTGCTGGAGCGTCGAGCAGCTGCTCAATCGCGTCATCGACGGCACCGTCCCGCGCTCCCCGCCGCTCGTGAATTACCTGCGGCGGAGCATCCCCGCCGTGGCGGAGCTACTGGAGCAGCTCGAAGTCGGCGCCACGCCGGCCAGCGACATTCGCGCCCTGATGGCGGAGGCAGTGGACCTGGGCCGGGCCCTGCCGCCCGTCGAGCAGGATGCCGCCGCCGACAGCGCCGATGCCACCGAAGTGCTGCCCGCGATCGAACTCGACGGAGTGCTCGCTCCGTCGACGTCCGACACGGAACGGCCGCTGGCCAGCACCGACGAGACGCTGGTTGCGCGCCTGCCGCCTTACCTCGTGGGCCAGCAGACGGGGCAGGGCGCGCCCACCGTCGTGCTCGGCCCCGACGATGCGACGCTGGTCGTGCGGTTGCCGCCGGCCGGCACTCCTCCCGGGATGCTGGGCCCCGACGACGCGACGCTCATGGCGCCGTCTCTCGGCGCGGCGGTTCCCGCCATGGACCCCGTGCTCCTGGACATCCTGTCCCGCGAAGTGGCCGTGCACCTGGGCGCCATCCGGGAATTCGTGGCAAAGGCCGGCGAATCCGTTTCCCAGCCGCTGCCCGAAAGCATCTTCCGCGCCTGCCACACCCTGCACGGCAGCCTGACCATGGCGGGCGTGACGTCGGCTGTCGAGGTGGCCGCCCCGCTGAACGAACTCATGGGTGTGCTGCACACGGCCCGGCTGCCGGCTGACGCAGCGATCATCGCCGTGACCGGTGAGACGGCGGCGGTCGTCGCGCGGATCGTCGATCAACTGCGGGCGCCTGAGCCGCCGCCCGCCGCCGCTGCTGCTGAGGTGCAGGCCACCGTCACGGCGCTCACCGCGCGCCTCCACGACCTGGTCACGCAGGCCGGCGAGCGCGCTGCCGCGCTGTCGGCGGAGTCCGTGGACAGCGGTACGGCGTCCATGCCGATCCCGACCCTCGCCGCGCAGGACTTCGCCGAAACGGCCGAAACGGCCGAAGACGCCGCGGACGCCTCGCCCTGGTCGGCATCGCCCGCCTCCAGCCAGCTCGAAGGCGAGCCGCCCGACCCGGGCCTGGACCTGACCGAGATTTTCGACGTCGGCGCCGTGGACCTGGGCGACGCAGGGCTCGAGCTGGAGCCCATGCCGGAACACGAGCCCGAGCGGGAGCTCCGGCTGGAGACCGGACCGGAAACGGAACCTGACCCGGAGTTCACCGCCGAACCGGAGGTCGCCGCCGTCGCGACGACCGCGGGCTGGGATGCGGAAGTCGCCGCCATCTTTGCCGAGGAAGCCAGCGAGATCCTCGAGGCCTGCGACCAGGCCGTCCCCCGTCTCGCCGCCCGCCAGGATGAGGCCCAGGCCCTTGCCGAGCTGCAACGCGGGCTGCACACGCTGAAGGGCGGCGCGCGCATGGCCGGCCTCTTCGCCATGGGCGACCTGAGCCACGATCTCGAGACGCTCCTGCTGCGCATGACCGACGGCCTGTTGCCGCGCGGGGCGGGGACCTACGCGCTGGTGCAGGCGGCGCTCGACGAATTGCACCTCCTGCGTGACGAGATTCCGGCCGGCATCGCCGCCGCGCCGTCGCCCGCGCTGCTGGCGCGTCTGTCCGCCGCGCTGCGCGGTGACGTGGCGCCCGAACCCGAAGCCGAACTGCAGGCGGAGCCCGCGCCGGCGGAACCTGTCAGCGAGCAGCAGGACCCCGACGAGGTCTACCCGGAGATCCTGCTGTCCGCGCTGGAGCCGGTTCCGGAGATCCAACCGGAGCCCGAACCGGAGCCTGAACCGGAGCCTGAACCGCAGCCTGAAACGGACGTGCCGCCGCCTGTGGCACTGGAGCCCCCGCTGCCGCCGCTCGCGCCGTCGATTCCGCCCGCGCTGGAGCGCCTGGTGGTGCTGGCCCGCGAACTGGAAGCGCCGCCGGCACCGCAGCTGCCCGCAGGGCTGCTGCCGGGAACACCTCTGCCCGCGCCGGATGCCGAGCCGGCCCGGCCGGGCGCGACCCGCGAACGCACCGCTGAGCCCCGGGACTTCGCCCGCGTCGACGCCAGCATCCTCGAGCAGCTGCTGAATGGCGCCGGCGAGATCAGCATCGCCAATTCCCGCCTAAGCCAGCAGCTCTCGCAGATCCAGTTCAACCTGGATGAGCTGAACCAGACGGTCGTGCGCCTGCGGGACCAGCTGCGCAAGCTGGAGATCGAGACGGAGGCGCAGATCCTGCACCGTCACCAGGCCGAGCCGCAGAAGGAAACCGAATTCGATCCCCTGGAGCTGGACCGCTACTCCAGCATCCAGCAGCTGTCGCGCGGCCTGGCGGAGACCGCCAGTGACGTGAGCAGCATCAAGGACCTGCTGCACAACCTCAGCGCCGACACCGAGGGCCTGCTCGTGCAGCAGGCGCGGACGACGACCGAGCTGCAGGACCAGCTGATGCGCACCCGCATGGTGCCCTTCGACCAGCACGGTTCCCGGCTCGCCCGCCTGGTGCGCCAGACGGCGAAGGATCAGGGCAAGCTTGCCGAGCTCGCCATCGTGGGCAGCGGCGACCTGGATCGTCAGGTCCTGGAAAAGATGCTGCCGCCCTTCGAGCACATGCTCCGCAACGCCGTGATACACGGCCTGGAGTCCCCCGCGGAACGCGAGGTGATGGGCAAGCCGCCCGCCGGCGCCATCCGCATTGCCATCCGGCGCGAGGGCGCCGAGGTGGTCATCGACATCGCCGACGACGGCCGTGGCCTCGACGTACTCGCAATCCGGCGCAAGGCCGTCGAGCTCGGCTTTGTCAGCCGGGAGGCCGCCCTGACGGACGAGGAGGCCATGCAGTTCATCCTGCGCTCCGGCTTCAGCACGGCAGACCAGCTCACCCAGGCCGCCGGGCGCGGCATCGGCATGGACGTGGTGGCCAACCAGGTGGCCAAGCTTGGCGGCACGCTGTCCATCGCCTCCCAGCGCGGCAAGGGCACCACGTTCACGTTGCGGCTGCCTTTCACGCTGGCAGTGACCCAGGCCCTGATCGTCCGCGCCGCGAGCGAGCTCTACGCGCTGCCGCTGCCGACGGTGGAGGGCATCATCCGCATCGCGCGCACCGAGTTCGAGGAGCGCATGGCCCGGCCCGAGCCGTACATCGAATACGGTGGCCAGCGGTACTGGTTCCGGCACCTGGGGCAGTTCCTGGGCCTTGGGCCTTCGCGCCTGCCCGACGAGCAGGAGCGCGTCTCCATCATCCTGGTCCGCGCCGGCGAGAACTCCACCGCCCTCATCACCGACGAGATGCAGGACAGCCGCGAGATCGTCGTGAAGCCCGTCGGCGCCCAGCTCGCCACCATCCGCGGCATATCCGGGGCCACCATCCTCGGCGACGGCCGCATCGTGGTGATCCTGGACGTGGGTGCCCTCGTGCGCTCCCAGCGGCCGGCCCCCGACGCGCCGGCGCCGGTGGCCGAGCCGGAGCAGAAGCAGACACTGGCCCTGGTGGTGGACGACTCGATCACCATGCGCCGCGTCACCCAGCGCCTGCTGGAGCGGAACGGCTTCCGCGTGGTCACCGCGAAGGACGGCGTCGAGGCCATCAGCGTCCTGCAGGATCACCGGCCCGACATCATCCTGCTGGACGTGGAGATGCCGCGCATGGACGGCTACGAGTTTGCCCGCCACGTCCGCAACGACGCCGGCCTGGCGGGCGTACCGATCATCATGGTCACCTCCCGCGTCAGCGAGAAGCACCGGGCCCGGGCCATCGAGATCGGCGTCAACGACTACCTGGGCAAGCCGTACCAGGAGCGCGAGCTGCTGGAAGCCGTCCAGCTCCAGCTGGTTGCCCGGTGAGCAGGCCGCGATGACCTCCGCCAACGACGAGCTCTACAGCCTGCTGGTGCCGCTCAACCAGGAACGCCTGATCGTGCCGCGCGCCTGCGTGGCCGAGGTGGTCCGCTATGCCCCCCTGCAGGCCGACGAGGCGGTGCCGCCCTGGTTCCGCGGCCATATCGCCTGGAACGGTCGCCGCGTGCCGGTGATCTCCTTCGAGGAACTGGCCGGCCTGACGCCGGCCGAGCCGGGCGGCCGTACGCGCGTCGCGATTCTCTCCGCCATCGGCGGCCGTCTCACGGCCGGCTTCTTCGGCGTGCTGACGGAAGGCTTTCCGCAGCTCGTGCGTGTGAACCGGGAGGTGGTGCAACCCGCCGCCCGGCAGGCCTGGCCCGAGAACGGGCCGGTGATCTGCCAGATCCGGATGATCAACGAGTACCCGCTGATCCCGGACCTGGAGGCGATCGAGGAGCTGATCGAAGACGCGCTGAACCCCCGCGAGGAACTGCTGTCGTAGGAGCGGCTTCCGCCGCAACCGGGTATTTCCCTCTGGCGCTGAGACGCGCCTGCCGGGAAATACCCGGTCGCGGCGGAAGCCGCTCCTACGAGGCCAGGTCCCCCCGCGCGTACTGCAGGATCGCGAGTGCCGCGAGGGGCGCGGTCTCCGTCCGCAGGATCCGCGGCCCGAGCCGCAGGCCCCGGAAGCCGGCGCGGGTCAGCGTCCGGATCTCGCCGTCCGTGAAGCCGCCCTCGGGCCCGATCGCCAGCGCGACCCGGGTGGCCGTGCCCAGCAGGTCGGGGAGGGCGCCCTCGCCACGGGGATCCAGGGTCAGGCCCGCCGTGCCGGGCGCCAGCGCCGCCAGGGCCTCGTCCAGGGTTCGGGGGGCCAGGACCTCCGGCAGGACGGAGCGCCCGCACTGTTCGCAGGCGCTGATGACGATGCGTTGCCAGTGGGCGAGGCGCGCCCCGGCCCGCTCCGCGTCCAGGCGCACCACGCTCCGGTCCGCCAGCACCGGCTGCACGGCATGCACCCCGAGCTCGGTCGCCTTCTGCACCACCGTGTCCATGCGGGGTCCCCGGCTCACGCCCTGGAGGAGGGTGACGGCCAGCGGCGATTCCCTCCCGACCTCCCGGGCCGTGCCCACCTCGGCCAGGACGCTGCCGCGGGCCACGACCTTCAGCACCGCGTCATAGTCCGCCCCGGAGCCGTCGAACAGGGTGATAGGATCGCCGGCGGCCAGCCTCAGCACGCGCGTGACGTGTGCGGCGGCCGACTCGGGCAGCTGCTGGGTGGTCCCGGTGCGCAGGGCTTCCGGCGTGTAGATTCGGGGACGTTGCATGGGCGGATATTACCTATGAGGGCACCGGCCGGTGCGCCGGCGAGGGCGTCGGCGCGGCAGCGGGCTTCGACCCGCCAGCGCCGGCTCGGCCTCGAGCCGGGCAACGGCCTGCTCCGCGGCGCGCGGCAGCTGCCGTCCCCCAACTGCGACGACCGGCCCGACGGCGTCGCGCCCGAGCTTATCGTCATCCACGGCATCTCGTTGCCGCCCGGCCAGTTCGGCGGGCCGCACATCGACCACCTGTTCACCAACGAGCTGGATCCGGCGGGCCACGACTACTTCAGGGACATCGCCGGCATCAAGGTGTCGAGCCACCTGCTGATCCGGCGCACCGGCGAGGTGGTGCAGTACGTGCCGCTGCACCGGCGGGCCTGGCACGCCGGCAAGTCCAGCTACCGGGGGCGCCAGCAGTGCAACGATTTCTCCGTCGGGATCGAGCTGGAGGGCACGGACGACGAGCCTTATTCAACCGCCCAGTACCGCCGGCTGGCCACCGTCATCCGGGTGCTGCGCCGGGGCGTGCCGTCGCTGGCGGCGGCCCCGATCGTGGGTCACAGCGACGTGGCGCCCGGACGCAAGACGGATCCCGGGCCCGCGTTCGACTGGCCCCGCCTCCAGCGGCTGCTCGCGCCGCGCGCGGGCCGGCCGCGCCGGAGCCGGTAGACTAGCGGCATGAACTTTCTCGCGCTGCTGCTCGGCCTGGCTCTCGAGCGGGTGCTGACGCACCTGTTTCACCTTCGGGAGTTCCGCTGGCTGGATCCGCTGTTCGACTCGCATCTGCGCCGCCTGCGCGCGACCGCCGGCGGCAAGGGCCGGCGTTGGCCCGCGCTGGCCCTGACATTCCTGCTGACGACGCTGCTCGTGGCGCCGGTGGCGCTGCTCGCCGCGGCTCTTCAGGACGAGCTGCTGCAGATTCCCTACTTCCTGTTCGCCGTGGTCGTCCTGCTCTTCTCGCTGGGTCCCCGCGACCTGGACGACGAGGTGGAGGATTACGGCGATGCACTGGAGACGGGCGACGCGGCCGCCCAGCAGCGCGTCGCTGAAGAACTGCTCGAGAAGCCGGCGCCCCCGATTCCCGCCGAACGCAACGAGGCCGTGGAACGGGCGATCTACGTGCAGGCCAACAACCGGATTTTCGGCGTGGTGTTCTGGTTCCTCGTGCTGGGCCCCACGGGCGCGTGGGCCTTCCGGGTGCTGGACCTGCTGCGCCACCGGGCGGAGGTGAAGTCCGGCGAGGAAGACGCCACGGCCACGATGGACGCCGTCCGCACCCTGCATGGGCTCCTTGCCTGGATCCCTTCCCGCCTGCTCGCGCTGGGCTACGTGCTCGCGGGCAACTTCGAGGAAGCCATGGAGAGCTGGCGGAACAGTGGCCGGGAAACCCACCTGCCGTTCGCGGAAGGCACCGTGGAGATCATCGCGCGGGTCGGCATCGCGGCCTCCGGCCGCGGCGCCCTCGATGTGAGCGACGCGGTCGAGGCGCGGGACCGGATCCGGGGCGCACGCACGCTGGTGATGCGGACGCTGTGGATGATCTGGTGCCCGGTCATCGCCGTGCTGACCCTGTATGACTGGCTCACGTGACCGGCACGACCGGGTAGGAGCGCCTTTAGGCGCGACCCTGCTCCTGGCCGCCCTGATCGCCGCCTGCGGCCCCGGGCCAACCC
>JBEBHH010000029.1:0-42443 GCA_040080965.1 Gammaproteobacteria bacterium | reverse complement strand
GTTTCTCGGCGGGGCGGGCGGCGGACAAGGGCCGCGAGATCCGGATCCAGTACTTCGACCCCGAGACCCCGGCCCAGGCCCGCCTCCTGAAGGGTTTTCGGGACTTTCAGGTCTTTGAAAAGGTGGCGGATTTCTACGACCGCGCCTTCCGGTTTCCCGAGCCGCTCACCCTCCGGCTCATGAGCTGCGGCACACCGAACGCCTACTGGGACCCGGAGCTCCGGCAGCTGCGCTTCTGCTACGAGCTGCTGGAAACCTTCGAAAAGCTATCCGTGGATTCCACGGTCGGCAGGGCATACGATGCGTTGCTGCAGCGTGAAAGAATTCCAGTCAACAAGGCGGAGTCCAACCGCCAGGAGTAGCGCCGTGAACACCCGACAGATCCTCATTGCGATCAGTGCCGTGTCCGCATTTGCCGTGGCCCAGGGCTCCCTGGCCCAGGACACGATGCGCGCCTACGACAAGACCTTCCTGACCAACTACGACCTGCTTAAGCCCCGCGCCGCCACCAAGACGGGCCAGCCCGGCGACCTGGCGTATATCGCCCCCGGCGCCCTCAAGCGCCTGGCCGCCTACAACGCCGTGATGGTGGACCAGCCCGAGCTGCTGTTCAGCCCGGATTCCGACGTCAAGGGCATGAAGCCGGATGACCTGAAGGCGCTGTCCGAGGCCCTGCGCGACGCGTTGTCCGGCAGTCTCGCCGAGGGCGGCTACTCCGTGGCCCAGAAGCCGGGTCCCGGCGTGGTCTACCTGCGGGTGGCCCTCACGGACATGATCGTCAAGAAGAAGAAGCGCGGCCTCCTCGCATACACGCCTGCTGGCGCCGTCATCAAGGCGGGAACTGACCTGGTTAAGGAGACCTTCAACAAGGTGGACTTCATCGAACTGAACTTCCAGGCCGAGATCGTGGATAGCACGAGCAATGACGTGCTGGCAGCCCTGGTCGCCCCCCGCGGCACCCGCAAGGCCGAGGGCCAAAAGGAGACGCGCATCGACATGGCCGAGATGCGGCAGAACATGCGCGCCTGGAGCAATCGCCTGCGCTGCCAGCTGGACAACGCCAAGCTGCCGGCGGACAAGCAGACCAACTGCGCCGACGACGACGCGAACACAGCGCGCTACCCCACCAAGTAGCCGTTACCGCCACGATCAGGGTGGGCCGGCATCCGCAGGTCGCGGGTGCCGGTCTTCCTTACTGTTGCCACGCCAACGTGAGCAACCTCAGTACTTCACCATGTACTTCTTGGCCTCGAGGCAGACGCTGAAGGCCTTCTTGAAGTTGTCGAGCTGACCCGCCGAGGCCTGGGCAGCGGCCTGGCCCTGCTGCTGGGCCTGCTCCGTGGCCTGCTCCTGCTGCTTGCGCGCCTTCATGCGCCCGCCGACCAGGCCGACGCCGGCGCCGATGGCCGCTCCCTTGCCCGCATCGTCGCTGGCGATCTCGCCGATGAGTGCGCCGGCGGCAGCACCGCCCAGCGCGCCCTTGGCGCCGGTGCCCTTGCCGGCCTGCTTGGCCTGCTGCTCCTGCTGGGCGGTCTGCTGTTGCTGCTGTTCCTCCTGCTTCGCAATCTGGAACGGGTCGCTCCCCGTGTTCTGCACGGCCCAGTTGTAGCACTCGCCTTCGTCTTTCGACTGCTGGGAGGTCGCCTGGCCGGCGTTGGGGAAGACGTAGACGTTCATGGTGGCCGAAAGGGACTTCTGGCCGGTGGGGGCGGCGACGGGGGCGGTCTGGGCGTGGGCCGTGCAAACCGCTGTGGCCGCCATGATGGTGAGGGCAATCCGAATGCTCATGTCGCTGGTCCTGATTCTGGGGTTGTGGGGGGCGGCTTGCGCCGGTCGGCGCTCCTACGCGTCCGGGGTGCAGGCGCCGAAGACATTGACGGTGATGCCGTCCAGCGCGATGGCTGACGACGCCAGGCCCGTCCCTTCGTCGATCACCATGCTCAGCGCCCGGCCGTTTTCCGTGCCCTGGACGATGATCTGCCCGGCGTCCCGCGCGACGTGCGTGAGCGGCGAGCGCCTCTGCTCGGCGCTGGCCGCCGGGGTGCTGAGCAACTTCTTCTTCAGGTCGACGTGGATGAACGAGGGCATGTTCCACTCCCAGGGTGGGCCGGATTCGCAGTCGCCGACTGAATAGCAGCGGACGACCCGCGACGAGGCGCACAGGAAGCGGTCGGCACCGGCCAGGTTGTCGGCCTGGGTGACGGCGGGAAGCAACACCACGAGCAGGGCGGTCAGCCGGGGAACTTGGTTGTTCATGTGTTCACGTCCTGGGCAGGCCGGGTGGCCAGGGCGGCATTATTGGCGTCGGGGTCCAGCCACTGCAACCGGGCTTCCTTGTGAGGTCGGGGGCGTTTCGGGCAAAGTTGCCGCAGTTTCCAGGGGGCGGCGACGGTGCGCATGAGCACAGGCGAAGCGGACAGCGGTGACCGTCCTCCTGAACGGCTGTCCCTGATCATCGGTGGCCCGTTCCACGGCGCCCTGCGGCGACTGGGGCTGCTGCAACCCGACCAGCTGCCGGGACTCCGGGCTGCAGGGATCCTGGCGGCAGTTTGCTGGCTGTTGCCGGCGTTGCTCGCCGGCCTGCAGAGCCTGTTGACCGGCGACCGGCAGCCGCTGGGTTTCTTCGCCGATCCCTCGGCGGTAGCGCGGTTCGCCGTCGCCGTCTTCGCGCTGGTGTTCGCGGAGCGCAAGGCAGATGCCCGCATCACGCTGGTGATCGACAGCTTCCGCACAATGCGCCTCGTGGCCGGCACGGATGTGCCGCGCCTCACCGCCGCGCTGGCGGCAGCCGACCGTCGCACGAGTTCCCGGCTGGCGGAGGGACTGATGCTGGCGCTCGCGATGATCCTCCCGGCCTTCATTCTCAGCTACACGGTGACGATCGATCCGTCTGCCTGGGAAGGTCGCCTGCAGGACGGCGCCGCGGTCCTGTCCTGGGCGGGACAGGCCGCCCGGTACGTCAGCGCCCCGCTCTTCCAGTTCCTGCTGTTGCGCTGGCTCTGGCGGTTCGCGGCGCTGACGTGGCTGATGTTCCAGCTGGCGCGGATCCCGCTCCAGCTGTCGGTCCTGCACCCGGACCGGACGGGCGGGCTGAGCTTCCTGTCCCTCTATCCGACCGTCTTCAATGGAATGCTGTTTGCCATTGGCTCGGCGCTGGCGGCGAGCTTTATCCGGGACCTCAGTGCGCAGTCGATTGCAGTGGAAACCGTGCAAGCGGCGGTGGCTGCCTGGATCGGGCTGGTCCTGGTCATCGTGATCGGACCACTGGCCGCCTTTGTTCCCTGCCTGTCGGCACTGAAAAGCGGTGCCATCGTCCGCTACGGCCACCTGGCGACGGAGTTCCACCAGGCGTTCGAGCGGAAATGGGTCATATCAGGCGCCAGCACCAGTGACCTGCTGGCGACCTCCGATGCGTCCACCGCCGCCGACCTCAACGCCATCATTGCGTCGATCTGGGAGATGCGCGTCATCCCGGTGGAGCGCGCTACCGTCATCTCGGTGGCGCTTGCGGCCGGCGTGCCCATGCTGGCGGTGCTGGCGACCCGGATGCCGCTGGAGGAACTGGCCCGGAGCCTGGCTTCGGCGGTGCTCTGAGCCGGCCGTCCTGAGCTGGACGCCCCGGGCTTACTTGCGCCGCCGGGCCGCTGGCGCCGGGCGGCGGTCCGCAACCAGCCTGGCCTCCATTGCCGCCGTGACGCGGGTCAGCTCCGCGTCCTTGGCCAGCAGCAGCCGCACGAACACCTCGCCGGACGGGGGCGGGGTGCGGCGCGCCAGGCGGATGATGGCGAACTTGCCCTGCAGCCAGGGTTCCACCAGCGGCAGCACGGTGAACAGGGCGCTTGCCTGTTCTCCCACCATCGCCGTCAGCGGCAGGATCGCGATTGCGTCGGACCCGGCCACGATGGACTTCATGATGCCCAGTGACTCGCAGGTGATGGCGGGCGCCGTGTGGACATCGGCCGGACTGGCCGAACGCCGGGCGGCCGCGACGATGGGGCCGAGCAGGCGGGGCGGCAGGCGCGAGGTGGACACCAGGGGAAACGCCAGGATGTCCTTCAGCGTCAGTGACGGCTGCTTTGCCAGCGGGTGGCGCTTCCGGCAGACGAAATAGCCCTGGCGGGGCGCGAGCCCGGTGATATGGAATTCGGGGTCGTCAGTAATCACCGAGGCGTCGCCGATGACGATATCCAGCTCCCGCCGGCGCAGCAGCGGCAACAGGTTCAGCACGTTGTCCACGACCACCCGGGCCTGCACGTCCGGACTCCCCCGGAGCAGCGCTGCCAGGGCATCGCCCCCCAGCATCTCGGCCGTGTAGGTGCCCGCGCCGATCCGGAGCGCACCCGCACCGCGGCCCTGCAGGGAGTCCATCTCGCGACCAAGGTCCTCCGACCGGGCGAGCAGTTCCCCCGCGCGCTCCAGCAGCAGGCTGCCCATGTCCGTGGGTTCGATGCCGGCGGTACTGCGATCGAAGAGCCGCGTGCCAACCTGGCGCTCCAGCTCGGCGATGCTGCGGGAGAGGGCGGGCTGGGACAGGCGCAGCGCGCGGGCGGCGCGGCCGAAGTTGCCGTGTTCTGCCAGGGCACGGGCGTGCCGGAGGTGACGAAGGTCGATGTCCATGCGGGAAAGTTATCATGACCATGCCTTTCATGCATTCGACGCATGATCCGCCGCCCTGCATACTCGCTTGGCGGAATGGGCCTGATTACCGGGCGCACCGCAATTGGGGAATAACCATGCGAACACCAGCTGCATTCTCGCGAATGGCAGGCGGCCTCCTGTCCCTGCTGCTACTGACGGTCGGGACCAGCGCCCAGGCCGCGAAGAAGCCCAACATCCTCATCATCTGGGGTGACGACATCGGCGGCTTCAATATCAGCGCCTACAACAACGGCATGATGGGCTACCGCACCCCCAACATCGACAGCATCGCGAAGGAAGGCGCGCTGTTCACCGACTGGTACGGCCAGCAGAGCTGCACCGCCGGCCGTGCCGCCTTCATCACCGGCCAGTCGCCGATCCGCACCGGTCTCACCAAGGTCGGCCTGCCGGGCGCGCCCGAGGGCATGAAGAAGGAAGACCCGACGATCGCCACGTTGCTCAGGGCCCAGGGGTACATGACCGGGCAGTTCGGCAAGAACCACCTGGGTGACCGGGACGAGATGCTGCCCACGGCCCACGGCTTCGACGAGTTCTACGGCAACCTCTACCACCTGAACGCCGAGGAAGAGCCGGAAAATCCAGACTACCCGAAGAGTCCCGAATTCAAGAAGCGCTTTGGCCCCCGGGGCGTCATCGAGAGCTATGCCAACGGCAAGATCACCGACACAGGCCCGCTGACCAAGAAGCGCATGGAGACCATCGACGACGAGGTGACTGCCAAGGCGCTGAACTTCATGGAGCGGGCCAAGGGCGCCGACAAGCCGTTCTTCCTCTGGTACAACTCCACCCGGATGCACATCTTCACGCATCTCAAGCCGGAGTCCGACGGCAAGACCGGCCTCGGCATCTACGCCGACGGCATGGTCGAGCATGATAACCACGTCGGGCAGGTGCTCGCCAAGCTGAAGGCCCTGGGCCTCGACGAGAACACCATCGTCATGTACTCCACGGACAATGGCGCCGAGGAAATGTCCTGGCCCGATGGTGGCACCACCATGTTCCGCGGCGAGAAGAACACCAACTGGGAAGGCGGTTATCGCGTGCCCACCGTGATCCGCTGGCCCGGCGTCATCAAGCCCGGCACGGTGATCAACGACGTTGGCGCCCACGAGGACATGCTGCCCACGCTACTCGCGGCGGCGGGTGATACCACGGTCGTGGCCGACATGCTCAAGGGCCGCAGCGTCGGGGGGTCCACCTACAAGGTGCACATGGATGGCTACAACCTGATGCCGGCGCTGAAGGGCGAGGGCAAGTGGCCGCGGGAGGAGTTCATCTACTGGACCGACGATGGCAGTGTGGCAGCCCTTCGCTACGGCAACTGGAAGGCCACTTTCCTGCGGCAGGATTCGGTCGGCCTCAGTGTGTGGCAGGAGCCCTTCGTGAAGATGCGCGCTCCGATCATCACCAACCTGCGCATGGATCCGTTCGAGAAGGCGCGGGACGTGGGCTTCGGTTACGACCGCTGGTTTGCCGAGCGCATGTTCATGATCGCGCCCGCGGCCGGCTACGTGGGCCAGTGGCTGCAGAGTTTCCGCGATTTCCCGCCGCGCCAGAAGCCGGGCAGCTTCAACCTGGACAACGTGATGGAAGCAGTCACGAGTAACGCGGGCAAGCAGTAAACGGTCCGCACGACGGCCGCACTTGTCGCGAGGCAGGTGCGGCCGTTTTGTTTCGGGTTGACGAACAGTCCCTGCTGGCCTTACCGGATGCAATGGCGCCGTGGCAGGCATACAATTTCCAGCGATACGACCGCCGCGAGAGTTAATATTTTCGGGAGAATGCCAATGAAGGTTACATTGCCAAAGGCCGCCCTGTGTCTGGCGCTGGCCACGTTCATCGCAGGTACGGCTGGGGCGGCTGACGACCACACCGGTGACATGGGCACCCTCACCGCCGACAAGGTCGGCAAGTCCTTCCCGGCGAGACCCTACTCACCCTACGCCGGCCGCAACTTCCCCACCCGCCCGCTGTTCGGCGACACCCACCTGCACACGTCCTACTCGATGGACGCCGGCGCCTTCGGCGCGCGGGTCGGCCCGCTGGATGCATACCGCTTTGCACGAGGCGAGGAGATCACCGCTTCCAGCGGCCAGCCGGTGAAGCTGTCCCGCCCGCTGGACTTCCTGGTCGTCGCCGACCATTCGGACAACATGGGCTTCTTCCCGGACCTGTTCGCCGGCAAGCCGGAAGTGCTGGCAGACCCGACGGGCAAGCAGTGGTACGACCTGATCATGTCGGGCAAGGGGTCCCAGGCCGCCCTTGAGATCATCTCGGCGTTCTCCCAGGGCACGTTTCCCGAGACGCTGATGTACCGGCCCGACACGCGCGCGTACAAGGCCGCCTGGCAGTCGACCATCGACGCCGCCGAGAAGTACAACGAGCCCGGCCGGTTCACGGCCTTCATCGGCTACGAGTGGACCTCCAACACCGGCGGCAACAACCTGCACCGCAACGTCATCTTCCGCGACAACGGCGACAGGGCCAGCCAGGTCGTGCCGCTGACCGTGTATCCGCCGACGGGAACCGACAATCCGCGGGACCTGTGGAAGTGGATGCAGGCCTACGAGGACAAGACCGGCGGCAGCGTGCTGGCCATTGCCCACAACGGCAATCTCAGCAACGGCCGCATGTTCCCGATCATCGAGCCGGGCACCGGGAAGAAGATTGATCGCGGCTATGCGGAGACCCGTGCGAAGTGGGAGCGGCTCTACGAGACCACCCAGACCAAGGGCGACGGTGAGACGCACCCGTTCCTCTCCCCGAACGACGAATTTGCCAACTTCGAACGCTGGGACAAGGCCAACCTCGACGGCAGCGTGGTGAAGACGAAGGACATGCTGGAGTTCGAGTACACGCGGTCCGCCCTGAAGAATGGCCTCAAGCTCGGCAAGGAACTCGGCACCAATCCCTTCAAGTTTGGCCTCATCGGCAGCTCCGACGCGCACACCGGCCTGTCCGCGATGGAGGAGGACAACTTCTTCGGCAAGGTGTCCTCCGGCGAGCCGAAGCCCGAGCGCATCAGCGCCACGTTCATGGCCAACCCGAAGACCGGCGTGAAGATCATGGACTGGGAGGTCAGCGCCTCCGGCTACGCCGCCGTCTGGGCCACGGAGAACACCCGGGAGTCCATCTGGGACGCCATGGAGCGCCGGGAGACCTACGCCACCACGGGCTCGCGCATGGCCGTGCGCTTCTTCGGCGGCTGGGACTTCCAGGCTGCCGACGCTGGCACCCGCAGCCCGGCCGTGGCCGGCTACGCCAAAGGCGTGCCCATGGGCGGTGACCTGAAGAAGGCCCCGGCCGGCAAGGCGCCGACTTTCCTCGTGGCGGCGCTGAAGGACCCGATCGGGGCCAACCTGGACCGCGTCCAGGTCATCAAGGGCTGGCTCGATGCGAAGGGCGACCTGCAGGAACAGGTCTACGACGTGGCCTGGAGCGGCGACCGCAAGCCCGGCGCGGACGGCAAGCTGCCGTCCGTGGGCAGCACGGTCGACCTGGCCAACGCAACGTGGACCAACACCATCGGCGCACCGGAGCTGATCGCTGTCTGGAAGGACCCGGATTTCGACCCGAAGGAGCTGGCCTTCTACTACACCCGCGTCATCGAGATCCCGACGCCGCGCTGGTCGGCCTATGACGCGCAGCGCTTCAATGTGCAGCCGTTGCCCGGGACGATGATGACAGTGACCGAGCGAGCCTACACTTCACCCATCTGGTACACACCGTAACCGACAGGATGCTACCCATGAAACGCCTTCCATCCGCGCTGCTGGCTCTGCTGATCGCCTCGCCCGCCCTCGCCGACGAGTGGACCCACACCGCGGTCCTCTACATGATCGGCGCCGGCATCGATGGCACCGCCGGTGTCGGCCCCGTCGAAGGCGACGTGGACGTCAGCTTCGGCGACATCCTCGATAACCTGGAATTCGGCGCCATGGCCGCCTACCGGGGGGACAACGGTCCCTTTGCGGTCGTGGCCGACCTGATCTACATGGACCTGGAGACGGACAAGAACGGGCTCGGCCCGTTTGGCCAGACCCGCGCCACGGTGGAGCTTGACCAGCTGATCGCCGAGCTGGATGCCTCGATTGCCGTCACCGACCGGCTGGATGCCTACACCGGTCTTCGGTACTGGGACGTGGATTCCACGGTCACCGTCGTGGGCGGCGGCCCCCTGGGCGAGGACATCAGCGGCACCCTCAGCGAGGACTGGGTGGACGTCATCTACGGCCTCCGCTACGCACTGCCCCTCGGTGAGAAGTGGACCTTCATAGTCCGTGGCGACGTCGCCCCGCTGGGCACCGGCAGCGACTTCAGCTGGCACGCCAGCGCCTTTGCCGACTGGCACCTCAGCGAGCACGCCAGCGTGCTCATCGGCTATCGCCACCTGGACGTGGATTACGACGACGGCGAAGGCGCCAACCGCTTCCTGATGGACGTGGGTGAGGGCGGCCCGACGGTGGGTTTCGCCTGGACCTTCTAGGATGAAGATTGCCCGGCTGCTGCTCCTGCCTGTCATCGCCTTCACTGGTACGCCGGTGCTGGCCCAGCAGGACAGCGCCGAGCTCGCCAAGAAGCTGTCCAATCCGGTGGCGGCGCTCATCAGCGTGCCGTTCCAGCTCAACTACGACCAGGACATCGGGCCCACCGAGGACGGCGACAAGTGGCTGCTCAACGTGCAGCCCGTCGTGCCCATCGAGCTGAACCAGGACTGGAACGTCATTTCGCGGACCATCCTGCCGGTCATTGCCCAGGACGACATCGTCCCCGGGGAAGGCAGCCAGTTTGGCCTGGGTGACGTGGTGCAGAGCCTGTTCTTCTCGCCCAAGGCCCCCACGGCGGGCGGCTGGATCTGGGGCGTTGGTCCCGCGTTCCTGTTGCCCACGGGCACCGACGACCTGTTGACGTCGGACCAGTGGGCCACGGGCCCCACGGCGGTCGTGCTCAAGCAGGAGCACGGCTGGACCTACGGGATCCTGGCTAATCACCTCTGGTCCTTCGCCGGCGATGACGATCGCGCGGACGTGAACGCCACGTTCATGCAGCCGTTCCTCTCCTACACCACGCCGACGGCCTGGACCTACTCCCTCAATACCGAGAGCACCTACGACTGGGAAGGCGAGGAGTGGTCGGTGCCGGTCAATGCGATCGTCACCAAGGTGACCCGCGTCGGCGGGCAGCTGGTCAGCGTCGGCGGCGGCCTGCGGTACTGGGCCGACAGTCCGCCCAACGGGCCCGAGGGGCTCGGTGTCCGCTTCGTCGTGACGCTGCTCTTTCCCAAATAGCCAACCGCAAGAACGGGGCCAGACCCCGATTCAGGGAGTTGATTCCAATGCGCGCCAACCCGACCTTCGCAATCGTCGCCTGCCTCCTCGCCACCGGCGTGCTCGCCGACGAGCCGCCGACCCGGGAGGCGCTGGAGCGGGTCGCGGGCCCGCAGTTCTCGCCCTACGCCGGGCGTAACTTCCCCACCCGGGTCCTGTGGGGCGACACTCACCTGCACACCGCAGTTTCGGTTGACGCCGGCACCATGAACCGGGTCGGGCAGGAGGACGCTTTCCGCTTTGCACGGGGCGAGGAAGTCACCAGCACCGGCGGCCTTCGGGCGAAGCTGTCCCGGCCGCTGGATTTCCTGGTCATCGCAGACCACGCCGAGATGTACGGCCTGATGCCCCAGTTGCTGAGCGGCGATCCGGAGGTGCTGTCGACGGCGGTCGGCAAGGAGTGGTTCACCGAACTGACCAGCGGCAACTACGACCGCATGTTCGCCACGGCCATGAAGATCGTGGGGTCCTTGTCCGGCGACGTGCCGCCCATCAAGAGCGAGAAGGCGGTGCGGAATGCCTGGCAGGCCTACACGGCCCTCGCGGACAAATACAACGAGCCGGGCCGCTTCACCGCGCTGATCGGCTTCGAGTGGACTGCCATCGGCGGTGACAACCTGCACCGGAACGTCATCTTCCGGGGCGACGCCAGCGTGGCGAACCGGACGCTGCCGTACTCCCAGTTCGACAGCAAGAACCCGGAGAACCTCTGGAAGCACCTGGCCGCCTTCGAGGCGGAGACGGGCGCCGAGGTGCTGGCGATCCCCCACAACGGCAACCTGAGCAACGGCCGGATGTTCACGGTAGAGACCTTCGACGGCAAGCCGCTGACGAAGGAACTGGCCAGCCTGCGGGCGCGGTTCGAGCCGCTGATCGAGGCGACGCAGATCAAGGGTGATGGCGAGTCCCATCCCTTCCTCTCGCCCAACGACGAGTTCGCGGGCTACGAGGTGTGGGACCGCTCCAACCTGAACGGCACCCAGCTCAAGAAGAACGAGATGCTGCAGTGGGAGTACGCCCGCTCGGCACTCAAGACCGGCCTGCAGCTGGAGCGCAAGCTCGGCGTCAATCCCTACAAGTTCGGCATGGTGGGCAGCACCGACTCCCACACCTCGCTCTCCACGGCCGAGGAGGACAACTTCTTCGGCAAGCACTCCGGCGTGGAGCCGGGCCCCCACCGGTGGGAGCACGTGGTCATCCAGGCGCCCGACCCGAAGCTCAACGTGATGGGCTGGCAGCAGGCCGCCTCGGGCTACGCCGCGGTGTGGGCGACCGAGAACACCCGGGAGGCGGTGTTCGACGCCATGAAGCGCAAGGAGACCTATGCCACCACGGGATCCCGCATGACCGTGCGTTTCTTCGGCGGCTGGGACTTCACGGCGCAGGACACGGCCACCCGGCTCCCGGCCAGCGTCGGTTACGCGAAGGGCGTGCCCATGGGCGGCGACCTGCGGAAGGCGCCGAATGGCAAGCGCCCCAGCTTCCTGCTGGCCGCCATGAAGGATCCCTACAGCGGCAACCTGGACCGCATCCAGGTCGTGAAGGGCTGGATGGACAAGGCCGGCAATACCCAGGAGAAGGTCTACGACGTGGCCTGGTCCGGCGACCGCAAGCCCGGCCCGGACGGCAAGCTGCCCGCGGTTGGCAACACGGTCGACGTGGCCAACGCGATCTGGACCAACAGCATCGGCTCTCCGGAGCTGATCGCGGTCTGGGAGGACCCGGACTTCGATCCGGCAGAGAGCGCGTTCTACTACGCCCGCGTGATCGAGATTCCCACGCCGCGCTGGACCGCCTACGAGGCAAAGCGCTATGGCATCAAGATGCCGCCGGAGGTCCCGATGACGACCCAGGAACGTGCCTACACCTCGCCGATCTGGTACTCGCCCTGATCAATCGCAGTCTGACCCCGATTTTCACGGGCGAGGCGTCTAGGAGCCGGCGATTCCCGCCTCGACGTCCCGGAGGACACTGACAAATAGGTCCAGCGCCGGCGATGGCGTTCGGTCCCGGCGCCTGACGATCCCGTAGTTGGTCTGCATCATGGGGATGCGGAAGTCCAGGCAGACCAGGTGGCCGGCGGCCACATCGGCGTCGAGCATGGCCCGAGTGCCCGGGAACAGGGCGTCGCAGTCGCGGGCAATCTGCCGCGCCAGGCTCAGGGAATTGACCAGGATCGCCGGCGCGAAGTTGCCGGTCTGCCGGTCCAGGTGGCCGACCGCCGAGTTCTGTCCCGCGACTGCCGCGACGATTCCGCGCAACGTCGTCGTCACCAGCGGAAACTGCAGTACCTCCTCCAGCTGGAACGCGCCGCGCCCGGCCAGCGGGTGTCCCGGGCGGCAGGCGAGATGCACCGGGTGCGGCGGCAGGGCCTCCACGGCCAGGTCCGGCTCGTGCTCCAGGCCGGCGATGTCCACGATGCCCACCTCGCAGCGTCCCTCCTTGACCAGGCGCACGATGTCTTCCGGGTCCAGGGAAGCGATTTCCACGCGCAGGCGCGGGTGCGCCGCCGACACCCGGGCGACCGCCTGGCCCACCGAGATCTCGCTGGCGTAGGGACCGGCGCCAATGACGAGGGCTCCTTCCTGCAGGCCGGCCAGGGCCTCGATCCTGGAGTAGAGGGCCGCCTCGTTCGCCAGCAGCACCTTGCCGTCGGCCAGGAACACGGCGCCAAATGCCGTGGGTTCGATCCCGCGCCGGTGCCGGTCGAACAGCTTGACTCCGAGGGACGCCTCGAGCGAGGCAATGCTCCGGGTGAGGGATGGCTGGCTGATGCCCAGCGAGTCGGCGGCGCGCCCGAAATTGCCGAACCGGGCGAGGGCAAGCGCGTGCTGAATGAGCCGGAGTTCAATCACGATTCATCCAGCGTATCAAAGTCGGTCACGGACGGTATTGGACACCGGCGGCAGTCCTGCCAATACTCAGCGCCGCGGCAAATACCTATCTTATTGACTGATAATCGTCCGCAGGATCGCCCTTCCGGGCGTCAGTACTGCCAGACGCCGGGTTGGAGTGGGGTCAGCGCTCGCCCGGCCGGCCATTGGATGTTCCCATTGCGTCAATTCCGGAGGCGGATGTGACTGCCGGCCATTTCTGTTCCCTCCCCAAACTTGCTGCCATGGCGCTGCTGCTCTGCTTCAGTGGCACCCTGCAAGCCGCCGATGGCGGCAAGAGCGTGTACCTCCTCGGCAAGCGGGGCCCGCTCGCGGCCTTCGTACCGAAGCCCGGGATCTACCTCACCAACGACGTCTATTTCTACGACGCCTCGAGCAGCGACTTCCTCCCCGTGGGCGGCTTCCTTGCGCAGGACATGACTGCCGAGGCCCTGATCGACATCCCCCAGTTCACCTGGGTAACGGACATCAGCGTGGCGGGCGGGCGCCTGGCCTTCAGTGCGCTTCTGCCCTTCGGCACCATCGACGTGGATGCCCGGGGCTCGGTCCAGCTGCCGGATGGCACCGAGATCTCCCGGGGCAGGTCCGACAGCGACAGCGGCTTCGGCGATCCGATCGTCGGCGCGTCGCTGGGCTGGAAGCACCGGGACGGCGACAGGTTCCGCGCCTGGAGCGGCTACTCCTCGGTGTGGATTCCCATCGGCTCCTACGACCAGGACAGCATCGCCAACCTGGGCAGCAACCGCTGGGCGCTCGACGTGGGCGGCGCCTACACCATGGCCAATTTCAAGGGCGGCCGGGAACTGTCGGCGGTGGCCGGCGTGACCTTCAACGGGGAGAACCAGGACAAGGACTACGATTCCGGCACCGAACTCCACCTGGAACTCGCCGGCAAGCAGCACCTGCCGCAGGGCTGGTCCGGCGGCCTGGTGGGGTACTACTACAAGCAGCTCAGCAGCGACAGCGGGTCTGCCGCCGTGCTGGGCGACTTCAAGGGCGAGGTGGCCGGGTTCGGCCCGGAGATCTCCTGGCAGATCAAGACGAAGATGCCGCTGACCCTGGACCTGCGCTGGTACCACGAGTTCAGCGCCGAGAACCGGCTCGAGGGTGACGGGATTTTCCTGACCGCCTCAATGCCGTTGCGTATCCGCCCGCCCCGGGATCCGGCCACGGACTGGACCCCGGACGTGCAGGAACAAGGGGAGTGAGCCTCATGAGCTGGAATTGTCGATGGAGTGCGCTGGCTGGCACAGTTCTCGTGCTCGCGGCCGGTGGCGCGGCTTCCGCCACCGAGGAAGGCCTCGTGCACGGCGCCGACGACATCGAGGCGTCGGTGGCCGCCGCGCCCGCCAAGGACAAGAGCTACTCCCCCTATGCCAACCGCGCGTACCCGACGCGGCCCTGGTTCGGCGACACCCACCATCACACCGCCAACTCCGGCGACGCCTTCTTCAACGGCGATCGCCTGGGGCCCGAGGAGGCTTACCGGTTCGCCCGGGGCGAGCAGGTCACGTCGTCCACGGGTATTGCAGTGAAGCTTTCCCGGCCGATGGACTTCCTGGTCGTCTCCGATCACGCCGAGGGCCTCGGCGTCGGCTTCGAGGTCTACAACGGCAACGAGAAGCTCGTCAGCGATCCTGCCGTGAAGCGCTGGAGCGACATGCTGAAAGCGGGCGGCAAGCAGGCAGCCGACGCCACCAACGAGCTGATCTCGGCCCAGGCCCAGGGCACGCTGCCCAAGCCGCTGACCGATCCCGCGATCGTCGGGCCGCTGCTGAAGACGGTCTGGCAGGCGTACACGGCAACCGCCGAGAAGTACAACGAGCCGGGCCGCTTTACGGCCATGATCGGCTACGAGTGGACGTCCGTGCCCGGCGGCAACAACCTGCACCGGAATATCCTGTTCCGGGACGACAAGGCCCGGGCCGACCAGATCCTGCCCTTCTCCTCCTGGCAGAGCGAGGATCCCGAGAAACTCTGGGAGTTCCTGGCGAACTACGAGGCGAAGACCGGCGGCCGGGTCCTGGCGATTCCCCACAACGGCAACCTGTCGAACGGCCGGATGTTCGAGCTGAAGACCTTCGCCGGCCAGTCGCTGACCCGGGACTACGCCGAGCGCCGCGCCCGCTTCGAACGCCTTCAGGAGGTCATGCAGACGAAGGGCAACAGCGAGACCCACCCGATGCTCTCGCCCAACGACGAATTCGCGGACTACGCGGTGGCGGGCTGGGAGTACGGGAACCTGACGATGGAGGGCGAGCCCACCACGCGGGCCATGCTCCCCTTCATGTACCTGCGGGGTGGCCTCATGAACGGCCTGGCCCTGGAGCGCCAGCTCGGCGTCAACCCGTTCAAGTTCGGCATGATCGGCGGCACCGACGTGCACAACTCGTTGACGTCCATCGAGGAGGACAACTTCTTCGGCAAGCACGTCATCCAGGAGCCCCGGCCCGAACGCTGGAGCCACGTGTCGAAACAAGGCTTCGGCAAGACCCGCTACACCTGGCACTACACCGCGGCGGGCTACGCGGCGGTCTGGGCGACCGAGAACACCCGCGCCGCCCTGTGGGATGCCATGTATCGCAAGGAGGTCTACGCCACCTCGGGCACGCGGATGACAGTCCGCTTCTTCGGCGGCTGGGACTTCGGCGCGCGCGACGCGGTGGGCGCCAGGCTCGCCGACGCCGGTTACGCCCGCGGCGTGCCGATGGGTGGCGACCTCACCCGGCGGCCCGCCGGCAACGCCGCACCGACTTTCCTCGTTGGCGCCCTCAAGGACCCGCTGTTCGGCAACCTGGACCGCATCCAGATCGTGAAGGGCTGGCTCGACGAGGCCGGCAAGACCCACGAGAAGGTCTACGACGTGGTGTGGGGCGACGCGGAGCGCCGCAAGCCCGGCCCCGACGGCAAGGTTCCCGCCGTGGGGAACACCGTCAACGTGCCGGACGCCACGTGGAGCAACACGATCGGCGATCCTGATCTGCGTTCCGCCTGGCGGGATCCGGATTTCGATCCGGCGGAGCCGGCCTTCTACTACGTCCGCGTCCTCGAGATCCCGACGCCCCGCTGGACGGCCTACGACCAGCAGCGCTTCGGCATCACCATGTCGCCCGACGTGCCCATGACGCACCAGGAGCGGGCCTGGACTTCACCCATCTGGTACACACCCAACTAGCCGCAGGGCCGGAGCAGACCATGTCCTACGTTCGACGCCCCACCTCAGCCCACGTCATCGCCACGGTCCTGGCCTGCAGCGCGCTTGCCGCCTGCGGCGGCAAGCCCCCCGCAACGGCGGAGAAAGCTCCGGCGGCAGAGGCACCGGCCGTCGCCGCGGCGCCGGCCGTCCCGTCGAATCCGATGAAGGAGGCCTACTTCGGCGAGACCCACCTGCACACCGCTTACTCGCTGGACGCCTACCTGGGCGGCACGCGCCTGACGCCCGCCGATGCCTATCGCTTTGCCCGGGGCGAGGAGATGGAGGTGAACGGCGAGAAGGTGAAGATCGACCGTCCCCTGGACTTCGCCGCCGTCACGGACCACGCCGAATACCTGGGCGAGATGTATTCCACCATGGTGGAGGGCGCGCCCGGCCACGACCAGGAGCTCCTGAAGGAGCTCCGCACGATGACCGGCTTCGAGGAACGGGAGGCCTGGTTCGCCAAGTACGTCGTGGCCAACAACCGCGGCAGCACGCCCCAGCACGCGCCGTTCTACGCCGGGCCTGAGACAGTGAAGAGCGCCTGGAAGGTGATCATCGAGGCTGCGGAGAAGTACAACGAGCCTGGCGTCTTCACCACCATCCCGGCCTTCGAGTGGAGCGCCGCGCCGAAGGGCGGCAACCTGCACCGCAACGTCTTCTTCCGGGACACCAACGTGCCGGACATGCCCATGAGCTACGTGGACATCAACCGGGAGGAGGGCCTGTGGCTGTGGATGGCAGGCCTGGAGGAGAAGGGCATGAAGGTCTTTGCCGTGCCCCACAACTCCAACGCCAGCAAGAAGATGATGTTCGCGCCGGACGACTCCTCCGGCAAGCCGCTGGACCGGGACTACGCCGCGCTGCGCGCCCGGTTCGAGCCGCTCATCGAGATGATGCAGATCAAGGGCAACTCGGAAGTGCACCGGAAGTTCTGGGCGGCCGACGAGTTCGCCGGATTCGAGAATGCCGATTCCCTGGCCGACTACAGCGGCCGGACGATGGAGCGGGAGAACTTCGTGCGCTACGGTCTCGTCAAGGGGCTGGCCTACGAGAAGTCCCTGGGCGTGAATCCCTGGAAGTACGGCGTGGTGGGCGGCACCGACAATCACAACGGCACGCCCGCCAACGTGGCGGAGGATAACTGGGCGATCGGCAGCCACGGGGGCGCTGACGGCACCGTGGAACAGCGGCGCACCGGCGAAGTGGGCGGCTGGGCGAAGGCCAGGGACCTGAACCCGGGATCCATCGCAGGAGTCTGGGCACCCGAGAACACCCGGGCGGCGATCTGGGACGCGATGAAGGCCAAGGAGACTTTCGCGACCAGCGGCCCGCGGATCAAGGTGAGACTGTTTGGCGGGTTCGACCTGCCGGACCAGCCGAAGGACGGAGCGGATCTCGTCCGCCAGGGCTACGCCAAGGGCGTGCCCATGGGCGGCACGCTCACGCCGCCGGCCGTGGCCGCGAAACCCCGCTTTACCGTCTGGGCCAGCAAGGATGCCAGTGATGGCAACCTGGACCGGATCCAGGTCATCAAGGGCTGGATCGGCCCGGACGGGTCGCCCCAGGAGAAGATCGTCAACGTGGCCTGGTCCGGCAATCGCACGCTGAAGGCCGACGGGTCGCTGGATGCCGTTGGCGATACCGTTGACCTGAAGACGGCGACCTACTCCAACGACATTGGCAGCCCCGAGCTGATGGGCACGTGGACCGACGACTCGTTCGACCCGGCCCAGGGCGCGGTCTACTACGCCCGCGTGCTGCAGATACCGACGCCCCGCTGGACCACCTACGACGCGGTCCGCGCCGGGCTTCCGCTTCTCGAGGGCGTCCCCGCCACGGTCGCCGAGCGCGCCTGGACCTCGCCCATCTGGTACACCCCCTGACCAATCGGGGTCAGACCCCGTTTGCACCTAACCGAGCAAGGAGATTGCACAACATGATCACTGGAACCATCAGGACGGCCGCCTTGACCGTGGCCCTGGCCCTGGCCAGCCAGGTCGCACAGGGTGGCATCGCTGATCCGGACTGCACGGCGGAAAAGGCCGCCAAGAGCACGGCGACGAAGGCCGTGGTCGGCGTCGGTGGCCGCTGCTCGCCGGCCGAGGCGGCGAAGGACACTGCGAAGGACGCCGTCGGCCTCGAGGACAAGGGTCCGGTCGAGAAGGCCAAGGAAGACGTCAGCAACCCGCTGAAGAATGACGACGACAAGGACAAGAAGGACAAGGACAAGAAGGACAAGGACGCCGCCAAGGAGAAGGACAAGAAGGACTAGGCAGCACTAACTGCTGACGGCCCAGGCGGAAGCGGGGCATACTGGCGCCGTCTTCCTGCCTGGCCACCGGCTGACCGTTCGCCATGATCCACCGCCTGCTCCGTGAACCACTCGTTCACTTCCTCGTCCTTGGCGGGCTGCTGTTCGGCCTCTACCAGTGGCTCGGCGGCCCGGCCGCCAGCGCCGGCGGCGGCGAGATCGTGGTCACCGAGGGCCGCATCCGCAACCTCACCGACACCTTCACCCGCACCTGGCAGCGCCCGCCGACCGGGGATGAACTGGAAGGCCTGGTCGAGGACTACATCCGCGAGGAGGTCCTGTACCGGGAGGGCGTCGCCCTGGGCCTGGACCGGGACGACACGATCATCCGACGGCGCCTGCGCCAGAAGCTCGAGTTCGTTTCCGAGGACGCGGCCAGCGCCCTGGAGCCGACGGATGCGGAGCTGACGGAGTTCCTGGCGAAGAATTCGGACAGGTACCGGGTCGAGTCGCGATTGAACTTCAGCCAGGTGTTCCTGGACCCGTCGAAGCGGGGTGACAGGCTGGAGGCCGATGCCGCAGGCCTGCTCGACGCGCTCCGCGTCCGTGGCGACGATACAGACCCGTCCACACTTGGCGACAGCCTGATGCTCGAGTCCCGCTACGAGCAGGCGACCGAGGACGACATCACGCGGCTGTTCGGCGCGGAGTTCGAAGTCGCCCTGCGGGACCAGCCGGTGGGGGAGTGGGTGGGCCCGCTCAAGTCCGGCTACGGCGCGCACCTGGTGCGCATCGAGGCCCGCACGCCAGGCCGTGCGGCGCCGCTCGCCGAGGTGCGGGAATCCGTGGCCCGGGACTGGTCGGCCGCCCGCCGCCAGCAACTCCTGGACGACCAGTATCGGCAGCTTCGCAGCCGCTACCAGGTGCGCATCGAGGGCCAATGAGGGCCCTGGCGATCCGCAACCTGGCCTGCCTGGCCCTGCTTTTCGGCCTGGCTGCCGCCGCGTCGGCCCACGAAGTGCGGCCCGCGTACCTCGAGATGGTCCAGCAGGACGCGGAAACCTGGGATGTGCTGTTCAAGGTCCCGGCGGCAGGCGAGGACCTGCGCTTCGGCCTGTACCTGCAGCTGCCGGCGGACGTGCAGCGCGTCGGTCCGCCGAAGAGCGAATTCAGCGGCCGCGCCCACGTGGAGCGCTCCCGGATCCGCCGCCCCGGCGGCCTCGATGGCGCGGAGATTTCCGTCGACGGCCTCTCCGGCACCCTCACCGACGTGCTCGTGCGCCTCGAGCGCTCGGACGGCTCCAGCCAGGTGCTCCGCCTGAAGCCGGATTCCCCGTCCTTCCGGGTCGAGCCGGTGCCGGGCGGCCTGCAGGTCGCAGTGACCTACGTCGTCCTCGGCGTGGAGCACATCCTGCTCGGCATCGACCACCTGTTGTTCGTGCTCGCCCTGCTGATCCTCGTGGACACCTTCCGGCGCCTCGTCTGGACCATCACCGCCTTCACTGTCGCGCACAGCATCACGCTGGCCGCCGCCACGCTGGGCTGGGTGGCCGTGCCGCCGCCACCGGTGGAGGCGGTGATCGCGCTCAGCATCGTCTTCGTGGCGGGGGAGATCGTGCATTCCCGCCAGGGACGGCCGGGACTCAGCCAGCGCCTGCCCTGGCTGGTGGCCTTCACCTTCGGGCTGCTGCACGGTTTCGGTTTCGCGGGCGCGCTCAGCGAGATCGGCCTGCCCCCGCAGCAGATCCCGCTGGCGCTCTTCACCTTCAACGTGGGTGTCGAGGTCGGCCAGCTGCTGTTCGTGGCGGCGGTGCTGTTGCTGGCCCGGCTGGTCCGTACGCTGCGCCTGCCGGTGCCGGCCTGGTGGCCCCGGGCAGCGGCCTATGCCATCGGCTCTGTGGCCACGTTCTGGGTGTTCGAGCGGGTGGCGGCCTTCGCGCCATGACGGGTGACATCCGCGACCACCGCCACACCGACTTGTTCCAGCGCGTGGCCCGTCTCGCGCCGACCGGTATCCAGCTGGCCGGCTAGCGGCTGCGCAGCCAGAGAACGGCGAAGAGCACGATCCCCAGCGCCGCCGCAACCAGCAGCAGCACGTACTGCCGTTCCACGAACGCATTCCCCAGGTACACCGTGCCGAACGCGTAGGGCAGCTCGGCCAGCGCCAGGCTGCCGAGATAGACCCGGGCCCGGTAGCCGAGCAGGCCGAAGAAGTACCCGGAGATATCCGACGGCAGCACCAGCTGGGTGAGGACGGCGGCGACAAAGGAGCTGGATGCGGGAATCCGGTTCTCGTAGCGCGCCAACTTTTCCTCGGAGAGCATCCGGAGCACGACGGGGCGCCCGAAGTGGCGGCCGATGGAGTAGGTGATCACCCCGCCCAGGAACCAGCCGCCCCACAGCAGCAGGAAGCAGCCGGCCGGCCCCCAGACCTGGATGCCGATGGGCACCAGCAGCAGGCCGGAGAAGAACACCAGCATCGCCGACAGGGCGGCCAGCAGAACGAAGAGGACGGTGCCGAGAACGGGCAGAGAGCGGATCGCGGGCTCGGCGAGGCCGATGGCCCGGACGACCTGGTGGTGGATCTCCTCGGAATAGGCCAGCAGCGCCGCGACGATGATGCCGACGATGAGGAGCGGCAGGCGCCGGGAGAAGCGTGAAAAGTCGGCGGACGTCCCGGCGCTCATGCCCTGGCCAGCGGTCCCTGCTGAATGCAATTCGCCACTATAAGGCACCCGGTGCGGGCTTGCCTTCGCGCGGACCCGCATAATGGCGCCATGCTGCGCCGTCCCCTGTCCCCGGAGCGCCTGGTCGACCTGCCCGCGGGCCTGCAGGGCCTGGGTGCAGCCGACGTGGACGCGCGTCGCCGGCGCTACGGCAGCAACGACGTCATCGAGGCCGGCGGCCACGGGTGGCGCGACCTGCTGCGCGAGACGGCCCGGGACCCGATGCTCTGGTTCCTGCTCGGCACGAGCGTGCTGTTTGCGGCCATCGGCGACACGACCGAGGCGCTGGTCCTGCTGGTGGCGCTGGTGCCCTTCGTCGGCATGGACGCGTTCCTCCACCGGCGCACCCAGGCCTCCACCCAGGGCCTGCGCAGCCGGCTCGCCAGCGAGGCGACCGTCCTGCGGGATGGCACCCGGCAGGTGCTGCCGGTGGCGGCCCTCGTGCCGGGCGACCTGGCCGAGGTGGGCACCGGGGAACCGTTCCCCGCCGACGGGATCCTGGTGGCCGCCGAATCGGCGCAGGTGGATGAGTCCTCCCTCACCGGCGAGTCCTGGCCGGTGCGCAAGGGCCCGTTGCCGGAAGGCGCTGACTTCGTCGCAGCCATCGAGGCCCACTGGGTCTTCGCCGGCACGCGCCTGCTCACCGGCAGCGCCCGGGTGCGTATCGTCTACACCGGCCGGGAGACGCTGTATGGCGAAATCGTGCGCTCCGCCGCGGGCGCCCGCCAGGGGCGGACACCCCTCCAGCTCGCCATCGATGCACTCGTGCGGGTGCTGGTGGCGGCCGCCCTGGTGCTGTGCGCCGTCCTCGCCGGGGTGCGCATTGCCCAGGGCCACGGCGTCGTCGATGCGCTGATCAGTGCGGTGACGCTGGCGGTCGCGGCCCTGCCCGAGGAATTCCCCGTCGTCTTCACCTTCTTCCTGGGCGTCGGCGTGTACCGGCTCGCCCGGAAGCAGGCGCTGGTCCGGCGCGCCGTCGTCGTGGAAAGCATCGGCCGGGTGTCCACCATCTGCACCGACAAGACCGGCACGCTTACCGAGGGCCAGCTCCACGTCGGCCACGTGGAGCCGCTGCAGGGCCTGGAGACCGGCGCCGTCCTGGCGCTGGCCGCGCTGGCCTCCCGCGCGGAAACCGGCGATCCGCTCGACCTCGCGATCCTCGCTGCCGCCGGCGCGCCGGCACGGACCCCGCAGGTGGTCACCACGTTCCCGTTCACCGAGGATCGCAAGCGGGAGACCGTCATCGTCCGCGCGGCCGGTGGCGTGCTGGCCGTGACCCTGGCCGTCACCAAGGGCGCGCCGGAAACTGTCGTTGCCCTGTGCACCGGCGGCAGCGGCGACCTGCTGCAGTGGCGGGAGCGCGTGGACGCACTGGCGCGCACCGGGCACAAGGTGATCGCGGTGGCCCGGCGTGAACTGGCCGAGGGTGAACCGGCCGGCGTCGAGCCTGACGAAGGTTTCCGGCTGGCGGGGTTGATCGCCCTGGAGGATCCGGTACGCAGCGGCGTGCCGGAAGCCGTGGCCCAGTGCCGGGCGGCCGGTATCCACGTGCTGATGGTGACGGGCGACCACCCGGCGACGGCCGCTGCCATTGCCGCCGAGATCGGCCTGGGCGACGGGCAACCCCGGGTGATCCTGGGCGCCGAGCTCGCAGAGCGACTCGCGCAGAACCAGGACGGCTGGTCCCGGGACATCGACGTGGTGGCCCGCGCCGTGCCGGGCGAGAAGCTGGCGCTGGTGCGTGCGCTGCAGGCCGCTGGTGAGACTGTCGCCGTCACGGGCGACGGGGTGAATGACGTGCCGGCGCTCCAGGCAGCCGACATCGGCATCGCGATGGGGCAGCGGGGCACGCGCAGCGCGCGGGAGTCGGCCGCCATCGTACTGCTCGACGACAACTTCCGCAGCATCGCGGGCGCCATCGCCGAGGGCCGCCAGCTGTTCGCCAACCTGCAGCTGGCCTTCCACTACCTGCTGGTCGTGCACATCCCCCTCGTGGTGACGGCCGCGCTCATTCCGCTGCTGGGCTATCCGCTGCTCTACCTGCCCATCCACGTAGTCTGGCTCGAGCTGGTCATCCACCCGACGGCGCTGCTGGTCTTCCAGCAACTGCCCGAGGGCCGCCTGCGGCCGCGGCGGCCCGGGGCTGCAAACCGACAGGTTCGCTTCTTCAGCATGGGCGAGTGGCTGCTGGTGATTGCCACTGGCGTCGTGATCGCGGGGATCGTCGTGGCGACCTATGACCGCAGTCTCGGGAGCGGCTACAACGTGGAGCACGCCCGGGCCATGGCCCTCGTGGCGCTCACCCTGGCCAGCGCCGGCGTGACCGCCGTCCTGAGCCGGCTGGCCACCTGGCCGGCGCGGGTCATCAGCGTGGCAACGGTGCTGGTCTCGCTCCTCCTGGTCCAGCAGCCGCAGCTGGCGGCCTGGCTGCACCTGGAGCCGCTCCATGCCGATGACTGGCTGATCGCCGCGGCGGGTGGGCTGCTGGCGGCAGCCGTCACGGCGCTGCGCTGGATGCCGGTGGCTGGAGTCGGGCGGTCACTGCAGGACCCGCCGCGCAGCACGCCGGTTCAGCCGCGACCGCCGCGATAACGCACGTCCGGCAGCCCCGCAAAGTCCGCGTCCTGGGTCCAGAGCAGGGCTTCGTGCCGTCGGGCGGTCGCCAGCATGATGCTGTCCGCCATTGGCAGCTTTGCGGAGAGGCTCAGACGCGCGGCGCTGATCGCCGTCGGGCCGTCCAGTGCCACCACCTCGCCCTGCTGCATCACTGCGATCGCCTGCAGGGCAGCGTTCTCCCCGCGCTGCTGCAGGATCCGTTTGTAAACTTCATGTAGGCTCAGGGAGGGAACAATGAGTGCCGCCGTGTCCTCGATTGCTTTGGCGAAAAAGCCCGCGTTGGGGCCATCCGCGAAATACTCAAGCCAGGCGCTCGAATCAATGACGTTCACGCGCGGTACTCAAAGTGGACGGTCATCATCCCGGTCGACACGAATGTCGATACCCTTCAGGAAGCCCCGCAGCTTGCGGGCCGCCCGTACCGGTACGAGCTCGATCCGGTCATCCAGCGCCACGACCTGGACCTTCTGGCCCGGCACGAGCTTGAGGCGATCGCGCACCTCCTTGGGTATGACCACCTGAAACTTCGGGGAAATCGTCACGGGATCCATGGTGCGCAACCTCTCAGGCCGTATGACGGAAATCCTATCGATCTGAAAATGGTATGTCAATGAACGAATCCCGGGAAAGTGGCAATCTATGGCATGACCTCCGGCGCCCTGACCTTCCCGCTGACCCTCGAACCCATTGGCATTGTCCACAGCCCGCTCAAGTCCAAGGCGGAGGCGGCCCGGCAGCCCGCCGCCGCGACGGAGGCGACCGCCCGCATCGAGCTGTACCCCGGCCGGAACTTCGAGCACGCGCTGGAGGACCTCCCGGGCTGGGAGCGGATCTGGGTGCTGTTCTGGTTCCACCTCAATGACAGCTGGCGCCCGAAGGTGCTGCCGCCCCGGAGCGCGTCGGGCCGGAAGGGTGTGTTCGCCACCCGTTCCCCCTACCGGCCGAACCCGCTGGGCCTCTCGGCGGTCCGCCTGGAGCGCGTCGAGGGACTGACCCTGCACATCCGCGAAGTGGACCTGGTGGACGGCACGCCGGTGCTCGACATCAAGCCCTACGTGCCCTACACCGACGCGTATCCCGGGTCCGCGACCGGCTGGCTGCACGACGAGGCCCTCGCCGTGCAGCGCGTCGCCAGCGGGGAGGCGCCGGCGGATCCCATCGCGGCCTGGTCGGTCCACTTCGAGCCGCTGGCCGCGGAACAGGCGGCCTGGATCGAGACCCGCACCGGCCTGCCGCTTCGCGAACGAATCACCGCCACGCTCGTGCTGGGCCCCCAGCCCCACGCCTACCGCCGGATCCGGCGGGATGGCGCCGACTATCACCTCAAGGTGAAGGCGTGGCGGGTGCGGTTTGCCCGCTCCGGCCAGGACATCCGGGTGCTGGCCATCGGCTCCGGCTACCGGCCCGCGGAGATCGGCCGGTCGGCGGGCCAGCGGGAGGATCCGCTGGCGGTGCACAGGGACTTCCGCGCCGCGTGGAAGTAGGGCCGGCCGCCGTACAATGAGCGCCCCGGCTCCGGCCACCCACGCGAGGCATCCGTCATGAGCACCAACCAGCAGCTCCAGCAGCGGCGCGAACAGGCCATGGCCCGGGGCATGCCGAGCCAGCTGGCGGTGTACGTGGACCGGGCGGCGAACGCCGAGCTCTGGGACGTGGAGGGCCGGCGCTACATCGACTTCGGCACCGGCATCGCCGTGCTGAACACCGGCCACCTGCACCCGGGCGTGCAGGCCGCGGTCCGGCAGCAGCTCGACCGCTTCAGCCACACCTGCTTCATGGTGACGCCCTACGAGTCGGCGGTGGCGCTGGCCGAGAAACTGAACGCGCTGGCTCCCGGCCCGACGCCGAAGAAGACACTCTTCGTGACCACGGGCGCCGAGGCCGTGGAGAACGCCGTGAAGATCGCGCGCGTGCACACCGGCCGCACGGGGGTCATCAGCTTTGGCGGCTCGTTTCACGGCCGCACGCTGCTCGCGATGGGTCTCACCGGCAAGACCGCGCCCTACAAGGCGGGCTTCGGGCCGTTCCCGGCCGAGATCCACCACGCGCCCTTCCCGATTGAGTACCACGGTGTCAGCGTGGCCGATGCGCTGGCCGGCCTCGAGCGTCTCTTTGCGGAGGACATCGAGCCCGCCCGGGTCGCCGCCATCATCATCGAGCCGGTGCAGGGGGAGGGCGGCTTCTACATTGCGCCCACCGCGTTCCTGCAGGCACTGCGCAGCCTCTGCGACCAGCACGGCATCGTGCTGATTGCCGACGAGATCCAGACGGGCTTCGGGCGGACGGGGAAGATGTTCGCCATGCACCACTCCGGCGTGGAGCCCGACCTGATGACCGTGGCGAAGAGCCTCGCCGGCGGCTTCCCGCTGGCCGGCGTGATCGGCAAGGCGCACATCATGGACGCGCCCCCGCCGGGCGGCCTCGGCGGCACCTACGCCGCCTCCCCGATCGGCTGCGCGGCGGGCCTCGCCGTGCTGGAAGCCATGGAGAAGGAGCAGCTGCCGGCCCGTGCCAGCCACATCGGCAACCTGATCACCACGCGGCTCGGCAAGCTGGCCGCCCGGTACAACTGCATCGGCGACGTGCGCGGCCTGGGCGCCATGGTGGCGATGGAACTCGTGAAGGATGGCAAGGCCGCGCAGCCCGACGCCGGGCTGACCGGAGAGCTGGTGCAGGCGGCCGCGCGCAACGGCCTGGTGCTGCTGTCCTGCGGCCGGCACAAGAACGTGGTGCGGTTCCTCGTGGCGCTGACGGCCAGCGATGCCATCATCGCCGAGGGCCTCGACATCCTCGAGCGCACGCTCGCGGAGCTGCGCCCCGCGACCCCCGCCCGCCAGCGTCAGGCCTGACCGCATGACGATCTGGCTCGTCGTGATCGCGCTGCTGATCGGCGGCGGCCTGTCCGTGCAGGTGGGGCTCAACTCCCAGGTGCGCCAGTATCTCGGTGACCCCGGCCTGGCCGCACTCGGCAATTTCCTGGTCGGGACGGTCGGTATCCTCGTCTACCTGCTGCTGATGCGGGCGAACTGGCCCACCGCCGGGGCCCTCCGCGCCGTGCCGCCGGTGAACTGGCTGGGCGGGCTGTTTGGCGCCACCTACGTGGCGGCGTCCGCCTTCCTTGCGCCCCGGCTGGGTTCGGCGCCGCTGCTCGCCCTGCTGATCGCCGGACAGCTGCTGATGTCGCTGCTGCTCGACCACTACGGCTGGATCGGCTTTTCCCCCCACGAGATGAACGTGTCGCGGGTGCTCGGAGCGGCGTTGCTGGTTGCCGGCGTCGTGCTGATCGTGCGCAACTAGTACCCTGCCGGTGATCCCAGCGCCTTCCACACACGCACAAGCGGTTGCCCTGCCGTCGCTCGCAGGCCGCCGGCAATCCCCCGGACAACCCACCACCGCCGTGGTCATCGGCGGCGGCCTCGCGGGACTCGCGGCGGCCGTCGTCCTGGCCGAGCGGGGCGTGCAGGTCACCGTGCTCGAGCGGGAGACGTTCCTCGGTGGCCGCGCGGGCGCCTGGACCGACAAACTGCGGGACGGCACGACCTTCGACATGGAGCGGGGCTTCCACGCCTTCTTCCGCCAGTACTACAACCTGCGGCAGCTCCTGAAGCGCGTGGACCCGGAACTCGGCTTCCTGAAGCCCACCGGCGACTACCCGATACTGACGCCCACCGGCAACGAGTCCTTCGCCGGCCTGACCCACGCGCCGCTGTTCAACGTGGCCAAGCTCACCTGGCGCACCGAGACCCTCGGCATCCGCGACCTGATGAAAGTGAACGTGCCCGCGGCGCTCGCCATGCTGCGCTTCGACTTCCGCGCGACCTACGCGGCGTTTGACCAGGTTTCCGCCGGCGCCTACCTGGACTCGCTCAATTTTCCCCCGCTGGCCCGCCAGCGGCTCCTGCACGTGTTCGCCCACTCCTGCTTCAATCCCCAGGCGGACATGTCGGCGGCGGCGCTGCTCCAGATGCTGCATTTCTACTTCACCGCCAACTACGACGGGCTGGTCTTCGACGTGGCGGACCGGCCCTTTTCCCGGGGGATCTTCGAGCCGCTGGGCGCGCTGCTCGGACGGCTGGGCGCCACCGTGCGCCGGGGCGTGAGCGGCCGGGCACTGGAGCGGCGCGAGACCGCGCAGGGCACCCGGTGGATCGTCGAGACTGACCAGGAGGCGCTCACGGCCGACCTGGTGGTGCTCGCCACCGAGGTACCCGGCGTGAAGGCCATCGTCGGCGCGTCCCGGGGCCTGGATGATGCGGACTGGCGGCGCCAGATCGATTCCCTGCGGGTCACCAATGCGTTCGCGGTCTGGCGGCTGTGGCTGGACCGGCCGGTGGCCCCGGGCCGGGCGGGCTTTGCCGGGACGGCCGGCGTCGGGCCGCTCGACAACATCTCCGTCTTCGAGAATCTGGAGGACGAGAGCCGGCAGTGGGCCGCGCGCACGGGCGGGTCGGTGGTCGAGCTGCACGCCTACGCGCTGCCCGCTGGCTTCGACGAGGCCACGGTCAGGCGCCAGCTGCTCCAGGGCCTGCACACGCTCTATCCCGAGACAGCCGCAGCTTCCCTTATTGAAGAGCGCTTCCTGCTGCGGCAGGATTGCCCCGCCTTTGCGCCGGGCAGCCACGCCCTGCGCCCGGAAGTCGGTACACCGTTTCGTGGCCTCTGCCTGGCTGGAGATTTCGTGCAGCTGCCGTTCCCGTCCGCGCTCATGGAGCGCGCCGTCTCCGCCGGCTTCCTGGCGGCGAACACCCTGCTCGCCGCCCTGGGTGTCGCGCCGGAGCCCCTGTGGTCGGTGGCCGTGCGCGGCCCGCTGGCGAAGCGCCCGTGAGGTGCCAGGCGTGAGCGACCTCATCCTGTTCGGCCGGCCGCTGCCGGACGTGCCCGTCACGTCGACGCTCCCGGACTGGCAGCAGGCGGATCCCCGGTGGATGGCCAGCGCCCTGCAGATTGCCCTGGGCCGGCCCGGTGGCGGCTGGTTCGTCGTGGACGAGCGGCGCCGCTTCGGGGCGGCCACCGCGCAGCCCGCGCCGCGCCGGTATCGCATCGACGACCGGGAACTCGTCTTCTGGCACGGGCCGGGCGGCCTGATGGCCGCCTCCGACGCGTGCCCGCACATGGGCGCGTCGCTGGCGGCCGGCTGCGTCCGCCAGGGCCGGCTCGTGTGCCCGTGGCACGGGCTGGAGCTGGGGGACAAGCCCCACGGCGCGTGGCGCCCGCTGCCCGTCCACGACGACGGCGTGCTGGTGTGGGTCCGCCTGGATGACGCCGGCGAGGCGCCCACCGAGCGCCCGATGCTGCCCGTCCGGCCCGCGCGCTACATCGACGCCGTCGTGCGCCTCGAGGCCCGCTGCCGTCCCGAGGACCTGCTCGCCAACCGTCTCGATCCCTGGCACGGCGTGCATTACCACGGGCACACCTTCAAGCGCCTGCGGGTAGTCGAGCGCAAGGCCGACGAGATCACGGTGCGGGTCGCCTTCGCCGTGATCGGCCGCCTGGCCGTCGAGGTGGACGCGCGCTTCCACTGCCCGGACCCGCGCACGATCGTGATGACCATCGTCCAGGGTGATGGCGCCGGTTCGATCGTCGAGACCCACGCCACGCCGATCGACGACACCCGCTGCGCCGTCGTCGAAGCCACCCTGGCCACGTCCGACCGGCCCCAGATGAAATACGTCCTGCCGCTGGCCCGCTGGGCGCGCCCCTGGCTGGAGAAGCGCGCGGCGCGGCTTTGGGTGGAGGACGTGGCCTACGCGGAGCGGCGGCGCGTCGTGCTGGACCAGGCGCCCTCCGGAACCGCGGCCCCGCCGGCGCTGGCTAGGTAGATCTCCTCACGCCGCTGGCGGCGGGGCGGGTTGACGGGGCGCCATCGCCGGCTCAACCTTGATGATGCCCGGCCTCCCGGGTGGAGGGTTCCCTTGGCCAGAACGTCCCTTGCCGCCGCGCTGTTGCTGCTGCCTGCCGTGGCGCTGGCGGGCGACATCGATCCCTTCGTCGACTACACCGGCGCACAGCTCTTCGGGCGCTTCTGCGCCAGCTGCCACGGTCCCCGTGGCGAAGGCGATGGCCCCGTCGCGGGGTCACTTTCCGTGATGATCCCGGATCTCACCGAGCTGTCGAAGCGCTCCGGCGGCCGTTTTCCCGAGGACCGCGTGCGGGAGAACATCGACGGGCGCGCCGTGCTGCCCGCCCACGGCACCCGGCCCATGCCGGTCTGGGGCTACGAGCTCGAGGCCCGGGCCGGCGAGTCGACCGCCCGGAATCCCCGGGACACGGCCCAGACACTCATCGACCGGCTGGTCGAGCACCTGAGATCCCTGCAGAGGTAGCCAATGGCATCCGCTTCGTCCTGGCGTTCGATCGCCGTCCTCGTCGACCCGCAGCAGAAGGCCCATCCGGCGCTGGAGAAGGCTGCTGCGCTGGCGGCCACGAGCGGCGCCCGCCTCACGCTCGTCAACACCTTCGTCCTGCCACAGCCGATGGCGGACGTCGCCCGGATCTCGGCCCGGGAGATCGTCAACGCCGCGCTCCGCGACCGCCGCCGCCATCTCGAGGAGCTGGCCGCGGGCCTCCGGCGCCGCGGTCTCAAGGTGCGCTGCCTGGTGGAGTGGGACTATCCCCAGAGCGAGGCCGTCGTCCGGCACGTGCTTGCGGACCGTCCCGACCTGCTGGTCGCCGAAACCGCCCATCACAGCCGGATTGCCCGCTGGATCCTCTCGAACACCGACTGGGAGCTGATCCGCAGCTGCCCCTGCCCGCTGTGGCTGGTGCGGGGTGGCAAGCTGCCGAAGAAGCCCCGGCTCCTGGTCGCCGTCGATCCGGGCCATGAGCAGGCCAGCCGTTCCCGGCTCGACGCCCGCCTGCTCGGGGCGGCCCGGCTGCTCGTCGACAACATTGGCGGCACCATCGGCATCGTCCACGCGGATGACCCGCAGGCCAGCCAGCTCGATGCGGTGGAGAGGCTGGGCCAGCGCAATGGCATAGCCCCGGCGCTTCGCTATGTGATTCCCGGCGAGTCCACCCGGGTCCTGCCCGCGGTGGTCGCGAAGACGGGCGCCGACATCCTGCTGCTGGGCGCCGTGTCGCGCAGCCGGCTGGGCCAGCCGTTCATCGGCACGACTGCCGAGCGCCTGATCGACCGCGTGGAGTGCGACGTCTTCGTCGTCAAGCCCGTGGGCTACAAGTCGCCCGTCTCGCGGCGGCGACCCCGGATTCCCGACTGAGTATTAACCAGAGAGCGAGCGTCAGAACCTTCTGTTTCCACGAGAGCCCGATGGGCAAGAGGAGTCAGGGTCATGACCACCACAGCTGTCGCTTCCACCAAGCAGGCCGCCAGGGCCACCGCAGCTCCGTCCCGCACCGCGGAGTCCCGGAGCCGGGCGTATAGCGGCGAAGACCGCTACCGGATGATCGCCGAGGCCGCCTACTTCAGGGCCGAACGCCGCGGGTTCGTCTCCGGCGGCGAACTGCAGGACTGGCTGGACGCCGAGCTCGAGGTGGACGATCTCCTCGGCGAGGACGGCCCCCGCTAGCCGCTGCTGCGGAAAGTACCTACGCCCCGGGCGACGGTCCTCCGGGACAATCTTCCCGTCACTCTCGCGCGGGAGGCGCCCCCATGACCAAGACGTCCACGATGAAGCCCTTTGCGCCGGGCGACATCTTCCTGGGCTGCACCTACCTCATGAACGTGCCGGGTGACGATCACGCGGGCGAGGGCCGCATCCTGCAGTACGACCGGAACATGGTGCCCCGGGGCACCCTGTACACGGAGGGCACGACCCACCTCATCGTCAACCTGCGCTTCGGGCCGGACGGCGTTCTCTGGGGCTTCGATCCCTTCGCCCACGCCGTCATTCGCGTCGGCCCGGATGGCAGGCAGCTGCCGCCCGTGGACTTTGGCCACCGCGGCTGGGGCAGCGTGTGCTTTGCGCCGGATGGCGGCGTGTACCTCTGCGAGTACCTCAAGGGCAACCGGCCCTACACGGGCGGCGACATGCGTGTGCTGCCGGGCACCGACGTGGTGGGCCACGGCCGCATCGCCCGGTTCGACGCCGGCTTCCACAAGGTGGCGGAGTTCAGCAACGAGACGGCCGAGTCGCTAACGGGCTTCCACGGGGTGACCCACTCGGTGCCGGATCCGGGCGGCGACTTCATCACCTACATCACCGACCTGGGCATGCGCGTACTGCGCTTCGACATCCGCAACGACCGGCAGATGCCGGACCTGGTGACCTGGCCGGGCGGCGAAGAATACCGGCAGAAGTGGACCACGGGGGTGGCCTACCGCCAGGACGGCACGCTGCTGCTCCTGCGGGGAAGCTTCATCGACTTCATCGACCGGGGCGGCGCCTCGATCCGGACCCTGCCGCTGGATGCCTACGGCTACGCGATGATCACTGCGTCAGCCGACGGCCGGCACGCGTTCTGCGCCAACATCTTCACCGGGGTGATGTCGAAGGTGGACCTGGAGGCCGGGCGGATCGTCGGCCAGATCGACACCGGGCTCGCGAAGCCCCAGCGGAGCCTGGCGGGCGTGGCGGAATTCAGTCCCTGACGGGGCGGGGGAGCGGGGCGCCGCTCAGTCCTTCCACTCGAAGACCTCGACCTTGTCACCGCTCATGACGTAGTCGGTGTCCGCCATGTCGCCAGTCCAGGGCTTGGTGGAGATGACGCCGGTGATCACGTAGGGATCAGCCATGGACTTGAGGTTGAAGGGCTTCTTCAGCTTCACGTAGACGATCTGGTTGGGCGGCGGCGGCGGCACGTGGATGCACGCGCCGTAGTAGGGCACCAGCAGGAACTCATCCAGCATGCCGCCGGCGTCCGACTCCAGCGGCACGATGTAGCCCGGCAGCTTGACGAACTGGCCGTCCAGTTCCTTCACCGGGTTGTAGGTGTACATGGGCACGTAGGCCGGCTTATCGTCCTTCGCCCCGGACTTGCCCGGTATGCCGGCTCCCGGAAACGCCGCGGAGGGAGGCGGACCCGCGGGCGGCATCATTTCGTCCCAGGTGAGTTCCCGGGGCTTGGCGGGCGCGGCGTCCACGCCGGTGGCCGCGAGGCAGAGCCCCAGCAGCAGGCTTGCGATGATCCTGTTCATGTCCTGAATCCTATACCCGAATGGTGAGGCCGTCCGACAGTGCGTTCCGGTAGGCGCGCCAGGCCGGCAGCACGCCCATGAGCAGCGCGGTCCCGACCACCACCGCCGCGATCGTCAGGTCCCACTCGCCCGGGGGCCGCAGCGCCACGAAGATGCCGAAGCGCTCCTCGATGAGCGGTGCACCGGCGGCGAGCAGGAGGTACAGGGCTGCGAAGCCGAGGGCCACGCCGGCGAGCGCCAGGAGCCCGGCCTCGCTCACCAGCAGCCCGAAGATGTGCCAGGGCCGCGCGCCCACCGAGCGGAGGATGGCCATCTCCCGGCGACGCTCGTTCAGGCTGGTGAGGATGGCCGTCAGCATGCCAAGCAGGCCGCCCAGCACGACGAAGCCGCTGATGGCCAGCAGGGCGACTTCCACGACACCCACCAGGTCCCACAGCTGCTGCAGGGCCACGCCCGGGATGATGGCCGACAGCGGCTCCTCGGGGTACTCGTTGATCGCCCGCTGCAGCCGGAACGACGCTGCCCGGGACTTGAGCCCGACCAGCACCGCGGTGATGGCCTTCGGCGTCAGGTCCATGGTGCGCACCTGGTCTGGCGAAATCTCCTGGCCCCGGATCCGGGTGCCGGACTGCCAGTCGGCGTGGATGGCCTCGACGGCCTCCAGGCCCACGTGCACCGTGCGGTCCACCGGCGTGCCTGTCTTCTTCAGGATGCCCTTGATGACGAAGGGTTTGTCGTCGTGGTTCATGAAGCTGGTCGCGCCGAGGCCGTGGGCGATCACCACCTCCTGCCCCGGCTGGTAGCCGAGCTGCCGGGCCACGTCGGCGCCGATGACGGCGTCGAACAGGTCCGCCACGGGTCCGCCCGCGGCGAACTGCAGCGTGCGGTCGCCGGCGAAGCGGTAGTGCAGGTAGTAGTCGGCACTGGTGCCCAGCACCCGGAAGCCCCGGTGGGAATCGCCCAGAGAAAGGGGGATGGTCCAGGCCACCTCGCGGCGCTGCGCCAGGTCCTGGTAGGTCTGCCAGGTGACGTTGTTGGTGGCATTGCCGATCCGGAACACGGAGTAGAGGAGCAGGTTCAGGTCGCCGCTGCGTGCGCCGACGATGAGGTCCGTGCCGGAGATCGTGTTGGCGAAGCTGGCGCGCGCCTCGGTGCGCACGCGCTCCACACCGAGCAGCAGGGTGACGCTGACCGCGATCGAGAAGATCGTGAGCAGCGCCGTGCCCCGCCGGTTCCAGAGGCTGCGGGCCGCCAGGCCGACGATGGTGCGCAGCCCGCTCATGCCGCCTGCCTGCGCGCCAGCCTGTTCAGCGCCAGGAGGTCGACCTGCCGGTCGAACTGGCTGGCGAGGGACCGGTCGTGGCTGACGAAGACTATGGCGCTGCCGGCAGCAGTGCATTCGCTCATCAGGAGGGAAAGGAACTCCGCCCGCGCATCGGCGTCGAGCGACGAGGTGGGCTCGTCGGCAATCAGCAGCTCGGGCCGGCCGATCAGGGCCCGCGCCGCCGCCACGCGCTGCTGCTGGCCGATGCTGAGTTCCGTCACCCGGCGGTCGAGGAGGGCGGGGTCGTCGAGGCCCAGGTGGCTGAGCAGGCGCTCGGCCTCGGTACGGATGTCGGTCGCCTCCGTCAGGGCCCGCGCCCGCCGCCGGGCCGAGAACCGGCACGGCAGGGCCACGTTGTCCCGCACCGAGAGGTAGGGCAGCAGGTTGAACATCTGGAAGATGAAGCCGATCCGGTCCACCCGGAGGGCATCGCGCCGGGCTGCGCCGATGTCGCCCAGCGACTCGCCGAGCACGCGGACGGTCCCGCTGGTGGCGGTAAGCACGCCGCCGATCAGTCCGAGCAGGGTGCTCTTGCCGCTGCCGCTCGGGCCGCTGATGAAGACCCGTTCGCCCGGCGCGATGTCCAGGGCGTCGATCTGCAGCAGGGGCTCGCCACGGCCCCAGCCGAACACGACGTCGCGCAACTCCACAGCGCTCATTGCGGCAGCAACACCCGCGTGGTCCCCGGGGTGAGCACCACGGCCTTCTGGCCGGTCGCCGTCACCACGCTCGTCGCGAGGCGTGCCGTGCCGGGGAAGGCGGCGAAGATCCGGGCCTCGATCCAGGTGAGCGCCGCCGGGCTTCCGCAGCGGAATTCCCAGAAGGCCTCCAGGTCGGCGTGGCCATCCGTCGTGTATTCCGGGGGCGAGACGGCCGCCGACTGGAGGCGGCACTGGGCGCCCGGGGGCATCAGGAACAGCGTGGCCCCGTCGCGCAGCACGTTCAGGACCCGGGCCAGTTCCTGCTTCTCCTTCTCGTCGGCGGGCTTCTGCTCGAAACCGGTGAAGTTGGCCGCCGGCCCGTCGATCTCGATCACCAGGCTCTGGCCGTCCACGGCGATGCCGAGCGCCGTGTTGCCGTGTTCGTGCCGGCCCGCGGAGCGGGTCTCGCCGGCCGCCAATGCCGGGCCGCACAGGAAACAGATCGCCATCAGCCAGTACCGCACGGGATTTACTCCTTAGAATGGGAGGGCACGCCAAACCTGCAACCCGTACTGTACTGGAGAGTCCGCATGAGCACCGCCTACCGCTGGGTCGAGCCGCCCTGGCCCCTCACCGAACTGCCCCGGGAACAGCTGGAAGACCGCATCCAGCAGCTCCTGGGCTCCACCAACATGTGCGTGATGGCGACGGTTACCGGCAAGGGCCAGCCCATAGCCAGCCCGATCGAGTTCTACGCGGACGGCCTGGACCTGTACATGCTCCCGGATCCCGGCACGCCCAAGCTGAAAGCGCTGCAGCGCGACCCGCGCATCTCCGTGGCAATCCACGGCGCCTACCACGGCTGGCACAGCGCCCGGGGCGCCCAGATCTTTGGCACGGCCCACATCATCGAGCCCCACGCGCCCGGCTGGGAGCGGGGCATGAAGGTCTTCCGCTGGCACGAGTGGGTGAGCGACCTGGCGATGGACACCAGCAAGCCCTTCGAGCGGCAGGTGCTGAAGGTCGTTCCTGACCGGATTCTCTACACGGAAACCTGGCTGTGGAAGCTCGGGTTTGGCGCGAAGCAGAAGTGGCTGAAGGCGGGCTAGCGGCGGCGCCCGCACCCGGCCCGGTTACGTGCCGGTGTACAGGCGCATGACTTCGACGAAGATGCCCGCGGCCAGTATGCCGAACGCAATCTCAGCCACCAGGTAGGCCGTCGACAGGTCCTTCATGGCGATGATGACCTGGCGGACATCCTGGCCGGTCGTCGTGAGGATGCGCTGGAAGTTGTCGAGAGGCCGCATGAACATCCAGCCCAGGGCCAGCAGCAGGATGCCCGACGCCAGGGCAATCCAGCGCGCCGAGGGATCCGCAACCGTAAATGCCGTCGCCAGCTGGATAACGCCCAGGATCACGAACAGCCAGGACACCTGCAGAAGGTTCCCGCGCAGTTCCCGGACCTGCTGGTTCTCCACGTCGCCAAATTCGTACTCGGCCATGTCGTCCCCCTCAAATTTCTGTTGATTGTTGCCTGCCCGATGCAGGTGTCGCCTGGTTGCCCTAGCCCAGCCTCGTCACGAGGAACGATCCGAGCCGGATCAGCACGATGAAGACCAGGATCCACCGCAAGGTCCCGTGTGCCAGCGCGAGGGATTTCAGTCCGTGGGTGAGCTTGGTGATGTCGCTGCCCTGGGTGCTCACGATGTCCGTGAAGATCGACCTCGGGCGCAGGAACAGCAGCGACCCCACCGCCGCGACGAGGCCGAGGGCGATGATGCCGGAACCGGCCAGGCCCCCACCGTAGGCTCCCAGGGCCAGCACCGCGGCGCCGAGGCCAACCAGGGCCAGCCCGACGACCCCGCTCATGATGGCGAACCGGTAGAGCGATTCGGACAGGCCAAGGATCACCTGTTCCTCGTCGAAGTCGAACTCGTGTTGTTCTCTGGTTTGCATGTTCCTACTTCCAGGCAGGGTGGAGGGTGTGGTCATCGAAGATTGTAGCGCCGATTATTGCCGCGTGAACGGGGCCGGATCCTGGCCCCGGGCTACGGGGTGCGCCCGGCGCCCGCATAACCCTTGATCCAGTCCATGACGAGCGGCAGCTGTGCACGCCGGTCGGCGGAGATGTACGCGAAATTCGCGCCGCGGTCGGTGAACTCCCAGTACTGGGGCCTGGACTCACCCTCGAGCTCGCGGCGCAGGCGTTCGAGCCGGGTCAGCCGCTCGCCGGCGAGATCCCGGCAGATCCGTCTCGCGCGCGCCTCGTCCCCGCGGAGCGCGAACAGGGTCGCGAGCTGCAGCTGCGCCTTGCGCACGCCGAGCAGGCTTTCTTCGTGGGTCTCGTTGCAGATCTCCTGGTCGACTTCCAGGACCACCGCCAGCAGGTCGTCGGTCAGCGTGCCCCCGCCCCGCGCCAGGCTGGCCTCGACCAGGCTGCTGAGGTCTCCCACCGCTGTCTGCAGCAGGAATGACTGGCCACGTTCGTGCGCCGCCTGGCCGTAGAACTTGAAGTGACTGGCCACCGCCCGTACCGGCTCGTCGAGCCCCTGTGCCATCAGTGACTCGGCGAACAGGCGATACTGGTTCATGACGTAATAGGAGGTGCGCGCATCCGCTGCATTGATGGAGCAGCGCAGGTAGCTGTTGAAGCAGCGAATGCAAAGCTCGAGCAGGGCGCGATTGGCGGCCCCGTGCGCGGCGCCGATACGGCCGGTGTTGATGGCGATCAGGTTGGCCACTTCGCGCGCCTGTGGCACACATTGCAGCATCAGGGAGAGGTACTGGCGGAATACCTTTACCTCGAGCCACAGCCGCTCCTTCTCCACGTCCTCCAGCACGCTGTCCGCCATGGAAACGAAGTCGGGATCCTCCGCGACGGGGCCGTCGACCGAAAACCATGCCTCCGGCAGCTCCCCGCGGATTGACTGGTAGTCGACCACCAGGTCCTTCAGCGCATCCACGCACGCCATGGCGATGCCCCGGTCGCTTTGCTCGCTCGCGCTGCGCGCAACGTCCTGCAGTTCATCGATCGCGTCCTGGACGCCGTTCTTCACCGCATCGCCCGGCGTTCGCGCCGCCTGCTTGATGAAGCCGTAGGCGCGGCGCTTGACCTTGTCTATGACCGACAGCGGCGACAGGAACGCGAACACGAAGGCGAAGTAGGGCAGCAGCAGCAGGAGGCAGATCGTGACCAGGACCATCGTGACGGCAAACGCCGCGTTCGGCTGGTTGCTGATCACCCCTGGCTCGCGGGTCGCCGCCACCCAGACGCAGAGGATGGTCGTCACGACGAACAGCGACCAGACCGCGACGTTGAACGGCTCGCGGACGAACAACAGCGTGATCCGGTGGTTGTAGCGGCTGGCGGCGAGCTCGACCACGATGGCGGAAACAGTGATCGCGATCGAGAGCAGGCCCGCGACGACCTGGGCAGAGCCGGAAAGGATTCCCGCAGCAACGCCCTGGTCGAGGTCGGCGAGCCAGCCAGCCGGATCCGTGAAGACCCTCAGACCCACACCCTCGATGAGGGAGCTCAGCGAGAACACGAGCCAGGTGACGAGGGTAAGGGTGACGAACGCGCCGAAGAAACCGAGATAAACCACACGACGGTTGTCCGCCATGCGCCTGCTCACGCCCCGGGGCTCCTGTTGGCCAGCACGTACCCTCCGATGCGTTGTGGGGAAGAGCGTACCATGCACGAAGTTCCAGGCGATTCGATTCTGCCGTTGATGACCAGCTCCCCACCGGGTTCCGGGAATGACTCTCTGCGCCAGGCGATGGCCCTGCACCGGGCCGGCCGGACGGCGGAGGCGGACCAGCACTACGCGGCCGTGCTCCGCGCCGAGCCAGCCCATCCCCAGGCGCTCCGGTTGCGCGGCATCCTGGCCCGGGACACCGGCAACCTCGACCTTTCCCTGAAGCTGTTGCGCAAGGCGGCCGATGCTGCGCCGGCCGATCCGGAGCCCGCTGCAGAGCTGGCCTTGAGTTACCTCGCCGCCGGCTACCTGCAACTGGCCGAGTCGTCCTTCCGCAAGGCGCTTGCGCGGGATGCGGGTTCCCGCAAGGCGCTCGCGAACCTGGGTGCGCTCCTCCAGCACCGGGGCCACGTGCAGGCGTCCATTGACTGTCACCGGCGCGTGCTCGAACTGGACCCGGACGACCTGGAGGTCCGCTGCAACCTTGCCACGACGCTCGTCGAGGCCGGCCGTGGCGATGAGGCGCTGGCCGAGTGCGACGCCGCGCTTGCGGGTGCACCCGGTCACCCCGGGCTGCTGGCCACGAGGGGGGCAGTCCTCGTCGGACTCGGTGACTACGCCGCGGCCGCGCCGCTGCTCGAAGCGGCGCTGGAGGCGGGCCCCGACGACATGGCGCTGATCAACCTGGGCCTTGCCCGTCAGCAGCTCGGCCAGGCCGGCGAGGCGATCACGGCGCTGGAGACGGCGGTCCGCGTCAATCCGGACAACGCGCGGGCAGCGGCCGATCTCACCACGCTCCTGTCGGCTGCGGGACGCAGCGAGGCGGCACTGCGCATCTCCGACGGCTTCCTGCAACGCCACCCGGGTGAGCGGCTCGTGCTCGCATCCCGCGGCGTTGCCCTCCGGGATGCCGGCCGCGCGGACGAGGCGCGGGCGCTCGTCGACCTGGAGCAGCTGGTGATGATCGGGGAGTTCCCGGTTCCCCGCGGCTTCACGAGCATCGCTGACTTCAACGCCAGGTTGGCGGCACTCCTGCGCGCGGACCCGTCGCTGCTCCCCAGTCCACTCAGCAAGGCCACGCGGGGCGGGATGCAAACGGGCGAGCTCGATCCCGATTCGTCACCGGTGCTCGGCGCCTTCCGGGACACTCTGAATGGGGAACTGCGCACGATCATGGCGGCCATGAAACGGGAGGGTTTTGCGGACCATCCCGTCATGGCCTGGGAGTCCGACCGCTGGACCCTGCGGATCTGGGGGACGCTGCTCGCGCCGGGCGGTCACCAGCTGCCCCACCTGCACCCGCTGGCCTGGCTGAGTGGCGTCTACTACGTGGAAGTCCCTGCCGGGATGGGCGACGACGGCGCCCTGGAGTTCGGCGAGCCACCGCCCCGGGTGACGGCGCGGGCCGAGCCGGAACGCCGGCGCATCGGCGCCAGTCCCGGGCGGCTGGTCGTGTTCCCGTCCTGGTTCTGGCACCGGACGCTGCCGTTTGCCCGGCCCGGTGAGCGGATCAGCGTGGCCTTTGACGTGATGCCGGCCCCCTGATGCCGCTTCCAAGCTGCGAACACGCCGGCAATTGAGTGGGCGTTCGGCAGCGCGCCGGCATACCATTTGCCCATGCGAACCTTCTTCAAGTCCCTGGCGGCCCTGATTGCGCTCACCGTCGCCGGCGCACTCATCTATATATACGGCGTCCTGCCGCGCCAGCGTCCGGCGCCGGACTTCCGGGTGCAGGCCACACCCGCGGTCCTGGAGCGCGGTGAGTACCTGGTCAAGCACGTGCTCCTCTGCAACGACTGCCACTCGGAGCGCGACTGGACCCAGTACAGCGGGCCCGCCATTCCGCCGCTTGGCGCCGGCCGGCCCTGCATGGACCGGGACACCAGGGCGGTGGGCATCAATTTCGGCATGGGCGGTTTCCCGGGCCGGCTCTGCATCCGCAACATCACGCCCGACGTCGAGACCGGCATCGGCGGGTGGACGGACGGCGAGGTGGTGCGCGCGATGCGCGAGGGCGTCAGCCGGAACGGTGAGGCCCTCTTCCCGATCATGCCCTGGTTCATGTACCAGTACATGTCCGACGAGGACGCCGCCGCCGTGATCGCCTACATGCGCTCCCAGCCCGCGGTGAAATCGTTCCGCCCCGACCGGCAGCTGGATTTCCCGCTCAACATCATCTTCCGCTTCTACCCGAAGCCGCTGGCCGGCCCCGTGCCGATGCCTGCGCGGGCCGACACGGTTGCCTACGGCCAGTACCTCACCAAGATCGCCCGCTGCGAGTTCTGTCACACGGCGCGTATCCGCGGCCAGCTCGAACCCGTGCCGGACCGGCTATTCTCCGGTGGCGTGCCCTTCGTGATGGGCACGCGCACCCAGTACTCGAAGAACCTGACGCAGCACGAGACCGGCGTTGGCGGCTGGACGAAGGACATCTTCATTGCCCGGTTCCGCGCCCATACCGTGCCATTCCCCGTCACCGAGGAAGAGAATTCCGAGATGGACTGGGTCGCGTTTTCCGGCATGAAGGACGAGGACCTGGGCGCCATCTGGGATTACCTCGCCACGCTTCCGCCGCTCGAAACGAAACTGCTGGAACGGGCTGACTAGACATGAGAATCGCAATTGTGGGCGCCACCGGAATGGTCGGCGAGGCCATGCGGGCCATCCTCGAGGAGCGCCGTTTCCCGGCCGATGAGGTTCGCTTCATGGCGTCGTCGCGCTCGGCCGGCCGCACCCTTCCCTGGCGGGGCCGGGACATCGTCGTGGAGGACGCCGAGACGGCTGACTACCGGGGCGTGGATATCGCCATCTTCTCCGCTGGCGGCGCCACGTCGAAGGCACTGGCGCCAAAGGTCGCGGCTGCCGGCGCCATCGTGGTGGACAACTCCAGTGCCTGGCGCATGGATCCCCAGGTGCCGCTCGTGGTGAGCGAGGTCAACCCGCATGCGCTGGACTCGATCCCGAAGGGCATCGTGGCCAACCCGAACTGCACCACCATGGCGATCATGCCGGTTCTGAAACCGCTGCACCGGGAGGCCGGCCTCATCAGGCTGGTAGCGGCCACGTACCAGGCCGTGTCGGGCGGCGGCGTGGCGGGCGTCAGCGACCTGGAAACCCAGGTTCGCAGGACGGCCCCCGAGTCGGCCAGCCTGGCCCGGGATGGCAGGGCGGTGGAAATGCCGGCCCCGAAAAAATTCAGCAAGCCGATCGCCTTCAACGTGCTGCCGTATGCCGGCGCCTACGCGGAAGACACGATCGAGGGCGACGAGGGCTGGACGGACGAGGAGCTGAAGCTGCGCAACGAGAGCCGGAAGATCCTCGAGATCCCCGGCCTGAAGGTGGCCGGAACCTGCGTGCGCGTCCCGGTCTACACGGGCCACTCGCTCAGCGTGCACGCGGAGTTCACGCGGCCGATCAGCGTGGCCCGGGCGAAGGAACTGCTGGCGGCCTCTCCCGGCGTGGAGCTGCTCGACGTGCCGACGCCGCTGGAAGCCGCCGGGCGGGATGCCTGCTACGTGGGCCGCATCCGCCGGGATCCGACGGTGGACCACGGCCTGGTGCTGTTCGTCTCCAACGACAACCTGAGGAAGGGCGCTGCGCTCAACGCCGTGCAGATCGCGGAGCTGCTGGGACGGCGGCATCTGAAGAAGGGCTGATCGTTGACCCGATCAGTGCAGAACGATATCATTCTGCGATGGGTAAAATGAGGTGAGCGGCGTCGAGACCGACTTCGTGCCCCCGGCCGCGGAAATCACCGCCGAGTACGACGACGGCGCCGAGATCGAGGTCGCCATGCACGACGGCAGCGTCGTGCGCTTCACCAAGGTCCCCGACGGCTACGACCCGCGGGTGGTGGTGATCTCGGACGAAGGTGACGGATCGGTCGACCTGCCCGCCGGTGATCCGGGCCTTGGTCGCTACGGCTCGGCGCTCGGCGGCACCCGGTTCTGGAACTACGCCAGCACCGATGACGCCATCACCGACGCGCTGCGACTGGCCCGCGGGATGAGCTAC
>JBEBHH010000028.1:0-42470 GCA_040080965.1 Gammaproteobacteria bacterium | reverse complement strand
CATCACGTCCACCGCGAGCTTCGTGCCCAGGAAGACGCCGTCCAGGTTCACGGCGTGCACCCGGCGCCACTCCTCCAGCGAGGTTTCGAGCAGCGTGTGGACCACGGCGATGCCGGCGTTGTTGACGAGAACGTCGAGGCCGCCGTGGCGGGCCAGGGTTGCGTCGATCACGCGCCGCCAGTCCGCCTCACGGGTCACGTCGAGGGCCATGCTCTCGGCGATCCCGCCGTCGCGGACGATGCCGTCCACGACCGCCTGCGCCTCGCGCCCGGCGATGTCGGCCACGATCACCCGCGCGCCGTGGGCCGCCAGCACCCGGGCACAGGCTTCACCAATGCCCATGGCCGCGCCGGTGACGAGCGCCACCTTGCCTTTGACGTGGACGATGGATTCCAAGTGCGGTTAGCCCTGATTCAGCAGGTAGATGACGCTGGGGGCCTTGCCGCCGCGCCCCTGCATGGCCTTGTGGTTCGTGATCCAGTCCGGCGGCACCAGCTCGGGGAAGTTGCCGAGGCCGAGGACGATGTCCGTCCTGCCGTCGCCGTTCACGTCGGCCGCCTCGATGGAGCACCACACGCTGAAGAATTCCCGGGGGATGGACTGGGGCTCGAAGCGGAAATTGCCCTGGTTTTCAAGATACACGAAGGTCTCCGGCTCGTCCTGGCTCCACTGGGGGAAGAGCGCGATGGCGGCGATGTCGGGGTCGCCGTCCTGGTCGAAGTCGCGGACGACGGAGCGGATCGCGCCGTGCATGCGGTACCAGGCCTGCTGCGGGAACTTCAGGCCGCCGTCATTCCGGTACACCCGGATGCCGTGCTGCGGGCGAGGCGCCGGGATGATCTTGCCGATGTGGTTGCCCGCCACGTTGTCGCCGTTCAGGACCACCAGGTCCGGGTCGCCGTCACCGTCGAAGTCCGCGGCGTTCAGGCTGTTGCCGCCCCAGGACGGCGTGTGCCGGTCGAGCACCTGGCGGGTGAAGGTCTCGTCGCCGTTGTTGACCAGCAGGATCAGCTCCTGCCGGCCCTGGGCGATGACTGCGGCAATGTCGGGCCGGCCGTCCCCATTGAAGTCGGCGATGGCGCTGCTGATGAGCCCGGAATCCTCCGCGATGACCTTCTCGCGCAGGCCGGGCATTGCACCCGAGGGAATCTCCCCGGATGCCTTCGGCCATTGCTGCGCGTACTCCGGTGTCTGGTACCAGACCGAGAGGATGGCCTGGGCGTCCGCCGCCACGCCGTCGCCGAAAGCGTTGGCCACGATATCGGGCAGCCCGTCGCCGTTCATGTCGGCGGTGTGGTGCTGCACGAAGCGCTGCTTGCCATTCACCAGCATGCGGGGCTGCGCCTTGCCGTCCTCGAACTCCCAGTCGGTGATCGCGGCGATGCCGACCTTGCTCAGGGGAAAGTGGCCGTGGGTGACGAGCCGCAGGCCCGTCTCCGTCAGCGCCATGTCGATGGGATCGCTGGTGACCTTCTGCGTGGCGAGCCGCTTGCCCGTGGCCAGGTCCAGCACGGCCACGTCGTCCCACCTGTCGAAGCCCGCGCGGCGCTCGCCGCCGCCGACCCAGTCGTCGATGACCGTGCGGCCCACGTAGAGGCGCTTGCGCACCGGGTCCACCTGCGTGGACAGCACCAGCGCATCGGGCTCGAGGTCCAGCGTTGGAACGACCGCCCTGAACAGCTTTGCGAGCGGGGCCCTGGGCTCCTGGAGTTCCATCTCCTTCCAGGGGCGCGAGTTCGCCACGAAGTACTCCCGGATTGCCAGGAAATCGGCCTTGCTCATCTGGGGCGCGGCGGGAATGTGCTTGCGGAAGGGATAGAAGTCGCGGAACCAGCCGTCGCTGCCGTAGAGGAAATACCGCTTCGTGTAGTCCTTGACGGGTTCCATCTCCGGCGGGAACTCCTCCGTGCGGAAGTCGCTGAACTCGTCGCCCTTCATGCCCACGTAGTTGCCCATGTAGTGCAGCGCGTAGGGCCAGTACCCGGTCGCCAGGTCGGCGGGCTCGGGGGCCAGGTGGCAGCGGGTGCAGTGGCGGTCGACGAGTGCCTTGCCCGGCGGCACCGCGACCGAGGCGGCCGCCGGCGCAGGCGGCGGCGAAGTTTCGGGGAGACCGCCACAACCGGCGGCGAAGGCGGCAGCCACGGCAAGGGCTGCCAGCGGCCTGACAGGGCCGCCTCTCGGGATCAGGGACATGGGAAACGGCTCACCTCAGGAGTGAATGTACTGCTCCAGCTGCTCGATCATCAGCTTCTGCTCCGAGATCACTTCCTTGACCACGTCGCCGATCGAGATCACGCCGATCACCTTCTTGTGGTCGAGCACGGGCAGGTGCCGCACGCGCTTCTCGGTCATCAGGGCCATGCACTCGTCGATGGTCTGCTCGGGCCCCACACACAGGACCTTGTGGGTCATGATCTCCCGCACGCGGGTCTCCTTCGACGACTTGCCGAGCAGGACGACCTGCCGGGCGTAGTCCCGCTCGGAAAAAATGCCCGTCAGGCGCTCCCCGTCCAGGACGACCAGTGAGCCGATGTCGTGCTTCGCCATGAGCTGGAGCGCCTCGAACACGCTGGCATCGGGTTCGATGGACGCGACCCTGTGCGCCTTGTGCTTCAGGACCTGCTGCACGGTTTTTGTCATTGTGTGCATGATTACCCCCGGAGAACGGCTGGACCGAACCTGAGCATACTGCTCCCGGCCGGCGCCCAAGGAAAGGACCGCTCGTGAGTGAGACCCCAGGCGACGCCCCCCAGCCCCCGGCCTTCGACCGGGCCCGGTTCACCTGCCCGGCCTGCCACGAGGTGGCCGACCAGGTGTGGCTGAATGCGTACGCGGCCCAGGTCGCCAACCCGGACGGCGTGCCCCTGCGCATCGCCGGCGAGGGCCTGGAGCTGCTGAAGCAGAACCCCCGCTTCCCGCCCGAAGTCCGGGACCAGAAGGTCGCCTACTGGAACCGGGTGAACGCGGGCGAGGTGTTCCTGGACCGCTGGTCGCCCGTGCAGACCGACCTGTTCGTGGCGGGGCTGGAGCTCAGCGTGTGCCGGCAATGCATGGGGGTGGCGGTGTGGCTGGGAGGGACGATGGTGCATCCCTGATGGCCGGCTCACGCATCCGCCAGCGCCGGCACCACCCGCTCCCCCAGCAGCCGGATCGTGGCCGCCGGGTTCTCGTAGATCCGGAGCGCGATCTCCGTCAGGCCCGCCCGGGCGAAACTGCGTAGCCGCTCGATCTCCTCGTCGAGATCAGCGATGGCGCAGGCGGACGTGCACCGCCGGGCCAGCTTGCTCACGATCTCGGGTGGCACGCCGTCGATCACATCGCTCTTCCGGTTGTAGGCCCGGATGAAGTGGTTGATGTTCCGGTTCACCAGCGCCGCCTCGTCCGGGTCCAGCACCTCGTTGATGTAGGGCGGGTACAGCGTGCCGCGCACCGTGAGCCAGATGCGCGCCTCGCGCTCGGCCTCCTCGCGGGTCTCCTTCACGTGCCAGGCCCAGAAATTGTTGAGCTTGAACGTCGCCCGGTCCTTGCCGGCTTCCGCCAGCGCGCCGTCGATGATCGCCCGGGACCGGCGCACGTGGTCCACCACGAAATCGCTGACCATGATCGCGTCCGCGTGGCGCGGCGCCGCCTTCAGCATCTGCGGTCCGTTGGCGCCGATGTAGATGTCCGGCGGCGGACTCCGGACCCAGGACGGGTTGTACCACTTCACCTCGAACAGCTCGCCCTTGTAGCGGACGGGCTGGCCCGTGGCGGCCATGCGCAGGATCTCGGCACACTCACGCACGGCGCGGACCACCCGCACGGGCTTCACGCCCATGGCGGTGGCCGTGCCACCGCCGGCGCCGACCACGATCTGCGCACGGCCCTTGGCCACCTCGTTCAGGGTGAGGAGCGAGCTGGCCATCTTCAGCGGGTGCAGCTCGAAAGGGCTCACCGCGATGGGTCCCAGGCGGATGCGCTTCGTGTGCATCGCCAGCGGGACGAAGTTGATGAACGGGTCCCGGGCGTCGTTCATGTTGGACACCCAGACCGCGCCGAGGCCGTTGGCTTCCGCAAGCTCACCGAGCTCCCGGACGCGCTCGGGGGAACTGTTGGACTCGAGGATGATGTCGATGCGCATCGACAGGCGTCCGCTACCTGAACAGCGCCACGTGATCCTGGATGAACTGCGTGACTGACCGGGGCTCCCGGCCCATCAGCTTCCTGAACGTGTCGGTCGTGTGATCGAGGCCGATCTCCGCGATCTCCCGGAACAGCTCGCAGACGGCGTTCAGGTGCCAGGGCTCCAGGACCCCCGTCATGCGCGTACGGAACTGATCCATGGGCATGGGCACGTACTCGATCTTCACGCCCAGCACCGTCGAAAAGCGCTCTGCCACATCGGCGAAGGTCAGCACCTCGGGACCGGTGATCTCGTAGCTCTGGCCGGCGTGCCCTTTGCCCGTCAGCACCTCGGCGCACACCGTGCCGATGTCGCGGATGTCGGCCATGCCGGTGGTGCCGTTGCCCATGGGCAGCGAGAATCTCCGATTGGTCTTGATGCCCGCCGCGCTGGACAGCAGGTTCTGCATGAAGAAGTTGGGCTTGACCATCGTCCAGGCCATTCCCGAGGCCAGGCCCGACGCGCGGATGTACTCCTCCACCGCCCAGTGGGCTTTGGGGATCGGCGTCTCCGCGTGCGCGACCGCTTCCATGGATGACATCTTCACCAGGTGCTTCACGCCGGCCTTCACCGCGAGATCGGTGAACTGCTTTTCCTGCGCCTCCTGGTTCCGGCCGTTCGGCAGGGTCAGAAAGGCCTTCTCCACGCCCTTCAGTGCGTGCTCGACGGTACCCGCGTCGGCAACGTCGCCGACCACCAGCTCCACGCCGGCGGCCTTGAGGTCCGCGGCCTTGGCTTCGTTGCGGACGATGGCCCGCAGCGTCGCGCCTTTGGCCAGCAGCTGCTTCGCCGTTTCCCCGCCGGTCTTGCCAGTCACGCCCGTCAACAGAATCATCGTCGCCCCCAGAGGTGCCGGTACTTCGGTTTCGGAAAGTGTCCCTGCTCAGGGACTGATGAACTTGAAGGGCTCCGCAGGCTTGAACAGCCTTGAAGCCTCGCCGGCGATGATCGGCCGGCTGCTGAGATCGAGCTTCATCGGCGTCGAGCCGGGCGTGAGCTTCAGCTTGCCGAGGTCAACCCAGAAGACATTGGGCGAATACGATGAATCGTAGTAGTAGCGCCGCTGGCTGATGTCGCTCACGGTGCGCCAGATCGTGGCGGAGATGTTCGGCTTCTCCGGGTCCTTCAGGCCAAGCGGCACCGAGACGGTGCGGATGAGGCTGAAGGTGGTCGCCGTTGCCAGGCGCGGGTCAGCTTCCCGGGGCGCGGCGTTCAGGTTCCAGCTCAGTCGCGCGAAGCGGTCCGAGGCGCGGTGGGTGCCCGGCAGCGCGGCGAGGCCGTTCACTTCCTTCCAGTACTCATTGATCGCGAGCTGCTGGTCGTAGAGGGGCGAATTGGTCATCACCCGGTAGTCGCGGCTGTGGTGGATGACCAGCTTGCCGGCGACGTACTCGAGGATCGCGTTGTCACCGGTGGCGTCGGTCAGCGCGAGATGGACGGTGCCGGCCTTGCCGTTGGGCGCCGCCGCCGCGACGATGGTGAAGGGCTCCTGGCCGAGCGCATCGACCGCTTCGCTCACGGTCGCGAAATTGTCCAGCGCGTACTGCGCCCAGGCGCCCAGGGAGAGCAGCGGCTTCCCCGAGGTGGCGGCATCGCCATAGTCCGACTCGGCCAGGTACAGGAGATTGGCGACCACGCCGCTCTCGTTCAGGCCATCGGCCGTGCCGATGTCGTAGGCAGTGGCAACGACCGAGCCGTACTTCGAGGTCCACTTGATGGACCGCGGGCCGACCCCGCCGTCCCGGGCCATGCCGCGGGGGAAGCTCCAGAGGTTCGTGCCGATGTCCTCCATCCAGTCCATGCTGCGCCCCACGTAGTAGGCGCCGGCCGCGCCCTCGTAGGTGAAGCGGCTGCAGGCGATGGCGGTGCCGGTGGTGACGAGGAAGCCGAGGGCGAGGGCGGAGACGGAACCGATGACGGTGTTCTTCTTCATGGTGTTGCCTTTCGGGTGAGCTGGCGAGCCTAACCCGGACGGGCGCCGGCGGGAAGAAGGGCCTGCCCTCCGGCCCTCAGTAATAGCGGCGCCAGTCGAAGATCAGGCGCACGCCGACCGAGTAGATCGTATCCAGCTCCACGTCCGGTGCGCCCTGGGGCCAGGTCACGGTGGTGCTCTGCGGGACATCGGCGCCGGCAAAGAACTGCACCAGGATCGCGGAGCTCTGCTTGGTGTCGAATGCCCGGTAGGGCCGGAACTCGACGATGGGCAGGTCGAAGTAGATCGACTTGTAGTCCATCACCGTCGGTTCGCCATCCGGCAGCACGCTCGGCACCAGCGTCGAATTTTCCAGGCCGTAGCCGTAGAAGGTGGCGCCGAGCTCCCGCCCCAGCACGAACTGGAACCGCCCGATGCGGGTTGCCCACCCGTTCTGCCAGGGAATCAGTCCGCCGTTGCTGGCGGTGACCGCGATGCCCGTGTAGTCGTCGGGGGAGAAGAGGTACACCGGCGCGAGGAGCAACAGGTCGCCCGGCACCAGGTAGAACGGCATCCGCACCCGGGTGGAGATGCCGAAGCGCGACCGGACGGCAGCCACCCCGCCCGCGGCGCTCACGCCCTGCAACGACGTCGGGATGTCGTTGGTCGAGTCGGTGTCACCGCGCAGTCCGACCGACGCGAAGACGAGCCCGTCGCCCGCCTGGCCCAGCACACCGTCCAGGCCGAGGCCCGCGCGGAAAGACAGGTCGGCGCCAAAGAGGGCCCCGTTGTCGGCCACCTCCGGCACGTAACCGCCGTCGACGGTGCGCGCTTCCATGGATCCGGCGAAACCCAGGAACGGACCCACCTCGGCGCGAAAGCGCGGCATGGCGCCCAGGCCCGGGCTGAGTCCCGGCACCGGCGTGGTCCGGAGGACCGCGACGGCCTGCACGAAGGCCTCCGGCGTGGCGCGCTGGCCCTCCTCCCGCGGCGGCATGACGGAGCTGCGGCACACGTCCAGGGGGTCGGGCGCCGCCGGCGCCGCCGGCGCGTGGGGAACCCGGGAAGGAATGTCCCGGCCGGACGCGTGGTCGATCAGCTGCTCCAGGCTGGCACGCACCGCGGTGGCGGTGATCTTCGCGTCTTCCGGCCGCAGGTGCGCGTCACCCATCAGCACGACTGACTGGCCGCTGCGCTCCCAGGTGAAGACCTCGAGCCCGGCCTCGTTGTAGTAGTCGTGGGTGCCCTTGCGCTGGGAGACATCGCCCCAGGTGCCGGCCACATGGCCGGCAGCGTAGGCGTCCTCGAGGAAGTGCAGCGCGAAGGCCTCGTCCGCCAGCATCGCGCGGGCCAGGGCCTGCCGCTCGGCGGTTGGGAGGTCCTCCGTGGCCAGCCGCGTGGCCTTCTGGAGGGCGCTCAGGTGAATCCACGCATACACGCCGACCGCGCTGATCTCGGAGCCCGGCGTGAGGGTCAGCTGGGCGTACTCCCGGCCGGTGATGTCCGGCCGCGGCCGGGCCAGGAGGAAGTGGGCGTTACTCGATCCGGCACGGGTCGCGTAGGCGGCATCCGCCCGTTGCAGGTGCGTGTCGGCGGTGCGCAGGGCGTTGATCCGGTCGGCCCGCAGGGCCTGGTCCTGCATCCGCCGCCGCGTGTCGCCAACGAAATCGCGCTCGCCGGCGTTCAGGTCCGCCGGCGGCGTAACCGGGATCTTCCCGAGATCCACCTTCAGCCGGGCCGCCACGTCCGCGACCTCCAGGATCCAGCCCGAGTCCAGCGCGTTGCCGAGCATCTCCTCGCTGGAGCAGGAGTGATCGCCGGCGATGGCGGGCAGCGCCGCCCAGTCGATGCACACCGGTGAAGTTCCCTGGTCGGCATCGGCCGCGGCCTCGCACAACCGCCCTTCCCGGCCGGTGCGGGCCGCCTGCCAGTAGCCGTCGAACAATGCCCGCCGCTCCGGGTCCAGCTGCCCGACGGCCAGGACCGCGATGTCCCGGTGTTCGGGATAGACCCACGCGTGGGCCGGGCCGGCCATGCCGGCCAGGGCGGCCACGGCCGCAACGCGGGCCCCGGCGCGGGCCCCGCCGGTCATGGTTGGCAACCGCCTATTTACCCCGGGACTCAAGATCTTCCTCGATGAAGCGCAGGACGGCTTCCAGGAATGCCTCCCGGGGATAGTCGTTCTCGGTGACGAACAGGGAGCCGATGGTCTCGTGGCTCCGTGCGACCGGCACGGCGATTGCCCAGTGGTCCGCGTTAACGTAGCCGGCCAGGGTCGATCCGGGAATGACCTGGTCGTAGAAGATCACCTGGCTGTCGTTGCGGCCGTCGATCCTGGCAAGCTTCCTCGCGCTGGAGCGCAGGACCGACGAGATCCGCTCCGGTTGGGGCAGCGTGACGACGGAATAGGTGGGCACGCTCTCCGGCAACGGATGCTCCGCGAGCCACGCCCGCCGCACGCCGGGACGCAGGCTCTCCACGCCGCCCCCGTCGCCGGAATCGCAGGTCGCGCCCGGAAAGTGGCGCAGCATGTCCGCCTGGTACTGCTCCGAATCGTTCGCCAGTGGAGACCCGCCCACGGCGCCGGCGACGCTCAGCACGGCGGCCACCCGCTCCCGGATCTCCGGGTAGCCGACGATCGCCTCGAGCACATCGGGGGTGCCCTTCGAGTAGCCCACCAGCACCAGGCGCGGCGGGCCCGGCCCCAGGTCCATGGCCATGACGGCATCGCGGATCTGGCGTGCGTTGTGCGCGGTGCCGGACAGGGCGTCGACGGGGATCAGCTGCTGGTCGTAGCCGTACTTCCGGAGGTGGCCGGCGACCGTGCCGGGCGGCTGCAGCCACTGGGCGAAGCACTCGTAGCCGATGCCGGGCACCACCGCGGCGACCAGGCGCCGGTTCGACGGGCCGAGCGGCACCGGCGTTCCCTGGCCGGTTGCCGCCGGTTCGCTGCCGAGCGTGGTCAGCGCCTCCGTGCAGGGCCGGTGGTCCGGCACCTCGCCGGCCCGCGCGTCGAGCACCGCGCAGTAGATCTCGCGGAATCGGGCGCGCTGGTCGGTGATGCCGGCCTGGGCTGCCGGCACGAGCACCAGCGGCGGCGCATCGGTCGAGAACGGCACCAGCGGGGAACCCGCGCAGCCGGCAATGGCCAGGCTGGCAGCGGCCGTTCGAGCCCACAGCGGAAATCCGGTGGCGGCGAGCTCTTGCACTGCACTCCCCTCCCGACGTACAGCCGGAGCGTAGCAGAGGTGCCGGTACTTCGGTTTCGGAAAGTCCGCGTCAGGCCGTCAGTTCAGGCCGCCAGCGTGATCACTCCCAGATAGGGGCTGTCACCCCCGAGGTCGAACGCCAGCGACCCACGGCCTGCCGACCCGGATGTCACCTCGATCTCGTACCGGCCGCTGTCCGGCTCGAGCCTGTCGAACCTGAACTCACCGAAGGTGTCCGTCGTGGTGCGCGCCACCTCGCCGCCATTCTTCTTCAGGACCACCACGGCGCCCGCCGCGCAGTCCTCCACGCCATTCACCCGGGTCACCACCGTGCCGCCGGCGAGGCACTTCGTCATCAGGTGGAGGTTCCTGTAGTACACCCGGGGCTTCGTACCCAGCTCCGGCTGCAGCACCTCGAGCCCCTCGGCGGCCCTGATCTTCTGCATCTCCGCGTCCTCGACCTTCACGGACCGGAACACGCCCATGGCGCAGCTCTGCTCGGCCCGCGTCTGCTTCCAGCCCTCGTCCAGCAGGTGCGCGTCGAAGATCCAGGCCTGGGGGATCTGCAGCTCCTCGTTCCAGGAGATGGCGCGGTAGGGGCAGGCGTCGACGATCTGCTTCTGGCCCTTCGACTTCACGGGGTCGATGATCACGATGCCATCCGGGCGCTTCGTGATGGCGCCGTTCTTCGCCGCCTTCATGCACGGCGCGTCGTCGCAGTGGTTGCACATCACGGGCATGAAGTGCGCGTCGACGATCGGGTAAGTGCCCCGCTCCCTGCGCTCGATCTCCAGCCAGTTGTGGCCCTGGGGCGGCTGGGGGGCCGCGTAGCCCGGGATGTCGTTGCCGATGTGCTCGTCCTTCACCGCCAGGAAGCAGCCCCGGCAGTTATCGCACTTCTCCACGTCGACGATCATGTTCCATTTGCTAGCCATTGACGGCCTCCGCCGGCTTCCAGGTGTCGACACCGGTCCACTTCTCGACCTGGATCAGGGTCGTGTTGGGCTTGATGCCGTGGGATTTCTTCGTGATCGACTTGCTCGAGTTCAGCACGTTCACGCAGCCGCCGAGATCCGTGGACCTGCCCGGCTCGCCCACCGGCCGGTAGGAGGCCGAGGCGGTCGACGCACTGATCACGCCCGGCCGCAACCGGTCCGTGACCTGGGCCGCGCAGACGACGGAGCCCCGGAGGTTCCAGAGGCGGATCAGGTCGTCATCCCTGATGCCCCGCGCCGCCGCGTCCTGCCGGCTGATCCGGGCCACCAGGTAGTAGTGGCCATCCTTCAGCACCCGGTGCTCGCGGATGTCCCGGAGGGTGGCGCCCTCGTCGTCACCCATCAGGTGGAACGGGTAACGCGAGTGCGGTGACAGCAGCTGCAGGGGGAACGCGCCGAGCTCCGGGTCCCGCACCGGGTCCTCGTAGCGCGGCATGTACTGGTTCAGCGGCGGCCGGTCCGGGTCGTCGATCTTCTTCAGCGTGCTGGCGATGAACTCGAACTTGCCCGATGGCGTCTGCAGCCCGTCGCCGAACGACTTGTAGTCCGAGGGCAGCGGGTACGGCTCCGGCGTGTCCTTCTTGCGGCCCTCGTAGAACCAGCTGTTGGCGAGGGGCGCCCGCGCCGAGGACGGGTCCGCCGGCACGACGAAGTAGCCCTTCTTCAGGAACTTGCGCCAGGTGGTGTGCTTCGCCATGTCCGAGGAGTCGAACACGCGCTTGCACCAGTCGAGCTCGGTAGTACCACCCTCCGAATAGAGCGACCCCATCCCCAGCTTCTCGGAGACGGCGAGGAAGATGTCGTAGTCGGACTTTGACTCGCCCAGCGGCTCGATGCACTTGTGCTGCAGGGAAATCACGCGGTGGTTGTTCATCGAGAACATGTGGTGAACGTAGCCGGCGCCCACGTTGTACCACTCGCTGATGTCCCAGCGCTCGAACACCGTGCAGGCAGGCAGGATGACGTCGGCGTAGGTCGTCTCCCCTTCCTTCCAGACCGACTGATTGACGACGAACTGCAGGTTCGGGTTCTGGTACATCGTCACCCAGCGGTTGGCGTCGACCATCGTGCCGAAGGACGCGCTGCCGTACTTGTAGAGCATCTCGACGGGCACGTGGCCGGGCGACGGGTAGTGGACCGGGAAGAACTGGCCCTGCACGGACGCGACGTCGGTCAGGTAGCCCATGGCCTTGCCGTTGGCGATCGCCTCGGGGAACCACATGCGCGGGATGCCCTGGCGCACGGAGCTCATGGTGACGATGTGGGGCATGCGCTGGTAGTTGTTGGCCGAGTTGGCGCTGTAGTTGAGGTCCCCCGAGAAGCTGCCCTCGGCGTAGCCGGGGAAGTAGAAATTGAAGTCCAGCGGCGCGCCGTACTGCAGGTTGCCGAAGTTGTAGCCGGGCCGGCCGTAGCCCTGCATCGCGCCGATGATCGCCATCATGCGGGCCCACTGCACACCCATGGGGCCGCGGCAGGCGCCACCGACGCCCACACCCCAGCCGCCGGCGCCGAGGTAGGTCTTCTTCGTGCCCCATTCCCGGGCCAGCGCCCGCACGTCCCGGGCCGGCACGCCGGTTTCCTGTTCCTGCCACTCGGGGGTCTTGGGCGTGCCGTCGGACTCGCCGAGGATGTAGGCCTTCCACTCGTCGAAGCCGGTGGTCCGCTTCTCGACGAAGGACTTGTCGTAGATGCCCTCGGTGATCCACACGTGGCAGAGCGCCTGGGCGAGCGCGGAATCGGTGCCGGGCTTCGGCGAGATCCACTTGCCGCCCAGGTGGGCCGCCGTGTGGTTCATGTAGGGATCGATGTGCACCATCTTGATCCCGAGCTCCTTGGCCCAGGCGCGGCGCTCGGTGCCCTCGAAGCCGTAGGTGGCGTCCGGGTCGCTGGACCAGAACACCATCATCTCCGCCTCCTTCAGGCAGTCCTCGACGGTGCCGTAGAACTCCGGCGCGCCGAGCCGCAGGCTGTTGCCCCAGTGGTGCATCGCGCCCCAGTACCAGCCTTCCCAGCTGTCCGGGTTGTGCACCAGCTTGGTGACGCCGACCAGGTTCCAGAAGCGGTTGAAGGCGGAGAGGTAGTGGCCCAGGTTGCCCCACTGGTGGTGGGAGCCGTTGGCGACCGCGATGGCGCCGGGGCCCTTGGCCTTGGCGCGCTTGATCTCGTTGCCGACGAGGTCCAGCGCCTCGTCCCAGCTGATGCGCACGAACTCGGACTTGCCCCGGTTCTGGATGTTGCGATTGCCGTTGGGATCGAAGTCGACCCGCTTCATCGGGTAGAGCAGGCGGTTCTTGGAATAGACCATCGACTTCTGGCAGGCGCCGTGGGCGGCGAGGGTCGTCTTGCGCGGCGGGGTGAATTTCCTGCCCCGGGCCTCGATGGTCCAGGACGGCGCGTCCTCGTCGTCGAAGTCCATGGGCGTGGTACGGAGGATCTTGCCGTCCTTCACGTAGACGAAGATCGGCCCGCCGTTGGTGCCGTTGGTGTACCGGGTGACGCCGTTGCCCATGTCAGTGCCGGACTTCCAGGTGACCGACTCCAGGCGGCCCAGGGCGCGCATGAACCAGACGGCGAGGTCGTCCGGGCCGTCGAGCCCGACCTTGAAGTTCTTGGCCGCGTCGATGCGCTCGAGCAGGTCGAAGGGCGGCGTGAGGAAGCTTTCGGCGATGGCCTTGTTCTTGAAGTGGATCGTGAGGTCGGGCTTGGTGTGCAGCCCCTTGCCCGAGCTGACCTTGCCGCCCCTGAGCTGGACCCAGCGGCCCACCGGCTGGTCCCGCAGGCGGAACTGGGCGATGACATCCCGCTCCTTCAGCTGCGCCGCGTAATCCGGGTAGACGCGGGCGGCAACCCGCATGGCCTGGGGGATGCCCCAGAGGATGAGTGACAGGTTCATGGAAAGACTCCTGGAACGGGCGCACCGGCTTCTGGGGCCGGGTACAGCAATGCCCATGATCCTATGATTCCGGGCCTGGCGCAGCCCTGACAATTATCAAGGAGGGGGAATCGGGGGCCCGGTCCAACCGGCGGACCGGCGGCGGGCGCCGATCAGGTCAGCTTCAGGGCAGCAAACAGGAGCCCTAGCCCGAGCATCAGCATCGAGCCCAGCCGGACGGTCATCGAGGTGGGCAGCAACTCCAGATCCTTGCGGATCAGGGAGACGTCCTGGCGCAGTTCCCCGATGTCTGCGCGGACAACTTGCAGCTCGTCCTTCGTCGCAAACCGGGACATGGCTGATATCAGTTCCTGCCGAAGCAGCTGCAGGTCGGACCTGGTGTCCTGCCGGAGCTGCTGGAGGTCAGCCTTGGTCTCCTGTCGGAGCTGCTGCAGGTCTGCCCTGGTTTCCTGCCGGACGAGGCGCAGGTCAGCCCTGGTGGCCTGTTGTAGCAGCTCCAGGTCCGCCTTGGTGGCCTGTTGCAGCAACTGCAGGTCCGACTTGGTCGCGATTGTCGTGGCCATGTCCCGCTCCATCGCGTCAACAACGGCCCGCGCCTTGTCGTTCGGGACGTTGATGCTGATGAGGACATCATACAGCGAGTAAAGATAGTCCACAGAGTGCCTCATGGGGGCAAGCCGACGCCATCAGGGAACTCAGGCTAGCTTCAACCTGCGCCGGGGGTAAGCCGGATTTCCGACGAGATTGCCAACAAATCGGGCAGGGTAATCGTCAGCCCCACCACCCTCACCTTCTTCCGGAGCTTGAGCAGGTCCCGGTCCCGGGTGATGAGCCAGCTCGCCCCGGCACTGAGCGCCAGTTCCAGGAATTTCTGGTCGTCCGGGTCGCGGCAATGGACAGGGGCCGGTGTGATGTCGCCGACCAGCACCGCGAGGGACTCCCACTCGCGCAACAGCCCGGCCTGGCGGTCGGTCGCCACGTTGAACAGGTTGGGCCGGGCCAGCACCTCGGCCAGCTCCACGTCCGTCGCGGCCGAGCGCACGGGAATCAGGTCGCCCCGTGCCAGCGCCTCCCGCAGTCCGTCCACCCCGGGTTCCCGAAAGAACCAGAGGGCCAGCCAGACGTTGGTATCCAGGACGACCCTATTCAAACAGTTCCTGCAGGGCGCCGCTGCCGGGGTTCCGCACGATCATCGCCTGGCGCTTGCCACGCCCCGGAAGGTCGATGGTCATGGGCGCCGTGTACACCTCGGCGCCGACCGCGGCGCAGGCCTTCGCCGTCTCCGCCAGGTTCGCCACCTGGAAGGACTGGGCGAGATAGCCGATGTTCGGCGCCACGGCGTCGGGCACCAGGTTGGGAACCTCGTAGTTCATCGGCGTCGCCAGGGCGACCTTGCCGTACTCGTGGGCGCCCTGCACCAGCACGCTCCGGGTCTCGCAGTGCGCCGGCAGGCACAGGGCGCGGTTGGTCTCCGGTCCCTTCAGGACGGACTCGATGAACACCGTCATGTGCAGGGGACCGTAGTAGAAGGCGAGCGCCTTCTCCATGTCGAGCACGCCGTGGGCCGTCGTGACCACCGACGTGAAGCCCGTCGGCGAGCGGCCGTACTCCGTGATGAACTGGATGATGCGGCCGATCACCGTCTTCGGACTGTCCGAGAGCAGCTGGATCAGGTTGATCACCACGCCGTCCGGCCCGTCGAACGCTGCCTCCAGCGTCTCCCCCACCACCGGCCCGAAGTTGTTGTGGGCGGGCTGGCTCCAGAAATTGAAGCCCTGGGACTTGAGCTTCTCGTAGTCCTTCGCCATGTCGGCGGCGTAGATGTTGAGGTTGAACAGCCCGGTCGCGCGGCGGATCTCCGCCGGCCGGACGAGTTTGCGGTCGGGCGCGTCGAACTCCATGAGCTGGATGCGACCCACCGGGTCGGCGCCCTGGGCGAGGAAGGCGACGCGGGCCTTCGAGCCCGCGGGCAGGTGCCAGTAGCGCTCGAAGTCCGGACCCTGCCAGGTGCGGGTGTCGGTGACCTCGAGGCCGAGGGTGCCGGCGTAGAACGCGAGCGAGAGGTCGAGGCTCCTGGCGCCGATGACCACGGCGCTGACGGGCGCACTGGCCAATGCACTGGCAGGCATCTTGTCGTTCATCGAGGGGAACTCCCGGGGGCAGGCCATGATGGCTCGTTTGCCGGGCATTCTAAACAAAAACGGCGGCGTCAGAGACGCCGCCGTTGCTTGTCCGAACCGTCCGCGAGGGGCCGTTTCAGGTCTTCACATCGAAGCGGTCCAGGTTCATCACCTTGGTCCAGGCCCTGACGAAGTCCTGCACGAACTTCGCCTCACCGCCGTTCTCGGCATAGACCTCGGCGATCGCGCGGAGCTCGGCCTGGGAGCCGATCGCCAGGTCGACCGGCGTGGCCGTCCACTTCACGGCGCCCGTGCCGCGATCAACACCTTCGTAGATGCCCTCGCCCGCCGCCGATTTTGTCCAGCGGGTCGACATGCCGAGCAGGTTGACGAAGTAGTCGTTGGAAAGCGTGCCGGGCCGGTCCGTGAACACGCCGTGCCGGGATCCACCCGCATTGGCGTCCACAGCCCGGAGGCCACCGACCAGGACGGTCATCTCGGGGACCGTCAGTGTCAGCAGGTTGGCCCGCTCCACCAGCATCTCCGCCGGCGACCGGTCGTTGCCGTTGCCGAACCAGTTGCGGAAGCCGTCCGCGGTGGGCTCGAGGGCGGCGAAGGACGCCACGTCGGTCTGGGCCTGGCTGGCATCGGCGCGGCCCGGCGTGAAGGGCACCTGCACGTCGTGGCCGGCCTGCTTCGCGGCCTGCTCGATGGCGGCGGAGCCGCCGAGCACGATCAGGTCGGCGAGGGAGACCTTCTTGCCGCCCTTCTGGCCTTTATTGAAACTCGCCTGGATGCCCTCAAGGCGCTTCAGCACCTTCGACAGTTCCGCCGGATTGTTGACGGCCCAGTCCTTCTGGGGCGCGAGGCGGATGCGCGCGCCATTCGCCCCGCCGCGCATGTCGGTGCCGCGGAAGCTGGCGGCCGAGGCCCAGGCGGTGCGGACGAGCTCGGGCACGGTGAGGCCCGAGGCCAGGATGTCCGCCTTCAGCCTGTCGATGTCGGCGGCGTCGATCGTGGCGTAATCAACGGCGGGCACCGGGTCCTGCCAGCTCAGTTCCTCCTTCGGCACCTCGCTGCCGACGTAGCGCGCGCGGGGACCCATGTCCCGGTGCGTCAGCTTGAACCAGGCCCTGGCGAAGGCCAGCTCGAAGTCGGCCGGGTTCTTCAGGAAGCGCCGGGAGATCTTCCGGTAGGCCGGATCCTCCTTCAGCGCCAGGTCCGTGGTGAACATGATGGGCGCGTGGCGCTTGGACGGATCGAAGGCGTCGGGCACCAGCGCCTTCGCGCTCTCGTCGTCCGGGATCCACTGGGTCGCGCCGGACGGGCTCTTCGTCTTCACCCAGTTGTAGTTGAAGAGGTTGCCCAGGTACTGCATGGTCCAGGCCGTCGGGTTGGCCGACCAGGCGCCCTCCAGGCCGCTGGTGATGGCCTCGGGGCCGACGCCGGTGCCGCACTTGTTCTCCCAGCCCATGCCCTGTTTCTCGAGCCCTTCGGCGGCGGGCTCCTTGCCCACGCACTTGCCGGCATCGCCGGCGCCGTGGGCCTTGCCGAAGGTGTGGCCGCCGGCGATCAGCGCGACGGTCTCCTCGTCATTCATCGCCATGCGCCCGAAGGTCTCGCGGATGTCCTTCGCGGCGAGCAGCGGATCGGGATTGCCGTTGGGGCCCTCGGGATTCACATAGATGAGTCCCATCTGCACGGCGGCCAGCGGCTTCTTCAGCTGCCGGTTCCCGCTGTAGCGCTGGTCCTCGAGCCACTTGCTCTCGGGACCCCAGTCCACCAGCTCCGGCTCCCAGTCGTCCTGGCGGCCGCCGGCGAAGCCGAAGGTCTTGAAGCCCATGTTCTCCATCGCCACGTTGCCCGTGAGCACCATCAGGTCGGCCCAGGAGATGCTCCGGCCGTACTTCTGCTTGACCGGCCACAGGAGGCGCCGCGCCTTGTCCAGGTTGGCGTTGTCAGGCCAGCTGTTCAGCGGCTCGAAGCGCTGCTGCCCGCCGCCCGCGCCGCCGCGGCCGTCAGACACCCGGTAGGTGCCCGCGCTGTGCCAGGCCATGCGGATGAAGAAGGGTCCGTAGTTGCCGTAGTCCGCCGGCCACCAGTCCTGGGAGTTGGTGAGGACGGCGTCGATGTCCTTCTTGACGGCCGCCAGATCGAGCTTGCTGAACTCCGCCGCGTAGTTGAAGTCCGCGCCCATGGGGTCGGACTCGGGGGAGTGCTGGCGGAGGGGCGTGAGGTCGAGCTGGTCGGGCCACCAGAACTGGTTGGATTTTGGCCCGGTCATCTGGGATTCGCCCGCGGCGACAGCAGCCCCGGACAGCATCGCTGCCGGGATTGCCATCGCGAGGGCGACGAGCAACGTCATCGTCTTGGTACGCATTGCATTTCTCCTTGGGGAAGGGCGCCTGACCCGATGGTGCCATTTAACGCCAGGCGAACGATGCACGTGATGGTTTATTTCGATCAGAACGAGCGGGAAAAGCGATGGAGGGCGGGATGGCCCCCCCCTGGCGGCGGGAGCCCGGGTGCCGAAGCTGGCGGCTCAGGTCAGCTTGCGGGCCGCCTCGATCGCGGCCACGTCGATCTTCGTCATGTGCATCATCGCCGCGAACACCCGCTGCGCTTCCGCGCCGCCGGCCGCCATCCCCTCGGTGAGGACGCGCGGCGTGATCTGCCAGGAGATGCCCCACTTGTCCTTGCACCAGCCGCAAGCGCTTTCCTGCCCGCCGTTGCCGACGATGGCGTTCCAGTAGCGGTCGGTCTCCGCCTGGTCATCGGTCGCGATCTGGAATGAGAAGGCCTCGGTGTGCCTGAAGGCCGGACCGCCGTTGAGGCCGATGCAGTCCACGCCGCAGACGGTGAATTCGACCACCAGCTCGTCCCCCTGCTTCCCGCCGGGGAAGTCACCGGGCGCGCGGTGGATGGCGCCGACCTTGCTGTCGGGGAAAGTAGCGGCGTAGAAGCGCGCGGCTGCCTGGGCGTCCTTGTCGAACCAGACGCAGATGGTGTTCTTGGCCATGGGCGTTCCCCTTCTTTATATTGAGTGAGTGGATCTGGCGGGCGTCACCAGTATGGTGCAGTTTGCCTGACGGCCGGAGGCCGGGGCCGGCGGGTGCGCCTATTGCTTGCGCGGCGAGGTGGCCATCAAGCCGAGAATCGCCTCGTACACCTGATCGAACTGCCGCCGGGTGTCCGCGTCGAGCACTGCAACGGATTGCTTCAGCGCCTCCAGCTCCCGGGCGAGCTGGGAGTGGGTCGCGACGGCCTGCCGCAGTCGGGCGAAGGCGCGGACCACGTAGACGCTCATCTGGACGGCGCGGGGACTGTCGAGGATCGTCGCGGCCATGATGGCGCCGTGCTCGGTGAAGGCAACGGGCGGATACTTGCGATGCGCCCCGCGGCCGGGCTTTAAGGTCGCAATTTGCGACCTTAAAGACGCAAGATCCTGATTCGTAAGCCGGATTAGAAAATCCTGGGGAAACCGGTCGGCATTACGCCGCACCTGCTCGTTCAGACGCTTCGTCGTTACACCGTAGACGAGCGCCAGATCAGCATCGAGCAGCACACGCTGCCCGCGGACCACGCAACGCCGCGTCAGCCCCGCTCCGGCTCCTGCAACCACACCGGTATGTCCCGAGGCGCTGCCAGCACGCGCCAGATGTCGACGTAATCGTCCCGCTCGACGTAGAACACCAGGTACGGGTAACGCGCCACCGGCCAGCAGCGCAGGCCCGGCAGGTTGAGCTCCTGGGCGTAGCGCGGCGAGCCGGCCGCCGGATTCCGGCTGATGCGGTGAAGCGCCTCCTCCACGGCATCGATGAAACCGAGGGCAGCCGGGCTGGCGCCCTCGCGCAGGTACCAGGCGACGGCCTCCTCGATGTCCCGGAGCGCCCGCTGGCGCGGGACGATCGGCCGGGCCTTCACCGGGAGCGGGTCTTGGTTGCCTTTCGGACGCTGGAGCGCACGCCGGTTCGGAGGCGCTCGAAGTAAGCCTTGCCGGCCGGGGCTGCCGGGCGGGACGTTGCGCCATCCAGCAGCAGGCCCCGGAGCTGAAGCCGCTCCTGGTCCCGCCGGATCAGCTCGCGAACGTATTCACTGCTGGTACCAAAACCCCGCTGCGTGACCTGGTCGTCGACGAAGGACTTGAGCGACTCGGGCAGGGAGATGTTCATGGTGGGCATGGCCACAGGCTAGACGGGTTGGCAAAGATTGGCAATATTTGGCCGCGTTGGGAACCCCGCAAATCTGCTCATTAGACGGGGATTCGTCAGCCCAGCGCAGGGATCACCCGCACCCCCAGCGTCCGGATGGTCTTCTCCGGCTCCTCGTAGATCCTGAGCGCGATCTCGGTGAGGCCGGCCTGCTGGAAGGCCAGGAGCCGGTCGATCTCCCCGCCCAGGTCGTCGACCGACGCGCAGGACGTGAGGTTGTCCACCAGCAACCGGACGATGTGGTCCGGCACACCCTGGATATCCGGCGAGCGGCGGCGGAGCGCGTCGAAGAAGGCGCCGCGTTTCGCGTCGACGATGTCCATCTCGGCCTCGGTCATGAAGTGCCCGTGGTTCGCCCGGAGGAGCACGCCCCGCAGCGCGAGCCAGATGCGGGCCTCCCGCTCGGCCTCCTCCCGGGTGTCCTTGACGTGCCAGGCCCAGAAGTTGGAGACGCGGAAACCGTCCCGGGGCCGGCCGGCCTGGTCGAGGACGGCGTCGATCTTCGCGCGCGCCACCGCGACCTGGGGCACGGTCTTGTCGGAGAGCATCAGCCCGTCCGCATACGCGGGGACCATGTGCTGCATCTGGTCCCGGTTGGCGCCGCCGTAGATGACCGGCGGCGCGCTCCTCGCCCACCCGGCGCTGTAGCGGCGGACCCTGAAGATCTCGCCCTCGTAGTTCACCGGGCTCCCGCTGGCCGCCGCCCTGAGGATCTCGATGCACTCCCGCACGGCGCGGACCCGGCGGACCGGCTTCAGGTCCATGGCCGTCATCGTGCCCCCGCCGCCGCCGACCACCACCTGGGCGCGGCCGCCGGCGTACTCGTTCAGCGTGAGGAGCGACTTGGCCATCATCAGCGGGTGCAGCTCGAAGGGGCTGATGGCGATGGGGCCCATCCGGATGCGCTCCGTGGTCATCGCGAGCTTGGTGAACACCGCGAACGGGTCCCGCCCGTCCAGCATGCCGGAGACCCAGATCCCGCCGATGCCGTTGGCTTCGGCGAGCTGGCCGAGCTCGGCGATGCGGTCGGGGGAGTTATTGGATTCTAGGATGAGGTCGATGCGCATGGGGGTTGTTGCGGGTTGGATCGATCAGCGGCGCCGGCCCAACGGGTAACTGCCAGCCTCGCCCTTCAGCGGCTGCAGCAGCATCCGGTCAAGCCACAGGTCCCGGGATGACCGGAACTCCTCGATGCCGATGGTCATGCCCGCATGACCCGCGGCGGGCTGGGCCCGGTAGGTGCCGAACAGGCGATCCCACCACGGCGCATTGAAGCCGAAATTGCTGTTGGTTTCATTCGGCACCACGGAGTGATGGACACGGTGCATGTCGGGAGTGACGACCATCAGCCGCAACAGCCGGTCGACAGGCGCCGGAATCGACAGATTGCTGTGGTTGAACATGGCGGTTGCATTGAGGACCACCTCGAAGATGACAACGGCGACCGCCGGAGGACCGAGGGCCACGACGGCAGCCATCTTGATCACCATCGAAATGACGATCTCGACGGGGTGAAAACGGGCGCCGCTGGTCACGTCGAGATCGAGATCCGTGTGGTGCATGCGATGCAGCCGCCACAGCAACGGCACCGCGTGGAACATCACGTGCTGCAGGTAGATGATGAAGTCCAGGATAACCACGGCCAGCAGCACCGCCAGCCAGCCGGGCAGGTCGAGATGATTGAGCAGCCCCCAGCCCTGCTGCTCGCCGGCCAGTGCCAGGGCAACAGCGGCCACGGGAAACAACAGGCGAACCAGGAGCGTATTGAGAACAACCACTCCGAGATTACCGAGCCATCTCACGGAGCGCGAGTGGGTGCGCGCACGTCGTGGCGCAATCGCCTCCAGAACCGCCATCAGCGCAAAGATGCCGAGAAAAACGCCCAGGCGGATTGCCGCCTCGTTGGCAAGGATCGCGTCTGCCATGAACTGACGTCAGGAAATCAGCCCGATGCCCAGCATGTGATCCAGGTAGATGGCCGCATCCGGAACGTCGAAGATGAACGAGAAAATGATGACCGCCGTAATGGCGCCGGACCACACCGCATAAGCTGAGCGCCCCTGCAGGAAGGGCCGGCGCGTCAGCAGGACGTACAGGGCGGGGGACCAGCAGATGACGTGGACCAGGGAAAACAGGCCGGAGAGGGGCAGCAGCCCCAGGACCCTTCCCGACGCCACGGTCGCCAGGATCATGGCGACAAATCCCCCCACCACCCAACAGGCCTCGACGTGGCGCCACACGAACAGGAGCCCGAGCGCGAAGGTGGTCATCAGGATGGCCAGCCAGATGGAGACCCAGCGGGGCATGCTGGCCCGGCCCACCTCGTCCCATAACTCAAGGGGTTGATGGCCGGATGCGTACTGCTGTGCGAGGGCCGGATCGATCGATACCAGGCTCAGCAGGAGCGCCGCGAGAACGAGTTTCAATGAAGCATTCGATGCCATGGCTGATTCCGTCCTCTTTACAGACTTGAGCCCAGGTTCGCCCTGGCTGCGACGATAGCGCCTTCCCTGGGCGCTCACCAGCGTGGGGTCGTTTTCCCCGGGCGACAAATCCCGTTGAAGGACCGGGATTTCCACCGTTGACCATGGCTTCGCCAGCGGCGTAGATTCCTCAGTATGGACACAGACCTTTCCAGGCTTGAGGCAGAGGCGCGCCAGCTGGCTCCCCGGGACCGGGCGCGCCTGGTGCGGCGCCTGATCGCCACCCTCGACTCCGGCGAGGACCAGGACGCTGAGCAGCTCTGGCTCGACGAAGCAGAGCGGCGCCTCGCGGCCTATCGGCGCGGTGAGACCACCGCCATCCCCGGCGACGAAGTCTTCGGCGAACTGATCAAGCCCGCCTGATGACGGGCTACCGCTTCCTCCCGGAAGCACGGCGGGACCTCGCTTCGGCTGTCTCCTGGTACGACAGTGAATTTCCCGACCTGGGCCAGGAACTCGCTCGCGAGGCCCAGCGCCTGTGCGTGCTGATCAGTGAGTCGCCGCTGGCCGGCGCGGAAGTCCGGCCAGGCATCCGCCGTCGCCTGCTTCGTCGTTTCCCGTACGCCATCCTGTATTCGCGAGACAGCGTCGGCGTGCTGGTCATCGCCGTCATGCATCAGCGACGGCGACCGGATCATTGGCAGCGACGGCTTTAGGCAGCTGCACCGAAATCTCGAGGCTCGCAGCAGAAGCCCGCTCACCCTACCCCCCTGCCGGCCGCCGCGGCCGCTCCCCCTCCGCCAGGAAATGCGCGATCTCCACCATCGCCCAGGTGTCCTGCTGGCAGTACCGCCGCAGCTTGGTCTCCAGGTCGGCGCGCCGCGCGGGGGTGACGGCGGGATCGAGGGCGGCGTACAGGTACGCCACCTGCGCCCCGGTGCCCTCCTGCACCTCGTCGAGTTCGCCGTAGTCGAGATCGGGCGCCACGACGGGCAGCACCTTCTTGATGGAGAAGGAGCCGCGCATGGCCGGGTGGTAGTAGTGGTCGCGGACCAGGGGTAGCAGGTCCACCAGCCGGCCCGCGTAGCCGTGCATCGCGTCCGCCACGTCGGGATGGCGTTCGGCGAGCTCGTTCAGCCGCAACCGCTCGTACGTGGCGTTGTAGACGAAGATTGGACCCCCGTCGCGGGCGTCGATGGTGCCTGCCAGGGCCGCCGCGAAGACGCGGGACGGATCCTCGCCGGACAGGTCCAGGAACTCCGCGTGTTCGAACACCCCGGGCGCCCGCTCGATGTGGCACGACCACTGGAAGGGGATGTGCTCGTAGGGCCGGACACCGGGCCAGCGGGGCACCGCCAGGTCGATGGCCTCGAAGTCCAGGTAGTAGCGGGGGTACGGGTACGCGGCCAGGATCTGCCGGCTCCCCGCCTCGCGGATGGCGGTGCCCGTGCGGTGGGCCCGCTGCATGCGGCGGTACAGGGGGGCCTGCTTGCCGGTGAGCTCCGCCTGCTCGGGTTCCAGCAGCGACGTGTAGCCCTTCGCGGCGTGGAGCTTCCGGGCGAGGTTCTTCCCGGCGGTGTCGGGCAGGAGATCGAGCGGGTGCTCCGGGCCGGGTGGATCCAGGGGCCGGCAGAAGGTAATGAACGGGCAAACGTGGGGCGACCTGCACTGGCTGCCGGTGGCTACCGCGGGCATCGGGCCTGCGAGGATCGCTTCCGCCTCCGCGACCCAGGCGGGGACCCGTGCCGTGCGCACCCTGGCCTCCCCCGTCACGTCCAGGGTCCGGAACAGTCCCCGGTAGTCGCCGTTGCCGGGATAGCGCCAGCGCCCGTCCAGCAGGTTGAGTTCGGCCCGGGGGACCGGGACGCCGGCGTTCGTGAGGGTCCACAGCTGGATCGCCACGTCGTCGACCAGGTGGTCCTCGGGCTTGTCGGGCGTGACCTTGTCCTTCTTCAGCGGGAAGGTCTTCGCTTTGGTCTCGCTGAGCAGGTAACCGCCGGGAACGGGGATCAGGGTATCGGCCCGGATGTAGAGCGGGCCGGCGACGGCGGGGAATTCCACGGCGGTGGTGGCCGGGTTGGCGCGGAGTTCTTCGAGGGCGGTGGCCGCGGCGGCCACCGGATCGGGATTGCCGGGTGGCCACCAAACGCCGGGCCCGAGAGCCGCGCGGGCGCGCTCCCCCACGATGCGGCCGTCGTTGGCGCGTCGCCAGGTGGCGGGGTGGTCGCGGGGAATGAGATCGGGGCGGTGGTGGTTGAGCCAGAGCTGGCGGGGGCACTGGCGGGCGGAGAGGAGGTGGGATTTGGTGAGCATCGTTCTCGGCTTCCGGGCTTAGCTGGGCCGAACCCAAACGGTGTCGCCTCTACCGGACCTCTTCCGTCTCGCCGTCCACCTTCACATAGGGTCTCAGGCTTTCGACCGTCCGGGACCCAATGCCCTTCACGCGCTCGAGGTCTTCGACGTTCGCGTAGGGTCGGCCGGCCACGATCAGCGTCGCCAGCGCGGGGCCAATGCCGGGCAGAGTTTTGAGCTCGTCCGTCGTAGCGGTGTTGACGTTGACGATCAGCGTGCCCTCCCGGGATGGAAGGAAGCTGGCAATGTAGCTCGCGTCGCGGAGAAACCAGGCAGTCGCGGAAACGAGGGCTGCAACAGCCACTGCAGCTGCCACGACAGTCTTCAGGTTCAACTTCTGCCACCAGGGGTGGCGGGGGACCGGCGGCGTGTAGGCGGGCCGGCGCATGTAGTCGCGGTCGTCGAGGGACAACTCAGGACTCCCTACGTCGAGCCCAGCCCAGCAGGCCCAGCGCAGATCCCATCAATAGTGCTGCAGCAGGCACTGGCACCGGCTGCAGGGTCAGCGTCGGCGGATTGTCCCCGGTGCCGCCATCGAAGTAGAGGAAGGTGGTGGTGCAGCAATTGGAGGTTTGAAGCGGCGCGCGAATGTTCAGCCCAATGAAGTCCGTGCCCAGCGCCAGCTGACTGTTTACGTAGCCAGTGATATCGAATGCAAACTCGCCTGCCGGCACGCCGTACCGGGCCCAAGTGGCGCTTCCGATGTAGGTGCCGACGTCATAATCGCCGGCCGTGACTTGCCCATCGCCGATGTATCCATAGAGGTCGACAGTGAAGAAACTCCCCTCCATGTTGCCGAGCCCCCCATCGCGTAGGGTCACGGTGGCACTGCTGACTGCCGTTATGCCGGTGCCAGCCAGGCCGAACTCCACAATGCCGTGGCGAAGGCAGGTGGGTGAAGTGCAGACCGATACGGGCTCAGGCCCGACTTCCCTGATGTGCAGGGAAATTGCAGGGAATTCCCCGCGAAAAGGGCTATTCGCGGTAGCCAAGGCAGCGCACGCGCCCTGGCGTGATGCGGGTTACACGGGCAATTCCCTGTAGATTCGAGCAGGGATCTTAGACTGGAGATAGGGGAACGTCGTCTCTGGTTGCAGCGAATCATTCGCCGGTATGTGGATGCCAATCCACATGCCCTCCCTCACCGCCACGGTCCTCCTGGCACCCACGTTCCTGGCGATCGTCCACCATCGCGTAGCGCAGAGAGGATGGGGAGCAGGAAGGCCTGGATCAATCCGCCAATCTCGGCGCCTGGATCGTTCGGCAACGCCAAGCCGGCACGTAGAGCAAACGCCTGCACCTGGGCAGGTCGTGTCGGGTTGTCCCAGTAGGCGGGCGTGAGTCCGATCGGCACCTCCGGTGGTATGGGTGTCCCCCGCCGGGCAAAGGTCCTGCGGACCGACTCGACCAGGGTTACGCCGTCAAAATCGAAGTGCGTCGCCAGGTAGTGCAGATCGAAGAAGTCCTTGATGCGGCTATTGCGGTCACCGAGCACCACCAGGGCCTCTAGCTTTTCGGCCACCACGGCCTCGCGCGGATACACCAGGACGGTGGGAGCCGGGAAATCGAGCAAGGCGGGGTAAGCGGACGATAGTACGGACGGCCACACCGCGTCGCCGATTCCCAGGTCGATCTGCAGGTTCAGCCGTGCCGTGCCGCACCGCGTGGGAAGCGTGACCCGGGTGCCGGCGTATTCATCGGCGGCACGGATCGCCTCAATTCGGATCTCGTCGGGCTCAAACACCACCGCATCCGGTTCCACCGGCACCGCGCAGATAGCTTGGAGATCGGCGCGAATGGCCTCGGCCGCGCCATCGCCCCGGCGCAAGAAGTCTATATCCCGCGTGGCGCGGTAGGGTTGATCGGACCAGAGCTGCAGGAGCATCGCGCCCTTGAGCACAAACCGCTCGCGGACCTCGGACTTCCCCAGGCGGTACAGGAAGCGCTCGAAGCAGAAGCGAGTGAGCACGATCTGGTAGTCGTCACCGGTCTGCTTGGCCTGATTGAGGAGGCGCGCCGCGACGGATGCGGGAAGGTCGCTCTTCCCGCCCGTCATGCGAGCGCGTCGAGATACGGCTGCATCACGCGCGAGACCCGGCAGATGCGGGCATACCGGGCCAGCTCCGTGGCCCCGCCACGATGGCGACGGCTGAAATCCCGCAGGGCCTCAACCGCGACATCCACGCCGACCTTGTGGCGGTACTTGAAGCAGTCGGCGACCGTCTTGGCCGCCGAGTAGACGCGCACCTCGACGCCCTCCAGCCGATGGGTCTCGATGCCCTCCGTCAGCGCGGCACCCGAGAAGCGCGCGACCCGCAGGCGGGGATAGTCGAGCCGTGGCTTGCGAGCCTTTTCCGGTAGGGCAATCCACACCTCCGCCGGTGCCTGGGTGGTCAGTTCGTGAAAGCGCAGCGCCGTCAGCAGGCAGAAAACGCTGCCGGGGACCCGCTTGGCGACCTGGACCAGCGTGTGCCCGGCGGTGACGCGATGCTTGCTGGCGACATAGAGCCCCCGGGCTTGCCGATGGACCAGACCCTCGCGCAGGAGCCGGTAAAGCTGGCCTCGCGGGATGCCATGGGCCTCCAGGTCGGCGCCGCGCACGATGCCGAGCTGCCGGACCACTTTGAGGATCTCGCTTTCGCGGGGGGTAGCCATGGTGGAGCAGATAATACAAAACGTCGGGGGTTATATACAAGTCCCGACGTTTTGAACGGTCGGCCCGTTGAGTCCTGCAGCGGGGCGATCGGCCCTTACCAGTCGTATATGTATAGAAAACGCTAGATTTCTATACATGTCGCCCGGACCTGTATAGCAAACGCCATCGCCTTGAAGGAGTCCCCAATGACACCCGAGCCCGATCTCACCTTGTCCCGGGAAGACCTTTACGAACTGGTCTGGTCCAAGCCCATGGTCGAGCTGGCCCAGGACCTCGGCCTGTCGGACGTGGCCCTGGCCAAGCGCTGCCGCAAGCTCGGGGTTCCCGTTCCCGGACGCGGGTACTGGGCCCGCGTCGCCTCGGGCCAAGAGCCCCACCGACCGAAATTGCCGAAACGGGACGTGCCGACCTACGACAGTGCCCTGGTCTTCGCCCCCATAGAGGAGTCACCGCCCCCAGACGTGGAGGATCCGGCTCCCGAGGCAGACGCCGTCCGGACCCAAATTGACGGCATCGCCATAACCATTGCCCCTGGCCTAGAAGCCGCCTCCCCGCCTGTTCAACGCCTGGCCCATCGCCTCAAGGTCATCCCCGCCAAGGACATTGCCTGGGCCCACCGGGCCGACCGGCAGGGACCGATCCCTCAAATTGCCGTGAGTGAGGCTCAAGCCGATCGCGCGCTCCGAATCGTGGACGCCGTGTTGCGCGGCGCCGAGGTCCTGGGCTGGCCGTTCGAGGCTGTAAAGCCGAAGGACACGGGCCACCACCGCCGGTCCGTGGAACCACCTGAGCCCTTGCCACCGGGCGCCATCACGGTCGACGGGGAACCGTTCGCCATCCGGATCGATGAACCCCAGCGGCGCCGAGCCCACGTCCCAACCGCGGACGAGGTTCGGCGTAAGCAGCGCGAGGCGTGGGTCCATATACCCGCCTGGGATTTCGACTGGTCGGGCAACCTCCACCTCCAGATTCACGAACCCGACTCTCGATACGGCCAACGCACCTTCAAGGACGGCAAGCGCCGCCGGCTCGAGGATCAGGTCCGCGATGTCCTGCACGGACTGCATGACATGGCCCTACACGCCAAAGCGCGCCGGAAAGAACATGAGCAGCGGGAACGGGGGCGCCGGGAGGAAGAGCGCCTGGCGTGGGAGCGGTCGGAACGGCGTGACGCCGAACTGAAGTTGATCAACGAGCTGGAACGCCAGGCCGGGGCGTGGTTTCGGGCGCGACTGCTACACCGCTATGTTCGCGCGGCGCGTCGCGCCCTGGGTCAGACCCACATTGAAGCCCAGCGGGGCGACGAGCCCGTCGACTTCTTCGCCTGGGCCGAGGGCTACGTGAATCAGCTCGACCCCCTCCATCCGGCAGCCCGGAATACAGATCTACTCGGGGGGCGCGCCCACTGGGAAGCGGATCAGGCCGTTCAGAAGGGTCTGGCGCGGCTGGCGGGATTTGAAGGGCAGACGGCGTGGAAGATTGTTGGCCAGACCGACAACGACAGAGGCGCCGATTGGGAAGACGATGAGTAGTGCACAAAGGGCCAGCGAACTTGAAAGGTCTCAGCCCGGGTATGGCCAGCGCCCGTTCAGGCGGTTCAATTCAGTCCTGACGACACGGACTCCGGCATCCGTCAGGATCCACATCTGGATCGCCATGTCATGAATCAGATGATCTTCCGGCTCGGCGCGTGTAACCGTGTAGGCTTTCAGCGGGAAATCCCTTGGCCTCTGTTACGCGGCAGGCAGATACAGAGATGAGTGAATACTCCTCATCACCCCAGGAAGGTCTGTACCTGCCGGTGCGAGATGAACTAGGTACGCAGGATATCCACCAACTCGAGGCCAGACTCGTTCTCACTTGCCACAAACTCACGATCCCACACGCCCCAGCGTTGCGGCAGCGGGCAGGTCGCCGTGCGGTTGTGGATCAATGACAAAGGCCGCTGAGTGCGACTCATATTGCCGATACTCATGCGAGACCAAATCAAGCCAGAGATAGGTGCAAACAGCGGATCGAGAAACGCGGACCGTGGGATCGCCTCACCCTTGCGCGGAATCGTCTCGGACCTATGAAAGCCCCGGCCGACCACTTCCAGTGTCTCCGCATTGACGGTCAAATACTCGTCGCCGATTGGGTACACCGATGACAGTGCCAATGGAAATCCAGGCCCCCCAGCCTGCAGCGCAAAGTGAGCAGCCCCAATCGCAATTAGGCAAATGTCGTTGGGGGCAATAACGCCCGAGGCCCGGTAACGATCGAATTTCTGCTTCTTGGTCCAGAGCGCGTGGCTGATGCGCAACTGCATCTCCCGAACGGGCTTGGCAGTCACCCTACCTCCGTCGTTAAGTGCAATCAATTCGGGGACGCGGTCCTCCGTCCCATCGCCCCGCTTTGGCGCAATAGCCTCGATCCAGACGGATCGACGCCCATCAACGACGCAAAGATCCGGGTGACCACCAACTGTCGGCGCGTCCCGTCGCGGCCGCAGCGCCTTCCCAGCGTCCAAAAGCGCGACCCCTAAAGCCATCTCCCAGAATCGCGCTTCGGGTTCTCGCGCAAATGCCACCCTGAAGTTCGGATCCGCGTAAGGCTCAAATCGCTGCCACAGTCGCTCCAAGTCCGCCGCAATAGCGCGTTCTATTGCGGAGGTACCTGCTCGAAGATTCTGATACCCGACATCAAGATCGGCTCCGGCGACGTCGGCACCAAATAGGTTCGGGATCGGCATTACTTCTTACTGGACGGGCTACGCTTCCGTCGAGAGCTGACCTGTCGGTCAATGCCGGTCATTCGCACCCGATAGTCGGTCAGGCTCTTGCTCACGCCAAACTTCCCGGCAATCTCGTCATTGTTCATGCCTTCCGCGGCTGCCGCGAGTAAAGCCGGTCGCGGTAGCAGCAACGTGGCACCCAACCAGGTGGCTTCGTCTTCCTGCTTTCCATCAAAGCTACGCATGGCGAAATCCCCGTGCTCCGACATGATGAGCAACGACGGTTGATGCCCGCGGATCTGATGGGAAAGTTCGTGCATCAGATCACTGGCTTGCCGGGGGGCGGAGTTGTTGGGATTTAAAATAACTGTCGTCGCGCCGTTCAATGCATAGCTGACGGCGGACCACCCGGTTGGATCGACATCGAGCAGTTGGGTCAGCACGTCAGTGGCGATGCCGGGCACGTCGTGGGGTGTGATGAGCTGAACTCCCAGGTGATCAGCCAGACGTCGACCGTCCAGCGGGTCGCCTGGACCTAGGTCGAGTTCGGCTCGCACGGCAACTGCAATGCGTTCCGCCCAGCTCTTAAAGCCGCGTTCAAGTTTCGACATCCGGATCCGTCGTCTGGCGCTGTCGTTGAGTGGCGGCAAGAATCATTCGGGCCAGGGCATTCACGGTGGCCGGCTGAGGTTCGCGCTCGGCGCGGAGGTGGGCCGCGATCTCGATTAGTCCGCTGGGAGTGGCGCCCTCTGCCGTCGCGGGGAATCCCAAGAAGTCGCCAGGGTCCTTACCCAGCCATCGACAGATCTTGCCGAACGTTTCGACGTCGGGGACGCGACCAGATTCGACCCGGATTAGGGTTGCGTGCCCCACTCCGATCTCCTCCGCCGCTTCTCTTAATGTCTTGTTATCCCTGTGTTTTCTCACCAATCCGCCCAAGTTCGCTAACGCTTGGCGAGTCATGATGTCTCCTCGGTGAATTATTTTCTATGAACCACGAGTTGCACTACGAACCAGATGTGATTACCATCCAGCTCAAGGGCATCACGTGTGAACCGCGAGTCGTTTCCCGATCCAGCGAGTATACAGGGAAGTTAAGGAATTTCAGCCATGAATATCACCATCGAGACCGACGACGGAACAGCGCCACAGACGTTCGACATTCAACCTGAGCAAACGGTGCAAGTTCTGATCGAGCGCATCGACGCCGCTGGCCAGGTAGATGGCCACAGCTTGTTGGAGGAAACCCTGGGTGTGCTGCCCGTCGCGGCCTTGACCACTCCGCTCGGCGATCGACTCCAGCGACTGAAGCACCTGAAGACACACCGGGTTTGCGTGGAACTGCATTTCGAAACCGACACGGCCAAGCGGTGGTTCCCCACCCGAGCTCGGTGGGCGGCAGTGCACCGCTGGGGCTGCCGGCAGTTCCAGGTAGCGGCGAACACGTGCGCGCATCTCGAACTCCGGCTGGCCACACCGGACGGCCCGCCGGTGAACGAGGCACAGCCCATCGGCCAGAACGCCGAGTGTGTAACGGCGTGGCTGATCAAGCCGGGAGCTGAGCCCAATGGTCGCTGACGCGCTCAGCCAGGACCTCGAGTCCGAAGCGTTCAAGCACGGTGCCGGTCAGGCCTTCTGGGCGCTGGAAGAACGTCGGGGTGACGTCCTTTACATCCGTCTGATGGCACCCGATGGCCGTTCGTACCTGCTGCGGCTCACTTGCGACCAGTACCGCACGGAGCCCCTGCTCGGCCAGTTCGTAGACCCGGCCACGCGTCAGCCGGTCACGAGCGCCTGGCCGCAGGGAGACCAGCACCTGTCCGGCTGGCTGAAGTGGAACCCCGGCGAGCTGTTTGTCTGTTGGCCCGGGGACCGGGCGGGCTTGGCGCACCACCCTGAATGGCGGGCTCAGCGACAGTGGGACCGGCCGCCCAATCCACTGGTGAACTACCTCGACTTCATGCGGCGATGCCTGTGGGTTCCGGGCAACGGCTATCACCGGGCGGCCGCCTAGATGACGGTTCTGGTGATCCCGCGGACCCTGTTGGATCACACCCGCACGGTGCTCCGTCAGCGTAGCGCAGGCTGGCGTGAGAGTGCCGGGGTGTGGCTGGGCCGTGCCGACGGGGCGGTGTGTGACGCGGTGTTTCATCACGAACTCGCTGACGACCGAGCCACGGCGCTGTCCCTTGAGCTCCCCGAGTCTGCCAAGATCAAGCTCTACCAGCGGGCCGCGGCGGCCGGCTACAGACTGCTGGCGCTGCTGCACACCCATCCGGACAGCTGGGTCGACCTGAGCCCGATCGATCAGCGAAATCAGCTGTCGTCCCGCATCGGCTTCTGGTCGATCGTCTTACCGCACTACGGTCAAGGGCCCTGGCATTTGGGCGCGGTGGGTTTCCACGTCCGCCACGATCGGGGTTGGTCCCGCCTGGCACCGACGACGGTGGCCGAGCGCCTCATGGTTGAGGAGCGGTAGTGGATATCATCCAGCACCGGGTCGCCAACGGGGTACTAAAGGCGATGCCGCTCCAGTTCACACCGGAGACTCTACGGGACAGGCTCGCGGTGGATGTGGAGATTGTCGTCGATCCCGCCCGAGCTGGCTTAGACCTTTGGCCGGCACTCTGGGCAACGGCCGCGGCCGTGGCGCGGCAATTCAGCGGCCGGGTGTATTTGCGCTCGGGGCTTGCGGCGGCCATGCCCGCGCCGCGACCGCTCAGCGCCCGCTGTCAGTGGATCGACAGACCGTCCAACGCTCCCGTGGTCATTGGCATCGGGGTAGACCCGTGCCCTCCTCATAACGTCAGCTGCTTCGGGGATGCTCGGGCAGGAATCATTCACTACGACGAACTTGGCAAAGCGGCCGCTCCACCTTGCGCCATCGAATGCTTCATCCTTGCCGGATATCTGAGCTTTGCGGCATTGGCGCTGGCGGTCGGACTACCTCCGTACCGCGCTGATTTTGCCCAACGACTACTGAGAGTCGACTACGACGCCACGCTGCTCAATGGCATGGCGGTGAACGGCAACGGCTTTACCCTGATTGGCGCCGGTCAGCTCGGCCAAGCGTACTTAGCATTGCTGTACTTCCTTCGCGAGGGCGATTTCGCGGGAATGCCTTTCGCCGTAGTCGATTTCGATCGCTTTGAGGAGGCTAACGCCTCAACGCAAGTGCTCCTGGGTGACGAGCCAGATTGGGTCGGTGAGCGCAAGGCCGAGTACGTCGCCTCGCTGCTGACGAGGTGGGGCGCTAGTGCCGTCGCCGAGATTCGAAGACTTGAGGGCGGCTGGAAACGACCCGAGGTGTTCCCGCGCAGAGCGCTGTCAGGAGTCGACAACTTTGAAGCACGTCGGTTACTGATGGGGGCTGGATTTGATCGGGTCTACGATGCAGGTCTCGGTGGCAATTTGGCTGCGCCATCGTTGACCTGGCACGTACTGCCCGGCGACCCGGCCTTGGGGAGGATGCTATTTCCGGACAACCCCGTACCTGCATTGGAAGTACCGCCGGCACCTTGGGCCGCAGCCATCGTGGATTCACCTGGTCGCTGCGGTTGGTTGCGATTCTCCGGCGTAACGGCGTCAGCACCGTCCCTCGGCCTGGCCGCTGCAGGGTTTCTACTAGCTGAAATAAGTAGCGCAATTAGCAGCGCTCGGAGGGGCCGAGCACTGCTGTGGTCGTCCCTGATACCAATCGATCGACAACCGATCGCGTATGGGAAATGCCAAACGGTACTCGTCGATTGATGACCTTGGGGTTTGAATGACACACGGCGTGGCCGATTGTTTGCTCGACAGACGATGACAGAGACGCCGATTTGGAAGGCGATGAGTAGTGCACTGAAGGCCAGCGAATCCGAAAGGCCTAAGAGCTATGGTTCATCGTTTCTGGCTACGGATCGCCTGTTGGTAGGACTCCCCACCGCACTCCATCAAGAACCTTAGGATCTTTGGATTGAGTCGGGATATCGGTCCGGGCAGCCGCTCCTGGTAGCGATCCTCCATTCGGGATCGTCGGGTATCCAGATCCCCCGATTCCGAATGCCAGCGTCGCACCTGTCGCAACGTCACCCCGTAGTGCTCGCCGACCGTCTTACTAGGGTGCGGGTCCTTGAGCAACCCCAGTTCCACGGCCGTCAGGTAGTCCACGGCCCGGTCTACCAAGGTCCGTATTCGCCGGGGGTGCCTGTGACCGCGGCCACTCGGTATCGGATGGGGTGCGAATAGAGGGTGCGGGTCACCCGCTACCAGGTCCCGCAAGGCCTCCCGCAGGAATTGGGCCATATCCTGAGGCAGGACTTCCTCGGTCAGCTGTCCCGCGTTGTAGGCGGCGTAGTAGTACTTCTCCTGGTCTTTGAGGCCAGCAATCAACGCCAGGCGAAGCTGTTGCCAGGTCTCTGGCGGAGCCGTCCGGTCAATCACCGACTGATCGAAGGCGTGGTGAAACTGAGCCTGAGCTTCACTGCAGGCCAGCAGCTCCTTCCGGATAGCAGACACCGAGGGGACATTTCGACCCCCTCGAAGTGTCCGGCCCGTTCGCGCTTTCCTACGGATGACTTTTGGCACAGGGCGCCCTCCGGGCTGTTCTCCGCGCCATCGTACCCATACCCGTGGAGGCAAGGCCATGCGACGGATCATCCCCAACCACTTCCTCTCGGGCCTGGAGCTGGCCGAGCGTCTCACGGGCGAGCTACTCAGGGATGAGTCAACGGAGTACCGGAGCGACCTCCCCTTTTGCGGCTGCCAGAGTTGTCCCGGCCGAAGCGATGCAGCGCCCAAAGCCCATCGACTTGCCCGTGTAAGACTGACCCTCGGACCGACCGTCTGGTATGTCTGCGAAAGCTGCGCCGACCAGCTCACCAGGATCCGACCGGTGGGGACTAGAGTGCGACGGGAGCAGCTCTCGTGACCTCAGTCACCACGACAGCCTCACGGACTCACTACCTGGCTCAGCTGCTGCCTCCCTCCGAGAGGCCCGCCATTCGCCCCGCTATTCGTAACCGAGTTGCCCCGGGAAAACGCGACTTTGCCCGAAAGCTTCGAAAACGGCCGACGTGCGCAGAGGCCCTACTTTGGAGCCACCTGCGGCAACGACAGCTTCTGGGCGCTAAGTTCCGCCGGCAGGTGATCATCTATGGCTGGATCGTGGACTTCTACTGCCCGGAGATTCGCCTGGTCGTGGAAGTGGACGGTTCCAGCCACGATCAACGACAACTGCAGGATCAATATCGGGACCGGGTCATGATTGGCGCCGGGTTCTCGGTCCTACGCCTCTCCAATGAATTGGTCACAATCGATTTGGTCCGTTCAATGACATATGTCCTCGGCGCCATTACGTACTGCAGAGGCCCCTAGCCGTTAGTAACAACCACTAGGATTTCTCCTATGACCACCCGCATTCGCCAGTCCTTCGGAAACAGCTTCAGGTCACTCTCACCAATCGCGGCAATCAACCGATCCATCGACGCCCTTGGGCGGGCATCCCCTGGTTCCGCGCAGCCTCGCATAGAGGCAGCTCTAGCTCTCCTTGAAGGGGCCAGGCTAAGCGCCTGCGATCCCAAGCGCATGCATGAGGCAGCCCGAACGGTTCGAGCCACGGCAATACTGCTCATGAAGGTTGCGTCTGGGCTGGATGCATCGGCACGCGATGCCGCCAAGACTTGCGCCGCATCCGCCCCACCATAGCGCCGCTCCCCGCGACACGGCTACCAGCGGTTGCCATGGGAATGAGAGCAATGATCGTGAACACTCCTGGCGACGATCGGGGAGTAGTGGGTTGCTCTGCACGCCTCGAACCTGCGGCGCAATACGACTGGTGGAGCGATCGGCTTTAAGACTGGGTCTCCGGCCACGGAGACTCGCCATTCACCAGATCGCATCCGACACTCCGTGGTCCGTTAGTTGCTTGACGGAGGCGAGTACCTGCGAATGGCGCTTAGCGTTTCCGATGTGTAGTGATCTGCCAAACGCCGCACAAACTCTGGCTCCACATCTTCGGCAAATGCGATGAGTCCGCGGAGGCGAGAACAGTCCTCTGGCGGTAACTGCCCCTGCTGGAACCGATAGACCATTGCTCTAAGCAACCGCTTCCTGTCCCTACCCAGAGATACCCCGCCCTGACTCGAAAGCACCAGGCCCGTCACTGAACGATGGTGCTTTCTCGACGAACTCACCGTCTTCCGTTGGTTCAGCCAGATTAGCGGATAGTCCAAGGTACGCAGGGCATCCCGGAGAAATCCAGGCAGAGTGAGTAGGACGTTTGATTCACAGGTGGAGAACGCTAGGTCATCGGCATACCGCGAGTAGGTAACTCGTCGCTCCCGGCAATACTCGTCTACCAACGCATCGAATTCGAACATTATTGTGTTTGAAATGAACGGTGAACTGGGAGCGCCAATACTCAACCTCAGTTCAGCGAGTCGCTCCGGACGCCACAGAAGTACTCGACAAATGAACGTCATCTCCGCACTCGTATATCGATCACCAAAGTGCCTGACGATATGGTGACGTACATCCCGATCCCTAATTGAGGGAAAGAAGTCTCGAAAGTCCGCCTTTAGTAAGAAGTTGCCCCGCGCGTGCCTCGCTGCGTTCTCCCGAATCGACGAACCAGACTGATACGCCGTTGCTGCGTCGTGGACCGGAAGTGAGTTGAGCTCGGCCGCAATAAGCCACCTCTGAATCGCCTTGACCTCCTTTGCTGGCTGGGCAATTGTCCGCTGCCCTGCGCCCGACCGTTTGGGTATCTCATAGACTTTGTACCGGTAGGGCGCCGACTGCCCTATCCGTCGAACCGTATCCACGGGAACCCCCAAAGCAAGTGCCGCTCGCTGTGTAATGTTGTCTGGCATGGGGTTCAGGTTAGTCCTGCCAATGCCCGGGCTACAGCCTTGCTACGCTGTTGATCCTTCGCCTTGTAGAACTCCGATACTGCGAAGTTGAGGCGCAGGCGATCGTAAGAGTCAGCACCATCCCTATATTGCCATCGGAGATAGGTCTGCCCCTCATTGCTGGCCACGTAGTAGCGACTGTGCCCACGAGTTACTTGGCGAATCAGACCCAGCTTCTCAAGGACGAACAGATACTTCTTCATATCTGCCGCCTCAATAGTGATCCCCAATTGGGCGACGTAGGTGTCAATCTCGGCTTTGGTTAGCGCCACCATATGGCCAACGAGATCGGCGATCAGGAGCATCCTGTCGCGGGCCTCCGACGGTACGAAGAGTCTAGATACACGACCGGCCGCGCCCATTAGATTCTTGTGCATTTCCGCCACGCACTCAGCCACCGAGGGCTCATCTAATCGGTCAATCCCCTGATCGGACGTAATCCTCCATGGGTAAACTGCAACAGACTGCTGGTCTCTGCCCTGCAAGAAATCGATAGGTCCAAGCCGAATGAAAGAGTCGGCTTTGTAGTGGTCCTCGCGGACGAACACGAGCAACTTATCCTGCACCCCACCTAGCGCCGAGAACGCACCTAATTCGGCTATAGCCCCCGGACTCTCAAGGAATATGACAATGGTGGATGCCAGTTCGGCCACGTGTTGCTCAAGTGTGAACAGTTCCTTGTACGTATCATCCTTCATCCAGTGGTTGATCTTCTCGGCGATAACGACTCGACTTGCCATCGCCTCGTCGTTGACCCCTAACCACCTGAGAAAGTAGTCTCTAAGCGAGCCCGCCATCGCTTCGGACTCGATTGGCCCCCCACAGAAAAAGATTAGCCCGGGGAAATGCTCCACCCGGGCACTAGACAGGTCAATTGCTGCTACGAAGGAATCGCGGGGATCTATCAACGGAGACGTCCCCGCTCGTAATGACTCTCTTTACCTAGGTACGGCGCGAATCCGCCGGACTTTCTTGTCGTAGCGAGTCCGCGAAGTGGAGACGAGAAAGTCCGGCGGATTCGCGACGTCAATTGTGATCAACTCAATTCGGTCTGGCGAAACGCCCGACACAAGGCCACATGCCCACGCGTAAAGAGATGATCGACAATGCTCGAAAAGTGGCGACGTTGTCAATAGTTCAGAGTCATCCAACTCCCGCTTCCAATCGCTACACGGATGACCACTGAACTCGAACCCACTCCCTCGGGATGGCAACTCCCCACTCCGCTACGGACCTCAGCATCCGACATAGCGAAACGGGGCGCGGGAGCCTCGAGGAAAGTAGCCCTTCACAGACCGGTCCACGTAGTGTTGCCGAACACTTTCTGAAGCGACCTTGCCCATGAATTCCCACCGACCACTGATTCTCATGCCCTTCCTGGTCTTGTACTTAGTAGACCCAGCCGGGTACCAGTTGCGGATCTCATAGACCTCGCGAACCACGCCTTCAAACACCGCGAGTGCGTACCTCGCCCCGGCGGCGCGATCCGGGTTCAGCAGCCAGATCCCGCGCGTGATATCGTAGAGGGCCTGAGCTGACATGCCGTGCCGGTAGAGCTGGTTCACCCGAATCAGAAGCACAGGGTCACGGATGACCACCGGACGTGCATCGTAGTAAGCCACGAGCTGGCGCAGTGGCATGCGACCCAGCTCCACACTCCGCCACCCGCGGACGGCATTGGAAAGCTCCCCAAGGCCCAGCGCATCAATCACGGCAGCCTCGACCCGCAGTGCCGTCTCCGAATCCACCAGCCCGTGCGCCAGGATCTCGATAGTCGGTTGAAGGCCGGCCCTACGAATGGAACGTAGGTGCCGCTCCGTACGGTCGCTACCCAGCCCACGATCGTGCGCCAGAACTCTCGACCCACGGCCTTTCCCGACGTAGAAGGGCCGTCCATTGCGCGGGTCAGCGTACAGGTAGACGTAGTACCCGATCTTGCGAGCGACCGGCGACGGAACTCTCGAAAGGTCGATACGAGGCATAGTGTGCGTGTCGACTCCGCTTTTATAGCCCGAGCGACGCCAAGCCCGGCGTCAGCGCGTCTTCCAATCTAATCATGGCAGCGACCATCTCTGACTGAATCTCCGGCCACTGCGCCTCCGGGCTGCGATAGCCGCCACGCTCAATCACGTGCTTGATGCGACAGGCGCGTTTGGTATCCAGGCGTTCCCAGGACAGTGGCCCGCCAAACGCCTTCTCGATTTCATCTTTGCGAGCGAGGAGCTGATCAAAGATGCGCTTGTTCTCGGCGGCGTCACCCCGGTCAATATAGAGTTCCGCGACGCCCTGCTCCTGGGCGATGACGTAGTTGTAGCTGAGACCCCCTATGCCGAAGCGAGCCCCCAGCCAGTGGTAGGAACCCGGCTTGTGGTTTGCATGCCGCGTCTTCCGGGTCCGCGCCACCGCCACCAAGCCCTCCCAGAATTTCAGGCGCAGGTCATAGCGTTCGGCCCGCTTCTTGCGCCCCACCTGCTCCTTCTCCCGGAGTTGGACCTGATACTCGTTGGCTTCCACCAGGGGGATGATCTGATGGACGTCGATGAGCCGCTTGTTACCGTCCTGGTACGGACGGAGCCGGATGCAGCGAATGTCGATGTCCCGTTCGCGCAGCCAGAGCACGGCAGTCGTGAGTTCCTTCCCGAAGTCCTCCGAGACCAGCACCATCCGCACATCGGGCGCAAAGGCTTCCTCATCAGGCTCCTCCCAGCCGAGAAACGTCAGCATTCGGGACCGGGCTTCTTGGGCAGGCTCCCCCATCCGCGCCAGGAACTCGCTGTGAATCTGCTCCGCCCGCTCAAAGGTCATCGCGGACACCATGCTGGCATAGCGAATGGCTTGCAGGTCCATGTGGCCGCCATCATTGGTGCGCTTCAATTCGATGACCACGAGGTTCGCCTGCGGATCGATAGCCAGCAGGTCGATCCGTCGGCGGCTGTCATCCCAATCACCAAACTCCTCCGTCAGCACATAGAGATCGTCGCCGAGTACCTCAATCTGCGTGCGCAGCAGGCGCTGGAGATCACCGCGCTCACGAACCTTGAGGTCGGTGAATGACGACTGGGTGATGGGTCGGAAGGCCTCCGGAGTCATTTCGTAGAGCGGCATAGTGCTGGCGTCTCCGCATACAGGCTGGAATCACAACTTTGGCGGCCATTTCATTCACGTCCGGACATCTGGCGGCGTTGCCCAGGGCAGGGACTGGCCACGTAGCGCGCCGGTTAGTTTGCCGGCACTATCCACCGGCCGCTGATCCCTGCGAAGCCATCCTTTGAATCTTTCACATCCGCCGAGAAGCACAGGACGTTTCCCAGGAAGGCCGCCGCCTCAGGATAATCAGCATCTAACCGATTTTTGAAGGCAGTCGCCAATTGCTTAGTGAGTCCGATTAACGGCCCCTTGTCACCACGGTCATTAAAATTGGCAAGGCAAATGTGCAGGTCAAAGGCTGCGCTTGCTGACACGCCCTCCCCGAACAATTGATGCCGCACAGTGCGTGCGATTTGATTCGGCGTAGCCAGCTCGGACAAGTACGTCAATAACTGGATAAAGGCGTAAAACGAGTTCTGATCGCTATCCCGCTTAATTTCACCGAGGATTGGGGTACCTGCCCGCACAGCGACATAGTCTATCCATCCCTTGTTAATCTGCTCGGCATTGGTTTGCGCTCGCAAGTGCGGCACCTCGCGGTGAAGGAACCTGAATTCATATGGTGTTGCGGAGTCCCAGCGAACCACAACAGGGGACAACCTCTTCATCAAACCTGTCACCACATTAGCCAAAGACCCGTCGGGACGGTTGGACGGAACGAAAGGTGTTTCGATTTGGGCAAATAATGCGTTCTCACGTTGCGCATCTGAGAAATGTCTAGCGAGGTTGTCCCTGCCCTCTCCTCTGAGCTGACGCAGTAGGTCTTTACACATTTCCGTGTGTGTTGCCGTTGAAAAGCAACCCATCACCTCGTAAATCTCCCGGAGGACCGTTGTCATGTCTTCGGCGACTCCATCATTGCAATTGATCCGGTAACCACCGCCAATGATATTGATATTTGGAGTCAAATCGGCACCCGACGATAGGCGCTGTAGTAATGTGGTGCATCACCCAAACGGGTGATGCCGACATAATTCGGACTCTCTTAGGCGACACCGCGACCAAGCACTTTCATTCGTCACTGTCTGCCGCGGCGACGATCGGACCACAAGCCAGCCACACTTCAGCAGCCACCCCCCGAATCTTCGGTGACCTAACCTCCGGGCAGGCCGCGTACGGAAACGTCGCCCCGATCTGAAACTGCAAGTTCGACTGACGGCTAGTGATTGCGTCGTACGTCGCCCGCAGCCACTGGGGCTGGGCCTTAACTCGTCCCCGCGCGGCGCCAGCCTTCAGAGCTGTTCGAGGGTCAAACTCGAGACGAGAGTCAACGATCGGCATCGAACGCTGCGTGAGGTAGTGCCTTTGGAAGACGTTGATGTGGGGCTTCGCCCCCGGGCAACGGCGGAGGGCGCGCATGAGTCGCTGGGTAACCTCCCCTATTAACGTCTCGAAGGCCTCGTAGTCCGGGCCGAACACCCGAGCCCGATGACTGGTCGGCATGGCATTGGGCAACGTGACCGATATTCCCAGTGCGGTTTCGGAGACGCCCAGGGTCAGGTGGGGTCGCCTATTGAACGGTTCCACCTTCTGGATCCCGTTCACCTTCAGCCCAATGAAATCCCAGACAACCCCGGCCGTCCGCCCGGTGATGGCGCCCCGCCCCTCACTTTTCGAGTCGGCTCCCAGCTCCCGCTCCAATCGCGGGTCGTGCAACAGGTCGGCACGAAGCAGGCCCAGGATTCGCTTAGCTTGCAGGTAGGTGTACGGGGTATCCGCGTCGAACGGTATGCCTGAAAACACGGTCAGAGTCCCCTCCTTGAAATAGCCGGCCGCGGACCCACGGGCTTCCGCGATCTCCAGGTACCGCGCACACGTGCCGGCCCACTCGGATTCGGGCGTCTGCCGGACGAGCCACTGGTAAACCTCGCTCCAGGTCCGGGAGACAACCCGTTGTGGCAGCGTCAGGGACACCGGGGTCGCGGTCAGTAGTAATAGACGACACCCGCTCAGTCCATGCCGCTCGGCGGTTCGCAGGTGCCGGCGCAGCTGGTCAGTACTGACCTTGGCGGCCACCTTGCTCTCGATCAGGAGGGCCCGACCGTCCGGACCGACGATGCAGGCGTCCGGCAGGCCACGCCGTTCGCTCTCGTCCTCGGGCAGCTCTGCCAGCTCTCCCGGCAGCGACTGCTCGAGAATCTCGACAGGACCCCGCGGCAGTTTCCAGCCGGTGCCCCACGTCACAAACCTCCCTAAGAGCCTGGCGTCGGCCGCCAATGCACTGGTCAACGCGTGCGTAACGCGGTTTTCCGGCTGGTCGTACTGATCGAAGAGGTTGCGCATCGTCTCCTGGGAGGTCGGCCCGCCCGCCGTAGGTTACGGGTTAAGGCCGATCCAGCGGTAGTCCCCACCGTGTGGTGCTTCCCGTTCCAAAACCGTTGGCCTTCCATTGCCCGGGAAGTGAGCTCCCCAAAGACTCAATGCCGATTACCCTGCGCCCGTGGGGCTGAATTCCGACGTCGTCACTCAGATTCCGAGATTAACGATCCATTCAGAATTCTGTGTTTCTGGTTTGGACAATCCATACTGTAGAGTCGTCTTACCTAAACCAAGTGGCCGGCCCCCGAGGGGTCGTTCAGCGCCTCCAGTGGAAGCCTGTCCAGCCGTCACTTTGGTTTGTCAGTCAGGGCCTGTGGCCCCGATGGGTAGCAGCGGTGCTGAGTTGCTCAGCGCCGTTAGTCATTCATTGGGGTTGTCGCTGACTTGACTTCTTGGCAGCGCGCACCCCGTCATTCACGAGGTGCGTACCATGTCGAATCCCAAACGAAAGACCCGTTCCCCCGC
>JBEBHH010000007.1:0-123762 GCA_040080965.1 Gammaproteobacteria bacterium | reverse complement strand
GGCTTCAGCCGCGACCCCCCTCCCGCTCGAGACTCGCGGACTCGATTCTCGCGGGAGGGGGGTCGCGGCTGAAGCCGCTCCTACTGGTGCTCCTACTCGCCGCCGAAGCTGTAGCGGGCGCGGATGCCGATGACCCGCGGATCCGGCGCGAAGGCGTAGCGGAACTGGGGCAGTTCGACGATCACCGTCTTGCCGGGCTCATTGACGCTCGGGTCGGCGGCGGGGGGCTGCTGGTTTGCGGTGTCGATGCCGCTGCCGAGGATGAAGCAGCAGGACAGGCTCGGGCCGCCAGCCGCCGACGCAATGGTGTCGTCATCGAAGACGTTCGTGACGTAACCCATCACTTCCCACTTCTCCGAGCGCAGGCCGATCCGGAAGTCCACGTTCGTGTCGGGCTCGACCCAGTTCTCGTTGGTCGCCTCGATGTAGCGCTTGTCCACCCAGAGGAAGTCGCTCTCGACGAACACGTTCATGTCCTCGCCCACGGGCAGGTCGTAGCCCAGGCTGCCGACGAACTTGCCCTTGGGGGCGTCCTCGAGCTTCTTCCCGTCGAGCCTGACGATGCAGACCACCGAGGCCTCACCGCTGAGGCCGGTGACCACCTTGGGAATGCAGTTGCCCGCGCCGGCGATGAACGTGAAGGACGTGTTCTCCACGGGCGCATCCACGTACTCGGCGTCCAGGTAGGTGTAGGCGCCCCGGACCGTCCAGTTGCCGCCCAGGAACGTGGTCATCGGCGACCAGGCGACGTCGGCCTCCAGGCCGTACACCTCGGCGCCGTCCAGGTTCTCCAGCTTGTTGACCAGGCGGTCGCCGGCGGCGTTCAGGACGGACACCAGCGTCTGCTTGTCAGTGAAGTCCTGGAAGAAGAATGCGCCGTTTACGACCAGGGTCTGGTCCAGCCACTGGCTCTTGGCGCCCAGCTCATAGACCGTCAGCTTTTCCGGCTCGAACTCGAGCAGTTCGCGGTTCAGGCCGCTGGAGCCGATGCTGAGGGTGGAGAAGCCACCCGGCTTCTCCGCCTTGGACCAGGACGCGTAGGTGTTGAGGTCGTCGTTCACCTGCCAGGTCAGGGTCAGCTTGGGGGAGAACCACTTGTCGTCCCGGGAGATGCTGGTGACGCAGTACGGGTTGAAGAGGTCGAACGGGTCCGGGTTGCCGGCGTCGACATTCGCCAGCCGGGCAAGCGTCGCCGGGTCGTTCTGGCACACGGAGGGAATTTCGTCCCGGTAGCGGCCCAGGCTGGGGTCGTCCTCGTCGATCAAGGCATTGGGATCGTAGGCGTCGTACCAGTTCTCGAAGGCCGCCTGGCTGTACAGGGGGCCGCCGTAGGGATGGGCCTCGTCGTAGAACTCGTCGCCCGGGTCCTTGGGCGCGCCGAACATCCAGGCGTCCGTGCAGGGCCTGAAGAAGAAGCCGCAGGGATTCCAGCTTCCCGGGCCGCCGGAAGCCTCCGGATCGAGGAACTGGGGGCCCACCGCCTCGACGGTCTCCACGTTGTAGCGGCCCTCGAAGATGGCCTTCACGCCGGGGGTGACCTCGTATTCGATCTGGCCGAAGAGGGACCGGTGCTCCGTGTTGCGGTCCGCCGGGCTCGGGTCCTTGTACTGCGCGATGCCGTCGTAAGGGGTGCCGTCGCCAAAGTTGAATCCGCCACGCAGCAGCGGCGCCACGGCGCGTTCCGTGTAGCCATAGCAGCCGGTGCCGGGCTCCACGAAGCCGAAGTCGTCGAAGGTCAGGCCGCTGAGGCTGGACCAGGCGCAGTGGCTGCCGGAGCCCTGGACGGTCAGCGAGTTGCTGACGTTGCCCACGTCCTCCTGCCAGTAGAGGCCGCCGACCGTGGCCTGCACCGGACCGTCGTAGTTGGTACGGAACATCAGTTCCTGGCTGAACTGGGTGGTGAGCTTGTCGGTGGTCAGGAGGAAGGCGTTGACGCCGCCATTCAGGTACGGGGCGCCCGTCAGCGGCGAAATCGAGGCCGGGTCCGGGGTAAAACCGAACTTGCCGTTGTCAGCTTCCTCGAAGGCATCTTCGTGGATGTAGCCCGTGTGGGAGCTGAGGGTTCCCTTGCCCACTTCCCACTCGGCGATGAGCGAGAGGCGGATCAATTGCCGGTCGATGCCCTCGTAGTCCTCGTCGGTGAACGGGTTGGTGGCGACGGCGATCTCGTTCTTGTTGAAGTTGTTCGCGCCGCCGAGGAAGCTCGCCACGCCGGTCTCGCAGGCGGGGCTGCTGTAAAGGACGTTGGGCAGGGCTGAATCGGGTCCGGTCGGCGTATAGCTGGGGTCGAAGAGGCGCGCATTGCGGTCTGCCAGCGCCTGGTTCCAGGTCTTGCTGGCCAGTTTCTCGAAGCAGCGGAACTGGGCCGGGTAGGTTTCGTTCGTGTCCGGGTCGGTGTAGGAATTCCGGGTGACTTCCGGGAGCAGCGTTTCCCCGTTGAACTTCAGAAACTGGGAGGCGCTGGGTCCGGTGGTCTGGTCCTGGTATTCGGCGCGGAACTTCAGGGAGAAGCTGTCCGTGAGCTGGGACTTGGCCGTGAGCGCGAGGCCATAGCCCTCGTCGTCCGCCAGGCTGTTGCCAGTCAGGGCATTGTCGTAGAAGCCCGGTTCATCCCAGGCGGCCGCATTGAACCGCAGGCCAAGCTTGTCGCCCAGCACCGGGCCGCTGAGGCTCAAGGTGCCGCTGTACTGGTCCTGGTCATTGGCGTCGACGGAGACGGAACTCTCGAAGACGTCCGACGGGTCCTTGGTCACGTACTGGATGGCGCCGGCGAAGGCGCTGCGCCCGTAGAGCGCCAGCTGCGGACCCTTGACGATCTCGATACGTTCGACGTCGACGAGTCGGGTATTGAGCAGTACGCCGCCGCCCGAGTTGCTGATGGCCTCCGTGGAGACGTCGATGCCATCCACCAGGATTGCGACGTTCTGCCGACCGCGGGTTGGCGACAGGCCGCGGATGGTGATGCGCGTGTCGCTCTTCGAGGCGCCCTCGTCGAACTCCACCGACGACAGGTTCTTGGTGATGTCGCCGAGGTTGTTGATCTGCTTCCGCTCCAGGTCCTCGGAGGTGAGCGCATCGATGGCGATCGGCACCTCCTGCAGGCTTTCCTCCCGCTTCCGCGCGCTGACGATGATTTCCTCAACCTGGGCCCAGCCGGTGGCGGGGGCCAGGAGCGGCAGGGGACTGCACGCCAGCGTGATGGCCGCGGCCAGTGAGAGGCCGCTGCGGGACTGCGCCATGTTCAACTCCTTGTGGACTCGGTCCGGTATCGGACGGCAGTGTGTTACGGGAAAGATAGCGGTCTGCGCGAGCCGACGCAAAGCGGCGAGAGGCGGCTGTAGCCCGGCATCCGGTCGCGCGCCTGGCGCTGCTCCCGAACCCGGCCGGCGACCCCGGACCCCCATGTCATGCCTGCGTCGGCCCCACCCATCGCAAGTTCTTGTTTGACCGATTCTGCACTCACGGGAAAGGTCATACAAGTATGACCTTTTAAATAACCGTCGGGTCTGCCCAGCCGGCCGGCGCGTCGTCGGCGGACGCCCGGGCGGCCTGCAGCAGGACCGGGCGCAGCACCCAGTTCCGGGGGTCCTCGCGCCGGCGCGGGCACGGGATGGCCCTGGCGTAGTCGTCCTCGCGCTGCATCCCGAGGTGATCGATGGCCTGGCCCCGTGCCTCCGCAGCTTTCACGTGGCGCCGGAACAGGGTGCCGTGCCGGTCGGCCTGGATCAGCAGTTCGTCACTCAGCAGGGGCGGCACGCGGGCCGGCTGCAGGTGGTTGATCACCGCCGCGTCCTCGCCGAACACGAGCAGCACGCGCCGCAGCGTGTCGGCATCGTGCTTCTCTTCCGTGTAGAAATTGCGGGCGTGGATGAAGTGCATGCGCGTGTGGTACGGGTCGATGGGCGTGTAGGCCGTCACGATCACCTGCGTCACCGGGGGCTGCATGTGCATCTGGATGCGGATGCAGGGTGCGGGCAGGAAGATCTGGACCTCGGTCTTCCGTTCGGAACGCTCGTCGGGTATCACCTCGCGCCACGCTCCGCGCTTGTTCAGGGGCTTGCGCAGGGAATACGAGTACAGCCGGTTGTCCCGATCCTCGACGGCGTACTCCGGCACGACCGGGTCCTGGGGATTGCCAAAGTCCTCATGGACGAACACGGCATGGCCCCGGTCCACACCATTCTCGATGGCCCGCACCCAGTTGCAGTCGAACTGGGCCGCCCCGCGGACGAAGCGCCAGGGAGCATTCGCGCCGGCCAGCTGCGCGGGATAGTGTTCGTCGTACTCCGGAAAGAAGTCGGGGAGCGGCGGCCGCTCTGCTTCAGGCAGGTCGCCGAGGAAGGCCCAGACCAGGCCCCACTGCTCGATCACGGGATAGGCGTCCACGCGGGCCCGCCCCGGAATGCGCCGGTCCGGGGCCAGCGAAGGAATGGCCACGCACTCGCCGTCCCCGTTGTAGCGCCAGCCGTGGTAGGGGCACTCGACGGTGCCGCCGACGACCTCGCCGTGGCAGAGCGATCCGCCCTTGTGCACGCAGACATTGCTGAGTGCGCGGGCACTGCCCTGGGAATCGCGGAAGACGACCAGTTGCTGGCCCAGCGCCCGCACCGGCACCGGTCTTTCACCGACGGAGGCAGACTCGCACAGCGCATACCACTGGTTAATCAGCATGGCGGGATGCTCCGGCGAGGGCTGCGGCGCCCGGCGCGCTGGTCAGGCTGGCGCGCCGGACCCACAGGGCGGCGCCGAGCACTGCAAAGTTGACGATGCCCATCATCACAAACGGGGCCGAGCGGCCAAAGCTGTCGAAAACGAGGCCGCCGGCAAAGGTGAGGCACACGATACCCAGGGAGCCGCACAGGCCGAACATGCCGATCAGTGTGCCACGGGTCGCCGCCGGAGCCTCCTGGCCGATCAGCACACCCGCGGCGACGACGGCGCTGGCCTCCCCGATGCCAGCCAGCATGGCGGCAGGCAGCATCCAGGACCCGAACGGGTCATCGACCTGGCCCAGCACCGAGTAGCCAACGCCGGCCAGGGCAAACGCGAGGCACACGCCCGAGAGGCGGGGGACGCGGTCGAGGATCAGGCCCATGACGGGCGACCACAGCAGCGCCATGCCCTGGGCGATGCCGAAGATCATGCCGGCCTTCGACGTGGCCGCCCCCGGCGTGAGGCCGGCATCGAGGCCGGCCTGGACCACCCAGAGGAAGATGAATGTCGTGATGATCACCAGGTCGCCCCGGGAGGCGAATGCCAGCAGGTAGGCGAGGGCGATGCGGGGATTTTCCCGGGCGGCGGCAACACCGCCCGCTGCCTGCCGCAGCAGGGTCAGTTTGGGCCGGCCGGGACTGGCAGCCTGGCCCTGCAGCCCTGCTCGCAGCAGCAGGGCCAGCAGCAGGGTGCAGCCGGCGAAGATCCAGAACGTGTAGCGGATGGCGCTGACCCGGTCATAGCCCTGGTCGCCCAGCCAGAGCGGCACCTTGGCGAGGACCGTCGCCATGAGCACGACGCCGAGGCCGTTGAAGACGCCGACCAGGCCCATCCAGCGGCCCCGGGACGTGTCCTGGGTGTATTCGGCGAAGCAGGTGGACATCATCACCGTGGCCGCCGTCATACCGATGGCGTACAGGATCCGGTACACGATCAGTTCGGCCTCGGACCCGGCCAGCGGGTAGATGACGAAGGACAGGGCGGTGAAGGCGAGGCCGCCCACGTAGACCACGCGCCTGCCGGTTCGGTCGGACAGGGCGCCGATCAGCCCGGCGATCAGCACCTGGGTGCCCTCCTGGAGGCTCACCAGGAGACCTGACAGCGCGCCCTGCTCGTCCTGGGGAATACCCAGGATGGCGAACAGGTAGGGCTGGGCCGCCGTGACGAAGGTGACCAGGCTCAGCGTGGACAGCGCGCCGAAGAGCAGCGTGGCGGCATTGGACCGGGTGACGCCCGGGCTCAGCCAGAACGGGCCGAGCCGGGCGCCAGCCGGATCCGGTGGCGCGATATGCCGGGGCGCTCCCACGCTGCTTCTCCCCGCCGTCCGGCGGGGAGGAACGCTGCTACGCCTGGGCCTCCTCGTCCTGCAGGGCCGCCTTCTGGTGGGCCGGCGTCTTCACGGCGAGGAATGCCGCCACGGCGATGGCGCCGCCCACCAGGCTCATCTCGAGGCCGAACTGCTCGGGCTTCTCCCAGAACTCGGTGTACAGGTGCCAGCGGCCGGCGATCTCCACGCTGTTCCAGGCGATGATTGCCGTGGGTATGCCGTAGCGAATGGCGGTCGTCACCTTCCACATCTGCACCAGGCGCTGGAAGAGGTAGATGGCCCACACCGTGTTGACGAAGAAGATGCCGTAGGTGACGGGGTGGTGGTCGCCCAGGATGTTTTCGTCGTAGACGAAGAGCAGCACGAGGTAGCAGAACCAGATGACGTAGATCGTTTCCAGGGAGGTGATGGCAGCGAAGTTCCGCTCGTAGCCGCGGCTGGGCTTGCCCGTGCGCATGCCGAGGTTCCGCTGGAACCAGACGAACATGTTGCACTTCGTCTCCTTGTTGAGCATGAAGTAGGTCATGGTGGCGGCGAGCACGCCGACCGACGACATCATCACCAGGTACTCTGCCTTGGTGGCGATCTGCCCCGCGACGCGCGTGTCCATCAGGTCGGGCACGCCGAGGTAGCTGGCGTTCCAGACGAAGGCGAATTCCACCCAGCCTGTCCAGAGGAACGTGCCGGCCCAGAAGCCATACCACGTGCCCGCGACCTCGCCCGGGTGCTTCATGCCGATGAACAGGAGAATGGCGCCGAAGGCGCCGAGCGCGAAGGCGGACTGGTACACATAGGCCTCGCCGAAGATGTTCTCCATGGCAATCATCACCGTGTGGCCCAGGGCCTGCACGATGAAGACGATCACGAAGGCCAGCAGGCCAATGAACGGCGGGCGGGCGAAAGTACTCTTTAAGGTACTCATGGCAGTCAGCTCCTTGTGGGCAGGCGGGTTGGCAACAGCAGGAAGCCGCTCATGGTCGAGCGGAAGAGTTCGGAAAACAGGGGGTCGCGGTGGTAGACCTCCATGACGGGCACTGCCGTGCGCGCAATAAGCCGGGCGGTGTAGCCGGCGCTGCCATTCAGGAGGCCGCCCTCCGGTTCCACCAGGCGCAGGAGCGCCGTGATCCTTTCCCGGAACGGCATGTGCAGGTCACGAAACAGTTCGAAATAGACGCCGCCCGTGCGCGTGGACAGGCGGAGTGCGTCGGGGCTTGCGTCCCAGAGTGCCAGGTAGGTGTCGAAGATGCCGTGGACCACGCCGCGCGTGTCCCGGGCCCCGATAGATTCCAGGTGTGCGAGTCCATCCACGAAGACGGGGCGGATGATGCTGGCCAGGACATCTTCCCGGTTGGCGAAGAAGCGGTAGAAGCTGCTGCGCGCTATGCCAACGGCAGCGAGGATGTGCTCGACGCTCACGTTTTCGTAGCCGTTGGCCACGAAGAGGGCGGCGCTCTCGCCAAGAATGCGGGCGCGGGTGCTGTCCTGGCGGGACCTGACCTTGGAGTTGGCCGGCTGGACGGCGGTCAGGCGGGCTGGCGTACCGTGGCGGGTCATGGCGCCCTCTCGTTCGCAAAGGAGCACCATACCGCCAGGTTGCCGGTCCCAGCTAGCGGTCAATTGCCGCACGGGACTCCATTATGATGCAAGGCACCGTTGGGCGAGGGGCACACGATGCGCGATCTGCTGATGCAATTCCTTGGGCGGGAGATTTCCCGGCGGGAGTTTGGCAGGAGCCTTGCCGCCCTTGGCCTGAGCGCGCCGGCGGTGAACTCGCTGCTGGCCAGCGCGGCCGGCGCCCAGATTCCCCCGGCCACCGAGGGAGTGCCGTTCACCGGCACAGGAGCCGAGGTGCTCGTCGAGACCCTGCGCGCCGCCGGCGTGCGCTACATTTTTGGCACCACGGCAACCGGCATGTCTGCGTTCTTCGACGCGCTGACCCTGCGTCCCGATCCGCAGATGATCCTGTCCCTTGCTGAGTCACAGGCCACCAGCATGGCCCACGGCTACGAGCTGGCGACGAACCGGCCATCGGTGCTCATCGTGCCCGGAGTCGCCGTCCCCAGCACCATGAACAACCTCTACAACGCCTGGAAGGACCGGTCGTCGATCCTGGTCCTGGCCGACGGGACGAGCACCTACTTCGAGGGCCGCAACGGCTTCCAGCAGATGGACAACTGGCTGGAGTCGATGGTGGCCTTCACCAAGTGGCGCTGGGAGCTGCGCAACGAGCGGCAGATCGCCGAGATGATCCGCCGTGGCCTCAAGGTGGCGCAGACACCGCCCGGCGGCCCGGTCCACGTGCGCATGTCCCTGGACCTGCTCGGGATGAAGAACGTCAAGCAGACGATCTATCCCCAGGAGCGCTTCAACGTTCCTCTCGAGATGCAGCCGAAGGCGGAACTCATCGAGCAGGCGGCGAAGTGGCTGATCGAGGCGAAGTCGCCGATGCTCTGCGCGGGAGCGGAGGTCACCCGGGCGGGCGCCACGGACGACCTGATCGCGCTCGCGGAGCTCACGGGCGCGTCGGTCGCGCAGGGCTACAGCGTTTACAGCGACTTCCCGTTCCGGAACCCGCTGTTCGCGGGGTTCTACGGGCTGGGCCTGCCGCGGGACCTGGCGAAGACCGACCTCTTCGTGAACCTGGGCGGGCCGATGCCCGACCCGACGGTGTTCGCGTCGCCGCCCCCGAAAAAGGCCCGGCTTGTCCACGCCCGAATCGAGTACCAGGAGATCGCCAACACCTATCCCACCGACATCGCCATCGCTGCCGGACTCAAGGAGACCCTCGTCGCCCTGCGGGACGCCATCCAGGGCATGGCCACCCCCGACCGCCTCGCCGCGCTGGCGGCGCCGCGTCTGGCAGCGGCCCGGGAGGCCCAGGCGAAGGCCGATGCGCGGCGGAAGGCCGATGCGGAGGCCACCTGGAACGCGAGCCCCATGTCGTGGGAGCGCGTGTCCGCGGAGCTGGACTCGGCGCTCGAGGGCGACGCGATCATCGTCCCGGAGCTCGACTACCGGACGCCGTTCGAGTGGCTCGACCTGGACCGCGGGCGCAAGCGGCTGATCGGCCAGACTACGGGCTTCGCGCTCGGCTGGGGCATCGGCGCGGCCATCGGTGTGAAGATCGCGAAGCCGGACCAGCAGGTCGTCTGCATGGTGGGCGACGGCGCGCTGCTGTTCGGCCAGGTGGAGGCCCTGTGGACCGCCTCGCGCTATGACGTGCCGGTGCTGATCATCGTGATGAACAACCGCAGCTACGACAACGAGCGGAACCGGATCCAGAACAACTCGCCACTGCTGTCCAATCAGGACACACGGGACCTCTGGAAGGACGTGACCTGCTACCTCGGGAACCCGCTGGTGGATTTCGCCGGCCTGGCCCGGAGCTTCGGCATCGATGGCCAGCGCGCCAGCACGCCGGGCGAGTTCCGGAAGGCGCTGAAGCGGGGCACCGCGGTGCTACGGGAGGGACGGCCGTACCTCATTGACGCGATGATCATGCAGCTCGACCGGCGCGGTGCGCCGACCGAGCAGACGTGGCACCCGCAGATCTCGATCGCGGCCGGGCGTACCCGACGCGTGTAGGAGCGCCTTCAGGCGCGACTCGCAGAATGTCGCGCCTGAAGGCGCTCCTACAGTCAAGGAAGCTACCCCCATGAAATTCTCCACTTTCGGCCAGCGCTTCACGCGCCACACGGGGGCGGTCGAGCTCATGACGGACCTGGGGGCCGCCATGGCCGCCGACGAGCCGCCCATGATGCTCGGTGGCGGCAATCCCGCTCACATACCGGAGATGCTGGCCGTGTTCCGGGAGCAGTTCCGGGCGGTGCTCGGTGACGACAGGGATTTCCGCCGGCTCGTGGCGGACTATCCCGACCCGGCGGGGGAGCAGACCTTCCGCGTCGCCCTCGCCGGACTTCTGCGCCGCGAGTGCGGCTGGCAGGTTGGTCCGGAGAACATTGCGCTCACGGCGGGCAGCCAGCAGGGGTTTTTCCTGCTCTTCAACCTGCTCGCGGGCCCGCAGCCCGATCGCGTCAACCGCCGCATCCTGCTCCCGCTGACCCCCGAGTACATCGGCTACGGTGATCTCGGCGTTACGGAAGACCTGTTCATCGCCCGCCGGCCGGCCATCGACCTGCTGCCGGACAGGCTCTTCAAGTACCGGGTCGACTTTGCGGCGTTGGAGGACGCGCGCGACGTCGCGGCGATCTGCGTATCCCGGCCCACCAACCCGACCGGCAACGTGCTCACCGACGAGGAGGTGCACCGGTTGCGGGCGTTGGCCCGCCGGCTGGACGTGCCGCTCATTCTAGACAGCGCCTACGGACTGCCGTTTCCGCAGATCGTCTTCACCCATGCCACGCCGGTCTGGGACGAAAACACCATCGTCTGCATGAGCCTGTCCAAGCTGGGGCTTCCCGGGATCCGCACCGGCATCATCGTGGCCCGGCCGGAGATCGTGGCGGCGCTGGGCGCCATGACGGCCGTCACCAGCCTGGCCGTTGGCAGCGTCGGCCCGGTGCTCGTGCGGCAGCTCGTGGCCAGCGGCGAGATCGTCCGGCTGTCCCGTGCAGTGATCAGGCCCTTCTACCAGCAGCGCGCCACCCAGGCGCTGGCCTGGCTTCGCGAAGCGCTCGGCGATTGCGACTGGCGGGTGCACACGCCCGAAGGCGCGCTGTTCCTCTGGCTGTGGCTGCCCCGCCTGTCCATTACCAGTGCCGAGCTCTACGCCCGGTTGAAGGCCCGCGGCGTGCTCGTGCTGTCCGGGCACCACTTCTTCCCGGGCCTCCGGGAATCGCCAACGGAGCACTGGCCACACCGTGACCAGTGCCTGCGGATCACCTACGCGCGGGACGAGGCAACGGTCCGGCAGGGCATCGGGATCATCGGCGACGAAGTGCGGCGCTGGCAGGCCTGACCAAGGTTGTCGGCGCCCGCGCCCGACCGTATCCTTCCCGGCCACTCCAGCAGACGGACCGGCAACGGCCGCAGGAACGACCGATGAGTGACCAGAGCGTGATGTTCGTGTTCCCCGGGCAGGGCTCCCAGTACCGGGGCATGGGCAGCGACCTCTACCAGGAATTCGCCGCCGCCCGGCAGGTCTATGACCGGGCCAGCGAGGTGCTCGGCTTCGACCTCCGCGAACTGTCCTTCAACGATCCCGCCGGGGAGATCGGCCTTACGCGCAATACCCAGCCCGCGCTGCTGACCCACGAGATTGCCTGCCTGCGCGTCTTCGAGGAGCTGACCGGCGGCCGTCTCCAGCCAGCGCTGGCGGCGGGGCACAGCCTGGGGGAGTACAGCGCGCTCGTCGCTGCGGGCGCCCTCGGCTTCGACGACGCCCTCCGGCTGGTTCGCCGGCGGGGCGAGCTGATGGGCGAGCACGGCGAGGGCGGCATGCTGGCCCTGACGCTGGACGCCGAGACCGCCCGGCCGCTGGCCGACCGCCACTACTGCCAGGTGGCCAGCTGCAACCTGCCGGACCAGACGGTCGTTGGCGGCCGCGATGCCGATCTCGACGCCCTCGCGGCGGACCTTGCCGAGCGTATGCCACGCAAGCGCGCCATCCGCCTGGCGACGGAGGGCGCGTTCCACACCTATTTCATGGTCACTGCGGCCCGGCTGTTCCGGGATGACCTGGACCGGACGGCCTTCTCCACGCCCGCCATCGGCGTCCTCTCCAATTACACCGGCGGGCTGCATGACGCCGAGCCGGCGTCCATCCGTACGAGGCTGTTCTTCCAGCTGTTCAATCCCGTGAACTGGGTCGGGTGCCTCAATACGGCGATCGCCCGACAGGTGACCACCTTTGTGGAATTTGGCGGCGGGTTGGGCGCGGAGGAGGGTCCTGCGGCAAAGCGGCCAAACCTGGAGAGCATCGTCCGCAAGACGCTGAAGGTCTCCGGCGTGGAGGCCCGCCACGTCGCGGCGATCAATTGCGAGACCTTGCGCGCAGCTGCCGCCGCATTCCCCGGCTAGGCTGCCAGGAATGATCGATCTCGTGCTCCAGCTCGTCGACTTCATCCTGCACCTGGATGTCCATCTGGACGAGCTGGTGGCGAACTACGGGATGTGGATCTACGCCATCCTGTTCCTGATCATCTTCTGCGAGACCGGGCTGGTGGTGATGCCGCTGCTGCCAGGCGACTCCCTGCTGTTCGCCGCCGGCGCGGTCGCGGCTTCCGGGCGCCTTGATGTCGTGGCCCTGTGCCTGCTGCTGATCGTGGCGGCGATCCTGGGCAATGCCGTGAACTACTGGGTCGGCCGTGTGGCCGGGGTCGGCCTGCAGCGCCGTTTCCCCCGCCTCATCCGGCAGCAGTACCTGGACAAGACGCATGCCTACTTCGAGCGCTACGGCGGCAAGACCGTGATCATCGCGCGCTTCGTTCCCATCGTGCGTACGGTCGCGCCGTTCGCCGCGGGCGTGGGCCAGATGTCCCACCTGCGCTACCAGTTCTACAATTTCACGGGCAGCATCCTCTGGGTGCTGCTCCTGGTCCCGGCCGGTTACTTCTTTGCCAACGTGCCGATCGTCAAGGAGAACTTCTCGGCCGTCGTCATCGGTATCATCATCCTCTCCGTGCTGCCCGCCGTCATTGAGTTCGTGCGGGAGCGGGCGGCGCCGCAACCTGACTGACCCAGTCCCCGGGAGCACTGTTCATGAATATCAGAATGACGATACCCGGCCTGCTGCTGGCCACTCTGCTGATGGCGCCGTCGGTGCCCGCCCAGCAGGCTGCACCGCTGCCGCTCGTCAAGGTCTGGAAGACGCCCACCTGCGGCTGCTGCGGGAAGTGGGTCCGTCACATGGAGGCGGCGGGGTTCCGCGTCGAGGTCACCGATGTCGACAACGTGGATCCCGTCAAGAAGGCCAACGGGCTGCCCCTGAATCTCGCGTCCTGCCACACGGCACTCGTCGGCGGTTACGTCGTCGAAGGCCACGTCCCGGCCAGCGACGTGCGCCGGCTGCTGCGCGAGAAGCCGGCGATCCTCGGTCTCGCGGCTCCCGGCATGCCGGCGGGATCACCCGGGATGGATGTGCCGGGCTCGCCGCCCTATGACGTGCTCAGCGTCGCCAGGGATGGAACCGCGACGGTCTATTCGACCCAGAAGAACTAAGGCCCGCTGCCTTCCGCATCGCGGCGGGCGAGGTGCGTGCGGAGGTCGACGACGTCCGCCGTGGACTCGGCGGGCTCCGGCCCGTCGCCAAGTCGCAGGACGTCCCGGTCCGTCAGCGGCGTGTTCAGGCGCATTTCCAGCCAGCTCGTCAGCGGCAGCCAGCTGGCGAGATCCTTCTTGGTCCGTGACGAGTGCATTTCGTGGATGCTCGAGCCTTCGTCGGCCGCGTGCACGTAGTTCTGGCTGTCCCGCAGGGCGCCCACGATCGGGATCTGCAGGCGGTCGAGGAAGGACATGAGCTTGCGGAAGCCCAGGGTGTTCTCCCGCACGCGGTTTGCCACGACGCCCAGCCGGCCCATGCGCCGGCTGACCTTGGCCACCAGCAGCAGGTCCGCTATCAGGCGGGACGCCGCGTGGATGTCGATGGCGGATGGCAGCACCGGCACGAGAATGGCGTGGGCCCCCGGCGTGAACTCGGTCAGCTGCGCCGTCGTCATGGCGGCGGGCGTATCCACCACCAGGTAGCGGATCTCGGGCGGCACGCGCAGCTGGAAGCTTCGCGTCATGTTCATCTTTTTCTCGAAGGCCGCCACGCCGTAGATCGCGGGCAGGTTCTGCGGGCGCTTCTTGAGCCAGCGGATGCTGGAACCCTGGGGGTCGAAGTCCATGAGGGCCGCCGGCCTGCCGAGGGAGGCGAAGTAGCCGGCGAGATTCATGGCGAGCGTGGTCTTTCCCGAGCCACCCTTGGGGTTCAGGATCACGATCTTGCGCAGTTCGCGGTGGCCTGGGATGTTCAGGGTCATGGGTCGCCTGCCTTCCCACACTCTACAACCTGGGCGAACGCCTGCACCGGTTGCCGGGTCTCGGGTGAGAATTGGCTCGTTATTAGTATTCCAACCGGCTGGAAAATAACATAATCCGGCTGCTGTTGCCGGCCTTGTCGGCAGTCAGGCAGCCGCCCGCTGCCGCTCCTCCAGGTGCGCGGCCACCGCCCGGATCGTGGACTTGGTGAACAGGTCCTCCACGTCCAGCTGCCCGGGGAACTGCTCGTCGATGCGTTCGTGGATCTGCGCGAGCGACAGTGAGCTGACGCCAAGGTCGAAGAAATCGTCGTCCACGCCGATTTCCCGGTCCGTGATGACCGAGGCGCAGATCCGCCGGATGCGGGTTTCCATGTCGGAGCCGTCGCCACTGGCGGCGTCGGGTATGTGAGCTGCCAGCGTCCCGAGCTCCGCGATCGACGCATCGAATTCGCCGTCTGCATAGGCCTGCGCGAGCTTGCCCCGCTGCAGCTTGCCACTGGTGGTCTTGGGCAGGCTTCTCACGGGGATCACGTGCGCGACGTTAAGCCCCGTGTGTTCCGTGACGTGCCGCCGCACCTGGCTGGCAAGGGGCAGGAAGTCCTCTGCCGAACCGCGGTGGAGCAGGAAGAGGAGCAGCTCGTCCTCGTCGCCCGCTGCCCTGCACCCGCCCGCCGCAGCGACCTTGCCGAGCTCGATGCCCGCGTACTGCTCGGCCACGGACTCCAGGTCATGAGGGTAGTAGTTCTGGCCGTTGACGAAGATGATTTCCTTGTGTCGCCCGGTGATGACCAGCTCGCCATCCGGCACCGTGACGTAGCCAAGGTCTCCGGTGCGGAGCCAGCCATCCGCGGTCAGGGGCTGCTGGTCCGGCGGGAGTCCCGCGTAGCCGCTGGTCACGTTGCCCCCGCGGATCTGCACGTGACCCAGGTTGCCGGCCGGCAAGATCCGGTCGTCGTCGTCAGTCACCTGCACGGCGCAGTCGCGGATGGGCCTGCCCAGGACCATCAGCTCGAGGCTGCCGGACGACGTGGCGGGCGCCGGTGCCGGCACGCGTCCGACCGCGAGGGACGCGCGGTCCACGGTCACGGTCCGGAACTCCTGTCCCGGCTCGGGGAAGCTGACTGCCAGGCTGGCCTCGGCCAGCCCGTACACCGGATACATGGCCGATTGGGGCAGGCCAAAGCGCCGCATCTCCTGCATGAACCGCCTGCACAGTGCCACGGAGATCGGTTCTGCACCGTTGAACAGCAGACGCACGCGGGACAGGTCCAGCCCGTCAAGGCCCTTTGACTCGTACATCTTCAGGAAGTGCTTGTAGCCAAAGTTTGGCGAGCTGAGCAGCGTTGCGCCGATGCGGCTGGCCTCCTCGAGCCACAGCAGAGGCCGGCGGCTGAAAAGCCGCGTGTCCATGATGGTGTGCTCGATGTTGGCCGTGAACATGCACAGGTGGAAGCCGATCAGGCCCATGTCGTGCGTCAGCGGCATCCAGCTCAGCGATACGTCCCGGTCCGTGAACCGGCCCCGCTCGATGATCGCGCCGATGTTCGTCATGAGGTTCCGGTGGGTGAGCACCACGCCCTTGGGCGTGCTCGTGGAGCCGGAGGAAAACTGGATGAACGCGATGTCGTCGGCCGACACCGGGTGCTCCCGTCCCGGCCGCGAGACGTCGGTCACGCGCTCGACAATCAGCGACCGCCCGGCCAGCGCAGCTACCCGGGCCTCCGTGGCGCTCGCCGTCGCGTAGTCCTGCAGCCTGCAGAGCTGCGCATCCTCGGTGTACACCATCGGATTGCCGAGCTGCGCGAACACGTGCAGGAGCTTCTGTCGGTGATCGTCGCTGATGCCGACGGCAACCGGGACCGGCACGAGGCCGCCCAGCAGGCAGGCCCAGAACCCGTCGAGGAACTGCTCGTTGCTCGAGGTGTGCAGGATCACCCGGTCTCCGGGCCTGGCGCCGAAGGCCTGGAGATGGAACAGCACGCCGAGGGCCGCTGTGCGCAGCCCGCCAAAGGCGACGGCGCGCCTGTCATCGTGGCCATTCAGGTAGTGGATGTGGCGGTCCGAGCCGCTGTTGGCGGCGAGAACTCCGATGAGGGTGTCGGGCAGGTTCGTGGTCATGGGTTCGTGATCTTGGGTCCGTGATCGTGGGATTGGGCGGCACTCCGGTGCCGGAGTGTCAGGTGGATGCTGTGGCGGGTGCGCAGGTTCACGGCCGGCTCGAGCTCCGCGGCCGGCGCGCCGGCTGTGAGCCCCGTGGCGAAGCGCGGCGCGAGCAGCGCCAGGTGCATCTGCATCTCGACGAACGAGAAGTACTCGCCGATGCAGCGGCGTGCTCCGGCCGAGAAGGGGATGAAGGCGTAGCGGTCCACGGGCGGCGACCGGGCCTCGTCGAAGCGGTCCGGGTCGAAGCGCTCCGGGTCGGGCCACAGTTCAGGGCGCCGGTGCAGGAAGTAGGGCGCGATGAAGATATGGGCGCCGGCCGGGATCCGCACGTCCCCCAGGTGGTCGTCCTTCAGTGCGCGCCGGGAGAACAGCCAGACCGGCGGGTAGAGGCGGAGCGTCTCCTTCAGTACGCAGGAAGCGTAATTGAGTTCCATCAACTGATCGAAGCTGAAGCCATCTCCCGGCGTCATCGCGGCAAGTTCCGCCAGCAGGCGCGCCTCCACGTCGGGGTGCCGGCTTAGCAGGTACCAGGTCCAGTTCAGGGTGCCGGCGGAGGTTTCATGGCCGGCGATGATCAGCGTGTTGATCTCGTCCAGGAGTTCCTTGTCCGTCATGCCTTCCCCCGACTTGCGGTCCCGGGCGTCCATCAGCAGTGACAGGAAGTCGAACGGGCGTCCACCCGTCTTCCGGCGTTCCGCCACGACACCCAGGATGACGCGGGCCAGGTTGCGGAAGCGCACCGCCGTCTGCAGGTCGCGGGTCGTGTCCTCGGCAAGGAAGGCGAACGGGTTCGCGCCCTCCCGGTTCATGATCGCGTCGAGGTCGCTGCTGAAGATCGAGCGCAGGATCACCTCGAGGCCGAGCTGGCTCATGGCGGTGGTGATGTCGATGGGCCCGCCGCGGTCAGCGAGCGTGGACCAGGGCTCGCGCAGGGCGATGTTCATGGCCCGCATGGGCCCGGAAAGGCGCGCCACGTTCGCCCGGCTGAAGCCGGGCTGCATCATCGTGCGCTGGCGACGCCACTCCTCGCCGTCACTCACGATGATGCCGTTGCCCAGCAGCATCTTGACCCGCTCGAAGCCGACGCCCTTTACGTAGTTCTCGTGGTTGGTCAGCAGGATCTGCTTGATGAACTCGGGACTGCTCACGACGAAGCTAGCGTCCCGCCGGTCCTTCGACTGCACGGCGAAGAGTTCCCCGTGCTCGGGGACCCACCGTGCCAGGGCATCGAAGGTCTGCTGGTCCGGCCCGATGGTGTGCAGCTCATCGGGCCCCGCCGGCAGGCCAGCCGGCCTGACAGTGTCGTGGATGGGACCCGTGGAATCGTTCTCGCCGGAGCGCATGGGCGGGTATTCTAGCAACCGTGACCGAGCAACCCTACGCAGCCAGCCAGCGCGCCAAGCGCACGCGGCCCACCGGGCTGCCCAAGTCGTCGAAGCGGGAGATGTCGGCCGGCCGCCGGGCCTGGTACGCGGTCATCATCTTCCTCGCCCGGGGCATCCTGGCGCTGCTGGCGATGACCTGCCGCTTTGCCCCGGTGCGCGGGGCCGAGCACCTGGATCGCCTCCAGGCCGACGGCACGGCGGCGATCCTCTCCTATTGGCACCAGATGCAGATTTTCTGCGCCCGCTACCTGCTCACCCGCGCCCGGGATGGCTTCAAGGTGAGCTTCCTGACGAGCCCATCCGTCAGTGGCGAGGTGCCTGCCGCCATCATCCGGCGCTGGGGTGCGGGCGTGCTGCGGGGCTCGTCCAAGCGCTCGGCCGGCCAGGCCCTCAAGGACATGTTTGATGTGCTGGTCACGCAGAAGACGTCGCTGGTCATCACGCCGGACGGCCCCACGGGGCCACTTCACGAGTTCAAGCCCGGCACCATCATGCTGGCGCGGATGACGAAGGCGCCGATCATCCTGGTGGCCTACGCAGCCCGGCCCTGCATCCGGTGGAACAGCTGGGACCGCTTCATCCTGCCACTGCCCTTTGCGAAGGTGGCAGTCGCCGTCGCCGAGCCGTTCCGGGTGCCCCCGGGTGCGAGCACGGACGACCTGGGCCCCATCCGCCGCGAGCTGGAGGCCCGGATGGCAACGCTCGTAGCCGAGGTCGAGGCGGCCGTGGCCGGGAAGCCGGCCCGGTAACCGGTCAGACCTCTTCCAGCTCCACCAGGGTGCCGCAGAAGTCCTTGGGGTGCAGGAAGAGCACGGGCTTGCCATGGGCGCCCGCCTTCGGTTCGCCATCCCCCAGAACCCGCGCGCCGGCCGCCTTGAGGCGGTCGCGGGCGGCCAGGATGTCCTCTACCTCGTAGCACACGTGGTGCATGCCGCCGGCCGGGTTGGCTTGCAGGAATTTAGCAATCGGCGAGTTGGTGCCCAGGGGATGCAGCAGCTCGATCTTGGTGTTCGGGAGCTCGACGAACACGGTGATGACGCCGTGGTCCGGCAACTCGAGGGGCGCTGACACCCGGGCGCCGAGTGTGTCCCGGTAGATCGCCGTGGCCGCAGCCAGGTCCGGGACCACGATGGCCACATGATTGAGACGTCCGATCACTTGCCCTTACCGTCCTTCCAGAACCGCGTCACGACCTGCTCCGCGGCCACCCGCGGCGACAGCTGGCCTGCACCGACTGCCGCCTCGAGCGCGGCGATGCGCTGGCGGACGGCAGGATCCTCCCGGAGGCGCGCCAGGAGGTTTTCCGCCATTTCGCTCCACAGCCACCGGCGCGACTGGGCCGCGCGGTTCGCCTGCAGGTCGCCACTGGCCGTCATGGCGGTGCGGAACTCCCCGATGAGCGACCAGATCCGGTCTATGCCGCGCCCCTCGAGGGCGGAGCAGGTGGCGACGGGCACCTCCCAGCGCGCGGACCGGGGCCGGAGGAAGCGCAGGGCGCTCCGGTAGTCCGCGGCGGCCCGCTCGGCGGCGGCCGTCATTTCGCCGTCGGCCTTGTTCACCACGATCACGTCGGCGAGTTCAACGATGCCGCGCTTGATGCCCTGGAGCTCGTCCCCGCCCCCGGGAAGGAGCAGCAGGAGGAACAGGTCGGTCATGTCGGCCACGGCGGTCTCGGACTGGCCCACGCCGACCGTCTCGACGATCACCACGTCGAAGCCTGCAGCTTCGACGAGCAGAAGGGTTTCCCGGGTGTGACGCGTGACGCCGCCCAGCGTGCCGCCCGCAGGCGACGGACGGATGAAGGCCTCGAGGCGGCGGGACAGGGTCTCCATGCGTGTCTTGTCGCCCAGGATGGATCCACCCGACAGTGCGGACGACGGGTCCACGGCGAGCACGGCGACCTTGTGGCCCTGGTCGATCACCAGGTTGCCCAGGCTCTCGATGAACGTGGACTTGCCGACCCCGGGAACGCCGGAAATACCGACCCGGATAGAGCGCCCGGACAGCGGGGTGAGCGCCTCGAGCAGGCGGTTGGCCGGCTCCCGGTCATCGGCATGGCTGGATTCGACCAGCGTGATGGCCCTGCCAAGCGCGCGCCGGTCCCCGGCGCGCAGCTCGTCCGCGAGTTGCCCGGGCGACTGCCTGACCGGTCCAGCCCCCACGGCCTCAGCCGAACTCGACGATGGGCTGGTCGACGACGAGGCTCTGGCCCTGCTCTACGAGGATCTTCGTGATCTTTACGTCGTCTGCCGCCCGCAGGCTGTTTTCCATCTTCATGGCCTCGACCACGGCGATCTCCTCGCCGGCCTTCAGCTCCTGGCCCACCGTCACGGCGAGCCGCACGAGGAGGCCGGGCATCGGCGACAGCAGGAACCTGGACAGGTCCGGCGGGACCTTGGCCAGCATGAGCCGGGCCAGGCCGGCAGCGCGCGGCTCGCACACGAGCGCGTCGAGCTGGGCGCCACGGTGGCTGAGCCGGTAGCGGACGCCGACCCTGTCCAGCTGGAAGCAGACGGAGCGGCCGTCGACCTGGGCGCGGACCAGGGCCTCGCCAAACTTCCAGTCAGTGGCGACCTGGTGGGTGCGGTTGCCGAGGCGGACCTCGCAGCCGCCCGCCACCGGCACGACACTGACGGGGTGGTGATGCTGGCCGATGATCACGACGAAGTCGTTGCCGACCTGCCGCTCGTGGCTTGGCAGCTGCCCGGACAGCTTCGCCGCGCGGTCCATGAACCGGCGGTGGATGGTCGCGGCAATAACCACGGGAAGCGCGGGATCGGCCTGGGGCACGTCAGCAGCGTGGAAGCCGTCGGCGTACTCCTCGGCGATGAAGTTCGTGCTCAGGCGCCCTTCCCGGAAGCGGGGATGTGAGACGAGCGCGTTGAGGAAGCTGATGTTATGGGAGACGCCGCGGATGTGGTATTCGTCCAGCGCATCGGCCATCCGGTCGATCGCCTCGTCGCGCGTCCGGCCGCCGGTGATCAGCTTGGCGATCATCGGGTCGTAGTACATCGAGACTTCGCTGCCTTCCTCGATGCCCGTGTCCACGCGGACATGCTCCGACTCCGCGGGCGGCTGGCAGCGCACCAGGCGGCCGATGGACGGGAGGAAGTTGCGGAACGGATCCTCCGCATAGACACGGGCCTCCAGAGCCCAGCCGTCGATCTTCACGTCCTTCTGCTTCAGCGCCAGTTTCTCACCGGCCGCGACCCGGATCATGAGCTCGACGAGGTCGAGTCCCGTGATCAGTTCCGTTACCGGGTGCTCCACCTGCAGGCGGGTATTCATTTCCAGGAAGTAGAAGTTGCGGTCCCGGTCCACGATGAACTCCACGGTGCCGGCCGACTGGTAGTCCACGGCCTTTGCCAGGGCGACCGCCTGCTCGCCCATGGCCTTGCGGGTCGTGGCGTCCAGGAACGGAGAGGGCGCTTCCTCGATCACCTTCTGGTGGCGCCTCTGGATCGAGCACTCGCGCTCGTTCAGGTACAGGGTGTTGCCGTGAGCGTCGGCCAGCACCTGGATCTCGATATGCCGCGGCTCCTCGATGTACTTCTCGGCGAATACGCGACCGTCGCCGAAGCTGGAAACCGCTTCGTTGGTGGCCCGCTGGAAGCCGTCGCGGCACTCCTCGTCGTTGCGCACGACCCGCATGCCCTTGCCGCCGCCGCCGGCGCTGGCCTTGAGCATGACCGGATAGCCGATCTCCCGCGCGATCTTCACAGCGTGCTCGGGACCGTCGATCACGTCGGTGTAGCCCGGCACCGTGCTGACGCCGGCGGCCTTCGCCAGCTTCTTGGATTCGATCTTGTCGCCCATTGCCGTGATGGCGCGGGGTTTCGGCCCGATGAAGGCGACGCCGATCTTCTCGAGGGCCGAGGCGAATGCCGTTTTCTCCGAGAGGAAGCCGTAGCCCGGGTGCACGGCTTCGGCGCCGGTCGCCTTGCAGGCGTCGATGATCGCGTCGATCACCAGGTAGCTCTGGGCCGACGGCGCGGGGCCGATCCGCACGGCTTCGTCCGCAAGCCGGACGTGCATGGCGTTGCGGTCCGCGTCCGAATACACAGCGACAGTCTTGATGCCCATGCGACGGGCGGTGCGGATGACCCGGCAGGCGATTTCGCCGCGATTGGCGATGAGGATCTTCTTGAACATGGAGCGAAACGGATCCTATAGGGGAATGTTGCCGTGCTTGCGCCACGGATTGGTAAGCCGCTTCTCACGCAGCATGGACAACGAGCGGCAGACGCGGGCGCGCGTCTGCCGGGGCATGATCACGTCGTCGATGTAGCCCCGGCTCCCCGCGATGAAGGGGTTGGCGAACTTGCGGCGGTATTCCTCGGTGCGCGCGGCGATTGCCGCGGGGTCGCCAATGTCCTTGCGGAAGATGATTTCCACGGCGCCCTTCGGGCCCATGACGGCGATTTCGGCGCTGGGCCAGGCCAGGTTGACGTCGCCGCGGAGGTGCTTCGAGGCCATGACGTCGTAGGCGCCGCCGTAGGCCTTGCGGGTGATGAGCGTGACCTTGGGTACGGTCGCCTCGGCGTACGCGTACAGGAGCTTCGCGCCGTGCTTGATGATGCCGCCGTACTCCTGGGCAGTGCCCGGCATGAACCCCGGCACGTCCACGAGGGTGAGTATCGGGATGCTGAAGGCGTCGCAGAAGCGGACGAAGCGGGCGGCCTTGGTGGATGAGCTGATGTCGAGGCAGCCGGCCAGGACCATGGGCTGGTTGGCCACGACGCCAACCGTGGAGCCCTCGAGGCGGACGAAGCCGATGACGATGTTGCGCGCGTAGTCCGGCTGGATCTCGAAGAAATCGCCCTCGTCGGCGATCTTGGTGATGAGTTCCTTGATGTCGTAGGGCCGGGCCGGATCGTCGGGAACCAGCGTGTCGAGCGACGGCTCCTCGCGGGTGGGCGGATCCTCGCAGGGCCAGATCGGCGGCTTTTCACGGTTGTTGGGTGGCAGGAAATTGAAGAAGCGGCGCGTGCCGAGCAGCGCCTCGACGTCATTCTCGAGGGCCAGGTCCGCCACGCCGGATTTCGAGCTGTGGGTCATGGCGCCGCCGAGCTGTTCAGCCGTGACTTCCTCGTGAGTCACGGTCTTCACGACGTCGGGGCCGGTGACGAACATGTAGGAGCTGTCCTTCACCATGAAGACGAAGTCGGTGATGGCGGGTGAGTAGACCGCGCCGCCGGCGCAGGGCCCCATGATCAGGGAGATCTGCGGCACGACGCCGGATGCGAGCATGTTGCGCTGGAACACCTCGGCATAGCCGCCGAGCGAAGCCACCCCTTCCTGGATCCGCGCGCCGCCCGAGTCATTGATGCCAATCAGCGGCGCGCCCACCTTCATGGCCTGGTCCATGACCTTGCAGATCTTCTCGGCATGGGCCTCGGAAAGCGATCCGCCGAAGACGGTGAAGTCCTGGCTGAAGACGAAAACGAGGCGGCCATTGATGGTGCCATAGCCCGTGATGACCCCATCGCCGGTGACCTTCTGCTCGTCCATGCCGAAGTCGGCGCAACGGTGCTCGACAAACATGTCCCATTCCTCGAAGCTGCCATCGTCGAGGAGGAGGGCGATGCGCTCCCGGGCGGTCAGCTTGCCCTTGGCATGCTGCGCGTCGATGCGTTTCTGCCCGCCGCCAAGTAGCGCGGCGGCGCGCTTTTCTTCCAGCTGCTGGAGGATGTCCTGCATGCTATTCGACCCTTGTCCGGAAAATCAGGCCGCCTTGCGGCGGTTGCGAATCAGCCGCAGAACCTCGCCTGCGGCCTTGGGAATGTGCGTGCCGGGCCCGTAGATGGCCGCAACGCCTGCGGCCTTCAGCATGGCATGGTCCTGGGGCGGGATGACGCCGCCGCAGACGACCAGCACGTCGCCGGCTCCCTGGGCCCGGAGTTCAGCGATGATCTGCGGCACCAGCGTCTTGTGCCCGGCGGCCTGGGACGAAACGCCGACCACGTGCACGTCATTCTCGACGGCGTGGCGCGCCGCCTCCCCGGGTGTCTGGAACAGTGGCCCGATGTCCACGTCGAAACCGATGTCGGCAAAGGCGGTGGCGATGACCTTGGCGCCGCGGTCGTGGCCGTCCTGGCCCAGCTTGACTACCAGCATGCGCGGCCGCCGGCCCTCGTCCCGCGCGAACGCCTCGACGTCGGCCTGGATCCCGGCGAACTGGGCGTCGCCCGCATAGGCAGAGCCATAGACGCCGCTGATCGAATGGATGACGGCGCGGTGCCGGCCGTAGACCTTCTCGAGGGCATCGGAGATTTCGCCGACGGTGGCCCGGGCCCGCGCGGCGGTAACCGCGAGGTCCAGGAGGTTGCCGGACTTGTCAGCGGCAGCGGCCGTGAGCGCGCCGAGGGCCGCCTTGCAGGCAGCGTCATTGCGGGTGGTCCTGACCGAGTCCAGCCGCCGGATCTGAGACTCGCGGACGGCGCTGTTGTCGATGTCGAGCACGTCGATGTCCGGCTCGTCATCCCGCTGGTACTTGTTGACCCCGACGATCACTTCCTCGCCGCGGTCGATGCGCGCCTGGCGGAGGGCCGCCGACTGTTCGATGCGGAGTTTCGGCATTCCGGACTCGACGGCCTTGGTCATGCCCCCGAGGGCTTCGACTTCGTCGATCAGCTTGCGGGCCTCAGCGGCGAGGGAGGCGGTGAGGCTCTCCACATAGTAGGAACCGGCCAGCGGATCCACCACGCGCGTGATGCCCGCCTCTTCCTGCAGCACCAGCTGCGTATTGCGGGCGATGTGTGCCGAAAATGGCGTGGGCAGCGCCAGGGCCTCGTCGAAGGAATTCGTGTGCAGCGACTGGGTGCCGCCGAGCGCCGCCGCCAGGGCCTCGATCGTGGTCCGGATGATGTTGTTGTAGGGATCGCGGCTCGTCAGGCTGACTCCGGAGGTCTGGCAGTGCGTCCGCAGCATCAGCGACTGGACATCCGCCGGGGAGAAGAACTTGCGCATCAGTTCGGCCCACAGGAGGCGGGCAGCGCGCAGCTTGGCCACCTCCATGAACAGGTTCATGCCGATGCCGAAGAAGAACGAGAGGCGGGGGGCGAATTCATCCACTTTCAGGCCGCTGGCAATCGCCGCCCGGACGTACTCGATGCCGTCCGCCAGGGTGTATCCGAGCTCCTGCACGCAAGTCGCGCCGGCTTCCTGCATGTGATAGCCGGAAATGGAAATGGAATTGAACTTGGGCATGTTTCTCGCGGTGTAGCCGATGATGTCGGCGACGATCCGCATGGAGGGTCCCGGGGGATAGATATAGGTGTTCCGGACCATGAATTCCTTGAGGATGTCGTTCTGCAGGGTCCCGTTCAGCCTGGCTGCGGGGACGCCCTGCTCCTCGGCAGCAACGATGTACATCGCCATCACCGGCAGCACGGCGCCGTTCATGGTCATGGACACTGACATCCGGTCCAGCGGAATGCCGTCGAACAGGATCTTCATGTCTTCGACGGAGTCGATCGCCACGCCAGCCTTGCCCACGTCGCCGACCACCCGGGGATGGTCCGAGTCGTAGCCGCGGTGGGTGGGGAGGTCGAAGGCGACCGACAGGCCGGTCTGGCCCGCGGCGAGGTTCCTGCGGTAGAAGTTGTTGGACTCCTCGGCGGTGGAGAACCCGGCGTACTGCCGGACCGTCCACGGGCGTCCCGCGTACATCGTCGCCCGGGGCCCACGGACGAACGGGGCAAAGCCGGGCAGGGTGTCCAGATGCGCAAGACCGGCGAGGTCCTCGACCGTGTACAACGGCTTTACCGGGATGCCCTCGGGGGTTTGCCACGTCAGGGCGTCGGTTCCCGGCGCCTTGATCTCGCGGGCAGCGAGCTTCTCCCAGTCCGCCCGCGTCTGTTTGCTGAAATCTGCCATGCCAAAAATACCTAAGCCGGTCGAACCGGAAGCGCGTGGTGCCGAATTGTCTGGTGGAGTGCCAGCTGCCGCCTCGCGTCGTCGACGTGCAGCCGCTCCACCAGCCTGCCCGCATGCACCGCCACGCCGGCCCCCGTCGCGGCGGCAGACTCCCACGCGGCAATGAGTTCGGCGGCGATCGCCGCCTCGGAGTCGGAGACTCCAAAGATCTCGTTGCAGGCATCGATCTGGCCCGGGTGGATCAGTGTCTTGCCGTCGAAGCCGAGATGCCTGCCCTGGATGCACTCCGCCCTGAAGCCGGCCGGGTCAGCGAGATGCATGTAAACGCCATCGAGTATATCAAGACCGGCGGCGCGGGCCGCGAGAACGCAGTGGGCGAGCGCGGGAACGAGGCCGGCGCGCCCCGGCTGTTCCGGCACACGGAGCGCCTTGCCGAGGTCCGCCGTGCCCATCACGAGCACGCCGAGTCGCGGAGTCGATCGGGTGACGGACTCGACGTCGAGCACGCCCCGCGGAGTTTCCGCCATGCTCCACAGCCGGAGCGCCGGCGGCGCACCCAGTTCATCGAGCACGCGGGCGGCGGCAAGCAGGGTGGCCGACGCGTCAACTTTGGAGAGCAGGACGCCGTCCGCGCCGCTAGCCGCCGCCGCACGCAGGTCGGCCATCCCCCATTCGGTGTCGAGTCCGTTGATCCGCACGACCACTTCACTGTTGCCGAAGGGCCGGCGGGCAACGGCGGCCAGGACCTCGGTCCGGGCCCCTGCCTTTGCCTCGGGCAGCACCGCGTCCTCCAGGTCGAGAATGACCACGTCGGTGCGCAGTCCAGTGGCTTTTTGCAGTGCTCGGCGGTTGCTTCCCGGGACGAAGAGGGCGGACCGGCGGGGCCGGAGAGGGGCGCTGTTGTTCATGGAGCGAAGAATACCTGAGGCCTCCACGCTCAAAGACTGCCTTAACGGAGGCCCGTAAGTGGCTGATCAGGAAGCGGCGCTCCCGGGCGGTTTCCGGGCCGTCCCACCGGTGCCGGCCCGCGGGATTATGTCTACTCGGTTTCCTTTTTGTGACAGGGGCTTAGCCCGCCTGGCAGGGGCCGTTAAGCCCATTGCTTTCCCGCGGCAGGGGGTCTAGATTCCCCATCAAGAGGCGGAGTCTGGACACCGGATCACCGCCCTGCTGTGAAAGCAGCCAACGATGAAAAGACGAGTCCAGCGGGGGAGTTTCAGCTAATGCGAGGCACGAAGGTACTCGGCGGGCTTGCAGCCATTGCAGCCAGCATCGTTTCGCTACCGGCCAGCGCGGTGACCGTCACCTACTGCGGGCCGAACGTCTGCTACCAGTACGACAATGCCCAGGCCGCTGTTGCCTGGTTCGGCCTCCCCTCATTTGTTGGTGACAGCGCGTACTTCACGCCGACTGTCTTCGAGGCGCGTTCTGCTGATGGTGTCGGCATCCACAGCGGCACCAACACGGACGTCGTGGACGCCACGTGGGTATTCAGCAAGGTTTACTCGGTGGTCCCGTCGAACGAGATCGCCAGCATCGTGGCCTACGAAGAGGGCGACTACGAAATCAACTATGCCGCTGGCGAAACTCACGGCGACCTGTACCTGCGCGCCAGGGGCCTGAACAACCTGCTGGAGTCGAGCATCATCGATACCGACGCGGTCGACAACCTCGGCTCGTCCGGCGGCATCCAGCTGTGGTCCATGACCGCCGGGCTGACGCCTGCTGCCACTCTCACCCAGCTGGCCAACAACATGACGGTGACCATCCAGAACACCCTGGCCGCCTTCACGTCCAATTCAACGCCGGGCTCCGAACTCGCCTGGATCGAAAAGAAGCTGGTGCTGGACATCACGACGGTGGTGCCGGTGCCCGCCGCTGCCTGGCTCATGGGGTCGGCCTTGGGGCTGCTGGGCTTCGCCCGCCGCCGCATGGCTGCCTGATCACGGTCCGCAACGGCCTCCGTAACTGACTTCGGGATTATGTAGAGCAACGGCTGAAAGCGACCAGAAACAGTTTGCCTTGCCCGGGATTGCGCTACTAATATCAGCCTCAATAAAGAGACTTCATTAAGCTTCGGCACATAACAAACAGAACGCGGGTATCAACAATGCGCTCAAGAACTCTCGCCATCATCGCTGCGGCCGGCATCGCGCCGATCTTCGCACTGCCCGCCAGCGCGACGGTTCTGACGTACTGCGGTCCCAACCTCTGCTTCGAGTACGACGATGCCCAGACTGCCGTGTCGCTGTACGGTCAGCCCCAGTTCTCTGGCGACGACGCGTACTTCACGCCCAATGTGTTCCGGGCCCAGTCCACCGACGGTGTCGCGCTCCACTCGCCCTTCGGCAACACGGACTTCGTGGATGGCACCTTCGTCTTCAGCCAGATCTACACCGTCAACCCGAACAACGAGATCGCGAACATCCTCGCTTACGAGGAGGGTGACTACGAAGTGAACTACGCCGGCGGCGAGGTCCACGGCGATCTTTACCTGAGCGCCTTCGGGCTCAACGCCGTCGAGCCCACGGTACTCGCCACCGACTCCGTGGACTTCTACGGAAGCTCCGGCGGCAACCAGCAGTGGTCCATGTCCGCGAACATTTCCCCGGCCTCGGCGCTCAACCAGCTGGCCAACAACATCACGCTGACCATCCAGAACCAGCTGTCCGCCTTCACGTCCGACAGCACCGCGGGATCCGAGTACGCCTACATCGAGAAGAAGCTGATCCTCGAGATCAACACGCTGATCCCCGTGAACCCGGTCGTGCCGGTGCCGGCCGCTGTCTGGCTCTTCGGTTCAGCGCTGGGCCTCCTGGGCGTGGCGCGCCGCCGGCGCAGCGCCTGAGACGTTACCGTCACTTTCGATTCCTGAAGGGCCCCCAAAAGGGGCCCTTTCTTCTTCGGCCCCGGTTCCCGTCGCCCCGCTACCGGGTTGCAGGCCCCGCGTAGGCCGGATCCGGCTTTCCTGCCTGGATGCCCAGCGCCAGCATCGCCGCCGCCAGTTCCTCCCGGGTGACCAGCCCCTGTTCCGCGAGGGCCGCCAGGGCGGCCCAGGCGATGTATTCGGCGCTCACCTCGAACCAGGTGCGCAGGTCGGGCCGGGACTCGCTCAGGCCGTAGCCGTCGGTGCCGAGGACCACGTAGGGACCCGGCACCCAGCGCGAGATGCTGAGCGGCAGCGATTTCATGTAGTCGCTGGCGGCAACGAACACCCCGGATTCCTTCGCGAGCAGTCCCTGGACCCACGGCCGGGCCCTTGCCTGGCCGGGAGCCTGGCCGCCCGCCAGCAGGTTTGCCCGTTCCACGTGCATCGCCTCCCGGCACAGCTCGTTGTAGCTCGTCACGCTCCACACGTCCGCGGAAACGCCCAGGTCCTTCAGCAATGTCTGGGCCCGCAGGACCTCCGTCATGATGGCGCCGCTGCCGAGCAGGTGCGCCTTTCGCCCGGGCTTTGCCGGGGCTTCACCGGTGGAGAACCGGTACATGCCCCGGATGATGCCGTCCGCGGGCGCCTCGCCCATGGGCGGCATGGTGTAATTCTCGTTGTGGATGGTGATGTAGTAGAAGACGTTCTCCTGCAGCTCGTACATCCGCCGGATGCCCTCGCGGACAATCACGGCCAACTCGTAGGAAAATGCCGGGTCGTAGCTGAGCAGGCTCGGCACCGTACTCGCAATGACCTGGGAGTGCCCGTCCTGGTGCTGCAGGCCCTCGCCGTTCAGCGTCGTCCGGCCCGAAGTTCCGCCCAGGAGGAAACCGCGGGACAACATGTCGCCGCAGCTCCAGATCATGTCTCCCACGCGCTGGAAGCCGAATATCGAATAGAAGACGTAGAAGGGTATAGTCGGGACCCCGTGCACGGCGTAGGCCGTGCCAGCGGCCATGAACGAGGCCATCGCACCCGCTTCGCAGATGCCTTCCTGGAGGATCTGGCCGTCCATCGCTTCCCGGTAGGGCATCAGGGTTGAGCTGTCCACCGGCCGGTACTTCTGGCCTTCGGAGGAGTAGATGCCAGCCTTCCGGAACAATGCCTCCATACCGAAGGTCCGCGCCTCATCCGGCACGATCGGCACGATGTAGCGGCCCAGTTCGGGATGGTCCATCAGTTTCGAAAGCATGCGGACGAAGGCCATGGTCGTCGAGAGCGTGCGCTCTCCGGAGCCGGCGAGCTGCTCCTGGAACAGCCCCAGGTCCGGCGCCGCCAGCGACGGGCAGTGGACCTCCCGCAGGGGCCAGCCGCCACCCAGGGCCGCACGGCGCTCATTCAGGTAACGGATCTCCTCGCTGTCTTCGGCGGGCCGGTAAAAGTCGGCGCGGGCAATGGCCTCGTCGGACAGCGCAATCCCCAGCCTACGGGCGGTTTCCTGACGCTCATCAACACTCAGGTTCTTCTTCTGGTGGACGACGTTCGAGCCCTCGTAGCCCTGCATGCCATAACCCTTGATCGTCTTGATCAGGATGGCGGTGGGACGGCCATTGCTGTGCATGGCGCGCTCGAAGGCGGCAAAGATCTTGCGCTGGTCGTGACCACCGCGCTTGATGCCGCGAATCTCCTCATCCGAGAGATGCCGCATGATGTCGGCCAGGCGTTCGTCGGTGCCATTCCAGTGGGCCCGGACCTCCGGGCCGCTGGAGACCGAGTACATCTGGTAATCGCCGTCGACCGCTTGCTCCATGCGGGCCTGCAGGACGCCCTCGTGGTCGATGGCGAAGAGGGTGTCCCACTCGCCGCTCCAGATGACCTTGATGACGTTCCAGCCAGCGCCGCGGAAGCTGCGCTCGAGCTCCTGGATGATCTTCCCGTTGCCGCGCACGGGTCCATCGAGGCGCTGCAGGTTGCAGTTCGCCACGAGAATCAGGTTGTCCAGCTGTTCGCGGGCGGCGATGTTGATCGTCCCCAGAACTTCCGGCTCGTCCGATTCCCCATCGCCGATGAAGTTCCACACCTTGCCGCCGTTCTTCGGCTTGAGGCCGCGGCTTTCCAGGTACTTGGCGAACCGTGCCTGGTAGATGCAGCTTGGCGTGGACAGGCCCATGGACGCGCAGGGGGATGCCCAGAATCCGGGCATGTTGCGCGGGTGGGGATAGGACGACAGCCCACCCGCCGGCTGGAGTTCCCGCCTGAAGTTCTGCAGCTGCGCGGCCGACAGCCGGCCCTCGAGGAAGGCCCGCGCGTAGATGCCGGGCGAGCAATGCGCCTGGATGCTGATCAGGTCGCCACCATAGTCCGGGCCCTTGTTCCGGAAGAAATGGTTCAGGCCGACCTCGAGCATGGTGGCGCCGGAGGCGTAGGTACCGATGTGGCCGCCAACCCCGGTGCCGCTGTCGTAACCGCGGAGCACCATGGCCATGGCGTTCCACCGGTTGATGTTCTCGATCCGCTGCTCGAGCTCGATGTTGCCCGGATAGGCCGGCTGCTGCTCCAGCGGAATGGTGTTGCGGTAAGGCGTATTGAGGGTCGCGTCCTCCACGATCACGTGGGCGTCCGTGAGGTAGTCCCGCACGGCCCGGAACAGGGCCTTGGCGCGCTCCGGACCCTCGGTGCGCAGCACCGACTCGATGGACTCAACCCACTCCCGGAGCTCCTCGTCGCTCCGCTCCAGATCCGACCGTCGAACCGCCATTCCTGCCTGCTCCCTGCGGCCGGCAACAGCGCCGACCGCCAAACGGTCAGAGGATAACCCGATTCCCCGAATCCGAGGGTGGACGCGTCACTGTTTATGTCCAGCGCCAATGGTTCCCCGTTCGGGCTGTGGACGGCTACCGGCCGTTCCATTAGCGTCAGGGGTTGAATGATGTTTCACAGCAGGAGTGGTCCCGATGAACGATCAGTCAGAGCAGGCAGCCGCTGAGGGCGTCGACCGAAGGCTGGCCCTGCAGATGATGGTCGCCCTGGGGGGCGTCGCTGCAGGCCTGCCCGCCGCCGCGGCAGTCGGTGGCTCCGGCGTCGGCAGCCCGGGCCAGCTGTGGACCGAGATTGATGCCGTACTGAAGAAGACCGAGGAGATCTGGAACAGCCAGCACTTCTTCCGCCTGAAGGACGTCTGGGACGCCGATGATCCCGAGCCCTGGTACGTCCCGGAGGAGATCGAAACGGCCTTCAGGTCCTGGCCCGAAATCGAGAAGTACTGGGGCCCCGGCCGGCGCGTCCTCCGAGCCTTCCGGTGGAAATTCTCAAACCTGCACGTCAAGTCGCTGGCGCCGGACCTCGCCCTGGCCCTGTTCGACCACTTCTACGAGATCGACGTCGCCGTCGGGCCTCCCACGCCCCCGACCGCGGGCTTCGACCGGTGTCTCACGTTGTTCCGCAGGAAGGCCGATGGCTGGAAGCACATTCTCTACGCCCAGTGCCCCCTGGGGCCCGATTCCTACATCAAGGCGCTGCGCCAGAGAATCGTGCAGCCCGACTTCAAGGAATTCAGCGCCCAGTCCGATGCCGCGTACAAGGAGCGCCACGGGAATGATCCCGCCGGGAAGCCACGCCCGTGAACAGAACTGACAGTGTCGCTTCTCGCGAGGCAGTGCGCCGCCGTTTGCTCCGCTTCCTGCTGCAGTCCCCCCTGCTGGCGGCTCCCGGCCTGCTCGGACCTGTTCGCGCATTGGCGCGGCCCGAGTTTGCCGTCCCTGAGTCGCTCGATGAAGTGCTGGATGTCTTCCAGATGCAGCGGGTGGCGCAACGCAAGCTGGACCCGGAGGCCTGGCACTTCATCGTCAATGGCTCCGATGACCAGCGTACGCTGGAAGCCAACCGCACGGCTTACGATGCCTGGCAGATGCGCGTCCGCAGGCTGGTGGACGTCAGCAAGGTCGACACCGGTGTGGAGATCCTCGGCCAGAAACTACCCACGCCGATCCTGCTCGCGCCCGCCGGTGCCCAGCAGACGATTCATGCCGACGGCGAGCCGGCCACGATGCGGGGTGCGTCCGAGCGCGGCCACCTGATGATCGTGTCGACGACGAGCAGCAGCAGTGTGGGCGAGATTCGCGCGGCGGGCTCGTCGCCCTTGTGGTTCCAGCTCTATCCGTCGCCTGACCAGGGCCTGATGCGCCACCTGCTGGCGGGCGCCGAGGCTGCAGGCTGCCGGGCGGTCGCGGTGACCGTGGATTCCCCTACGCGCGGGAATCGGGAGGGGGAACGCTGGTTTTCCCGGCTTTCGACGCGCAAGGGCCCGCCCCGGATGGGCAACATGGAGGGCTACAAGGGGCCGCCGCGCATCGGCGATCCTGCCCTGACCTGGGACAGCGTGGACTGGCTCAAGGCGAACACCCGGCTGCCAGTCCTCCTGAAGGGCATCGTCACGCGGGAGGATGCCGAACTCGCCGTGCGCCGGCGTGTGGACGGTCTGATCGTGTCCAACCATGGCGGGCGGCAGGAGGAAAGCGGGCGGGGCACGCTGGAGTGCCTTCCGGAAGTGGTCGCTGCGGTCAAGGGCCGGATTCCGGTGCTGATCGACGGCGGAATCCGGCGGGGCACGGACATCTTCAAGGCGCTGGCGCTGGGCGCGGACGCGGTTTGCGTCGGCCGGCCCTACCTCTTTGGCCTCGCTGCCTACGGCGACAAGGGGGTGGGAAAGGTGCTGGCGATACTCGACGCGGAACTTCAGCGCAGCATGCAGTTCGCCGGCACGACCAGCATCGCGGCGATCAGGCCCGAATTCTTGCAGCGGCGCCCGGGATGAGGATGGTGTCGCGCGCCTCGCTGTCGGGGAGCGCCTCCGGATAGTCCCGGTTGCAGTGCAGGCCGCGGCTTTCCTGGCGTGACTGCGCGCAGAGTATCGTCAGCTCCGCCACGAGTGCCAGGTTGCGCAGCTCGATCAGGTCATTCGTCACCCGGAAGTTGCCGTAGAACTCCGCAATCTCCTCGTGAAGCAGGTCAACGCGATGGCGCGCCCGGGCAAGGCGCTTGTTGGTCCTCACGATGCCGACGTAGTCCCACATGAAGCGGCGGAGCTCGTCCCAGTTGTGGGACACGATCACCAGCTCGTCCGGGTCCGTCACGCGGCTTTCATCCCAGGGAGCCAGGTTGGTGGCCGGTGGTGGCGCAGAGCCGATGTCGGCGACGATGCGCCGGCTGGCCGCAGCCCCGAAGACCACGCATTCCAGCAGGGAATTGCTGGCGAGCCGGTTGGCCCCGTGCAATCCCGTCCAGGTGCATTCGCCGACCGCGAACAGCCCCGGGAGGTCGGTCGCGGCGTCCAGGCCAGTCACGATCCCGCCGCAGCTGTAGTGGGCCGCCGGTACCACCGGTATCGGGTCCCGGGTGATGTCGATGCCATACGTCCGGAGCCGCTGGGCGATGTTGGGGAAGTGCTCGAGGATTTCCGCCGCCGGCTTGTGGCTGATGTCGAGATACACGCAGTCGAGGCCGCCGCGCTTCATCTCCGCATCGATCGCCCGCGCAACGATGTCGCGCGGGGCGAGCTCGGCCCGCGGATCGTGGGCATCCATGAACCGGCGGCCATCAGGCAGGCGCAGAACACCGCCTTCGCCGCGGACGGCCTCGGAAATCAGCACGGACTTGGCCAGCGGGTGAAAGAGGCAGGTGGGATGGAACTGGACGAACTCCATGTTCGCCACTCGACAGCCGGCCCGCCAGGCCATTGCAATGCCGTCGCCGGTCGAGGTGTCCGGGTTGGTGGTGTAGAGATAGATTTTCGATGCGCCGCCGGTTGCGAGGACGATGGACCGCGCTGCGATGGTTTCCACCCGCCCGGTGGTCCGGTTGAGCGCATAGATACCGACACAGCGGTTGGTCCCGGGAATCCGCTGCTTTGCGCTCGTTATCAGGTCGATACCGATCCGGTCATCGAGAAGCTGAATGCCTTCGTGCTCCGCAACTCGGGCTTCCAGGCTCGAAATGATGGCATCGCCCGTTGCGTCGGCGGCGTGGACGATCCGGCGCCGGGAATGCCCCCCTTCGCGGGTCAGGTGCAGGGAGCCCCGGTGATTGGCTCCGGCCGGCGTGAATTCGACGCCCTGGCCCTGCAGCCAGCGGATCGCCTCAGGCGCCTGGTTAACGACAAAGTCGACCGTGGTGCGGCGGCAGAGCCCGGCTCCCGCCACGAGCGTGTCAGCGGCGTGCTGGGCCGGTGAGTCCTCCGGGTCCATGGCGGCGGCAATGCCGCCCTGGGCCCAGGCGCTCGAGCTCTCGGCGGAGGGCTTCTTGCGGATGAGTCCCACTGAGAGCCCGGAGTCGGCCAGCCGGAGTGCGACGGAGATGCCCCCCAGGCCACCGCCAAGCACGATGACGTCGAACGCTGCTGATGGGGTCACTGGTTTGTGGAGTGTCCGGTCAGGTCAATCGCGGGCGGCGCCGCGACCGACAGCCAGCATGCGTTCCAGGGCCTGGCGCGCCCGCCGGGCGACGTCGGCGGGCACGTCAATCGCCGGACTCATGGTCTGCAGTGACCGGAGGATCTTGGGCAGGGTGATGCGCTGCATGTGCGGGCAGAGATTGCAGGGCTGGATGAACTCGACATCGGGGAACTCCACGGCGACGTTGCCCGCCATGGCGCACTCCGTGATCATGGCCACCTGCTTCGGGTGAACCTCGTCCACGTGCTGGATCATCGCCGACGTTGATCCCACGAAGTCGGCCTCGGCCAGGACGTCTGGCGGGCACTCCGGATGGGCCATGACATGGATGCCGGGGTGCATGTCGCGGAAGTCGCGCAGTTCGGGGCCCGAGAAGCGTTCGTGGACCTCGCAGGCCCCTTCCCAGAGGATCAGCTTGACCCCGGTTTTGCCGGCGACGTACTTCCCGAGGAACTTGTCCGGAATGAAGATCACTTCTTCCACCCCCAGGGACTCGACGACCTGCACCGCGTTGGCGGAGGTACAGCAGATGTCCGACTCGGCCTTCACGTCTGCGGAGGTATTCACGTAGGTGACCACCGGTGCTCCCGGGTGCTTCTTGCGCAGTGCCCGGACGTCGGCTGCCGTAATCGAGGAGGCCAGGGAACATCCGGCCTTCAGGTCCGGCAGCAGCACCGTCTTTTCCGGGCTGAGAATCCGGGCTGTCTCCGCCATGAAGTGGACCCCGCACATCACGATGGTTCCGGCCGCCGTGCGCTCGCCGAACTGGGCGAGTCCCAGCGAATCCCCTGAGTAGTCCGCGACGCCATGGAAGATTTCCGGCCGCATGTAGTTATGCACCAGGATGATCGCGTTGCGTTCCTGCTTCAGGCGGTTGATCGCGGAGATCAGGGGCGCATGCACGGGCCATTCGACATCGGGAATCACCCGCCGGACCCGCTGGTAAAGGTCACGGGTTTCCCGTTCAACCTCCGGGGTGAAGGCCAGGGCTTCGGTGGTCTGGTTCATTCGTGGCACGGTTCTCGAATCCGGGGACCGGAGTATAAGGCAGCCCGGCGGCGGCCCGCCGGGGAGGTGTTTCTGGGAAGCCCGTCACGTTTGAGGATTGCCAAAACCACCAAAATTTCAGTCACTTAAACCGGCTGACCGAGGGTGAGTGCAGGGGCATGGACACCGGGGGCGAAAAGCATCAGGTGCTGGGGGATTACGCGGCGTTGCTGCGGGCCTTCCTGCCGCAGGTTCGCGGTTTTCACTGCTATGGCCACAACGGCGCCAGCATCTGGAGCGAGGAGGCACAGCCGCCCCTGCGCCTGACCAGCGCGTATCGCGCTGCGCTCAAGAGCCTGCTGCCTGGCACCGGTGCGCGCACGGCCCGGGTCGATCTCGATGCTGCAGTCGCCTACCTGATCACGCTGCGCAACGAGAAGGGCGAGCCGCTCGGCGTGCTGGCGCTGCTCATGCCAGTCGACGCCGGCACACTCACGGCCGACGCCTGTGCCGAACTGGTTTTGCCGGCCACACGGACCCTGGAGCGTGAGTTGAGCCTCCGCGTCCGCCTGCTCGAGGGCTACCGGAAGCTCAACGTACAAGCCGCCGAGGAGCGCCTGTTGCACGAGGTCGAGCGCGCGGTGCAGGGCCCCGCCGACTGCCAGGCCATGCTCGAACGCATCCTGAAGCTGTGCCGGCACTACCTCGAGATCGATGCCGCCGCGCTTCTCATCCCCGACAAGCACATCACCCTGATCCAGGGAGGTCGTTTCACCAGGTCCGAGCTGGAGATGATGCTGTTCGAGGAACCGGACCTGGATGAATCCGGCATCAGTGATCTCTACCGGGCAATGATCCGCGGCCCGGATCACGCGGTAATCGGGGTCCTGGCGCTTTCGGGCTGGAAGGGTCCCGAGTTCAGCCTCCGCCGGCGGTCCCGGGTGGGACGTTACCTCGCCACCCACATCGAAACTGTTCTCGAGAGGTCATTTGATGCGCTTACCGGCCTTCCCGCCTGGCCGGCATTCGAGAAGCTGCTGAGCGCGGCCGTGGCCGGGGCCAGCAGCGCCCCTCCCGTGGTCATGTACTTCGACATCGATCGCCTGCACGTTGCCAACGACACGCTCGGCCGGGAAGTGGGCGACCGGGTGCTGGCAAGTTTCGCGGCCATCCTGCGGGAGGAGCTGCCGGGGCATGCCATTACCCGCATTGCAAGCGACCGGTTTGCCGCCTTGCTGCTGGGCACGGACCTGGACGATGCCCGCCGGCTGGCCGAGTCCGCTGCGGCACGCTTTCGCCGCCTGGAATTCGGTCAGGGCGACCGGAGCTTCGGAGCCTCGGTAAGCATTGGCATTGGCCGGGCGATCATGGATTCATCGATCCCGGTTGACGGCATGGTGCCTGTCGACGGCGGGGCGCTGTCCACGGCCCAGGTCGCCTGTTCAGCCGCCAAGGACCGGGGCCGGGGCAGGGTGGAGGTCTATGAGCCGGCGGACCTTTCCATCGTCCAGCGGTTTGATGACATCCAGCTCGTCGGTTACATCCGCAATGCCATAGACCGGGGCCGCCTGGTGCTCATGGGACAACCAATCGCCTCCATCCGGCCGGCGGCCGAAGGGGCAGAGGATTCCTACTTCGAGGTCCTCGTACGGCTCCTGGACGAGGACGACCAGCACGTTTCTCCCTCGGAGTTCCTGTCGGCGGCAGAGCGTTACCAGATGATGGAGGAGCTGGATCGCTGGGTCGTTGCGAACACGCTGTCCCTGCTGGGCCGGTCAGCAGCGGTACTCCCGGAGGCGCGGGCCCGGTTTGCCATCAACCTGTCGGGCCAGAGCCTCGGCAGCGAGCCGTTCCTCGCCTTCGTGCAGCAGCAGCTCGAGCGCAGCGGCGTGCCCCCGGAACTGATCTGCTTCGAGATTACCGAGACGGTAGCCGTCGCGAACCTGCAGCGGGCCCAGACCTTCATGCACACTCTGCGCCGGTCCGGGTGCCGGTTTTCCCTCGATGACTTCGGTACCGGCCTCAGCTCGTTTGCCTACCTCAAGCTGTTCCCGGTCGACACGCTCAAGATCGACGGCAGCTTCATCCGGGATCTCGCCACGAATGTCGTTTCCCAGTCCGTGGTAGCGGCCATTTCGGAGGTGGCGCGGGTGATGCAGCTCGAGACCGTCGCGGAGTTCGTCGAGGACCGCGCCACGCTGGACCTGCTCGGCAAGCTCGGGATTACCCGGGCCCAGGGCTACCTGCTGGGCGAGCCGGCACTGTTGTCGGAGCGGCTCGCCGCGCTCGGTGCCAGCGCGGCCGGCGGGTCGGTGCCGCGCCGCCCTGCGGAGCGCCGGCAACGCTGAGTTGGCCCGGCCGGGAATCCCGGTGGATAATCCGTGGCTGAACCGGCCGGTTCGAGCCACAGGTATCCAGGCCATGCATCGCGGACTGCTTCTCCTCCTGACGGCCAGCGGCCTGCTGGCTGCCAGTGTTCTGCCCGCCGCCGCCCCGACCCGCGACCAGCTCGTGTCGGCCGACTTCCAGAAGGGCCGTACCGCATTCCTGCAGCGCTGCAGTGCCTGCCACACGCTGGCCGAGGGCGGCAGCAACCTGGTGGGTCCGAACCTGTGGGGCCTGATCGGGCGGAAAGCAGGGACCAGTCCCGACTTCGCTGCCTCCGACGCCCTCAAGGCCGCGGGATTCGACTGGAGCGTGGCCCGGGTCTGGGAGTTCCTCGCTGGCCCGGAGAAGCTCGTTCCGGGTACGCGGATGATGATTCCCGAGCCCGTGCCGGAGGCTGACCGCACGGCACTCCTGTCGTTCATGCTGCTCGAGACGGGCGCGGCCGACTGGCCCCGGCCTGCCTCGGCGACAGTCCAGCAGCAGGTCGATCGCACGAAGCCCCTGTCCGAGCGCTACCCAAGCTTCTACAACCACCTCATGACCAACACCACCCGGTACCGGATGGAGACGCCGGACGGCGAAGTGCGCTTCGACACCTACTTCAATACGGACGGCTCCGTGTCATCCAGCGAGAAGTCGATCCGTGGCTTCTGGAACACCGTGGAACGCAAGGGCATGGAGTTCTTCTGCTACGCGCTGGACGGCATTCCCGCGAGGCCGTCCCAGCTGGTTGAGTGCTTCCCGATTGCCGCCATGGCGATTCCGCGCTTTGCCGAGCAGCTGTGGACCTCCAAACCCACCGAAGGCGTCGTCCTGCACGGCGGAATCATGGCAGGCCGGCCGTAGGAGCGCCTTCAGGCGCGAACGATTGGGTCGCGCCTGAAGGCGCTCCTACGGCACCGTCATCACCACCGGCTCCGCTGTCCGGACGGCCACCAGTCGCTGGCGCACGGCAGGGCGGGGCAGCTGCTCGATGCCGTGCTCGTAGGCAACCACCTGCAGCGCGGGACTGAAGGCGGCCAGCAGCTCGCCAGCGGCCAGCAGGAAGTCAGGATTGCGGGGCCGCCCCAGCTTTTCGTTGCCCGCCGCGAAGGTCTCCATCAGCAGAACCCCGCCCGCCGCCAGCGTGCCCGCTAGCAGCGGGAAATGGGGCCGGTGCAGGTAGTTGGTGATCACGATCGCCGCGAATCCCCCGGCTCCGAACGGCCAGTGCCCCGTCTCCAGGTCCGCCTGGAGCACCTGGAAGCCGGGCTTACCGTCCAGGTCCACGACTCCCTGGAGGTCAATGTCCACGGCGGTGACGGGGTGTCCCCGTCCAGCGAAGAAGCGGGCATGGCGGCCATTGCCGCAGGCGAGGTCAAGCACCGGCCCGCCGGCGGGGACGAGTCCCGCGTAACGGACCACCCAGGCCGAGGGCCGGGTAACCGGCGTGCCTGGCGTATCAAAGCTGCGCCCCATGGCCCGTTGTACGCGAAACGACTGGGCAAAAAAAAGGCCCCGCCGGGTGGCGGGGCCTTTGGTCAGTCACGTCGGCAGTCAGCTCAGGCCCGGCGGCGGCGACGGCGCAGCAGCGGCAGGGCGCCCAGGAGCGCGAGGCTCCACGGATCAACCGCGCTGCCACCACCCGGCAGGACCAGGCTGTCGTCGACCTCGTTGACCAGGATGCTGATCGTGCCCGTGTCGGACGCGCTGGCATCACCGTCAGTGATGGTCACCACGCAGGTGTCGGTGCCGAAGAAGTCGGCATCCGGCGTGTAGGTCACCGACGTGCCGGAGATCGTGCAGTTGCCGTTGGCTCCGTTGGTGGTGACCGTGATGTCGTGGTCAGACACGGCGCCATTGCCGGGGCTGATGGCGAGCGGCAGGGCGGAACTCGGCGAACCTTCGTCCGTGGTAACGGAGCCATCGGCCACGGTGGGGTTCACGTCGGCGATCGTAACGGTGATGACGCCGGACTCGGTGTCGAGGTCACTGTCCGTGATCGTGTAGCCGAACGTGTCGCTGCCCGAGAAGAATGTTGCCGACGGGGTGTACCGGATCGTCGTCGCGCCGGTCAGGGCCACGGCGCCCCGGGCCGGTGACGGCGCCGTGAAGGTGATCGTGCTCGGCGCGTTGCCGGCACTGTAGCCACCCAGGCCGCTCACCACTACCGTCCCCGTGGTGCTGCCGCCCGGCGTGGCGCCGACGGTGGAGATGGTGGTAATGGCGCCATCCGGAGCTACCGGCTGTGAATCGGGGGCGATGTTTATAGTGATCGTTCCGTCATCAGTGGCCGTGCCGTCCGTGGCCTGGTAGACGATCGTGTCGGTACCGGAGCCGGCGATCGAGTCGTAGATGATCTTGTTCGTGTTCGGCGGCGTGCTGGAGACCGTGGCGCTGCCCAGCGCCGTGGGACCCGAGACGATCGTGACCGTCACCGGGCCACCGAAGTTGACGCTGTTGGCGAGCGTGTCCAGCACGTTGCCGGTGCTGCCCTGCAGGACGCCCACCGTGAAGTCCCGGGCCCGCGGCGCGACGATCTCACCCGTGAAGTCGATCGTGCCGGCGACGAAGGAGTTGTCGAAACCGGCCGGCGGACCGCCGAAGCTGATGGCGAACTCCTGGGTCCAGTAGACCTGCGCGGCCGTGATCTGGCCGGCACCGTTGGTCGAGATCTTCATGACCATGTTGTCGAAGCCGGGATCCTCGGCCGCGCCCCAGATGAGCGTGCTGGCGGCACAGTCGTCGACAGCCTGGTTGTTGGTCACGCAGCTGCCGCCGTTGATGGTGCCGGTCGACACCGCGCCGACGTTGCCGGTGGGCGGGCTCGGCGACGGCGGATTGGCCTCGTCGAAGCCCGGCTCACCCAGCAGGCCGGTGCGCTCGATGCCCTTGGAGCCGACGGGGGGCTGGACCCAGAAGCGGGCGTCGGCGAAGTCCGGCATCATGTCCGAGGTCGGGAAACAGTTGTTGGTGTCGAAGCGATAGCAGCGCGCCGTGGGGAAGCCCCGGCTGCCGATCACGTAGTCGACGCCCCCATTGCCGTTGGCCACGGTCTCGGCTGCATTGACCGCGATCTCCGGGATCACGTGGTCCATGCTGGTCCAGCGCTGGACCGCCCGGGTGAACTGGCCGGTGGGAACGTTGCGGGCCATGGCCGCAATGGTCATCGTGCCGCTGACGGTGTCGTCGGCCAGGTTACCGGGAGTGCCCTTGTCGTCGATGACGATCTGGCCGGTGATGCCGGCGGGGAATTTGCCGTCGTCCACCGCGGGAATGAAATTGGCGGCGCTCGACGCCGTGCCCTGGGGAACGTTGTCGGCGACCGTGGGAATGTAGGTGACCTGGTCCTTGACGCCGTCGATGGCGTAATTCGCGCCACCGAACAGGGGCCCGATCCAGGTGGCGTTGGCGGCGGGCCGGTTCCGGCCCCAGCTGCAGTCAGAGCCGCTGAAGGAGAAGGTGATCTGGGTGCAGCTGCCGTACTCCTTGGAGAGGTTGCCGGTGATGTCGAAGGTGGTGGTGGCGGCGTTCGCCGGCGTCGTGGCCAGCAACGAAACTCCCAATGAACCGACCACCGGACCAGCCAGGGCGCCCGCAGCGATGACGCCCGCCGTAAGTAGCTTCCTCATTTGCGACAATCCTCCAAGAAATGATGGGCGCCCAGGCCACGCCAAGGCTGCGTGCCGGGACGGTACCCAATAAGGCCGACTGGCTGCGTATTTCCCCCTCGGGTCGTGGCCTGGTTCCCCTTGCTTCGTTGGCATTCCGTCTGGGGAATCTTCAGGCACGGCGCGAAGGCAAGACCCTGGGCCAGAAACCTCCCCCCAGAGGGTGGCGGGCATGCCTCACTGGTAGTGAGGTAACGCTACCGCTTCCGGCCTGCGGAGGCAAGACGGGCGGCCGGCCGTCCGCGTGTCAGTCAGGGTTACCCGGCGCTGCGATTCGGCGTACCCGAATGGCCCGCCCGCCGCTTGCGAGCGACATCAGGTAGGAGCCCAGGGCGGCCCGGCGAATCCGGACCAGTTCACCGGGCTGAAGGCGGAGCCTGTCGGAGTCGACCTGTTCCCAGTCCTGCCCGTTGGCAAGCTGTATCTGGAGTTTGCCGTACCGGTCGGCGGAGACTGTTGCCACGGTCTGCTCTATCGCCTCGACGGGTTCGTCGCCCTTCTCACGCTGGAGGAGCTCCGTCGTTGCCGTGGGCTCGAGACCGAACAGCGCTTCCGGCGCGGTTGTGGCGTCCGGTGCCGCCGGCCGCCCAGGCAGTGCGTCGTAGCAGGCGAGGCGTTGCCGGTCGTCGGACATGGCCCTGCAGCCGGCCACATCCTGTGCGGCAAGCGGGGCACTGGTGGCCAGGATGAGGAAGGTCGCGACTGGGAGGCCCGGGTGTCCGGCCCGGAAAGCAGCCGGGCGGCCCCGAGGGGCCGCCCGGCGTTGACTCCGTGAACTCCGGGACTTCAAAACTTCGTGCGGACTCCGGCGAAGTAGAACCGGCCCACCATGTCGTACTGGGCGGGGTCGGTGTTCTGGTCGATGTTGTTGTCGAAGATCGGCGGCGAATTGTCGAAGAGGTTGCGGACGCCGCCCGACAGCTCCCAGTGCTCGTCGATCGCCCAGACCGCGCTCAGGTCGTGGTAGGTCTGGCTGGCGATGTTGATGTACCCGCCATCCTGGAACTCCGGCAGGTTGCCCTGGTTGGTCATGTCGCCGATGTACTGCATGGTCCAGGTCAGGTCGACCGGGCCGATGCCGTAGCTGACGCGGGACGTGAGGCGCCACTCGGGCAGGGAGCCGATATTGATGTTGTAGAAGCCCGTGCTGTCCGCGTAGTCCACGTCGTCGAGGACGTACTCATCGAGCCAGGACACGATGACATTCACGTTCACCGTGTTGTCGCCGACGGGGATTCCCCAGTCCATCTGGAAATCCACGCCCGACGTCTCCAGTTCGGACGCGTTGACCAGCGGGATGTTCACCTGCAGCTCGCCGGAGATCGACCGGAAGATGAGCGGCAGGTTAAGCGCGCTGTCGAAGCAGGCGGGGCTGTCGAGGTCAGCAGCCGCAAAGCACGCGTCGATGATGCCCTGGGCACCGCCGTTGAGGTCGTTGATGTAGTCCTCGACGGTGATGTTCCAGTAGTCCAGGGACAGCTGCAGGTTCTCGACGAACTCCGGCTGGTAGACGATGCCGGCGGTGTAGGTGTCGCTGGTTTCCTCGCCGAGTGCCGGGCTGCCGTAGTTGAAGCTCTCCAGCTGGTCGTTGGGCTGGGCGTTATTGACCACGTCGATGATGCCCTGCTCGGCGCAGAAATCGATGGTCTCCTGGGTGAGGGGATTATCGATCGGGTCGTACACGACATCGCCCTGGGGGGTGATGCCTGCGCAGGGATCCACGGCAAACGGGAAGTCCTGGTCGCCGTTCTGCAGGGCCTCGAACAGGCTGGGCGCACGGCTGGCCCGCTGGTACATCGCCCGGGCCCGGATCGTCTCGGTGGGGCTCCAGTTCAGGCCGGCCTTGTAGGCGGTCACGTCGCCGACCGTCGAGTAGTCCGACGCACGGACACCAAGCTCGGCCTCCAGGCCAGCGACGAGGGGCACAACCAGCTCGCCGAACACCTCGAATACGTCGAAGTTGCCGGCGATCGGCTGCTGGGCGTTGAAGCCCTCGATGTCACCGCTTTGCTTGGCGGCGTCGGGCGTGTAGGTCGAACTGTCCTTCCGCCACTCGACGCCGAGCGCGAATGCTGCCGTGCCGGCGGGCATTTCGAACAGGTCGCCATTGATGGAGGCGTTCACCAGGTCGCGCTTGAAGACGGTGTTGTCGGAGAAGTTCAGGCGGATGAAGTCCGCCATCTCCGGGGTGATGTTGCCAGCGCCGAAGGGATTGACGGGGACGCAGTCCGGGTTGAACTGCAGGTATTCGGCCGGGCAGCCGGCGATGCCGGCCTCGAACCGGGACCGGGATACGTCGTTGAAGGTGAACTGGTCATAGTCCGTGCGGCCGTACTGGTAGTAGGTGTCGTAGCTCCAGTTGCGGAAGCCAATATCGCCGCGCAGTCCCAGGGTGATCTGGGACAGCGTCGAGTCGACCGTCTGCTTGCGGGCGCCGACCTCCACCATGCGGCGGCGGAGGACGCCGGGCGCGGTCGGGTCGGGACGCGTGGCAAGCAGGTCCTGAACCTCGTCGGTCAGGAACGGGCTGTCCAGGTCGATGAGGATATTGGTCGCCGGTGTCGGCGCCAGCTGCGTCGCGTTCCGGCTGTCGGTGAAGTTCAGTTCCGTGTAAGCCTGGATCTGGTCGTTGATGTCGAACTTGCCGAGGCCGCCGATCTGCACCCGTGTCTGGGGCGTCAGCAGCAGGTTCGTCGGGGCGAAGTTGTAGCGGTCGCCGACGCCGCCGTTCAGTTCGGGCAGGTCGTTGACGAACTCCCGGGGCGTCCCGTCGGCGTTGAACGCGTAGTTGACGGGGTCCGGGAGCGAGTTCAGCGGCACGTTGTCCAGCCGGCCGGCGATGCCCGTGGCGGAGCCGCCCTGGAAATCGATGGCGGTGTAGGACCGGTCCGCCTGGGAGATGTCATCCCGCTTGTACCAGCTGCCGAACAGGGTGGCATTGCCCCGGCCATCGGCGAAATTGCCGCCGAGGAGCATGTCCACCTGGTTCTCGTAGCCGTCGCTCTCGTCCGAGATGCCGGTCTGGTAGCCGAGCTCGATGCCCTCGTAGTCATCCTTGAGGATGAAGTTCACGACGCCGGCGAGGGCGTCCGAGCCGTACACGGCGGAGGCACCGCCGGTGACGACCTCGACCCGCTCGACGAGGCGGGTGGGAACGTTGTTCAGGTCGACGATCCCCTCGTTGGTGGAGGGGTTCAGGCGCCGGCCGTTGATCAGCACCAGGGTGCGGGACGGGCCCAGGCCCCGGAGGTCCACGGTCGCTGTTCCGTCCGCGGGATTGTTTGACGTTGCCGTCAGGCCGGGCACCACCTGGGGCAGGGTGTTCAGCACCTGCTCGATGTTCGTACGGCCAGTGGCCTCGATGACGTCTGACGACACCGTGGCGATCGGGCTGATGGAATCGTAATCCCGGTCCGCGATGCGCGATCCGGTCACGATAATCTCTTCCTCTTCCGCGGCATAACCCGCGCTGCTGACCAGCCCCGCGATGGCAATCGCGAGCAATCCGCCCCGGCGGGCGGTAACCCGTGGTGGGTTCGACATGATGAGCCCCTCTATAAAGGAAACGGTTTCAGCCGCTGAACCCCTGGGATCAGCCGGCCACGCACGCGATCGACTTTAACAGCACTGTTGCGCGGGGCGCAAAGCAATACCCCGCAGCAGGGGTTGATTGTTGCGTTGGAGCAACGAGCCCGGAAAGGCTCGGGGTGGACCTCAGCCGAGCGAGCAGTCGGGCTCCCGGCCGTTCACCAGCCGCTCGGCCAGGACGGGCTGGCCCAGGGGGGAGACCCGCAGGACCTGGGCATCGGCCAGGTCGTCGCCGGCGCAGAACGTGAAATCGCCGCCGGCCTGGCCGCCATCCGGCGCGGAGACCCGGCCGGACGGGGTGTAGCCAAAGGCCTGGTCGAACGTGGCGGTGTGAATCTGGAGGCCCTCGACCGGCGGCGCCGTGCCGAGCACCGTTTCGCCGGCGTCCGCCCGGTAGTCCCCATTGGAGTCCACGAACCGGATCCAGCCGGACTCCCAGGCGATCCGGGCGCAGGTCAGGCCGTCGGCGCTCGGGCAGATGACGACCGGGACGTTGCGGGTAATGGCCTCGCTACGGGCCACGTGCAGGGTGGCGACCAGTTCGTTTATGGCGCTGGCCCGGAGGTTGCTCCGGGTCACGCTGGAGAAGCTGGGGACGACCAAGGAGAGGCTGACGCCGAGGACGCCGAGCGTGGCCAGCACCTCGCCGAACGTGAACCCCCGCTGGTGGCGCGAGACAGGGCAGGGCGGGGACGTGTGCATGGGGCGCCGATCCGGACCAGGAATAGCGCGAGGATAGGGAAAGGACCCCGGGCGGGCGTTGAAGCCGTTCACGCTTCCCTGGTGCGGGTCACGGCATTCAGTGCTGCTGCCGGCTGCCCGTCCAGGGCTGTTGCAGGCGTACCACGTCCGTCGCGGCCATGGCAAAGCCGTGCGGCGTGGGTTAAGTTATTACACAACGGGAGGCCGTAAGGCCCACGCCGTGCCTCGACCGCAAGAGTCATCCAGGTTCAAGAACCACCATCCAGGGGATACCCAAATGCTACGAAGAAAGGCGATCACGACCACCGCAATCGGTGCCTCGCTGCTGCTGGGCAACGCAGTGGCCCAGGCGGCCGAAGAGGTCGGTCAGGCCTACCTCAAGGGACTCGGCACTTACATCATCGCGGACGACGATCGGCACGTCGACGATGAGTTTGCCGGCGGGCTCGTGGGCTTCGGATACGCGCTCAGCGAGCATTTCAACGTGGAGTTCGACTTCCAGAAACTCAATCTGGATGGCGACGGCACGTTTACGACCGATGGCGGCGAGGGTGGTCCCATCACCACACCGTATCCCGACCAGGACCAGACGGCCATCAACGTCAACCTGATGAACATCTACAACCGTGATGGCCTGTTCTCGCCCTACATCCTGGCGGGCCTCGGTGTCGTCAACACCGACTCCGACGGATCGGACAGCGACGACCTGCAGGGCCAGCTTGGCGTCGGCGTCCTCACGCGGCTGTGGGGCAACCGGCTCTCCCTGCGCACCGAGGCGCTGGCTCGCGGCCAGGATGCATCGGACAACCTGACGGACATCCTCATCAATGTCGGCCTGAGCGTGGCCCTGGGCACGAAGGCAGCGCCCGTGGCTGCCGCGGCTCCGGTGGTCGCTGCGGCGGCCGTGGCGCCGCCCCCGCCGCCCCCGCCGGCCGACACGGATGGCGATGGCGTCATCGACCCGAGCGACCAGTGCCCCGACACGCCGAAGGGCGACCGGGTGGGTCCGCAGGGTTGCTCGTGCGACATCACGCGCCAGCTGCAGTTCAAGCTGAACTCGGCCGAGCTGACCGACGAAGACAAGGCAATCCTGGACGAGGTCGCCACCAACCTGACGCGGCTGAAGTTCGTGTCCGGCACGGTGATTGGCCACACGGACAGCTCCGGCTCCGAGGCCTACAACCAGGGCCTCTCCGAGCGCCGGGCCCAATCCGTGGCGACGTACCTGGAAGGCAAGGGCATTGCTCAGGGCCGGCTGAAGATCACCGGCGCTGGCGAGAGCGAGCCGATTGCCGACAACAAGACGAAGGACGGTCGCGCCCAGAACCGCCGTGTGGTCCTGAAGCGCACGGACTGCGACGCGCCGAACTGAGCGGCACTCACAGACCAACGGCCTGACTGACGACGGGAACAAGGCCCCGGTCGCGAAAGCGGCCGGGGCTTTTTTCTTTTCATCCGGGTTGGAACCGGTCCGAAGACGTTATATGTTTATGACAATAGGACAACCTGGCGGATTCCGTGGACGCTGATTCCCATACACTGCTGCGCTTCGTGCACATCCTGCTGTTTGCCTACTGGCTGGGTGCCGACTTCGGGGTGTTTGTCGGCGGGGGCTGGATGTCCCGCCCGGGGCTGACCGTGGTGGAGCGAAACCGCATCCGGGACCTGGTGATGGCCATCGACGTTGCGCCCCGGGTGTCGCTCGTCCTCATGCTGCCGGTCGGCTTCAGCCTGGCGCTGGCCTGGGGGGCACCGCTGCCGGAGACCATCCTCCCGGCGCTGTGGATCGCGGCGGCGGCGTGGATTGCCGTCCTGCTGTGGGTGCATTTCGCCCATGGCAATCCGGCAATCGGCACCGTGTTGCGTATCGACCTGGCGCTCCGCGTGCTGGTGCTCGCCGGCATGCTGACCCTCGGCCTTCGGGGCCTGGCCGCCGGCAGCAGCGTGCCGGGCTGGCTGGCGACCAAGTTCCTGCTGTTTGCAGCGATCATTGTTGACGGCATCGTGCTGCGCTGGATCAGCGGACAGTGGCGTCCTGCCATCGAGCAGCTGGAAGCCGGCGACATTCCCCGCGGCGAGGAGCTGCTCCGGATCCGCCGCCGCAAGGCCGTCGTGGCGGCCCTCGCCATGTGGCTGCTGGTGGGCGCCGCGGCCTTCATTGGCACCCTCAAGCCGTGATTGCCTATTCGCGGGGCCGGGTCCTGCTGATCATGTCGGCCCTTCTGCTGTCGACGCTGATGGCGAGCCTCGACTCCAGCTTCCTGCCCCTTGCCTTCCCGGACATGATCGATGATCTGGATTCCAATACGAGCGAGATCGTCTGGGTAGCCCTTGGCTACCTCGTTGCCGCCACGGGCCCGATGCTTCTCGCGGCTCGCATGGCTGATGCCTGGGGCCACGTGCGCCTGTTCCAGATCGGGACGGTCATCTACTCGGTCGCGATGATTGCCTGCACCTTCGCGCCCGACGTGCCGGTGCTGATCGGACTGCGGTTGGTGCAGGGGCTGGGCATGGCGCTGTTCCTGCCCACGACGTTTGCAATCGCGACCCGGATCTACGGCGCCGAGCAGCGGGGCCGCGCGCTCGGACTGCTGCAGGCGGCGAACGCGGCAGGCTTCATCCTGGGGCCAATCTTTGCCGGCTGGCTCCTCGACGCCTACGACTGGCGCGCCACCTTCGCCAGCCGCATTCCGTTTGCGATCCTCACGATCCTCCTGGCCCTGCTGGCGCTGGACTTCCGCCAGCCGATGGCGGTGGCCGGCGCCAGCAGGCGTTTCGACATTCCCGGCGCGGTGTACCTGACGCTGGCCCTGTTCGGGGTGCTCTTCGGGTGCAACCGCCTGCCCGTCGAGGACAACCACCTTGATCCACTGGTGTGGGTGATCTTCGCCTCCGGGTTCGTGTCCTTCTGGCTGTTCATGCGTCGCGAGCGGACCTGTAGTGAGCCGCTGATAGATCTCGGACTTTTCAGCCGGAGCGCTGCATTTTCCCGGGCCTGCGTGGCGTTCGCGGCGATGTTCGCCAGCCTGCCCCTGACACTGTTCGTGCTGCCGATCGTCCTCATCAATGGCCTGGAGATGCGCGCGTGGGACGTGGGCTTCATAATGGCGGTGTCCGCTGTGTGCACCACCGTCATGAGTCCCTGGTCCGGCCGGGCGGCGGACCGCTGGAACGCCGAGTGGCTGGCGTCCGCAGGAGCCATCGTGCGGGGCGCCGGGTACCTGATGCTGCTGTTCGTCGCGGTCGACACGCAGCCTGCCGGACTCTACCTGCCGCTGATCGTGATCGGCGTCGGTACGGGCCTGTTCTTCTCGCCGAACAACGCCCTGTTGCTCGCGAATGCGCCGCCCGAGCGGGCAGGCATGGTGTCGGGACTGTTTGGCACGATCCGGCAGGCCGGCTATGCCTTCGGCTTTGCGCTCATCGCGAGCCTGTTCGCGGCAACCCAGGATTTCTACGAGACCAACTGGACCCACACGGGCTTCAGCCGGATCACGCCGGATGCCGCCGACCAGCTCACTGCAATCTTCGAGGGCGGCGGCATCTGGTCACCGGAGATGCTGGTTTTCATCCTGCGCGTATCCGCCATCGTCTGCGCCGCGATCCTGCTGCTGGCGCTGATCAATTCATTGCCGCGCCTGAAGATCACCGGCAGGCGCCAGCTTGGTGCCATCGCCGCCAGCGCCGGCGCCGCGGTCCTCGGGGTCTATGCCCTGCTGATCCTGGCGCCGGGCGGGGTAGCAGTGGACGAGTCCGTCGCCGCCAGGGTTGAGGCTGCCGCGCCATCGCCGGTTGCCGCATTCGGAATGCCCGTGCGGCTCGCAGCAGCCCCGGCCGCTGCGCCTGCAGCAGCGAGTACCAGCGGGCGCTTCGCCGAGTATTGCGTGGCCTGCCACGGCGCCGACAGGCGCGGACTGCCGGATCTCGGCGTGAATCTTGCCGACTCGACGTATGTGCGGGAGGCCAGTGAGGCCGAGCTTGGCGCATTCCTTAGGAAAGGGCGCATGCCGGGCGAGGCGGCAAATGTCACGGGACGGCCGATGCCGGCGTTCGAATGGCTCGGCGACGAGGCGCTCGCGGATCTCGCGAAGGAACTGAAGAACTGGTCGGGGTGACAGGATTCGAACCTGCGACCTCTTGCTCCCGAAGCAAGCGCTCTACCAAGCTGAGCTACACCCCGAACGGGGCCGACATTGTATACGGACGCGGCGGACGGCGTCAGTAACGGCGATCGACGGCGAAGTCTGCCAGGTCGGTGAGGGCGGTCTTGAACGGCGAATCCGGCACCGGGGCAAGCGCCGCGCGGGCCCGGCTGGCGCAATCCCGGGCCTTGGCCGCCGTGTAGGCGAGGGCGCCCGTGGACTGGATGGCCTCCTGGATCGGCCGGATGTCCTCCCGCCCCCCTCGCTCGATGGCCCGGCGGATCATCAGCTGTTCCTTCGGGGAGCCGCGCTGGAGCGCGTAGATCAGGGGCAGCGTCGGCTTGCCTTCGGCCAGATCGTCGCCCACCTGCTTGCCGAGCTCGCCCTGGTTGGCGCTGTAGTCCAGCGCGTCGTCGACCAGCTGGAACGCGAGGCCCAGCTCCCGGCCGTACTCCGCCAGCGCCTCCTCGACGGCGCGGGTCTGGTCGGCGAGGATCGCGCCGATCTGCGCCCCGGCCTCGAACAGCCTGGCGGTCTTCCGGTAGATGACATCCATGTAGCGCTGTTCGGTGGTATCGGGATCCTTGCAGTTCATCAGCTGCAGGACCTCGCCCTCGGCAATGGTGTTCGTGGCATCGGCAAGCACGTCCATGATGCGCATCTGCCCGACCTGCACCATGAGCTGGAACGCGCGGGAGTAGAGGAAGTCGCCCACCAGCACGCTCGCCTCGTTGCCGAACACGCTGTTCGCGGTGTCCTGGCCACGACGCAGGTCCGAGGCGTCCACCACGTCGTCGTGCAGGAGGGTGGCCGTGTGGATGAACTCGATGATGGCCGCGGTGATCACGTGCCGGTCGCCGCGATAGCCGCAGGCCCTGGCCGCGAGCAGGGTGATCAGCGGCCGCAGGCGCTTGCCGCCGCCGCCCACGATGTAGTGGGCGACGCTGTTGACCAGGGCGACGTCGCTGCGGAGCCGGGCGGTGATTTCCCGGTTGACGGCGGGCCAGTCGTCGCCAAGCAGAGCGCGCACTGCTTCCAGGTCAAATCGCGGGAATTCCTGTTGGACGAGATGCATCGCGACACGAATAATGCCCGCGATGCGCCGCGCTGTACACCAGGCCCCACGGCCAGGCCCGCGACTGCGGGCTGAGGTTGCCGCGCTCCGGATCGCGGCCGGCGTGGCCCTGGCTGCGTTGTCCTGGTCGTCCGGCGCCCTGGCATTCGGGCCGTCGGGGCACCGGGTGGCCGGCCACGTGGCCGAGCGGTTCCTGTGCGCCCCAACGCGCACCGCCCTGGCTCCGCTGCTTGCCGGGATGACGCTGGCCGAGGCCGGTCTGTGGCCGGATACCATCCGGCGCGACCCCGAGTGGGAGCACACGCGGCCCTGGCATTTCATCAACGTGGCGGACCGGGGTTCGGTGGCGCGCGCCGCCCGCCGGGATCCGGACAACGTCCTGGCGGCGCTGGCCCGTTTCGAGAAGCAGCTGGCGGACACCTCCCTGGCGGCCGGCCGGCGGGCCGAAGCGCTGCGGTTCGTCGTGCACTTCGCCGTGGACATCCACCAGCCGCTCCACGTGGGCCGGGTGGACGATCGCGGCGGAAACCGGGTGCCGGTATTGGTCGGGGACCGGGAGACGAACCTGCACGCCCTGTGGGACGGCGAACCGTTACGGCTGGCCGGCGGGATGGCTCCCCGGGAGAGGGCACGGGCCTTTGCCATGCCTCCAGCCGCCGAGATTGCGCGCTGGCAGGCCGCCGGCCCGGTGGACTGGGCCCGGGAGTCCCAGGCGCTGCGTCCGCAGGTATACGGCTTCAGGGCCGGCCAGGGCCCGGCCGGGTTGCCGCCAGAGTATCTGGCCGCCGCCCGCGCGACGGTGGACCGGCGGCTCCTCCAGGCCGGCGTGCGGCTCGCCGGGCGCCTCAACGCAGTGCTGGGCCCGCCCGGAGGTTGCGCCAGCGAGGTTGCCAGCCGCCGGCCAAACCTCTAGAATTCGTCGGCTTTTCGAGGGGTTGTGTTCAACCCCCCTTCTACCGGCAAGTCCGGCCAAACGTTCCAGGAACAACCGATGTACGCAGTATTCAAGACTGGTGGCAAGCAGTACCGTGCCAGCCAGGGCGAAAAAGTGAAGATCGAGAAGCTCGACGCCGCCGCCGGCGACACCGTTGAGTTCGGCGATGTGCTGATGGTTGGCGAGGGTGCGGCCGTGCAGGTCGGCAAGCCGCTGATCGCCGGCGCCAAGGTCACCGCCAAGGTGGTCGCCCAGGATCGGCACGACAAGATCACCGTCATCAAGTTCAAGCGCCGGACCACCTACAAGCGCATGCACGGTCACCGCCAGGCCTTCACGCTGGTGGAAATCACTGGCATCGCCGCCGGCGCCTGACGCCCGGCGTTCGTCTTACATCGAGGTATTTGAGTCATGGCACACAAGAAAGCTGGCGGCAGCACACGCAACGGCCGCGATTCCGAATCAAAGCGCCTGGGCCTCAAGAAGTTCGGCGGCGAGTCCGTTATCGCCGGCAACATCCTGGTCCGCCAGCGTGGCACCGAGTATCACCCGGGCAAGAACGTGGGCATGGGCCGGGACCACACCCTGTTCGCCAAGGCCCACGGCGTCGTGCTGTTCGAGGTCAAGGGCCAGGGCGGCCGGCGCATCGTCAACGTCATCCCCGCCAGCGCCTGAGCATCATCGCGAAGGCACTCCTGAGGCCCACCCTTGTAAGGCCAAGGCTGATGGAAAGACCCCGCACCAGCGGGGTTTTTCGTCTCTGGGCCCGGCGGCACCGCCTCCGCTCCACGTGAGTCACCATGAAATTCGTTGATGAAGCCACTGTTCGCGTTGCCGCCGGCAACGGTGGTCCCGGCTGCGTCAGTTTCCGGCGCGAGAAATTCATTCCCCGGGGCGGGCCGGACGGTGGCGATGGTGGCGACGGCGGCAGCGTCTGGCTGGTCGCCACGCGCGCCCTGAACACGCTGGCTGACTTTCGGGTGAACCGGCGCTTTGCCGCGAAGAGCGGCGAAGGCGGCTCGGGATCCGACTGCACCGGCCGGGGTGGCGAGTCCCTCGAGGTCCCCGTGCCCTGCGGCACGCAGGTCTATGAGGCCGATACCGGCGAGTTGCTCGGGGACCTGACGGCCGATGGCCAGCGCCTGCGGGTGGCAGCCGGCGGCGAAGGCGGCCGTGGCAATACGCGGTTCAAGAGCAGCGTCAATCGCGCTCCACGCCAGTCCACTCCCGGAACCCCCGGCGAGAACCGCACACTCCGCCTCGAGCTGAGCCTGCTGGCCGACGTGGGGCTGCTGGGCAAGCCCAACGCCGGCAAGTCCACCCTGCTGCGTGCCGTGTCCGCTGCCAGGCCAAAGGTCGCCGACTACCCGTTCACCACCCTCCACCCGGGACTCGGTGTCGTCGCGGTCGGTCCCATGCGCAGTTTCGTCATGGCCGATATTCCCGGGCTCATCGAGGGTGCGGCGGAGGGCGCGGGGCTCGGCATCCGCTTCCTGAAGCATTTGAGCCGCACACGGCTGCTGGTCCACCTGGTCGACCTCGCGCCCTTCGATGGCAGCGACCCGGCGGCCGATGCAGTCGCCGTGGTCGGCGAGCTGGTCCGCTTCAGTCCCGAGCTGGTGGCCCGGGAGCGCTGGCTGGTCCTTAACAAGACGGACCTGGTGAGTGGCGGGGAGGCGGATCGCCTGGAAACGGCCGTGACCGGGGCTCTGCGCGGCTTCGTGGGCGGGTTGCCCGGCGGCGGGCTCGCGCGCGTCTATCGCATCAGCGCGCTGACCGGCGAGGGCACCGGGCGCCTGACGCAGGATCTCATGACGAGGCTGGAACAGCTCGCGGCGGAAGCCGACGCTGCAGGAGCGGCTTTAGCCGCGACGGATGGGATCGCGCCGGTCGGCGCTCCTACTTCTTCTTGACGCTGATGGCCTTGACGGCCTTGCTGAGCCGGCTCTGGTGCCGGGCGGCCTTGTTCTTGTGGGTCAGGCCCTTGTTCACCATGCTGGCGACTTCGGCGGCGCCGGACTTGAAGGCAGCGGCGGCGACCGCGGGATCACCCGCCTCGATGGCCTTGATGACCTTCTTGATTGCCGTGCGCATGCGCGAGCGCAGGGCAACGTTGTGCTGACGACGGCGCTCGCCTTGTTTGGCGCGCTTGGCTGCTGACTTGGTGTTCGCCACAGGTACTTCCAGACAGTTATAGATGAGGGACGTCTTGATGAGGTGCGCGCCGCGGACCCCCGCGACGGGCGCGTATTCTTTGGTTTCCCCCGCTGGAAGTCAACCGGCCGGAAGTCACCCCGGGGGCGGGTGTCGTGGGTAGACTGGCGCGCGCATGACCGATTCGGCACAGCCCCCGGCTCCGCCTGCCGCTCCGCCCCCGGCCCAGAGCAACGCGCCCAGTGGCCGCAAGCTGCTCCGCTCAACAGGGACCGTGGGCGCCTGGACGCTGCTGTCCCGCATCCTGGGCCTCGTCCGGGACGTGGTCTATGCCCGGCTGTTCGGCGCGTCCTTCGTCATGGACGCCTTTTTCGTCGCCTTCCGTATCCCCAACATCTTCCGGCGGTTCTTCGCGGAGGGCTCCTTCTCCCAGGCCTTCGTGCCCGTCTTCGCCGAATACGAGCAGACCCGGGAGCATGCCGAGGTGCGGGAACTGGTCCGGCGCGCGGCGGGGACACTGGGCGTCATCCTGTCCGGCCTGGCAGCCGTGGGGGCCCTGGCGGCGCCAGTCTTCATTACCGTCTTTGCGCCGGGGTTCACCACGGAGAACCTGGCTGCGGCGCCCGCGGGCAGCGACGCTGACCGGTTCGCACTGGCCGTGGACATGCTGCGCTGGACGTTTCCCTACCTGCTGTTCGTGTCGCTCGCGGCCCTCGCCGGCGGCATCCTGAACAGCTACCAGCGATTCGTGGCGGCGGCATTCTCGCCCGTTGTGCTGAACATCGTGCTGATCGTCTTTGCAGTCTGGGTGGCACCGCTTTACGACCGGCCGGGCATGGCGCTCGCCGCTGGCGTGTTCGCCGCCGGCATCGTGCAACTGGCGTTCATGCTGCCATCCCTGGCGCGGATCCGCCTCCTGCCGCTGCCAGCGTGGGGCTGGAAGCATCCGGGTGTCCGCAAGATCCTGAAGCTGATGGTGCCGGGCCTGTTCGGCTCATCCGTGGCGCAGATCAGCATATTGCTCGACACGCTGATCGCCTCGTTTCTGGTCACCGGCAGCATCAGCTGGCTGTACTACTCCGACCGGATCATGGAGTTCCCCCTGGGCGTCTTCGGGATTGCGCTGGCCACCGTGCTGCTCCCAAGCCTGTCGCGCCAGCACGCTGCGAAGGCTTCCGCCGACTTCGGGCGGACCATCGACTGGGCTCTGCGCCTCGTCATCCTGATCGTCACGCCCGCCACGCTCGGCCTGATGCTGCTCGCGGGGCCGATGCTGGTAACCCTGTTCTACGGTGGCGAGTTCACCGCCCGGGACGTGGAGCAGTCGACCTACAGCCTGATTGCCTACGCAGCCGGCCTGACCGGCTTCACGATGGTGAAAGTGCTGGCGCCCGGGTACTTTGCCCGCCAGGACACGGCGACACCGGTGCGCGTCGGCCTGATCGCCCTCGGTTCCACGATGGTCCTCAACATCCTGCTCGTCGTTCCCTGGGCGCTGGCCGGCTGGGAAGCGCCCCACGCGGGCCTCGCGGCGTCCACCTCGCTGGGGTCCTTCATCAATTCGGGACTGCTCTACCGCGGCCTGCGCCGGTCCGGGGTGCTCCAGCCGGTGCCGGGCTGGGGCACGTTCCTCCTGCGGGTAGCCCTTGCGGCGGGCCTGATGGCCGCGCTCATCGTCTACCTGGCGCCGCCCACAGGCGCCTGGCTTGAGGCGGGCTTCTGGACGCGGTGCCTGTGGCTGGCGGTGGCCGTCGGAGGCGGCGCTGCGGCCTACGTGGGCGCCCTGCTGGTCGTTGGCATCAGACCCCGCGACCTGCGGATGCAAAACTTCCCGGCGGGCGACCCCTTATAATCGCCGCTTTTGGCGTTCCCCGGTTCCATGCAAGTTTTCCGCCGGCCCCGGCCGGGTGTTCAAGCTGTGCCGTCCGGTTGCGTGGCGACCATCGGGGTCTTCGATGGCGTGCACCTGGGCCACCAGCGAATTCTCGACCGGGTGCTTAAGGAGGCGGTCCGGCTGGGCCTGCCGTCGCTGGTCTTCAGCTTCGAGCCCACGCCCCAGGAGGTCATGAGCCCGGCCCAGGCGCCGGCCCGGCTGATGCGCCTGCGCGAGAAGGTCCTGGTGCTGAATGAAGCCGGCATCGATCACCTGTACTGCCCGCCCTTCGAGCGGGCACTGCAGGACCTGGCGCCGGAGGAGTTCATCGGGAAGCTGCTGGTGCGCACGCTCGGCGTCAGGCACCTGGTGGTGGGTGACGACTTTCGCTTCGCGAGTGGCCGGGCCGGTACTTTCGGGCACCTCGAGGCGGGTGGCCGTGAGCACGGGTTCGGCACGGAGCAGGTTGGCAGCGTGACGTCAGGAGGCCTGCGGGTGTCGAGCACGGCGATCCGCACCGCGCTGGCTGCCGGCGACCTGGCTACGGCCGGGCGGCTGCTGGGACGGCCTTACCGGATGGCGGGGCGGGTCAGTCGCGGCCGGCAACTGGGACGCCAGCTGGGGTTTCCCACGGCGAACATGCGGCTGCACCGGCGCCTGTGCCCGGTCAACGGCATCTTCGCCGTGCGTGTGCACGGCGTGGCCGCGGGCGCCCTGGATGCCGTGGCAAGCGTTGGTACCCGGCCGACGGTGGCGGGGGTGGAGCCGCTTCTGGAGGTGCATGTCTTCGACTTCGCCGGCGACCTGTACGGGCGCCAGATCGCCGTGGACTTCGTGGCCCGCCTCCGGGACGAAGTAAGGTTCGACGATCTGGAAGCGCTCCGCCGGCAGATGGAACTGGACGCCGTCGAGGCGCGACGCGCGCTGGCAGCAAGCTGAACCGCAGCGGCAACAGCCGACAAAGGACACAAGGGTGACGGACTACAAGAACACGGTGAACCTCCCGCGCACGGACTTCCCGATGAAGGGTGACCTGGCGAAGCGCGAGCCGCAGATGCTGGCGGAGTGGAACGATCAGGACCTTTACGGGCAGATCCGCGCCGCGGCGGCGGGCCGGCCCCGCTTCCTCCTCGTCGATGGCCCACCCTACGCGAATGGCGACATCCACATCGGCCACGCGGTCAACAAGGTACTGAAGGACATCATCGTCAAGTCGAAGACCCTGGACGGCTTCGATGCGCCCTATATTCCTGGCTGGGATTGCCACGGATTGCCGATCGAGCACCAGGTCGAGAAGAAGCTGGGCAAGGTCGGCGAAAAGCTCACGGCTGCCGAGTTTCGCAAGGCCTGCCGGGAATACGCCCTGCAGCAGGTGGACAGCCAGCGCCGCGATTTCCGCCGCCTTGGCGTGCTGGGCGACTGGGATCGCCCGTACCTCACCCTGGATCCCCGCTTCGAGGCCGAGCAGATCCGCGGCTTTGCCCGCATCATCGAGAACGGTCACCTGCTCCGGGGCTACAAGCCGGTGCACTGGTGCCTCGACTGCCGGTCGGCGCTGGCCGAGGCGGAAGTGGAGTACCTGGACAAGACCTCGGTTTCCCTGGACGCCCGCTTCGAGGTCGTGGACCGGGACTCGCTGTACCAGCGCCTCGGCCTGCGTGCGGGCGGCCCTGTCTCCATGCCCATCTGGACCACGACGCCCTGGACATTGCCCGCCAACCAGGCAGTGGCCCTGGGAGCCGGGCTGCCCTACGTGCTGGTCGAGGCGCAGCTGGATTCGGGGACCGTGCTGCTGGTGCTGGCCGAGGGGCTCGCCGAGGCGGCGCTGAAGCGCTATGGCGCCCGCCAGTCCGCAACCCTCGCGCGCTTCGACGCGCCGCTGCTCGAGGGCCTGATGTTGCGTCACCCGTTCCTCGACCGCGAGGTGCCCGTCATCCTCGCCGACTACGTGACGCTGGACGCCGGTACCGGCGCGGTGCACACCGCTCCGGCTCACGGCCAGGACGACTACCAGTCCGGTCTCCGCTACAGGTTGCCGGTGGACAATCCCGTGGATGGCCGGGGCGTCTACGTGGCCGGCACCCCCCTGCTGGCCGGCGTCCACATCAATGAGGGCAACGGGCGCGTCGTGGAGCTGCTGCGGGAGAACGGCCGCCTGCTGCATACGGAGAAATTCCAGCACAGCTACCCGCACTGCTGGCGGCACAAGACGCCGCTGATCTTTCGCGCCACTCCCCAGTGGTTCATCAGCCTCGACCAGAACAACCTGCGCGAAGCGAGCCTCGCGGCCATCACGGGCGTGCAGTGGATCCCCCTGTGGGGCGAGGAGCGTATCGAGGGCATGGTTGCCGGCCGTCCTGACTGGTGCATCTCCCGCCAGCGCACCTGGGGCGTGCCCATTCCGCTCTTCCTCCATCGCGAGACGGGCGAATTGCACCCCGACACGCCGGCACTGCTCGAGGCCGTCGCAACGCGCATGGAGGACAAGGGCATCGACGGCTGGTTCGAGCTGGACCCGGCCGAACTGCTTGGAGCCGGCGCCGCCGACTATGACAAGGTGATGGACACCATGGACGTCTGGATGGACTCCGGGATGGTCCATCACTGCCTCGCGCGCAGCAGGCCAGAGATCGGCTTTCCCGCGGATCTCTACCTGGAGGGCTCCGACCAGCACCGGGGCTGGTTCCAGAGCTCCCTCCTGACGGCCGTCGCCACGGATGGCGCCGCCCCGTACCGGGCCGTGCTCACCCACGGGTTCACGGTGGACGAGAAGGGCCGCAAGATGTCCAAGTCGCTGGGCAACGTCGTGGCGCCCCAGTCCGTGATGAATTCGCTGGGCGCCGACATCCTGCGGCTCTGGGTCGCGTCGAGCGACTACAGCAGCGAGATGAACGTGTCCCAGGAGATCCTGAAGCGCATGGCGGATTCCTACCGCCGGATGCGGAACACGGCGCGCTTCCTTCTCGGCAACCTCGACGGGTTCGACCCGGCGCGGGATGCCCTGCCGGTCGGGTCGCTGGTGGCAGTCGACCGCTGGGCGCTGGCCAGGACCGCGGAACTGCAGCGCGAGATCCTCGCGGCGTATACGGCATATGAGTTCCACCGGGTCTACCAGCAGCTGCACAACTTCTGCGTCGTCGACCTGGGATCGTTCTACCTGGACGTCATCAAGGACAGGCTCTACACGACGCCCAGGGAAGGCCTGCCGCGCCGGTCCGCCCAGACCGCCATGTGGCATGTCGCCGAGGCCATGGTGCGCTGGCTCGCGCCCATCCTCAGCTTCACTGCGGAAGAGATCTGGCGCTTCCTGCCCGGGAAGCGCGCCGCATCGGTCCAGCTCGCCACCTGGCACCAATTGCCCGAGGTGCCTGCAGCCGTCATCGACTGGGGAAGCCTGCTCGGCGTCCGCGACCTTGCCGCCCGCGCCCTGGAGGCCTGCCGCGAGGCCGGCGCCATCGGCTCCGGTCTGGATGCCCGCCTGACGATCTACGCTGACGGTGCCTTGCGTACGCAGCTGGACGAATTTGGTGATGAGCTGCGCTTCCTGTTCATCACCTCTGCAGTGGAGGTGCGAGCGGGCGCGGAGCATCCGGACGCAGCGCTGGCCGGGGAGGGATGCTGGGTCGAGGCCGGGCCGGTGTCCGACGGCAAGTGCGTGCGCTGCTGGCAGCATCGTCCGGACACGGGATCGTCAGCTGTGCACCCCGAGCTGTGCGGCCGTTGCATCAGCAACCTGGACGGGGACGGCCTGAACGGGGGCGGAGAGATCCGGCGTTTCGTATGAGGACCAGACCCAGCCTGAACTGGTTGCTGCTGACCATCGCCGTGATCGTCGTTGACCAGTACACGAAGCGGCTGATAACGGCAAAGTTCGAGCTTTTCGACCGCGTGGCCGTGATGCCGTACTTCGACCTGGTCCGCCTGCACAACACCGGGGCGGCGTTCAGCTTCCTCGCCAACGCATCGGGCTGGCAGAACTGGTTCTTCACCGGCGTCGCCGTGGCCGTCAGCGCGCTGATCCTCTGGTGGTTTCTCCGGCAGCCGGCGGACCGCATCGTGGTTCCGCTGGGACTGGTGCTGGTCCTGGGGGGCGCCATCGGCAACCTCATCGACCGGATCCAGCAGGGCTACGTCGTGGACTTCTTTCTCTTCTACTACGAGCGGTGGTCGTTTCCGGCCTTCAACGTGGCCGATTCGGCGATCACGGCTGGCGTGATCCTGCTGCTCTTCGACGGCTTCTTCCTGGAGGGCCGGCGCGAGAGGGCGGCGGGGGGCAGCGTCAACGCCAGCAACGGTCCGTGATGGCCGCGCTCGCCGTGCCGTCCGCGTCGCGGGCCCCGCGCTTCCCGCTCTGGTCGATGCTGAATTCCTGGCAGTCGTCGTCATCCCGCTGGGAGCCCGACCCGGAGGCGGTGGCCGTCGTCGTGTAGCCTGCCACGGCCCCGTCGGCGCCTGCCTCGACGGCAAGGACGTACAGGCCGTGTTCCGTTCCGCCGATGCCGAGGCCGCCGGGGGGCGGGTCGGCCAGCTCGTCGGCAGTGGTGGCGTACCGGCTGTTCTGCAGGTAGAAGCGTTCCTGGGCCGTGGAGACGCGCAGGAGTGCGCTGGTGGCGTCCACCCGGTTCGCCCGCTGGACGTACTGCCGGTAGCCGGCCACGCTGGCAGTGGCGAGGATGCCCATGATCACGACGACGATCATGAGCTCGATGAGGGTGAAGCCGCCTTGCACCGTGGCCCGGCTGCTAATTGGCCTGCCCCTCGCGCTGGAACCAGTAGGTGCGCTTCACGGTGTCCCGGCGCAGCCGGAGGCGCTCCATTTCCTCGGCAGTCAGGCACTCCGTGCCGGCGCACACGGTCTGGCCCGCCTCGGTGCGATAGAGGTTGACGTCCGTCACCGGGATGCCCGTACTGAGGATCCGCGACCTGTCGGCCACCGTGAGGGGCTCGCCCACCGGGCTGTCGAAATTGGTGCGCGGCCGGCCGTCGAAGACGCTGATCGCGTACAGGCGATTGATACCCACTCCACCCGTGCATTCAGTGGCGGTCTCACCCGGCGTGAAAGACGTGAAGAACGTGGTGTTGTCGAAGGTGACAGACTCGCCGAGCACCTTCTCGCCGGCGCCGTTCACGAGGCGCAGCCGCCAACCGGCGGTGGAGAAGGGCAGGTCGGGAGCGGCATCGCCGGTGATGTCGACGAGCTGGTCGACCGTGATCGGCGGGGCAGTGACTGCGTCCCTGTCGAAGACGTCGAAGTCGCGGATGGAGAAGAATGCTTCCTCGATGTCGGAATCGAGCGGATGGCCGCGATAGCCCGAGCCGATGTTGATGGAGATCACGAGCTTGCGATCGAGGATGACGGGGACCACGTCGGGTGCTTCGTAGAACCGGCGGAGGTCGGCGGGCTGGGGGTCATCCAGCGCGGCGCCACCGAGAGAGGCGAGCACATTGCCTGCCACCAGCGCGTCGCCGCTCTCACCGTTAAAGATGTCGAAGCGCCACAGCTGCCCGCCCATGTCGCCCACGTAGAAGCGCTCCGCGAACCCGTCGCCATTCAGGTCCAGTGGCTTGACCGGCGCCGGGATCGAGTACCGCATGGCGGCCAGGGGCAGGTTGTGCAGTCCGCTGGCGTCTTCACCCCCCGCGCTCCACAGCCGCGCACCGGTTTGCAGGTCCACCATGTAGATGGCATTGCCGGCGCTGTCCTGGCGAAATCCGCGTTCGTCCTGGACGGGGTCGTAGCCGCCGCCGAAGAACGCCACGTTGGGGCCATTGGCTGGCAGGCTGCAGCCCTGGCAGTCGACCCGGGCGGCGACGGGGGGCGACCAGGTCTGGCCGAGGTCGCTGAAGTCGGCGTCGGACCGGCTTTTCTTCCACAGCAGCCTCGGTGCATCAGGAACGGAAACGTCCACGGCGAACACGGTGTTGCCGCCTCGTCCCATGCCGAACAGCAGGATGGCCTGCTCGTCGCCGCCTTCCGGGATACCCGGCCGGCCATCGTCGTTGACGACGGCGAGGTTGATCTCGCCGTCGAGGCCATAGGTCTTGGCGGCGGCGGCCTCATCCCGGTAGAGGGGGTAGAGCCCGTTCAGCAGGCGCTCCGGAATGAAGGCCCAGCGCTCCACGCCGGTTTCCGTGTCGAAGGCGTGCAGGAAGCCGTCGTTGGTGGCCAGGAATACGGTTGAGATCAAGCTTGAGTAAAAGACCGTCAGCGGCTGAACGTGGAATGCATCGCCCATGTCCCTGCGGGCCTCCATCCGGTCCAGGTCCTGGTCGGCGTCCTGGATGTCCCGGCCCAGCGCCCAGTTGATGACGTCCACCCGCTCGGCCGGCGGGACGGCAGACAGGGCGGCCAGGACCCCGGGCTCCGCGGCGTCGAGCGGTACCAGTGCATTGCCGTCCAGGTCGGTCAGGACCCTGCGGGCCGACGGGAGCGGCAGCTTGCTGGCCGCGCCCCCGGAGCTCACCCGGTCCCCGTCGGGCGTGTCCGACCAGAAACTGTAGGCGTCCCGGGAAAAGAGCCCCGTCGCCGGATCGATGACTGGCCGGCCGTCCCGGCCCACGAGCACGCCGCCGTCGAGGCGGTACTTCTTCAGGTTGCCGCGCCAGCGTGCCGTCTCCGTGGGCTGGAAGACGGAGATGAACACATCGCTGAGGTTCTGCGTCCGGTTGAACGAATTGACCGGCACGGCGGGGGCCGCGAAGGTCCCTGTGTTGTCAAAGATGGAGAGGACGATGCCGCTGAGGGCCGTCGAGAGCGTGGCCGTGTCGTCGGCCAGGTGGTACTCGCCGCCGCCGCGGGCGGCGGTGGTGACGAGGAGCGGGAAGTCCACCTCGAAGCCGATAGTGTGGGTGATGACGTTCTGCAGTCCGGGCAGGGTGTCGTTGAGGTCCTGGCGCAGCAGGTAGGCGGCCACGTCATCCAGGCAGCGGCCCTCACCGCTGCCGTCGCAGCTGGGGCCCACGGCGGTCGCGAACCCCGGCAGCGCCGGGATCTTGCCATTGGCGCTGGAGTCGCCGGACGGCTCGCCGTCAGTGAGCAGGATGATGAAGTTCTTCCCGCAGGCCTCGGTGATGGGTGACTGGTAGAGGGGTGAGTCGATGGTGTTGCCGCTCCGTGAGCCCGCCACGCTCCTGAAGGCGCCTCGATTGCCGTAGTCCACGTCAGCGCCGCGAAACACCTGAGCCGCCTCGTACAAGGCCTCGGACAGCGGCGTCCGCGCTGTGGTGTTGAGGGCCTCGACAATCGCGATCACCGACTCCCGGGACGTCTCGATGTTCTCGACCGGGGCGATGACGGCGCCGCCCTCGTCGCCGTTGAAGCGCATGACGCCGACGTTCACGTCCCGAAGGCCGGTCATCAGCGCATTGACCGCTTCCTTGACGATATCGATGCGGGACTTCTCCACCGTGGGCGGGTTGCTCCGCCAGTTGAGCCAGTTGCCGTCATAGACCGTGTACTGGGTGGTCCAGGCCGGTTCGCTGGCGTCCGAGGCCGACCAGGGGCCTTCCGCGCCATTGGCCGCGAAGGCTTCGCCGCCGGAGCCGTCGCCATCGAGGCCGCGATCGCTTTCACACTCCAGTGGCCCGTCCAGCCGGTCGGGAGCAATGCCGTCCCAGCGCTCCCGGGTGGCGTCCCAGGTGAGCAGGAAGTCGGCGTAGTAGCCCACGCTGTCGAGTTGCTGGCGGGAGGCCGCGCAGCGATTGGCCGCTTTCGGCAGCACGTTGGGGTTGTCGCAGGCCGGCGTGGCGCCGTTCGTGGAGAAGTAGAGTGCGTTGCTGTTGTAGCACCCGGAAAAGGTTTGGGCCCTGTCGAAGGGCGCCTGGGTGGCGACCAGCGTGTCCATGCTGCCAGACGTGTCGATGAGGAAGAGCACGTTGGCGCGGGTGGTGCTCGCATCCGGGTCGCTGAGGAACAGCTCGGAATCGTCGGCGCGGACGGCGGGCGACAGGAGTAGCGCGATGGCCAGGACAGGGGCCAGCGCGAGGCCGGCGACCTGCCGGAGCGGGTGCCGGGCGCTCATCGACGGGTCACCGCAGGGGGTGCGTCGAGGACGATGCGCTTAACGCGACGGGATTGCGGCTCGTAGTAGACGTAGACCAGGGTGCCGGGGTTGGCGGCCGAGGCCCGGAAGGCCGCGAGCACGGCAGCCTGCCCGGCGGGTTGCCGCGTGCCCGGACGGCTGAACCAGGCCGTCGCCGGGGTCACGCGCAGGAGGACGGGGCGGCAGTCAGGGCAGGGGCGCACGGTCAGGTTGCCATCGGCCTTGCCGGGCAGCTGGACCTGGGCACGGGTCAGTTCGTAGGCCTGCTCGATGGTGCGCAGGGTGGCGTTGGCCGCGAGCGTCGTGCCCAGCAGCACCGTGGCCAGAAGGAACCCGACGATGGACACCGGTGCCCCTGAAATGCGGCTGTTCGCCGAAATGCGGCTCATCGTCCGGACGCTCCCGTCAGTGCATATCCCTGGACGAGGCTGGCCTGCGCGTCCCGCGCATCCGTCAGTCCGGTGGCCGTCACCTCGTAGTTGTAGGTGGGAATGCGGGGAAAGCTGTTTCCCGGAGTGATCGATTCGCCCCGGTAGCAGACTTCAGTGACGTAGCGCCCTCCCAGTTCGGGCGCGTCCACGGCCGGATCGGGCGCAGCGGCGGGGCAATCTCCCGCGCCGACTGGCTCGGGCCCACGCACCACCTCATCGATGCCGGTCTGCGCGAGGCGGAATGCGTTCTCCCGGTACTGGGCGTTGCCGGCCATCAGCAGTCCCAGGCTGGCAGTGCGCATGGTGGAGACCGCGAGCACGGTGAGCACCATCAGCAGGATCAGGCTGACGATGAGCGCCGCCCCGGTCTGGCGCCGGTGACTTGCGACGGATGCCAGGGAACGTATGGCCATCTAGGCGCCCTCGTTGTTCAGGAAGATGGTCTTGGCAATCTGCAGCCGGCGGAACGTGGACGGGTACCCGTCCGAGCCGCCCACCAGGTCACCGAGATCGGCATCGGGGGTGGGGTATTGGCGCTCGTCCACCCAGGCCGGGTCGTCCGCGGGCGTTGCCACCAGCATCCAGATCCGCACGGCGATGACCTGCGCGTCCGGGTCGAAACCTGCCGCGCCGAACGTCACGAGCGGGTGATCGCCGTCCACGTAGCGATCCACGTCCCCGTCCCGGTCGGTGTCCATGCCCAGCTGCACCTGCAGGTTCTCGACGCCCGGTATCACCTCCTGGTCGTCGAATTCCCCGTCGGGGCCCAGGGTCAGCCGCCGCAACGACGGCAGCGCCGGATCGAAACTGGACTCGTTGCTGACGTAGTACGCATTGATCGTGACATTGTGGGTGCTCGCGTCAGCGCCCAGGGGTTCGATTCCGTCATTGAACAGCCGGCCCTGGGCCAGGGTGGTCTGGACCTGGAGCCGGCCGTTGTCGGCCAGCGGTTCCACGTTGGCCTGCCAGGGCTCTGCGTGCCGGAGGATCAGGACGTCACTGCCGTCCCGCGGATTGTCGTTGAACGTGGGGCAGCCGAGATCAAAGGCATCGTCCTGCGCCGCGACCGCGGCGGACAGGTCGTCGAGCGCCCACGGCGCGGCAGCGCCGTCGCAGGTGGCTTCCAGCCCGGCGGGATTCGTGACCAGCGCCGGCTCCGAGTTGAGACCCCAGAAGCGCGCCAGGCGGATGTCGGGCTCCAGCGTGTCCATGGCGAACCGCGCGCTCTCCTGCAGGCGCGCCAGGCTGTCACTGGCGCGGTAACTGTTCTTGCTCTGGCTGTAGACGTACAGCGCGCCGCCGATCAGGAACAGGCCGATGGCCATTGCGACGGTCAGCTCGATGAGCGTCATGCCCCGGTGCCGGTTGCTGCACTCCGGGGGCCGCTGTCCGTCACGGCAGTGGACTGTCGGCAGCATCAGGGCTGGACCGTCAGCGAGTAGGTAGCCGGGTCTTCCTGGCCGATCTCGGGCCAGGCCACCGTGATGGTGTAGGTGGCAGCCGGCGCCGCCGGGTCGACCTGCACTTCGCCCGAGGACCCCTCGGGAAGCTGCGCGGCCAGCAGATTGCTCCAGTCGGACCAGTCGTCGGCGGCCAGTGCCTCCGCCGTGCAGTCCGCGGCGCCATTGACGCAGTCGCCGTCGGCGCCGGGGCCGGTGCCCTGGTAGGCGATCCCGGCATTCCGGTTCGCGCGGATCCGGTCCGCCATGTCGGCGGCCAGCGTGACGGCGGTGGTGCGGTAGAGGGCCGTGCGGCCTGCGCGGAGGCCTTCCAGGTAAAGGGCAGCGATACCCAGCATGCCGACGGACATGACGACGAGTGCCACGAGCACCTCGACGAGGGTGAAGCCCTTCGCGCAGCGTTTAGCAGCCACCGAGCGGATTCCTGTCGGACTGGAGGTTGGCCCGCGAGCGCACGAGCTGTTGCCGGCCAAGACCGGAGATCTGGATCCAGCGGCCCGCGGCGATGCCACCGCCGGTGTCCGTGTCCCCGCGGTGGTCGCAGATCTGGAGGTTGTAATCCGTGAACGGCTCGCCGGGATCGAACTGCAGGGTGCCGGCGTCCGTAAACCGTAGGTCGGCGGGCGTGGTGGTGACCCCCTCGAGGAAGTCCGGCGGCAATGCCCCGTGCCGCTGCAGGATCACGTCGTCGGCGCTGATCGATCCGTCGCCGAGACGGTCGACGAACACGGTCCACCCGAGCGCCAGATTGCCACCGTCCACGCAGGCACCGTCGCCATCCGGGGAGGGGCAGAGGGCAACGGGGACCCGGCGCATCAGCGCCTCGCTGCGAGCCGCGTGCAGGCTTGTCACCAGATCGTTCGTCGCGCTGCTCATGCGTTCGTTCGCCGCCATGGTGGTGAACACGGGCACACCGATGCCCAGCGCGATGGCCACCACGACCAACGCCACCATGAGTTCAATGAGGCTGAAGCCCCGTTCTTGTTCTTTTTGCAGGGTCCGCACCGCAGCCGCCGGTCACGAATCACGTCAACGGCAGCTATCGTGCCGTGATCGGGCCGCCGGCAGGGCGCTGGCCGACGGCCGGTTGGATACCGGGGATGATCAGGGATTATGCAGGACATTCAGTTTCTTACCCGGGACAGTTAAGTGCGCCATTAGCCGCCGCCGCCGAGGTGGCCCGGGGCCTGCCCGTGTAGCTCACCACGACCGCGCGGGCCTGCGCCGTGCCGCGCTGGTCGCAGAAGGTGAGGGTGCCGTTTACCGACCGCGACCAGGGGCGGAAGACGAAGGCGCGCCGGTTGGAGAGCACCGTGGCCAGCGGGAAGGCGGTCTCGGCCTGCAGGATCCGCTCCCCGGGGTCCACGCGCGGCGGGTCGTCCCGGTCCCGGTTGACGAACACGATCAGTCCCGCGTTCCAGCCACCCAGTTCGGTGCATTGCCGGCCCGAGGGGCTCCGGCACACCACGACGTCGGCACCTGACTTCAGCGCCTCGTGCCGCGCGACGTGCATGCCGTGCACCACCCGGTTGACCGCCGTCGTCAGCCGGGTGTCCAGCACCAGGTTGCGGAACGCCGGCACGGCCATGGCGAGCAGCACGGCGGTGATCGCCAGCGTGACGAGCAAGTCGAGCACCGTGAAACCCGGGGAGGTTGGCAACGGGCGGCGCATGGAGTGGGGTCGGCCTCAGGAAACCAGGCCGGCTAAGCTAGGCTGCTGCGGGCCATGCGGCCAGCGCACAATCCGGGTCTTCCATCGTGATTCCGGACTTGCGCTAGAATCGCCGCATGTCCCTCCGGGCCGACGTCGAAGCCACTCTCCGGGCCCATCGGGTCCAGCCCACGTTCCAGCGCATCGAAGTGGGTATGCTGCTACTCGCCGGGCCCTGCCACGTCTCGGCCGACCAGATCCTCCAGACACTGCGCCGGTCAGGCAGCCGGATTTCCAAGGCCACCGTCTACAACACGCTCAAGGCCTTTTCGCGGGCAGGGATCATCCGGGAGGTGGCCGTGGATCCCAGCCGCCTCGTGTACGACTCGACGACGACCCGCCATCACCATTTCCTGGACGAGGACACCGGCGAACTCTCCGATATCGATCCCGCCGAGGTCGAATTGCTGCGCCTGCCCGCCCTGCCCGAAGGCACCCGCGCGACGAGCGTGGAGGTGATCATCCGGGTGCGCCGCCCGTAGGAGCGCCTGTAGGCGCGCCCTGAGGTGCGACGACGTGCGTTTGATGGCCGGGGGCTGATTCCCTATACTTCCGCGCGGTTGCCGGGGTAGCTCAGTTGGCAGAGCACCGCATTCGTAATGCGGGGGTCGGAGGTTCGACTCCTCTCCCCGGCACCAGTCCCGCCCAAGCTCCAATCAGCGCGACGATTCCTGCCTGCCGAAGTGCGTCGCCAGCCACTCGGCGGCGGACTGGGACGGGGTGTCGCTCCCGCCTTCGCTCCCGAACGGCGTCGCCGGCCCCGCCTGCTGGCCCGCCTGCATGCCGGACCAGCCGCGCGCGAGCGGGTGGCGCAGGTCCTTGGTCAGTCGCAGCGCGTCCTCGCGGCCGCTGTAGTAGCGGGGCACGCGGCCAGTCTCCTCGAAGCCAAGCTCCCGGTAGAAGAGCAGCGCAACCGGGTTGCGGGCCCGCACCTCGAGGCACAGGGAAAACGTGCCGGCCGTGATGGCCGACTGCTCCAGCCACTCCACGAGGCGCCGCCCGAGTCCCCGCCGTTGCCAGCGACTGTCGACGGCCAGCAGGTTCAGGTGTGCGATGTCGTCGCCGAAATGCATGATCGCGAAGCCCGCGAGCGTCGGGCTGCCAGTGCCGGCCGCGCGGGCCGTGAGCACCAGTGATTCCGGGTGATGCAGGTGGCGGGCAACCCGGGCGGGTGTCCACGTCCACGGCAGTCCGACTTCGACGAGCCGCCGGGACATTTCGGCGATGATCTGTGCGTCCGCGGCGCGTGCCGGGGCGATTTCGAGGGTGACGGGCATGCGGCTTCTCCGGCCGTTTCGTCCACACTAGCCCAAGTTGGCCGCCAGCGTTTGCGGATTTGTCAGAAGGCGGGTGACAGCTCCTGGTTAAGTGCAGTGGCGCTGGATGCCGGGTCGCCAGCCACCGGAATCCCGCGCTGCTTCCCGGCGCAGTAATTGACGCCGCCGCCTTCCTTCGTCGAGCCGTCAGTGGCGACCTTGACGAACACCCGGTAGGGACCGTAGTCGTCCAGGATTCCATACTCGCCGGTGTACTGGTAGCAGAAGAAGTTCTCGAACAGGAAGATCTTGGGCGGGAAGTAGCTGAAGGTGGCGAACACGGCGGTGAGGGTGGCCATCACACCGGCTGCAGTCCGGGTGGACGCCCGCTGGAAGGGCGGGCGGGTGAGGATGAACCAGCTGGCGGCCTGGCCGGCGCTGATGCCCAGCACCATGATGGACAGCATGGTCGGCAGCGAGGCCTTGCTGCCCGAGGCCACCACCCAGCTCATGTAGGTGAAGTAGGTGAGCCAGATCAGCACAGGCGTAATGGCCAGCGCGGCGGCCTTGCCCAGCCAGTAGTTATTGGCCACGTCCCGCGTGTAGGTGTACTGGACGAGGGCGGCAAACAGCCCCGGCCAGAAATACATCTTGGTGTGTTCCCAGGCGCTTTCATTCACGGCAGCGAACAGCGCCATCGGGCGCCAGTACTCGCTCAGTTCGAAGGCGAAGTGGAGGGCCGAGCCCGCCACGCACACCCAGGCCACGATGCCCGCTTCCCAGAGCGCCAGCCTGAGTTTGCCGGTGGACCTTTGGTTGCCTGACATGCGTCTGCTCCTATCCCGCGAGGCCGACGAGGAACCAGGTGCCGGCGCCGGCAATGCCCGCGCCGGCAATCCGCAACAGTATCTTGCCCCTAGCGTAGTGCTGTGAAATGTCGCCGATGAGTACGCCCATGATGTGCAGCAGGGCGGTGCCCGTCATGAAGCCCAGGGCGTAGCGCACGGGGTTGGCCACCGTGGGCATCTCGGCGCCGTGGGCGTAGCCGTGGAACACGGCGAAGATCGCGACCGCTCCCATCGCCACCAGGATCGGCATCTTCCGGTCGGCGGCGATGGCAATGCCGAGGATCAGCACCGAGAACGAAATCCCGAGCTCGATGGACGTAAGGCCCACGTCCAGCCAGCCCAGCACGCCGCCCAGTGCCATCACAGTCACGAACGTTCCGGGTACAGTCCAGATCGCGCGGCCACCGATCTGTGCACTGAGGATGCCGACGCTCACCATGGCCAGGAAATGGTCGACACCCAGCACCGGGTGGGCGAGTCCCGCAATAAAGGATCCGTAGGGCAGACTCGAGCCTTCATGGGCCGTGGCGCTGAGCGGGGCCAGAAGGACCAGGAGAAGGATCGATTGCAGGGCAGTACGGGATCTCAAGAACGGGCCTCTGGGGCGCTTGCCTGGGGACGAATCCTAGCCGAATGAAGGCAGCCGCATCACGCCTTCAGGAAGCCGGTGACCATTGCGTCCACGACCTCAGGCCGGTCGTAGATGGCGGCATGGCCGGCGCCGGCGACGACTTCGACGCGGATGTCGCCCATCATCCTGCTGGCTTTCCGGCCAACGGCATGCGGGTCATAAAGCACTTCGTGCTCACCGAAAATCAGCAGGCCCGGCGCCTTGAACTGGCGCAGCACCGCATCGGACTCCGGCAGGAAGAACTTGCGCAGCACGCGCAGTCCCTGCCAGAGATTCACCTTGCCGGTCGACTCGTTGTAGATTCCCAGCGAGCGGTCGACGCGATAGTGCCGGGTACAGAGTGCCATCGCCCGGGCAAGCTGGCGGTCGAACGTGCCGAAGGTGCCACCGGGGCTCTTGGACGACACCGATTTTGCGGTCAGGTCATCCTGCAGCACATCCGCGTTCTTCCATTTCTGCGCGACGCGGCCGAGCCAGATCTTGACGGGCAGCCGGGCGCTGGAGATTCCCGTAGGTCCCAGCATCACGACCTTTAGCACCCGGGAGGGATGGACGCTGGCGAACCGCATCGCCATCCACGCACCCGCGCTGATCCCCGCGAAGTGGGCGCGCTCGATCTCGAGGTCGTCGAGGACGTCAACCAGCCAGTCGGAGTAGTCGTCGTTCAGGAAGGAGGGCGGGTTCGGGTCGCTGCGTCCAGGCTGGCCGGGAATGTCGAGTGCGTAGACCCTGAAGCTGGCGCTGAGCGATTCCAGCTGCTTGCGCCAGAGGGGCGCGCACCCGGCCACCCCGGAGATCAGGAACAGGGCCGGTGCATCCTTCGGGCCTGCCGCCAGCATGTGCGTTCGTCCAAAACGGGTGTTTACGAACAGCGCCTCGAAGGGCACCTCGATTTTTTCCACCAGGGACTCGTACCACTCCATGATGGCGCGATAGCCATCCACGGACTTGTACAGCTTGAGGGGGTCGGCAGCAGCAGTGCTGCCTTCGGTGGCAGGTGCCGGGTCCCGTGTGCCGCCGATGACGCCCTCGGCGCCCGTTCGTTGTTGCATGGTGGAGGGCCCTGAAGTGGTGTCTACGGTCCGTTTTCGCGGCGCTGCCGGGATCGGATTCAGGTGGGACGACGCGGTGCCCGCCCTGTACCCCGCGCTCCCGGACCGCCGACCGGCCGGCCGGCCAGCCTGGCTGGCTGGCGCCCGGCGGGCTTGCCGGTACCCGCCGGCTGCCAGGCGGGCACCAGGTGGTGCTTGCCGTTGCCGATCAGGTCGGCCCTGCCCATCCGCTTGAGTGCTTCCCGGAGCAGCGGCCAATTCTCGGCGTCATGGTAGCGGAGAAACGCCTTGTGCAATCGGCGTACCTTGATCCCCTTCGGGACCTCGACGGATTCACTCGTCCGGGTCACCCGGCGCAGGGGGTTCCTGCCCGAGTGGTACATGGCCGTGGCGGTCGCCATCGGCGACGGGAGGAAGTTCTGGACCTGGTCGACCCGCAGGCTGTTGCCCTTCAGCCATAGGGCGAGGTTCAGCATGTCCAGGTCCGTCGTGCCCGGGTGCGCGGCGATGAAGTAGGGGATCAGGTACTGCTCCTTGCCGGCCGCCTTCGAGTACTTGTCGAACAGCTCCTTGAAGCGGTGGTAGGTGCCAATGCCCGGCTTCATCATCTTGTTGAGCGGTCCGTCCTCCGTGTGCTCGGGGGCGATTTTCAGGTAGCCGCCCACGTGGTGGGTGGCAAGTTCGCGGATGTACTCCGGTGATTCCACCGCCAGGTCGTAGCGGACGCCGGAGGCGACGAGCACCTTCTTCACGCCCGGCAGCGTGCGCGCCCGCTTGTACAGGCTGATCAGCGCCGAGTGGTCGGTGTCGAGGTTCGGGCACACGCCCGGGAACACGCAGGACGGCCGGCGGCACGCGGACTCGATTTCGCGGCTCTTGCACGCCAGCCGGTACATGTTGGCCGTCGGCCCGCCCAGGTCGGAGATCACGCCGGTGAAGCCCGGCGTGCAATCCCGGATGGCCTCGATCTCGCGGATGATCGAGTCTTCCGAGCGGTTCTGGATGATGCGGCCCTCGTGCTCCGTGATCGAGCAGAAGGTGCAGCCGCCGAAGCAGCCCCGCTGGATGATCACGGAGAAGCGGATCATCTCCCAGGCCGGGAGCTTGGCATCGCCGTACGCGGGGTGAGGAAGCCGCGTGTAGGGCAGTTCGTAAACCGAGTCGAATTCCTTCGTGCGCAGCGGAATCGGCGGCGGGTTCAGCCAGATGTCCCGGTCGCCGTGCCGCTGGACGAGCGCGCGCGCGTTGCCGGGATTGGTCTCCAGGTGCAGGACGCGGGAGGCGTGGGCGTAGAGCACGGGGTCGCTGCGCACGGCCTCGAAGGAGGGCAGGCGCACCACCGTGTGGGTCCGGTCGAGCTTCGGCGAGCGGCGCTGGAACTGCACGACCTTTTCGCCGCCGGCCGGGGGGCCGGATGCGCAGGCCGCGCCCGGTGCGGCCGGCGCCTCGTCCATCGCGTAGGGATCCTTCGGCGGATCCACCGGCCCGGGTTCGTCGACGCTGCTGGAGTCGACCTCCGCCCAGCCGTCGGGCAGCCCCTGGCTGGGAAAGGCCGTGCCCCGGATGTCCGTGATGGCGCCGATCGTCTCGCCCCGGGCCAGGCGGTGCGCGATCTCCACGATCTGGCGCTCGCCGTTGCCGAACACGAGCAGGTCCGCCTTGCTGTCGAACAGGATCGAACGGCGGACGGTGTCGGACCAGTAGTCGAAGTGCGCGACCCTGCGCAGGCTGGCCTCGATGCCGCCGATCACCAGCGGTACGCCCTTGAAGGCTTCCCGGACGCGCTGCGAGTAGACGATCACGGAGTGATCGGGCCGGCGGCCCGCCTCGCCATTCGGCGTGTAGGCGTCGTTCGACCGGATGCGGCGGTCCGCCGTATAGCGGTTCACCATCGAATCCATGTTGCCCGCCGTCACGCCGAAGAACAGCGTGGGCGTGCCGAGCGCCCTGAACGCCTCCGTCGAGGTCCAGTCGGGCTGCGAAATGATGCCGACGCGGAAGCCCTGAGCCTCGAGCAGCCGGCCGACCACGGCCATGCCGAAGCTCGGGTGGTCCACGTAGGCGTCGCCGGTGACCAGGATGATGTCGCAGGCGTCCCACCCCAGTGCGTCCATCTCGGCGCGGGACATGGGCAGCACGGGCGCCGGCGTCAGCCGGCTGGCCCAGTACTTGCGGTAGGAGAAGAGTTCGCGGGCGACGTCCATGGTGTGGCAGCTCGCGGTGTTATCGGGCGCGCGGCGCGATGCTGGCACCCAGCCTGTCGGATCCGGTTGAAAGCCGCTCGAGGCGCGGCTCCCGCAGGCCGCCAGAGTAGCGCAGATTCACGGTCTCGAAGCGGTCGCCGTTCTCGACGAGCAGTGCAATGGATCCGGCAGTGGCTCCGCCAATGCCCTGGGACGGGGCCTGCGCCGCGGCAATGGCCTCCCGCAGCCGGCTGGCGGACCAGCGGCGGCCGTCAACGGCCCGCACCTGCATGCCGGGGGCCAGGCCCGCGGCGTCGGCGGGTGTGCCGAGGAAGAGATCGTCGATCAGGCCGTCCGTGTTCAGGCGCATGCCGAGCGAATAGGCGAGGTCCACCATGGCCGACGGATCCCAGGTCTCGATGTCCTGGAGGAACGCGTTGCGCGCCGGGCCTAAGGCGAGGCGCCAGCCGCCGCGGTCAAGCCCGCCGACCGGTGGCGGGGGAGCCGTGGCTGTGATGCGCTCCGCGAAGAATTGCTGCCAGTCATGGACGAGGACGGCATTGAGCGCCGCGTAGACGTCGCCTTCGGCGTAGGACTCCACCCGGGGCGGTCCCGTCAGTTCCCGGCCCTTGCCGCCGAAGAATGCCCTGCAGAAGTCATCCAGGCTGCGTCGGCCGCGCGTCTCCTCCCGGATCAGCATGTCCGCCTCGAGCCACACGAGGGCGCCTTCGTTGTAGTAGTCCGCGGAGCGCCGGTAGCTGCGCCAGAGGGGCGACGAGCGGCTGAGCTGCTGCGCGGCCACGGCCGTGTCCGCCACCGGCCGCCAGCTCCGGCCCGTCTGGATGGAGTAGTACGCCGCCGATTGCGCCAGCCGGTCCCGGTACCGCTCGGCAGGCCAGAGCCCGCTGCGGGCGGTGAGAAGGTACCCAAGGTATTGCGTCAGGCCCTCGTAGACCCAGAGCAGGTCGCCCCGCATCGGCGCCTGGAAGTCCGGCGTCACGAGCCCGTCGGGCCGGCGGTACTTGCCGTTCCAGGAGTGCACGTACTCGTGCGCCAGGACCGGCAACTCCAGCATGCCCACCGCCGGGTTCGTGAAGCTTTTCTCGGCCACCCGGTTCTCGCTCGACTCGTGGGACTCCAGGCCGAACTGCGTCACCTGGTCGCTGAGTGCGACCAGGAACGTGTAGCGGCGGAACTGGCGCGAGCCGAACAGGGCGTCGGCTTCCCGGACCAGGTTGCGCAGCTGCTGCCCGGTTTCCGGCGAGACCTTCAGGGCGGCGGCGCTGTCGGCCGCCACGGCCATCACCACCGGGCGCGAGGACTCGTCGAGGCTGACTCGCTGGAAATGCCTGCCGGCCAGCAGGGGGGAATCCACCAGCGTCGTAAGGCTGACTGGCGCAAAGCGCACGCTGCCCTGGCCCGCTGCGGCCGGTGTGGCCACGTCCAGGGCCGTCGCAAATTGCCAGCCGGCGGGCAGCGTGATCGACGGCTCGACCTCCAGATCGCCGGTGGCGATACCGGCCGGGTAGAGCACGAGCTGGCTCCACTTGATCATCGCGAGCTCGGTCGTCAGGGACGAGGGCGAGGCGAGGCCTCCATCGGGCAGGCCGGACACGATGTCGAGCGCCACGTCCAGGCTCCGGATGCCATCGGGCACCCCAACCCTGAATGCATAGAGGTCGACGCTGTCCCGCGTCCAGGCCAGGGGCTGGCCGCCGGCGCTGATCCGGATACCGACCAGGTCGGCAATTGGTCCGGTGGGGCCGTGCGTTCCCGGCAGCCACTTGGGGTAGACGAGCGTGACGGGGCCGGGCACCACGGGAATGGCCAGCCGGGCATGCAGCACCCGCCGCGGCGCCTCACGCGCGTCGACGTCCAGCTGTATCCGCTGCGCGCCCGCGGCGAGCAGCGGCATGCCGAGGAGGGCAATGGCGGCCGCGGCGAGGAAGCGCCTTGTCATGACGGATCCATCGTTGCAGGCAGCTTCTTCTTGCGGAGGCGGATATTGAGCATCTCGACGATCACGGAGAACGCCATCGCGAAGTAGATGTAGCCCTTCGGCACGTGGGTATCGAACCCATCCGCAATCAGCGCGACGCCGACCACCAGAAGGAACGAGAGCGCGAGCGTCTTGATCGTCGGGTGCTCCGACACGAAATTGCCGATGGCGGCGGCGAACAGCATCATCAGGCCCACCGACACGACGACGGCGGCGATCATGATCTCGACCTCGTCCACCATGCCGACGGCCGTGATGATGGAGTCCAGGGAGAACACGATGTCGATCAGGATGATCTGGAAGATGATCCCTCCGAACGTCGAGGCTGCCGACTTCTGGCCCTCGTCGTCCACGCCCTCGACCAGGTGATGGATCTCCTTGGTGCTCTTCCAGATCAGGAACAGCCCGCCGAGTATGAGGATGAGGTCCCGGCCCGAGATCTCCAGGGAGGTAATCGTGAACAGCGGGGTCTTGGCCCCGACGATCCAGGACAGCGAAAGCAGCAGCGCGATCCGCATGAACATCGCGAGAAACAGGCCTATCCGCCGGGCGATCTCCCGCTTCGCCCGGGGGAGCCGGTCCACCAGGATGGAGATGAAGATGATGTTGTCGATCCCCAGGACCAGTTCAAGGGCGGTCAGGGTGACAAACGCGATCCAGGCTTCGGGTTGGGTCAGAAGTTCAAGCATGATCAATCAGTTGTAACCGAAAGTTAATGTGCCAGCCTGTGCCGTGCGCGGGCGCCCGGCAGGGTAGCACGCAGCTTCAGGGCCCGGGCACCGGAATGCCGTTAGAGATGACCATCTCGAGCCGGGCGAGTTCCAGCGGGTCAGCCAGCGGGTCGCCTGCGACGATGAGCAGGTCGGCGAGCATGCCGGGCGCGATGCGCCCGAGCTGGTCCCCCGCACCGATCGCCGCAGCGGCGTCCGACGTGGCGGCGCGGAGCACGACGTCGCCGGTCAGTCCCGCATCCCGGAAAGCGCGGAGCTCCGCCAGCAGCGACAGCCCGTAGGGAAAGATGGGCGCGTCGGTGCCGGCGACTATCCTCGCGCCGGCCGCGGCAAGATCCCGCAGGGACTGGCGGGCATTGGCCAGGCCGGAGTCAAACAACGCGCGCTTGCGGCCCGCGAGACCCGCCAGTGCCCGCAGGGCCCGGCGATCAGCCTCGGGATAGAAGCGGGCGTACTGGGGCAGGGCATCGAGCTCCGGATGCCGGAGCAGGACGTCGAGGAAGCCGCCGCCGACCGCCAGCGTGGGCACGATGGTGGCGCCCGCTTGCCCGATGATCTGCACGGCATCGTCGTACATGCGCAGGCCGTCACTCTGCTTCGCCGACCAGCCCAGGCGGCTCGTGCCCCGCAGGTGCTCCACGCGGTCACCTCCCAGTGCGAGGGCGGGCCAGATCTCGTGGGACGACACGGGCAGTCCCAGGTGGTGTGCGGCGCTGATCGCCCGTCCCTCCCGCGAGACGGGCATGCGGGTGTAGGTCTTCAGCAGCGAGTAGCCGAGGACCTGTGCCCTGTCCAGCTCCTGGGCCAGCCGGCGGTCCGAGGTGATGTGGCTGGCGAAGGGGAAGAAGCGCTGTCGGCCGTCGAGCTGGGGGCCGGCGAAAAAGAGCCGGGGTCCCGGGCGCCGGCCCGATGCCCACGCTTCAAGGAGCTCGCGCGACTCACGGGGCAGGCCGCCGGGCTCCACCACGGAGGTCACGCCAAAAGCGAGCCACGCGCGCCCGACCCAGGCGCCGTCGTGGGCCTGGTGGTGAGCGTGGTTGTCGATCAGGCCCGGCACCACCGTCGACGTGCGCGCATCGATCACCCTGGCGCCCGCTGGCACCGGGAGATCCGTTCCGACCGCAATCACGCGATTGCCCGTGATCAGGATTTCCAGGTTCTCCCGATACCCGGGACCGACGCCGTCGAAAATGCGGCCCGCGCGGATGAGCACGCTGCCGGCCGGTGCGGCCGGAACCCAGGTCAGCGGCACGGGCAGGGACCGCGCGGCGCCACCGGCGACGCCAAGCCGCCGCAGCCCGACCGTTGTCAGCACCGTCAGTGTGTTGCCGTCGGCGCTGAACGAGGGGTAGTCCGCCAGGCCGGCAAGCCGGCGCCGCGGCCGGCCCGCGGCCGCGCCGTCGGGTCCCAGCGGCAGCAGCCACAGCTCCCCATCGATGAGCAGAGCCGCCGTGCGGCCGTCCGGGGCGAGCACGGGACCCGTATCGGCGGCCAACCCGTCGGGCAGGGCAACGGTGGCCGCGGTACCGTCCTGCAGGTTGACCGTCTTCAGCAGGTTGCGGCCCTCCCGGAAACGCGCGGAGGTCCCCGTCAGTGACGCGACGAGAAGGTGTTGCCCGTCCCCGCTGAAGCCCATGCGCCCGGCCCACAGGGGTGGGGCCCTGACCGGGCTGACGGCGCCGCTGGCCAGGTCGATCCGGTGCAGCGTGAAATCCTGGTTGCCGCGCGGACCGGCCTGCTGGAAGACCAGCGAGCGGCCGTCCGGCGCGAAGGTCGGGTAGCGCACGCCGCGCGGCATCGTCGTCAGCGGACGGTCGGCACCGGTGGCCAGGTCCCGGAGCCAGACCTGCATGGTCCCGCCCCGGTCACTGATGAAGCCCAGCGAGCGGCCGTCCCGGCTGAACGAGGGATCCCGCTCCACGGCGGGGTCGTCCGTGAGCTGACGCAACGGACCGTCCGGCGTTCGCCACCAGAGGTCACCCAGGGCGGCGAAGACCATGCCGCCGTCCGGCGCTGACACCGGCTCGAGGATGCCCTGCACCGGCTCAGGCGTTGCCCGCGGCCGGTACTGCTTCGGGCGGTACCCGGCGCGCGCCACTGGCAATTCGATCCTGAACGCCTGCGGCCGAACCGCGCTGCCGGGTTCCCAGCGCCGGATGCCACCGTCCGCGGTCCAGGCCAGCCCGCCGGCCGGCAGCCAGGCGGGCGGAAACGGGAAGACGTCGTCGCCCGGCGCCGACACCACGCGGGTCGCGCGGGTTGCCAGGTCGAGCAGCACGACTTCATGGCGGGCGATCGACGGAAAGCCGATCTGCTCGACCGTGCGGACATAGGCGAGGTTGTGCCCGTCCGGTGACCAGCTCGGGGCGGCGGGCCGCCCGTCCTTGCCGCTGGCTACGAGTTCAGCCGGAGCGACGGCCCCGGTGGATCCGGGCGACGGCAGCGGTTGCACGTACAGGCCCGGCAGGCCGCCGCGGTCAGACACGTAGGCAAGTCGCATGCCGTCCGGCGATACCGCCGGCCAGTAGTCGTCTGCCGGATCGGTGGTGAGGGGCAGAGGCAGGCCCGCGGCCGTGTCGACCTGCCAGATGTCGAGGTTGCCGCTGCGATCCGACGTGAACGCCAGACGGCTGCTGTCGGGGAACCAGGCCGGCTCTCGGTCATCCTGGGCGCCGCTGGTCAGCGCGCGGGCGCGGCCGCCCGCAGCTGGCATCGCCAGGATGTGGAAGTCACCGGAACGGAAGGACTGGAACGCAATCTGCCTGCCGTCCGGGCTGAAGCGGGGCAGCCGGTCGTCGCCCAGGCCGTCGGTCAACGGGTGGCCGGCGGACCTGCCGGGCGGGAGCGTCCAAAGCGCGCCCTGCACGTCGATCACCGTCGTGCCGTCGGCGGCAATGGTCAGCGCGAAGTTGGTGCCCTCGGTCAGCGCCACCGTGCGGGACGAAGCGCCGGCGGGCGGCAGTCCGGTGGCAACGGCCAGCAGGAGGCTGGCGGCGATGGAGCGACGGACGTGACGCGGCAAGAAACGGACCTCGGGGCGGGATGGCGTCCTGCGGTAATCCCGGCACACTATAGTGGTCTGCCCCGACCGTCACCACGATTGCGCGCCATGCCCGAATCCATCATGACGACCGCCGTTCCCGGCAGGGTCCTGGGAATCGCCCGCCGCGAGATCAAGCGCGGCCCGATGCTGGCGCTGGAGCACGTGGAGATCTCGAAGTCTGCCGGCGTGACCGGCGACTCGCGGGGCAGGCCTGGCCCGCGCCAGGTCACGGTCCTGTCGGCCGGCGCCTGGCTGGAAGCCTGTGCGATCGCAGCCACCGACCTGCCGTGGCTGGCGCGCCGGGCCAACCTGCTGGTCGACGGGCTCGATCTGCGCCACGCGACAGGCGCGGTGCTTCGGCTCGGTGACGAGATCGAATTGCTGGTGACCGGTGAGCTCGATCCGTGCCGGCGCATGGACGAGGCGTCACCGGGCCTGCGGCTGGCGCTGGCCGACGACTGGCGGGGCGGCGTGACCTGCCGTGTCCAGCGCGGCGGGCTGCTGACGGTGGGTGCCGTGGCGCGGCTGGACCTGGATGGCCGGACCAGGATGGCCGGACCGGGGGCGACAGACGGCTAGCGCGAGCGTCCGCAGGCCCAGCACAGGTCGAAGCCCGCAGGATTTTCCTCGCGGCACGCGGCGCATGCCCAGGCCGGATTGCTGGCGGAAGCTGGCATTGCCGCTGCCGCCTGGAACTCCGTGATGAGCCGCTCGCACCGGTCGGCGAGATCTGCGTCCAGCACCCAGACCTCCGCGTCCACGGTCATGCCCGGATTGAAGGGCAGGACACCCGGGGTGCCCGCCACGTTCTCATTAAGTAGCATCGCGGGTATCCGCTGCTGCTCGAGCAGGGCGAGGATCTCGCGGGCTTCCCACAGGGAGGCCGAGGAGTAGACGCGTTTCAACTGGTGCCTCCAGGACCCGTCCACTATCATGGGCCGTCCACTATCATGCCACCGACCGTTCCCCCGGGAGTTCCCATGCGGCTCATCGTCGCGATCACGGGCGCCAGCGGCGCCATTTACGGCATCCGGCTCCTGGAGGCGCTGCGCGAGGTGCCCGGCGCGGAGATCCACCTCGTCATCAGCAACGGCGGGAAACTGAACATCTCGCTGGAGACCGACTGGGCGCTCAAGGACGTCGAGGCCCTGGCCCACGAGGTGCACAGCGACCAGAACCTGGCGGCGACGATTGCCAGCGGCTCGTTCAGGACGGGCGGCATGATCATCGCGCCCTGCTCGATGAAGACGCTCTCGGGCATCGTGACGTCTTACGCCGACACCCTGATCGTCCGCGCTGCCGATGTGGTGCTGAAGGAACAGCGCAGGCTCGTCCTCATGCCCCGGGAGACGCCACTGCACGTGGGTCACTGCCGCCTGCTGCTCCAGGCCGCGGAGATGGGCGCGATCATTGCGCCGCCGATGCCCGGCTTCTACAACGATCCGCAAACCATCGATGACCTCCTGAACCACAACGTGGGCCGCGTGCTCGACCTGTTCGATATCGAGAGCGGCCTGGTCAAGCGCTGGAAGGGCGGTCGCGAGGGCGCGCGCAAGGTCCGGGCGCCCGGTAAAGCGGGGTGATGTCGTGCCCGAAGCCCACCTGAAGCGGGTTCACGAGCTGCTGGCGGGCCACAGCACGATCACGCTGGCGACGACTGCGGAAAGCAGGTCCTGGGCCGCCGCCGTGTTCTATGCCAGCGATGCGGGGATGAACGTCTACTTCGTCTCCGACCTGAAGACCCGCCACGGCCGGGACATGCACCGGGATGCCCACGTGACGGGCGCCATCAATCACGACGTGTCCACCTGGGGCGAAGTCATCGGCCTCCAGATCGAGGGCCGCGCCGCCGTCCTGGAGGGTGAGGAGCGACTGAAGGCGCTGGAGACCTACCTGGAGAAGTTCCCGGACGTGCGCCGGCTGTTCGACAGGCCGCGGGATGCCAACGAGAAGATCATTGCGGAACGCCTGCAGCGCGCGCCCTTCTGGCGGCTGACGCCGTCCTGGATCCGGCTGATCGACAGCACGAAGGGCTTCGGCTGGAAGTGGGAGACGCCGCTGCCGTTGCTGCTGCCGTAGGAGCGGCTTCAGCCGCGACCGCTTGTCACGCGCGGTGCCAGCGTCCTTTCCAGGAACGCGTAGGCCAGTTCCCAGGCTTCATCCATCTGCGCCACGGGATAGCCGTGCTCGCCGTCCTTGATGACGTGGAACGAAAAGTTCGTGCGGCCCGCCGCCTTGAGCGCCTCGGCCATCCACTCGGATTCCTGCACACGGACGACGCTGTCCTTCTCGCCGTGGAGGATGAGCAGCGGCGCCTGGATGCGGTCCGCGAGGAACCGGGGCGAGCGGGCGCGGTAGAGTTCCGGCGCCTCGTCGATGCTCTTGCCAACCATCCGCTGGAAGTACTCCCGGTCACCGGGCTCCGCGTTGGGGTTCTCACCCGCAGGCGCGGTCAACCGCCAGACCAGGTCCGTAGGCCCGAAGAAATCCACGCCGGCCGCGAACTGGTCGGGCCAGCGCGCCAGTGCCATCAGCACGTTGTAGCCGCCGTGACTGAGACCGAGGATGGCGATGCGCTTCGCATTGACCTCCGGGAGCGCGGCCAGGAAGTTGCGCGCCGCCAGCATGTCGTCGATTTCCATGCCGCCGTAGTCGGCCGCGTCGTGGAACTCCCGGGTGTAGCCGGCGCTGCTGCGGTAGTCGGGCGCGAGCACCACGTAGCCCCGTTTCACGAGTTCCATCACGCGCGGCAGCGAGCGCGAGTTGAACTGACCGTGCTGGCTGCCGTGGACATAGATCACAGCAGCGCCCTTCCCCGGCGCGGGGCGGAGCGGCTTGAAGAGGTAGGCGGGGATCAGCAGGCCGTCGGTGCTGGCGTAGGTCAGCTTGCGGTAGTCCGTGTTGCCCCGGACCGCGTCCTCGATGCGCAGGTCGTCGGCCAGTTTCGCGTTGCGGGCGTCCTCCCAGCTGTCGGCGGTTCCTGGCAACGACGTTGCCAGGAGGCCGCAGAGAGCCAGGAGCCGCGCGAACACTAGTAGGAATCACCGCTGGAGTAGGGTGGCAGCGTGCCGATGTGGATGCCACTGTCGACGATCAGTGTTTCGCCGGTGATCAGGTGCGCCGACTCCAGGAACCAGACGAGGACTGCCGCGATGTCCTCGGGGGTCGCGACCTTCTTCAGCGGGAGCTGGGCCCCCTGGGTCTTGATCATCGCCTCGTACTGCTCGTCGCCCATGCCGCCCTTGAGCCAGCGGGTCTGGATCATGCCCGGCACGACCGTATTGATGTTGATCTCCGGCGCCAGCACGTGGGCCAGGGACTTGGTCATGAGGTTAAGCGCCGCCTTCGAGGCGGCATAGGGGATCGACGAGGCGATGCCGGTGACGCCACCAATGGAGGAATCGTTGACGATGGAGCCGTGTCCCTGCTTCTTCATGATCGGGACGACGGCCCGCACCATCTGGTAGGCGCCCACGACATTCACCGCATAGATATCGAGGAAGTCCTGCTTGCTGACCCCATCCAGCTTCTTGTAGGGATTGAACTTGGTGCGGGCAGCGTTGTTGATGAGGTAGTCGATGCGGCCCCACTTGTCGGCCGCCGCCTTCGCCATGGCCTGGCAGGCGTCGTCGTCCGAAACGTCCGCCTGGAAGACGATCGTCTCCGCACCCTTCGCCTGGCAGGCAGCGGACGTCTCGTCAGCTTCCTTCTTGCTCCGGGTGTAATTGATCACCACGTTGCAGCCGTGCCCGGCGAGCAGGATGGCGGCGGCGGCGCCAACGCCGGTGGCGGAACCGGTGATGATGGCGACCTTCTTGTCGGATCTGGGCATGGAAGTTCCTGATGCTCGTTTTCGATTGGGGAGCGTAAGCCTACTGCAAAGCCCCCTCCGGTAGGAGCGGCTTCAGCCGCGACCTCCTTTCCACGCGAATCGAGTCCGCGAGTCTCGAGCGGAAAGGAGGTCGCGGCTGAAGCCGCTCCTACCGGAGGGGGCGTCATGCTAAGGTTTGCGGCCTTATTCCAGTCGCACGAGCACGGGAGCACGATTCGATGGCGTTCAAGGATATGCGCGAGTTTCTCGCGAAACTCGACGAGATGGGGCAGCTGAAGCGCATCAAGGCGCCGATCAACGTCGCCCAGGGCACCAACGAGCTCCAGACCCTCATGCGGCTCCTCGCCGAGACCAACGGGCCCGGACTGCTGCTGGAGAACCTGGAGGGCTACAACACCCCGGAGGTCCCGGTCATCTTCAACCCGTTTGGCACCCGGGAGCGCACCGGCCTGACCATCGACACCAAGGATCCCGTGGAGGCCAAGATCAAGCACACGGCGATCCTTGCGGACCGCAGCACCTGGCACAAACCGGTCATGGTCGACCGCAAGCAGGCCCCCTGCAAGGACGTGGTGATACCCCGCGAGAAGGTCTCCATCGACAAGCAGATTCCCCACGTGTGGCTGGGCAAGGAGGGCGCGTCCTACATCTGCGGTGGCGTCGTCGTCACCAAGGACCCGGAGACGGGCGTGCGCAACGTGGGCTGGTACCGGCTCACCAGCCTCTGGAACTGCAAGCACCCCCACGGCGGCACCTACTCGGAGCACGAGCAGAAGAAGCAGCTGTCGGTGTTCGCCTTCTGGAACCCGCCGATGAACCACATCGGCCTGCACCTGGCCAAGGCCCAGCGCATGGGCAAGCCGCTGGAGATCGCTGTCGCGTGCCAGTGTGATCCGGCTGTCCACATGGCCGCCGCGACCGGCGTGCCCTACGGCCTGGATGAGTACGACTACGCCGGCGGCCTGCGCGGCTCACCCGTCGAGCTGGTGAAGTGCGAGACGGTGGACCTGGAAGTCCCCGCCACCGCCGAGTACGTCATAGAAGGTGTGTTCCAGCCCGACGTGCCCCAGCAGATCATCGGCTGGCACTCCAACTCCGTCGGCTACTACGACAAGCACCAGGTCTTCCCGCTGTTCGACATCACCGCGATCACCCATCGCAAGAACCCGATGTGGTACGCCACCATCGAGATGATGCCGCCCTTCGACCACAACTTCCTGGCGCTGATCCCGGTGGAGGGCGAGATGCTCTCGGACCTGCAGCGGAAGATCCCCGAAGTGAAGGACTGCGTGGTCACCCCGAACATGACCTACGTGGTGCAGCTCAACGTGGATGGCGCCAGCAAGCCGCACCCCGAGTTCGGCAAGTACGTGCTGCACGCACTCTGGGGTGCGTCCGGGCGCTGGCCGCGCACGGCGAAGATTGCGGTGGTGGTCGGTCCGGACGTGAATCCCTACGACATCGCCTCGATCGAGTGGGCCATCCAGACGCGGGTCCAGCCCTACAGCGACATCATCATCAACCGCTCCGGGCAGGCCTTCGTGCTCGATCCCTCCGCGCCGAAGGGCCCCCAGGGCTTCCCGATGGTCAGCGAGCAGATGGGCATCGACGCCACCATCAAGATTCCCGAGCGCTTCACCGAGTACGCCGACGTGAGCCAGGCGGACCCGGCGGAAGTGGCGAAGCTGGGCGAGCGCCTAAAAGGGCTCTGGTAGGAGCGGCCGTAGGAGCGGCTTCAGCCGCGACCTCCTTTCCGCGAGAATCGAGTCCGCGAGTCTCGAGCGGAAAGGAGGTCGCGGCGGAAGCCGCTCCTACGGGACGAACTCGCCCGGCTGGGTGTCCGGTACCGACTGGGCGTCCGCCGCCCGGTGGGCGCCCGACGCCATGGGCAGCTTGCGCATGGTCCGCACGACGGGCTGGCGCCAGGCGAGCAGCGCGAACAGCAGGCACAGGAAGCCCGCCGCGGCGATTGCGTACCGCAGGCCCACGTGCTCGCCGATCCAGCCGCCCAGCAGGGCGCCCGGGCCCGCCGGCAGCAGGATCAGCCAGCGCATCGTGCTGGTCATCCGCCCCAGCAGCGGCGCGGGGGTGGCGGCCTGGCGTAGCGCCAGGAACGTGATGAAGACCAGCGTGGCGCCGACGCCGAAGGCCGTCAGCATCCCGGCAAACACGAACTTGCCCAGTGCGGTAACCGGTGCGAGCGCCCCAAGCAGCCAGCCGGCCCCGCAGATCGCGAGCCCCAGCACGAGCGTCGGTCCCGGCCCGATGCGGTTGGCCAGCCGGTGGCCCAGGGTGCTGGCAATAATCGTCCCGATGCCGAGTGCGATGTAGCAGAGGCCCACGCCACCGGCCGTAAGGCCAAGTTCCCGCGTAGCGAACAGGATCTGCACCACCAGCGCCATGTTGTGGCACATCTGCCAGCCGCCAACGATGCAGGCCATGGTCACCAGCAGCCGGTTCCCGGCGACGAACGCCAGTCCCGCTTTCAGCGCTTCGTGAAACCGCTCCGTCGACGTGTGCAGGACCTCGTTCAGCTGCAGTCCCCGCAGGATCAGCGCCGAGATCGACAGCAGCACGGCGTCCGCCACCAGTGCGGCGGGTGCGCTGGTGAGACTGATGAGGACGCCCGCGGCGCCCGGGCCGGCAACCTCCGCCGTGGAATTGGCGAGCGAGTTCTTCGCGTGGGCCTCCACGAGGCGCTCCCGGGGCACGATCTGGGTGAGTACGATCTGCGCCGCGCTGCCTGCCACCGTGTGCACCGCGCCAATGGCGAAGCCCACCACGTACAGCCAGGACATGGACAGCGCACCGGCCCACCAGGCCAGTGGAATGCTGGCTACCGCCACCGCGAGCAGGGATTCACCGGTCACGTAAACCGGCAGCTTGTGCACCCGGTCGAGCCAGACGCCGGCCGGCAGCGACAGGAGAACGAAGGCGCTGATCTCCGTGGCCGTGAGCCAGGCCATCTGGGTGGGGGTGGCGTGCAGGAGCAGGGCGGCCGTCAGCGGCACCGCCAGCAGGGTCAGCTGCCCGCCGAAGGAACTGATGAGGATCGAGGTCCACAGGCGCCGGTAGGTCCGGTCGCGCAGGAGGTCCTCCCGGGGCAGGATGGCGCTGATAAGGCCGCTCATCCCGCCAGTCTAGAACGACTCCCGTCCCCGGGTTCATACTCGGCCGGTACCTGCCCGGGAGCCCGAACGTGTTCATCAACAACTGGTATGCGGCCTGCATCGGTGCCGAGCTGGGCGAGGCGCCGCGGAAGGTCCGCATGCTCGACTGCGATTTCGTGCTGTTCCGCGACCGGTCGGGGACGGCCCATTGCCTGAGCGATGCCTGCTGCCACCGGGGTGCGTCGCTCTCCGCCGGGAAGCGGCGCGACGACCTGCTCATCTGCCCCCAGCACGGCTGGGAGTTCCAGGGCAGCGGGCGGTGCGTGCGGGTGCCGGCGGGCATCAAGGACCCCGCGGCGCCGCCGGGCAAGGCCCGGGTGCCCGCCTACCCCGTGGAGGAGCACTACGGCCTGGTGTTCGTGTTCCTCGGCGACCTGTCAGAGGCCGAGCGGCCGCAGCTCCGCGACATCTTGCCCGAGTTCCGCGATCCCGATGGCTGGCACGTCGGCACCCTTTCCCGCCGGAAGGACGTCAACTACGTCCGCATGGCCGAGAACTACAACGATCCCTGCCATGTGCACTACGTGCACGAGTTCGCCAGGTGGCTGCCGAAAGGCGTGACCATCGAGACGCTGGAGCTGACCGAAACGCACGTGAGGGCGTTTCACGCCGCCTGGGATGGGAAGGGCAACGTAAGCCCGGACCGCGGCCTGATGATGGAGTTCGATGTCGTCGGCATGGTGTCCCGGAACACGAACCGGCAGCCGGGGTACCCCGTGACCGTGGTGGTCGCCACGGTCACCCCCATCGACGCGGCAAACACGCAGATCTTCATGTTGCTGCTGCAGCCCAAGCCCGGGCCTGACGGCAAGGGTGGCATCTCCGCCGCCGATCACCAGATGCTGGTTGCCATGACCCGGGACCAGGTGATGGACGAGGACTACGCCGTCCTCAAGGACACGCGACCGCGACAGGCGGCGTCGCCGGCCGAGGAACTGCTGGTGGCAACCGACGTCACCGTCGCCCAGGTGCGGAAGATGACACGGGACTACGCGGCGAGGCACGGCGAGATCGACTCCCTGGCCCTGGCCGCCCTTCGCGACACGCACATCCGCGTCGTGCCGTGCCCGGGCCACCGGGCGGAGCCCGGGCAGTGGGTGCACAAGACCGTGCCCCTGCTGGCGTCCGCCCGGGACATCACCCGGGTGGCCTGATCAGGAGCACCGGCGACTCCATGACGCCAGACGCCTTCATCCAGGCAGAGCCCCGGCCCCGGCACGGGTACCGGGACGACTGGCTGGTGCGAAGTTTCGTGCGTCACCGCCTGCACCCGGATGCCCGGGGCATCGAGCGCGAGCTGGACGAGCTGGGGGCGCTCGCAGCCGGACCGCTCTGGGATTTCCAGCGCGCCGACCGGCACAGCGAGCCCACGCTCACCAACTTCGACGCGTGGGGCGACCGGATAGACCGCATCGAGCTCACACCGCTCTGGCGCGAGGCCGAGCGACTGGCCGTGCAGTTCGGCCTGACAGCCCGTCCCCACGAAGGCGGTGGCGGGCCCGCGGCCCGCCAGCAGCAGTTCCTGCTGGTGCATCTCTTCCATCCCGTCACCGACGTGTATTCCTGCCCGCTGGCGATGACCGACGGCGCCGCCCGGACCCTGCTGGAATCCGGCAACCAGGCGCTGGCCGCGCGGGCGGTGCCGCGCCTCGCCAGCCGGGAGCCGGGCCGGTTCTGGACCAGCGGGCAGTGGATGACGGAAGCCACCGGCGGGTCCGATGTCGGGCTGTCGCTGACACGGGCCGAGCTGCGGGATGGCACGTGGCGCCTGTATGGCCGTAAGTGGTTCACGTCCGCGGCCACCTCGCAGATGGCGCTGACCCTGGCGCGTCCGGAGGGCAACGGTGCCGGGGGCAGCGGTCTCGCGCTGTTCTATGTCGAGACACGGGATGCCGCCGGCCGGCTGAACGGCATCCGTGTCGAGCGCCTGAAGGACAAGCTCGGCACACGCAAGGTGCCCACGGCCGAGCTGGTCCTCGATGGCGCGGTGGCAGAGCTGGTCGGGACGACCACCCACGGCACCCGCAGCATCGAGCCCATGCTGCGGGTCACGCGCACCTGGAACAGCGTCTGCGCCGCTTCCTTCCTGCGCCACGGACTCGGCCTCGCCGAGGACTATGCGGTGAAGCGCGTGGCCTTCGGAGCCAGCCTCGCTGTCCAGCCGCTCCACCGGGCGACCCTCGATGACCTGGACGCCGAATCCGCGGGCGCGTTCCTGATGGCGTTTCTCCTGGCGGAGCTGCTGGGCAAACACGAAAGTGGTATCGCCGATCCGGGGGAGGCCGCGTTGCTGCGCCTGCTGACCCCGGTCGCGAAGGCGACCACCGGCAAGCAGGCTGCCGCCGGCGCCAGTGAACTCATCGAGGCTTTCGGCGGCGCCGGGTACGTCGAGGACACCGGCATTCCCGTCCTGCTCCGCGACGCCCAGGTCATGCCGATCTGGGAAGGCACCACCAACGTGCTGTCCCTCGACCTGCTCCTGCGGGCCGACCTGGACCAGGGGCTGGCGGCGCTCCGCCAGCGGGTCGTCGGTGCCGGCAGCCGGGTGGCCGACGGCGGGCTGGCCGTCGCGGCGGAAGCCAGCCTGGCGGCCATCGATGGCGCCGCGGCCTGGCTCGGCCGCACCACCGAACCGGCGCTGCGCCAGGCGGGCGCACGCCGGTTTGCCCTCACCCTCGGCCGCGCGCTGCAGCTGGCGCTGCTCGTCGAGCACGCGGTGTGCGTCGGCGGCACGCCGGACGCCGGCCAGGCCAGGCAGGCCTGCCTGCGCTACTGGCGCCTTGGCGTTGACCTGTTGCAGAACTGAGCGCGAAGGAACGGTCCATGCGAAACGACGTCGTGGTCATCACCGGTGCGTCGAAGGGCATTGGCGCGGAGCTGTCCCGCCAGCTCGCGGCGGCCGGCGCCCGCCTGGTCCTGGCGGCCCGGGACACCGCCGCGCTCGAGTCGGTGGCTGCCGCGTGCCGCCAGGCAGGCGCCACGGTGGAAGCGGTGGTGACCGATGTCGCCGTGGAGGACGATTGCCGCCGCCTGGTCGAGCGGACCATCGAGCGCTTCGGCCGTATCGATACCCTGGTCAACAACGCCGGCGCAACCATGTGGGCCCGGGTCGACGAGATTCGCGACCTCTCCATGCTGGCGCGGATCATGCAGGTCAACTACATGGGCGCGGTGTATTGCACGGCCTACGCACTGCCGCACCTGAAGGCGTCCCGGGGGCGCATCGTCGGCATTGCCAGCCTGACGGGCCTCACCGGGGTGCCCACCCGATCCGGCTACGCCGCGTCCAAGCACGCGATGCGCGGCTTCTTCGACTCGCTGCGCATCGAGCTCCAGGGTTCCGGGGTTACCGTGACGATGATCTATCCCGGGTTTGTCGCCACCGGCATCCGCGAGAACGCCACCGGTCCGGACGGCAAGGCGATCAGCATCGACCCGCTGGACCCGGACAAGGTGATGAGCGTGGCCGAGTGTGCCCGCCAGATTCTCTCCGCCATGACCCGCCGCTCCCGTGATCTCGTGATGACGCCACGGGGCAGGCTGGCCCAGTGGCTGAAAGTGCTTGCGCCCGGACTCGTGGACCGGATTGCCCGGCGCACCATCGAGCGGGGGTACTAGCGAGTTCTGCCATACTTTCGGCGCCATGCCCGCCACACTCACCGAGAAGATCCTGGCCCGCGCCGCCGGCCAGCCCCGCGTGACGCCCGGGGAGATAGTCACCTGCCGGGTGGACCTGGCGCTTCTCCTCGACTCGGGCGGGCCCCGGCGGATCTGGCCCCGGCTCCGGGAACTGGGCGTGGGCGTGTGGGACCCGGACCGCATCGTCCTCTGTTCCGATCATTTCACCCCCGCCGTGGATGCGGAGTCCGCCGCCATCCTGCAGCTCACCCGCGATTTCGCCCGGCACTTCGGTATCCGGCGCTTCTTCGACATGCGCGGCATCGGGCACGTGCTGCTGGCGGAGCAGGGCCTGCTGGAGCCCGGCATGTTCGCCGTGGGCGGCGATTCGCATTCCAGCATGGGTGGCGCCTTCGGCTGTTTCATGGCGGGCTTCGGCGCCATCGAGATGACGGGCGTGGCCGTGACCGGCGAGATCTGGATCCAGGTGCCCGGGACGCTGCGCGTGAACTGGTCGGGCCGTTTCGCCAGGGGCGTGGTGGCCAAGGACATCGTGCTGTTCCTCTGCCGGGAGCTGGGCATGGAAAACGGCGGCCGGGTGATCGAGTACGGCGGCGAGACGGTGCGCAACATGTCCATCTGGGAACGGATGGTGCTCACGAACATGGCGGCGGAGCTCGGCGCCGAGACAGGGCTGGTGGAGGCGGATGTCGTGACCCTCGACGCACTGCGCGCCGCGGGCAGGCAGCCGGCCGCCGATGCGCTGGACTGGCACAGCGACGCGGACGCGGCCTTCGCGGGCAGCCACGAATTCCACGCCACGGACCTGCCGCCCCAGGTGGCGGCCCCGCACTCACCCGCGAATTCCGGACCCGTTGGCACCTTCGGCGACGTCCGGGTCGACCAGGCCTATATCGGCGCCTGCGTGGGCGCCAAGCTCACGGACCTGCGCATGGCGGCTGAAGTGCTGAAGGGGCGGACGGTGGCGCCCGGCACGCGGCTCCTCGTCGCGCCGGCCTCGACCCGGGCCATGACGGAGGCGGCGGCGGATGGCACCCTCGCCACCCTCACCGCGGCGGGCGCCTATATCCTGCCGACCGGCTGCGGCGCCTGCGCGGCGCTGGGTGCCGGTGTCCTCGGCGAGAACGAGGTGTGCATCTCCTCCACCAACCGCAACTTCCGGGGCCGCATGGGCGCCAACTCGGCGCAGGTGTACCTGGCGTCGCCCTACACTGTGGCCGCCTCCGCGGTCGCCGGGCGCATCGCCGACCCGCGGGAGTTCCTCCAGTGAGGATCATCGAAGGGCGCGCCTGGGTCTTCGGCGACGACGTCAACACCGACGTGATGGCCCCCGGCCTCTACTTCAAGGCCCCCATGGCGGAGATGGCCCGGCACTGCCTCGAGGCCATCGATCCTGCCTTCGCCGGCGCCGTCAGGCCCGGCGACATCATCGTCGCCGGCCGCAACTTCGGCGTGGGCTCAGCCCGCGAGCAGGCGGCGATGGCACTGACGCACCTCGGGGTCGGGGCGGTGCTGGCTGTGTCTTTCGGCCGGATCTTCTATCGGAACGCGCTCAACTTCGGCCTGCCCGCACTCGCTTTTCCGGAGGCTTCGACCGTCATCACCGGCGATGCGCTGCGGGTCGATCCCGTTGCCGGGCGTATCGAAAACGTCCGCACCGGCGCGGTGCACACGGTGGCGGGCATTCCGGCCCACCTCATGGCCATGGTCGAGGCAGGTGGCCTGATGCCCTGGCTCAAGCTCCGACTCTGAAAGGAATCCGCCTGATGTCCCACGCCATTCGCCTGCGGGAGCTGCTCGCCGGCCAGCCCTTCATCGCCCCCGGCTGCTATGACGCCTTCACCGCGCTGCTGATCGAGCAGGCCGGGTTTGGCTGCGCCTATGTCAGCGGGGCGAGTGTCGCCTTCACCAGGCTCGGCCGGCCCGACATCGGCCTCACCACGCTGACCGAGGTCGCGGAAACGGTCGGCAACATCCGGGAGCGGGTCGCGCTGCCGCTGATCGTCGATGGCGATAACGGTTTCGGGAACGCGCTCAATGTGAAGCGCACGGTGCGGCTGCTGGAAAAGATGGGCGCCTCGGCCATCCAGCTGGAAGACCAGACGCTGCCGAAGCGTTGCGGGCACCTGGACGGGAAGACCCTGGTGACCACGGGCGAAATGCTGGGCAAGCTCAAGGCCGCCCGGGACGCCCGGGCTGATGCCGCGACCGTGATCGTCGCACGCACCGACGCCATCGCCGTGGACGGCTTCGAGGCCGGCATGGAGCGGGCACATGCCTACGCGGAGGCTGGCGCCGACGTGCTGTTCATCGAAGCGTTGCTCACCCGGGATCAGTTCGAGCGGGCGGGGCGTGAATTGGGAGGACGAGTGCCCCTGCTGGCCAACATGGTGGAGGGGGGCAAGACCCCGCTGCTGTCCATCGGCGAGCTCGGCGCGCTGGGATTCCGGCTGGCCATTCATCCCGGGGCAATGGTGCGGGTCGTGGGGCACGCCGCGACGAACTACCTCGCCACGCTGAAGGCCGATGGCACGACCCGCGGGATGCTGGACCGGATGTTCGACTTCCGGCGCCTCAACGAGGTCATCGGCACCGACGCCATGCTGCAGGATGGCGAGCGCTACAAGGACTTGTAACACTTTGTAACGATTGGATAACGCCGCATCCGATCCCGGGGAATCCCCGAAATCCACTCCACTTCCCGATCAACGTCCACAAGGAGTGGGTCATGAAAGTCTCGAACCTCTTTTCCGTTGCCGCGGCCTCCGCCGCGCTTCTGATGGCCTCACCGGTCCTGGCTGCCGAAGTCGCTGCGAGTGACGCCTGGCGCCAGGTCGCCTACAGCTGCGAGTCCGGCCAGGACCTGACCGTGGCCTACCGGGAGTCGGGCACGGCCGTCCAGGTGACCGCAGCCGATCGCCCCGCCGTGAAGCTCATCGCGCGTCCGGCCAAGGCCGGTTTCCGCTTCGGCGACTCCCGCCACGAACTGCGGGGCGAGGGCGACGCGGTGACCTGGCGGATTGGCAACAAGACCCCGGTTAAGTGCACGAGCCAGGACCCGGCCGCCCTGAACCTGGCGGCTGCCGCCACCCGCTAGCACGACAGAGTCCCCCAGACGCCTGGCGTTCTCCCCCTACGCCAGGAACTTCACGGCGCGATGCTCCCCCCCGGGCCTCGCGCCGTTTCTTTTGGCGGCCCGGCCGTCCGGTACAATTCCCGGCCTCAGTTGCAGCAGGTCCGCCAGCGTGGCGGCCGGGGTCCCCAGTCGATGAGCGCTCAACACTTGCCAGCGGCGGTCTCAGGTCCGCTCACGGCCGCGCAGGTCGCGGCGTTCCATCGCGACGGCTTCGTCGTGGTACCCGGATTGTTCGATCCGTCCAGGGTGGCAACGATCCGGGGCTGGACGGACGACGTGCAGGCCTGGCCCGAAACCCCCGGCAAGTGGATGAAGTACTTCGAGCAGGATGCGGTTGGGCGCCGCCTGCTGAACCGCCTCGAGGACGTCCTGCCGTTCCACGCCGGCTTCCGGGAGCTGGCGGCGTCGGAGGCACTGGCGGGAGCCTGCGGCCAGCTCTTTGGAGAGCCCGCGGTGCTCTTCAAGGACAAGATCAACTTCAAGCAGGCCGGCGGCGGCGGCTTCGAACCCCACCAGGACGTGCAGGCCGGCTGGTCGCGCTACGCAAACCTGCACATCACGGCCCTGCTGACGATCGACCGGAGCACGCGGGCCAACGGCTGCCTGGAGATCGCCACCAACTTCCGCGGCCAGCGCCTGATCGGCGCCGAGTGGGAGCCGCTCACGGCGGAACAGCTCGCCGGGATCGACTGGGTGGCCATCGAGGCCGAGCCGGGCGACGCCGTGTTCTTCGACTCCTTCGTGCCGCACCGCTCGGGGCCCAACAGCACGAGCGAGCAGCGCCGGGTCCTCTACTACACCTACAACCGGGCGTCGGAAGGGGACCACCTGCGCCAGTACTACGCCGACAAGCGCAGGAGTTATCCGCCCGACGTCGAGCGGGAGGCGGGCAAGGAGTACCGCTACAGGGTATGAGCGTCCCGGCGGCCATCGCAAAGACCACCCGCTTCCGGCAGTTGCTGGCCAGCGACGAGCTGGAGTTCCTGCTCGAGGCCCACAACGGCATTACGGCAAAGATCGTGGAAGAGGCCGGATTCCGCGGCATCTGGGCCGGCGGGCTCTGCATGTCGGCCCAGTACGGCGTGCGGGACTCCAACGAGGCCAGCTGGACCCAGGTGCTGGAGATGCTGGAGTTCATGGCCGACGCCACGACCATCCCGATCCTGCTGGACGGTGACACGGGCTACGGCAACTTCAACAATGTCCGCCGGCTGGTCCGCAAGCTGGAACAGCGTGGCATCGCGGCGGTCTGCATCGAGGACAAGCTGTACCCGAAGACCAACAGCTTCATCGACGGCGACAGGCAGCAGCTGGCCGACGTGGACGAGTTCTGCAGCCGCATCAAGGCCGGCAAGGACGCCCAGTCGGACGACAATTTCACCATCATCACCCGAGTCGAGGCATTCATCGCCGGCTGGGGGCTGGGCGAGGCGTTGCGCCGGGCCGAGGCGTATCACGCCGCCGGCTCGGACGGCATCCTCATCCACAGCGCGCTGAGCCGCCCGACGGAGGTGCTGGCGTTCCAGAAGGAGTGGGCTGGCCGCTCGCCCGTGGTCATCGTCCCGACCAAGTATCACGGCACGCCGACCGAGGTCTTTCGCGAAGCCGGCTTCTCGATCGCCATCTGGGCCAATCACCTGCTGCGTTCCGCCGTCGTCGCCATGCAGGCGACGGCGCAGACCATCTTCCGTGACCAGAACCTGCAATCCGTGGAGGACCGCATCGCGCCGGTGAAGGAGCTGTTCCGGCTGCAGGGCGCCTCGGAGCTGCAGGAAGCGGAGGAACGCTACCTGCCGCGCCAGCAGGCGCGCTCCCGCGCCGTCATCCTCGCGGCATCCCGCGGCTCCGCCCTCGGCGAACTCACCGAGCAGCGGCCGAAGACGATGGTCAAGGTCCGGGGGCGCCCCTTGCTGTCCCACATCGTGTCCGCCTACAACGCCGCGGGCATCAAGCGCATCAATGTGGTTCGCGGCTACCTGCCGGAGGCCGTGGACCTGCCCGCGCTCACCTACACCGACAACCCGGACTACGCGGACACCAGCGAACTGGTGTCCCTGGCCATGGCACTCGATGCGGAACCCGACGACAGCATGGACCTCTACGTGTCCTACGGCGACGTCATCTTCAACCGCTACATCCTCGATGCGCTCAGTGAGAGTGATGACGAGTTCGCCATCGTGGTGGACACCGAGTGGCGGGACTCCGTGAACCGGGGCCGCGCTGCCGACTACGTGACCTGCACGCAGCCGTACTCCCGGCGCACGTTCTACCAGCCTTCCTTCCTCGAGGGCGCGGCTGAAGACCTGCCGGAGGACCGCATCCACGGTGAATGGATGGGTTTCCTCCGGGTCTCGTCGTCCGCCTTGCCGCGGTTTCGCGCGGTGGTCGCTGACCTGGCCGCCGATCCGGCGAACCGCCTCGCCAAGCTGCACCAGCTGCTGTCCCACCTGGCCGGGAAAGGCGAACGCGTGCGGGTGCTGTACACGACGGGCCACTGGCTCGACGTGGATAGCCTGGAGGACGTGGTGGCGGCCGGCAGCTTCGCCTGATCCCGGTCCCCGTTCGTTCACCCGTGATCGCCACCCGATGATTGCCATCCCATGATCCAGGCCGAGGCGTTCATTGGTGCGGCTCTCGCGCGGGGTTTTGGCTTTTACACCGGCGTGCCCTGTTCCTACCTCACGCCCTTCATCAACTACACCATCGGTTCCCCCGCGTTGCGCTACGTGGGCGCCGCGAACGAGGGCGATGCGGTCGCGATTGGCGCCGGCGCGGAACTGGGCGGCCGTCGCGCCGTCGTCATGTTCCAGAATTCGGGACTGGGGAATGCCGTCAATCCGCTCACGTCGCTGACCCACACGTTTAACCTGCCCGTGCTCCTCATCGTGACCTGGCGGGGCGAGCCGGGCGGGCACGCCGACGAGCCCCAGCACGAACTGATGGGGGCCATCACCCCGCAGCTCCTGGAGCTCATGGGCATTCCCTGGGCCCTCTTCCCGGAGGAGGAGGCCGGCATCGCACCCGTGCTGGACAAGGCCATGGCCCACATGGCGGCGGCGCGGCGTCCCTTCGCGCTGGTCATGCGCAAGGGCAGCGTGGCGGAGGCCCGGCTCGCGGCGACGCCTGCAAGGGAGCCGCCCCGGTCCGTGATTGCTACCCCCCGCAAGGCGCCGGTCGCCCAGCGACACGCCATTCTCTCGGCGCTCCGCACGGCCGCGGGCGACAAGGACCTGCTGGTTGCAACCACGGGTTTCACCGGCCGCGAGCTGTTTGCGCTGGGCGACACGGCGAACCAGCTCTACATGGTGGGTTCGATGGGCTGCGCTGTGAGCCTGGCGCTCGGTCTCGCCATCGCGCGTCCCGACCGGCGCGTCATCGCCATCGACGGCGACGGGGCCGCCCTGATGCGGCTCGGCGCGCTGACCACCGTCGCCGCCGAGCGTCCGGCCAACCTGGTGCACGTGCTCATCGACAACGGCCAGCACGAATCCACCGGCGGCCAGGCCACCGTTTCCGCCGGTGTGGATTTCTGCGCCATCGCTTCCGGCGCGGGCTATCGCGCGGTGGCCACTGAAGCGGAGCCCGCGGCCGTCCAGGCGGCGGTGGCTCACCGCACACCGGGACTCCGCTTCCTCCACGTCCCCGTGCTGCCCGGCGTGCCGAAGGGTTTGCCCCGGCCATCCATGTCCCCCGCCGCCGTGGCGGAACGGTTTCGCGGCTGGCTCGGCCCGATGGGCGACGCCAAATGACGCCCGCCGGCGAGCTGACCCCGCGGCAGATCCTGCTCAATCCGGGGCCGGTGACCTTGAGCGACCGGGTGCGGGCGGCCATGTCCCGGGGCGACTGGTGCCACCGGGAACCGGAGTTCGCGGCCCTGATGCAGGACATCAACCGGCGCCTGGTGCGTGTCCACGACGGGATGGCGGCGCGCTACCGGTCCGTGACGCTGGCGGGATCGGGCACGGCCGCCGTCGAGGCGATGCTCGCCACGTTCGCACCGGATACCAGCACCACGCTCGTGGTGGCCAACGGCGTCTACGGCGAGCGCATGGCCCGGATGCTGGAGATCCACGGCAAGCCTCACCGGGTGGCAGGCCATCCCTGGACAGCAGCCATCGACCTGGCCGGCATCGCGCGGCACCTGGATGCCGAGCCCGCCATCCGGCACCTGGCGGTGGTGCACCACGAGACCACCACCGGCCGCCTCAACGACCTGGCGGCGCTGGGCCGCCTGTGCCGCGAGCGCCAGGTAACGCTGCTGCTCGATGCGGTGAGCAGCTTCGGCGCCGAACGGATCGATGCGGTTGCCTGGAACGTCGGCGCGCTCGCCGGCACGGCCAACAAGTGCCTGCACGGCGTCGCCGGCCTGTCCTTCGTCCTGGGCCGGGACGACCTCTGGGACGGTCCCACCCAGCGCGCCGGCACCCTGTACCTGGACCTGCGCAGTTACTACGGCACCCAGCACAGGGATGGCTTCTCGCCGTTCACCCTGCCGCCCCAGGTCGCGTTCGCCCTGCAGGAGGCCCTGGCGGAGCACGCGGAGCAGGGCGGCACCGAGGCCCGGCGACAGGCCTACGCCGCCCGCGCGGCGCGCATCGCCGCCACGCTCGGCAACCTGGGCGTGCGGACCCTGCTGCCCGCCGCCGACTACTCGGCGGTGCTCTGGTCCTGGCAGTTGCCGGCGGGGCAGGACTACGCCCCACTGCACGACGCGCTGAAGGCCGACGGCTTCGTCATCTACGCCGGGCAGGGGGACCTGGGTGCGCAGATCTTCCGCATTGCCCACATGGGCGACATCCGGCAGGACGACCTGGACCGGCTGTGCCGCGCCCTCGGCCGCCACCTGGCCGGTCACGGCGGCGGCGCCCCGTGAGGTCGGCGGTCATTCTCGCCGCCGGCCGGGGCACCCGGCTGGCCGGGCACGTGGGCGACTTCCCGAAGGGCTTCCTGCGCCTCGGCGAACTGTCCATCATCGAGGAATCCATCGGTCGGCTTGTGCAGGCGGGCATCCGCGACGTGCTGATCGTCACCGGGCATTGCGCCGGCCACTACGATGACCTGGCCCGCCGGAGCGGGGGCCTGGTCCGCACCGTCCACAATCCGCGGTTTGCCGAATCGGGCAGCATGTACTCGCTGTTCTGCGCCCGGGAGGCCGCTCAGGGGGAATTCCTGCTCCTGGAATCCGATCTGGTGTACGAGCCCCGGGCGCTGACCAGCCTGCTGGAGCACCCGGCCGCCGATGCCATCCTGCTCTCCGGGCCGACCCGTGCGGGCGACGAGGTGTACGTGGAGTGCCGGCACGGCAACCTGGTCAACATGTCGAAGGACCGCTCAGCCCTCGGGCCCGGCGTCGCCGGGGAGCTGGTCGGCATCTCGAAGATCTCCGCGGAGCTGTACGGGCGGATGTGCGGCATTGCCGGGCGGGCCTTCGCGACGTCGCTGAAGTACGACTACGAGACTGACTGCCTGGTCGCCGCCGGCCGCGAACAGCCCATCGCCTGCCCGGTCGTTGCCGACCTGGTCTGGGGAGAGATCGACGACCCCTCCCACCTGGCCCGCGCCCGGAGCACCGTCTACCCGGAGGTGCGTCGGCGCACCGAGGCCGCGGCGCGCCGGGCTGCGTTATGATGCGCGCCATGCACAAGCCCCGACATTCCGCGCTTCTCCTGGCACTGTTCTGCAGCCTGGCCGGCCTGGCGCCGGAGGCCCACGCCTACCTGGATCCCAGCACCGGCAGCATGATCCTCTCGGCGATCGTGGGGCTCTTCGCCACGATCGGCCTGGCCGTGAAGACCTACTGGTACAAGCTGAAGAACCTGGTCCTGCGCCGCCCGCCGCAAAAGCCGGGTGGCCCGAGCGCCGGCCCGAGCGCCGCCCAGTCTCCGGGCCAGTCTCCGGGCCAGTCCAACCGGTCCTCCTAGGCCCGAGTTCCAGGAGCGCCGGTGACCAGCCTTCGGCAGCTCCGCAAGCAGCTCCGTGGCCAGCCGTTCTACCAGCGCGCCAAGCGCCTGGCCCGGCGACTGGCCGGCCGCGAGCTCTGGCTGCGGGCCGAGATCCGGGAACCGGTGCGGCCTGCCGCCGGCTGGCTGCTGTGCCACCAGCGCCTGCCCCGCGGCGCGCGCGTGTTCGGCCTCGGTGTCGGCAACAACATCGACTTCGAGCTCGGCCTCATCCAGGACTACGCCGCCATCGTGGACACCTTCGATCCCACGCCCTTCAGCAACGACTGGCTCGGCGCCCTGGCGCTGCCGGCCGGATTCCGGCATCACCCGTGGGCGGTGGTGGCAGAGGACGGTCCCATTCACCTCGAGCAGCGCAAGGCGAACCGCGCCGGCAGCGCGCCCATGCTCAGCGTCGTCGCATCGCGCACCGGCGGCGCCAGAGCCGTCGTCGCCGGAGCCGTCGTGGCCGAGGGCTGCCGGCTCACCACCATCGCCAGACGGCTGGGTTGCCCCGTTCCCGACCTGCTCCGCATGGATATCGAGGGCGCCGAGTACGCGGTGCTGGATGACATGCTGGCCAGTGGCTTCCTGCCGGGGCAGGTCCTCGTGGAGTTCCATCACCGCTTTCCGGAGGTGGGGCTGGACGCCACCCGGCGCGCCGTCGCCGGCCTGCGGGCGGCGGGGTACCGGATCGCGGCGGTCAGCGACACCGGCCGCGAAGTCACGTTTCTCCGGGCCGGCTGAGGCGACCCGTGTCCTGGTTCGGCGAGTGGCGGGCCTGGCGCGCTTTCAAGCGCATTCCCCGGGACGAGCGGCGCATCGTCTTCCTGTCGGAAAGCCGGCAGGACTGGCACCACTTCGCGCCGGTCATCCGGCACCTGACGGACGTGCTGGGCGAGTCCGTCCTGTACGTGAGCTCGGATCCGGAGGACCCGGGCCTGCACCAGGCCACCGCGCGCATCCGCGGGTTCTGCGTCGGCAAGGGCGTCTGGCGGATCTCGTTCTGCCAGTTCCTGGACGCCGACGTGCTGGTGACCCAGATCCTCGATTTCGGCAATCTCGAGCTGAAGCGCTCCGTGCACCCCGTGCATGTGGTCTACATGTTCCACTCGCTGATCAGCACCCACATGGCTGATCGCGCCAACTCGTTCGACAACTACGACACCATCCTCTGCGCCGGGCCGCACCAGATGCGGGAGATCCGCCGCCGCGAGGAATTGCAGGGGCTGCCCGCCAAGCAGCTCATTCCCCACGGCTATGGCCGCCTGGAAGAGCTGCTGGCCAACCGGCGCGAGCCGCCGCCCATTGCCAGCGACGGCGACATTCACGTGCTCGTGGCCCCGTCCTGGGGCGAGCAGACCATCCTGCCCGTGTGCGGCGGACCGCTGGTTGCAACCCTGCTCGACGCCGGCTTCCGCGTCACGCTGCGGCCCCACTACCAGACGCGCTGGATGACGCCCGCCGTGATCGATGACATCGCGCGACGGCACGGGGCCAACCCCCGCTTCCGGCTCATGGAGCAGATGGGGGAGAGCGATTCGCTTTACGATTCCCACGTGATGATCACCGACTGGTCCGGGGCAGGGCAGGACTACGGCATGGGCCTGGAGAAGCCGGTGCTCTACATCGACGTACCACCCAAGGCCCGGAACGACACCTGGCCTGAGCTGGGACTGGAGCCCTTCGAGTCCTACGTGCGCGCACGGCTCGGGGCGCTGCTCCCGCCCGCTGCCATCGGCGAGGCGCCCGCGCGGATCCGCGAGCTGGTGGCGGACCCGGCCCGGTTTCGCGCCAGCGTGGCGGCCCTGCGGAACGACTGGGTCTGCAACCTGGGTAGCAGCGGTCCCGCGGGCGCGGCCGCCATCGCGCGGATCGCCGCTGACGTCCGGGGACGCCGGGGCGCATGACCCGCCGGGAACTGTATCGCTGGGCAGGCTGGTTCGGCGCCGTGAACGCCGGGCTCTACCTGCTCGTGGCCCTCCGCTACCTGCCAGCCTGGTCCTGGCCGGATGCGGCGCTGGCGACCGTGTATGTCCCTCTGGCGATGCTCGGTCAGATGGGCTTGCTGGCCATCGCGCTGCCATTTCTGGTTCTGGGACCGCTCATCGCGGCCTGGCCCGCGCGCCGCCTGGTGATGCCTGTCGCGGTCCTGCTCGGCGCGGCCGGCCTGGTCCTCCTCGTGCTGGACACCAACCTGTTCGTGGAGCGGCGATTCCACCTCAGCCTCTTTACCGTGGTGCTGTTCGAGACCTCCACCTGGGTGTTTACCGGCATCGTGTTCCTCATTGCCCTGGCCTTCGAATCGATGCTGGCCGGGAGCCTCCGGCGCTGGCTGGCCGGTCGCCCGCGACCCGCCGGCGGCCGGGTGCTCGCCGCGGGCATCCTGGCGTGCTGGGTCGCCAGCCAGGGCCTGCACGTGTGGGCGGACGCGGTGGGCTACAGCCCGGTGACCCGCTTCACGGCAATGCTGCCGCTCTATTACCCGCTCCACGGCAAGCGCACGCTGGCGAAGCTGGGCTGGCTGGACGAGGAACGGGTGCGCCAGGCGCGGTTGCTCCGGCAGGGCAGTGCCGATGCGGCCGGCGATCTTCGGTATCCGCTGAAGCCGCTCCAGTGCGCGGCGCCGGGCAGCGCGAAATCCAACGTCCTCTGGATTCTCATCGACGCGCTGCGCCCGGACGCCATCGACCCCGTGTCCAGTCCCACCGTCGCCGCCTTCCGCGACGCGGGCCAGGCGTTCGCCAACCACTGGAGCGGCGGCAACTCGTCGCGCATGGGCCTGTTTTCCATGTTCTACGGCCTGCCCAGCACCTACTGGCAGACCTTCTACGACGTCCAGCGTCCACCGGTGCTGCTGGAGGAATTCCGCCACCAGGGCTACGAGCTGATGACCTCCAGCGCCGTGGGCTACGGCAGCCCGACCCTGATCGACCGCACCGTGTTTGCCGGAGTCCCCGGCCTCAAGCCCGAGGCCGACGCGACGGGCGTGGAGAAGAACCGCGCCGTCACCGCCGACTGGCTGCGCTGGGTCGACGCGCGCCGGGCCGGCGGGACCCCGGCCGCTCCGTTCTTCGCCTTCCTCTACTACGACCCGCCCGTCACCGAAGGCGGGGCCACCGCAGGCCTGGTGCCCGACGACCGTTACCTCGCGAACGGCAAGGCCCGGGAGCGCTGGCTCCAGTACCGGAACGGGGTGCACATGGTGGACGGGGAGGTGGCGCGGGTGCTGGCAGCCCTCGAGTCCGCCGGACTGCGGGACGACACGCTGGTGATGATCACCAGCGACCACGGCTATGAATTCGACGACCTCGGGCTCGGCTACTACGGCCACGCCAGCAATTTCGGCCCGTACCAGCTGCGCGCCACCCTGCTCATGCGCTGGCCGGGCAAACCGGCCCGTGTCTACGAACACCGGACCGCCCACCAGGACCTGCCCGCGACGCTTCTTGCGGGACTGTTCGCCTGCACGAACGACCCCGCCGACTACAGCGTGGGCCGCAATCTCTTCGACGGCGTGTCCTGGGACTGGATCATCGCCGGCAGCTATCACGACCACGCCATCGTGGAGCCGGGCCGCGTTATGGTGACGGAACCCGGCGGCTTCGCCGAGGTCCTGGGCCCGGACTACCGCCCGCCGGCGGATGCCAGGCCCAATGCCCGGCTGATCGAGGAATCCATGCGCGAGATGCGGCGGTTTTACCAGTGAAGATTCGGGCACTGCCAGTCTGGATCGTCTGCGCGGCGACCGCGCTCTCGCCGTCCATCGCGTTCCCCGCGGCGGTCGCCCTGCAAGGGGCGCGGCAGCAGGTGCTGATCAACCTCACGGGGGGCCTGCCCGGGCGGTGGGACAGCTGCAAGGCCGTGTGCATCGCCGGCCAGGAGCCCTTGACCCTTCTGGGGCCCGCGGCGGGCAGCTCCCGGCTTGCCTGGCAGGTCGCGGGGGACGACGTGGCGAGCCGCCGGCTCGAGAATCTCGAGTACGAGCGGGACGTGCGACAGTCCGCTGGCGGCACGACCCTGATGCTGACCTCGGTTGAGCCCTACGGCGGCATCCGGCTGGTCCACAGCTACCGCCTCGACGAGGCCGGCAGGACGCTGTCGGCGTCCATCCAGGTACCGGCTGGCGCGCAACTCGTGCTCGCCGGAGGTCCCGCACTCGCCGGCGAGCCGTTGTCGGGCCTCGCCAGCATCTATACCGATAATCGCGCCGTCGTCGTGAACGCCACGGGCCAGTCGATCCCGGCCAGTGACGACGCCGACGGCAACCGACGCACACTCCCAGCCGGCGAGTGGACGGGGTTGCGCGGGCGCTTCTGGACGGTGCTCTTGAGGTCAGGCTCATCGTTACGCGTGGCCGCATCGGAAGTGAATCCCGAGTCGCCAGTGCTCACACTGGGCCGCGACAGCGAAGGCTCGGGGAGCGTGAACCTGCAGTTCTACGCTGGCCCTGTGACGGCGGCGGAACTGGGTGCCGCTGCTCCTGAACTTGGCAAGATGCTCTACGCCAGCCTCTGGGACTGGCTGCGCGCGCTGGCGAGCGGCCTGCGGTTCATCCTCGAATTCTGGCAGGGCATCGTCGGCAACTGGGGGTTAGCCATCATGCTCCTCTCGCTGTCCGTGAAAGTGCTGATGTGGCCGCTCACCTGGATCGCGGAGCGCTGGCAGGCGGAGGTGAATCGCCAGCAGAGCCTGCTGGCCCCGGAACTCGCCGCCATCAAGCGCGATTTCAAGGGCGAGGAGGCGCACAACCTCACCCTGGAGGCCTACCGCAGGCACGGAATCAGCCAGTTCTACACGCTGAAGAGCCTCGCCGGCTTCCTCGTGCAGATCCCGGTGTTCATCGCGGCCTTCGACATGCTCGGTGAGAACTTCGACCTGGCCGGCGCCCACTTCCTCTGGGCGCAGGATCTGTCATTGCCCGACCGGGTCGCCGCCCTGCCTGGCGTGCTGCCGTTCTTCGGCGCACACCTGAACCTGCTGCCGGTGCTGATGACGCTCTTCACGATCCTTGCCGCCCGCCTTCAGGAAGACCCCAGCCTGGCACCGGCGCTTCGGGCGGGGCAGCGGCTGCGCCTCTACGGGATGGGCGCCTTGTTCTTCGTGCTGCTCTACACCTTCCCGGCGGGCATGGTGCTGTACTGGACCACCAACAACCTGCTGCACCTGGGGAAGATCCTGCTCGGCCGGGCAGTCGGCAGGGTCTAGGTCCCGATACCGGGAAGCCTCCCCGTCTCCGCGAAGCGCGGCGCCATCAGCCCGCGCTCCGACGTGCCGCGGGTACTCCGGTGGGCGCGAATCGCATTGACCATCTCGAGGGCGGTCCGCTCACTCGGTGGCAGTTCGGCCGTGGTTGTTCCGAGGGGCGTAACCCGGTCGCCCCAGCGCACGACATGGGAGCACACGGTCAGGCCGCCGCCAAAACCCGGCATCAGGATCATCGCGCCCGGCTTCACCCGGCCGGCCTCCAGCGCCTCGACCAGCGCGACGGGCACCGTGGCCGCCGACATGTTCCCGTAGCGCTCCACGGTCAGGAAGACCTTCTCCATCGGGACGCCGGCGTACTTCGCCACGGACTCGATGATGCGCAGGTTGGCCTGGTGGGGGACCATGAGGTCGATGGCGTCGGTCGTGATGCCGCACCGGGCAAGCGCCTTCTCCGTGGCCTGGGACATGCCCTTGACGGCCCGCCGGAAGATCTCCTGGCCGTCGAAGTCCCAGAGGGTATCCCCGTACTGCACGCCCTGGTTGGCGTAGGAGCAGCCCATGCCGCGCACCCGGAGCGTCTGCCTGGCGTCCGCGAAGCAGCCGAGATGCTCGCCGAGTACGCCGAGTTCGTTCTCGCTGGACTGGAGAACCACGGCCGCGGCGCCATCGCCAAACAGCACTGACACGTTGCGATTGTCCCAGTCCATGTAGGGGGAGATCAGCTCGACGCCGATCACCAGGGCATTCCTGGCGACGCCGGAGCGCACCATGGCGCTGGCCGCCGAGAGCCCGTAGAGGAAGCTCGTGCAGGCCGTATTGATGTCCATGGCGCCCGCGTTGTGGGCGCCGAGCAGGACCTGCACACCCGACGCGCTGTTGGGCACCTGCTCGTCGAAGCTGCAGCTGCCGTAGACGATGAGGTCGAGGTCCTGCGCCGCGAGTCCGGCACAGGCGAGCGCCCGGGAGCTGGCTACGGTAGCCATGTCGATGGCGGGTACGTGGGAAATGCGCCGCTCCCGCATGCCTGTCCGCGTCGTGATCCAGTCGTCGCTGGTATCGAGGAAGGTGGCCAGGTCCGCGTTCGTCAGTACCGCCGGGGGCAGGCACTTGCCCCAGCCGGTGATCGCTGCGTAGCTCATTGGTCGCTCCAGTCGTTGGGCTTCAGGCCGGGCGCGGCCGCGTGAACCACGCCATCACCATGATCATCAGCGTGAAGCTGACGAAGTCCGAGAAGATCATCATCCACTGGTAGCCGGGCGGGAAGTCCGAGAACACGATGTCGGCGATCCGCGGGTAGGCCGAGTAGGCCAGGCCAACGGTGGTGCAGATGGCCACGTGGTTCCAGTATTTCGTGGTGTAGCGGTTCAGCATCAGCATGGCCACGCCGAGCGTCAGGCCGATGGCGATTCCCTGCAGCGTGCCGAGGGCCGACTTGAGCGGCGATGACTGGGGCCGTCCTTCGCGGACGATGTAGACGGTGGCTACCGGCCCGTTGGCCCGCATCGCGCTGCGGACTTCCGTGCCGCTGTCCCGGCCGGGAAGGATGTAGGTGCCGCTCTCCGGGAAGTGATCGAGCAGGGCTGCGCCGGCGGCCTTGTCGTCCAGGGTCTGGGACATGGTCCAGTAGGGTATGGGGCTCAGCACGTAGAAGCCGACGCTCCAGATCCAGGAGACGGCCGTGACCGCCAGGGCGCCCAGGAACAATCGCAGCACGCGGTGACTCCTTCGTGTGGTCGTTTGGCCGGGACTTGCCGTCAGTGCCTGCCGTGCCGCCGGTCGCCCTGCAGCCGCTGGTGCACGGCCGACGCATGGGCGGCGGCCGGTTCCCGCGGTGACGGCACGCTGAGCCGGTCGCCGGGGCGGGCCACCCGGAGCCCTGCTTTTGCCAGCGTCGCACCGTCCTCGGTTGACGCATAGTGGTACACGACCATCTGGCGTCGCAGGTCCTCGTTGTACTCCCGCAGCAGGTCCGGCAGGCCGGTATGGGACGGGTTGCCGTGGAGGTCGCAGTCGTGCACCAGCGGCATCAGGCCGTCCGCGAACTGGGCGACGGTCTCCGGGATGGGCCGGGTGTCCCCGGTGTAGAGGAACGATCCCGGCAGGCAGATGCCGTAGGCCGTGCCCGGCACGTGGTGGCGGACGGCAAAGACATCGAACCACAGGGACTGGTGCCAGAAGCCGTAGCTCACGGGCACGACTTCGAAGGCGTCCCAGAAGTTGGCCGAGCCCTCGGCGACCACGTTGGGATAGTCGGCAACCCGGCCCTGCAGAAGCGGCACGAGCATCGCCGGCACGAAGAGCCGGGTGCGCGGCAGGCCGGAATTCCCGAAGTAGTTGGCCACGAACAGCCGCTCGAAGCCGGCCACGTGGTCCATGTGCACGTGGGTGATGAACACGGCGGGCGGCGGGCGGCCGTAGCGCTCGAGGAACGCCGACAGCGCCTCCTGGCCGCAGTCCACCATGAGCAGCGGCGCGTCGTCCTTCTCCAGCACGACGCTGGCGGAGCCCAGCTGAGGGGCGGCGGCGTTGCCAACCCCGAGGAAGGTCAGGTTCCACGCGGTCATCGCGCCCCCGAGTCGGCCACCGCCCGGGCATGGCCGAGCCTGACACCCAGGGTGCTCGCCAGTCCGTAGAGGACGCCATAGGCAACCATCGACACCAGCAGGCCGAGCAGGCCGTTGGCGATCCATGCCGGCGACAGCCACGCCCCGACCGCGCCGGCGACGAAGGACACGACAGCGATGGGGTTCCACGCCGGCAGCCGCTCCAGCAGGTCGGCCCGGAAGCGCATGCGGTTGCAGAGGTAGTAGTCCACGATCACCGGGCCGATGAGGGGCGGCGCAATCATGGCGAGGATGTTGATGAAGTCCATGAAGCGCTGGTAGATCCCGAGGCCGATCAGCGTGCCCAGCAGGCCGCAGATGACGACCATGACCCGCTTGGGCCGGCGGAAGACGCTGGCGGTCTGGATGGACGGCAGGTAGAGGTTGGCGTCACCGGTCGTCCAGAGCGCAAAGCTCATGGCGACGAGCCCGAACAGCGAGATCACCGGCCCCACCGAGCGCATGTACGCCGTGAAGTCGAAATTTCCGGAGACGACGCCGCCCATGGCCCCCACGAATTGCAGGATCCACTGGGTGACGATCAGCACGATGAAGGGAATGGCGATGGACACCCAGGCCTGGCGGGCAAACCGGGTGTACTCCGCCATCACCACCGCGCCGACGATCCAGGAGCCGATCACGATGTTCATGGCCTGGACGTCGGTCAGCGGGTTCTTCGCGGCGGTGCTGCGGGAGAGTGCGAGGAAGGCGTCCCAGCCCCCGGCGCGGTCGATGTTGTACCAGCCCGCGTAGACGAGAACGGCCACCAGGATCAGCACGGCCGGCAGCGCCACCTTCTCGAGGCCCTGGACACCGTAATAGGTGGTCCAGGTGTAGAGCAGGCCCGCGAAGACGGCAATGGCGTAGAACCAGGGCGAGTCGAAGTCCTGGACCCACGCAAAGCTGAAGGCGCCGACGGTGATGCCTTGCCAGAAGATCAGCAGTACCGTGAGGAACAGGACCGGCACCGCTGCGCCCACGTTGCCGTAAACCAGCCGGAACAGCAGGCCGCTGTTCATGCCGGTCCGGTAGCCCATGTACCCGACCAGCGCGCCCACGAGGAAGTTCACGCCATTGCCCAGCAGTGAACTCCAGACCAGGTCGGGCCAGAAAGGCTGGCCGGCGCCGAGCAGGCCGCCGATGAAAAGGCCGGTGATCAGGAAGCCCCAGCCGAAAGCGAGCGCGAGCATCGGCCCGGCATCCCGCCGCTGGGTTGGTGCGAGGGGGCCAAAGGGGTTGTCCGGGCTGTCCTGTTCGGCAGCCTTATCCAGCGCCCACCAGACGCGGAGCTTCTCGAACATGGGCCGACACCGTTCTTGTTTGGAGTTATGGCGGCGATTATGCCGAAAGACCGCTCCCCAAAGGAGAAAGGGCCGGTGACTTGCGTCACCGGCCCCGAGGGGTGGCCAGGCCGGCCGACCTCAGTCGGCGGAGAGGTGTACGCCGAGGACCCGCGCCGTGAACTCGTTGGCATCCGCGTCCCAGGCGCCTTCCGCCCAGAGGCCGTAGGCCAGGGTGTTTCCGTCCAGCCGCTCGGCGAGGGCGGCGGCCAGGCTGGCAAAGTCCGGAAAGACGAGGACCCGCGGACCTTCCAGGATTGCATAGCGCGTCGGGCCGCTGGCGGGGGCCTTGAGCGTCGGCGCGGCGGGCAGGTCCAGGAGGTTCACCGGCACGCCGCCCACCAGGATGACGTGCCGGGCGCCCAGGTCCGGATTCGCCAGGTCCGGCACGATGCCGTCCGCGCCGAGCGCCAGGAAGGGCGCCGTCGTGCCGTCGGGCCACCAGCCGAGGGCGAGGCGGGCCCCCCGCGTCGTCAGGCCCACCACCGTGAAGGCGTTGAAGTCCTGGGGTGCCGCAGCGAACGGCTGGACGAAGCCGAGGAGTCGTACGGCATCACCCGTGCCGATGCCTCCCAGCTGCAGGTTGCCGGTCGCCACCTCGTAGTCCGACGGGTCCGCATCCACGGCCGGTGCGAGGCCCGTGCCGCTGAAATCGAATAGTCCCGCCGGCCGGCGATCGATGCTCGCCAGGTCCACGTTCAGCTGGCCCGGGTTGCTGGCAGTCACCAGGCCCGCGAGGTTGGTCACCAGCAGGCGCACCCGGCCGGCGGTGGCATCGAGCACCGAGCCGGGAATGGCCGGGGCCGGAGCGACGGTACCGAGGATCTCGACCCGCTGGCCCACGGAGATGGCCGACTTGTCGAGTTCGAGGCCCGGGCGGCGGCGCACCGAGGTGTCGTCACCGACGGTAACCGTGACCGTGTCGCGATAGATCACCACGCCGGAACTCCGGACGACGGTGGCGCCGCGCACCGTGAGCACGTCGCCCGTGCGCGCCACCACGTTGCCAACCACGGCATCCAGGCCCTGTCCCGGCACGCTGCTGCCGGCCAGGACGATACTGGCGTCGTAGCGCCGCTCCGCCGTCGTCAGGGTGCCGAAGGCCACCGTGGGGCTGTCCGGCGGCAGGGCCGCGAGGGCCGCCAGGCCGGCGGTGCCGGTGTAGCGGGTGCCGTCGATCTCGAATTCAGTGTCGTCGCCGGTGTGCACGGTTGCCGTGCCGAACGAGGCACCGGTGCGCAGGTGCCAGGGCCGGACCTGCACGGTGTACTCGGCGGCCGCGGTGTCCACCGACTCGAGCAGGCCCCGGACCCGCAGGTCCTTCTCGGTCACCGGCTGGAGTTCCGCCACCAGGAAGGGCGCCGTGGTCACGACGGCGGGGCTCCGGGTGATATCGACGTCGTGGGAGGCATCCAGGTCGAAGTCGATGCTGAGCAGGGCGGGAACGCCCGGGGCCACCACCAGGGGGCGGCCATTCGCGAGCTGGATGCGGAGCGTGTAGCGGGTGAGGGCATTCCCATCCCGGTCCACGGCCACCGCGGGGACTGGCACACCGGCTGACTCCACCTGGAGATCCGCGCCGGTGTAGTCGAGGGTGATGGAACCGGCGACATACGTGCCGAGCGGTACCCGCGCAGCGGTAAACAGCTCCGTGAGGTCCCGGTACTCGGCAAAGTCGAGACGGCCCGCGGTGGGCAGGGTCTCGACGGTGCTGCCGTTGGCCTTCTCGAGGGTCAGGGAGACCACATCCACCGTGTAGTGCAGGAAGTCGCCGTCCGCGTCGGTCAGGCCGATCAGCACGGTGCCGTCGGCGTCAGCCGGCGCCGCACCGCTGCCGCCACTGCCGCCGCCGCAGCCAGCCAGGGTGAGGAAGAGGGTGGCGAGCACGGCTAGGTCAGCTGTGAATCGCGTCCAGGCAATCGGTGGCGAGGGCATGGTAGTTCTCCAGATTGAGGGGAGGGTTGTCCCGGTTACAGAACGCCGGCCGGCCGGGTCGGTTGACCGGGGTGGAACCCCGAATACCAAATCCGATGGAGAACATCGGCTTAGGTTGTTTTCTGAAAAATCCCTGTCAGAATGTGTCGCAGGTGGCCGGGGGGCAACGGACATAATGGAATACCACCTGACTCTAACGGGCCTGCAGGATGCAACGGGCGCCCGGACTGCCGGGGGCCTGGACGTCGTTTACACCAAGCTGGCGGTGGACCTGCAGAACCTGGCGGGCGGCCCCGCCGACCCCGTGCTCGCCGCCGCCCTGGAGACCCTGCGGGACGAAACCGCCTGCGACGCCATCGGCGTCCTGCTCCTGGATGCCACGGGCCGGCGCGTCGGCCAGGTCATCGCGGCCCGCAGCCCCTTCGCCCTGTGCAACCCGGACGTCCTGACCGGCGCGTCCCTGGACGAGTTCCCCTGGCTCGACAAGCACCTGGATCACCTGCGCGTGCACGGCATCGCCAGCACGGACGCGCCACCGGCTTCCCAGGCCGCCGATGCGGCCCGGCTCGCGGTCCTCGGCTGCGGCGCGGTCCTGCTGATCGGTTTCCACGTCCACGGCCAGCGCGCCGGCTGCCTGACCCTGTTCTTCGGCCAGCCCCAGCCGGACTGGAGCGTGGAGCACATGCTGCTGCTCAAGCTCCTCGGCTCGAGCCTTGCCTGCGGCCTGGAGCGGCTCCGGACCACGACACGGCTCGCCGAGATCAACGAGCGCGAGGAGCTGCTGGAGCAGACCGTCAATGACGGCACCTGGGATTTCGACGCGCTGAACAACCGGGTCGAGTATTCGCCGCGCTGGAAACGGATGATGGGCTACGGCGACGACGACCTGGCCCGCAATGCCCCCGACTGGCGGCGCATCGTCCACGTTGACGACTACGCCCGGTTGCAGGCGCGGCTCCGGGACCACATCGCCGGCCGCACGCCGCTCTTCGAGAACACCCACCGCATGCGCCGCAAGGATGGCGAGTGGCGCTGGGTGAACTGCCGCGCCAAGGCGCTCCTCGACGACCACGGCCGGCTGCGCCGGCTGGTGGGCGTGGAGACCGACATCACGGAGCAGAAGGTCTACGAGGAGGCACTGTTCCGCGAAAAGGAGAGCGCCCAGATCACCCTGCAGTCGATCGGCGACGGCGTGGTCACCACGGATCACGACGGCACGGTGGAGTACATCAACCCGGTGGCCGAGGAACTCACGGGCTGGAAGCTGGACGATGCCGGCGGGCGGCACGTGGACGAGATCTTCCGCGGTTTCCACGAGGAGACCTGCGAGCCCCTCGAGAACCCGGTGATGAGTTCCATCAAGCGCAACCGCTCGGTCAAGTCCGTGCGGCCGTCATTGCTGATCCGGCGGGACGGCAACGAGCTCTATATAGAGAGCACGGCCTCCCCGATCCGGAATGACCGGGGCGACGTGACCGGCGGCGTGCTGGTGTTCCACGACGTCAGCGAGTCCCGGGAGCTGAACCGGCGCCTGTCCTACCACGCCAGCCACGACCTGCTCACCGGCCTGGTCAATCGCCGGGAGTTCGAGAGCCGGCTGGAACGGTCGCTGAAGAGCGCCAAGGCCCGGGAGACGTCCTACGCGCTCCTGTACCTGGACCTGGACCAGTTCAAGATCATCAACGACTCCTGCGGCCACGGTGCCGGCGACACCCTGCTGACCCAGCTCGGCGCGCTGCTGAAGGCGAAGATCCGCTGGCGCGATACGCTCGCCCGCCTGGGCGGCGACGAGTTCGGCCTGCTGCTGGAGGCCTGCAGCATGGAGGAGGCCATGCGCACGGCGGAGATGCTCCGTGAGGCCATCAAGGAGCACAAGTTCACCTGGGACGACCGCACCTTCCGGCTCGGCGTCAGCATCGGCGTGGTGCCGATCACCGGCGACAACGAGAACGTTGCCACCCTGATCACGGCCGGCGACAGCGCCTGCCAGGCGGCGAAGGAGGCGGGGCGGAACCGCATCCACACCTACAAGCAGAACGACATCGACCTCATGCGCCGCCGCCGCGAGATGCAGTGGGCCGCGCGCATCAACAACGCGCTGGAGGACGACCGCTTCGAGCTGTACCGGATGACGATCCAGCCGCTGCAGGTCGAGGAGACCGGCTCCCACTACGAGATCCTGCTCCGTATGCGGGACGAGCAGGGGGCGCTCGTGTCGCCCGACCTGTTCATCGCGGCCGCGGAGCGCTACGGCCTGATCTCCAACATTGACCGGTGGGTGGTGGAGCACGCCTTCCGCTGGCTGGTTTCCGAGGCGGACGAGCGCGAGAAGCTGGCGCTGTGCTCGATCAACCTGTCTGGTGCCAGCCTCGCCGACAACGAGTTCCTGCCCTTCGTCATCCGCCAGTTCCAGAGGAGCGGGCTGGATGCCAGCAAGATCTGCTTCGAGATCACGGAAACGGCGGCCATTGCGAGCTTTGCCCAGGCGAGCCGCTTCATCAACGCGCTGAAGGAGCTGGGGTGCAAGTTCGCCCTGGACGATTTCGGCACGGGCCTGTCGTCATTTGGCTATCTGAAACATTTCCCCGTCGACTACCTGAAGATCGACGGCAGCTTCGTCAAGGAGATTCTGCATGATCCCATCGACCGCGAGATGGTCCGTTCCATCAACGAAATCGGCCACCTCACCGGCAAGAAGGTCATTGCCGAATGGGCCGAAAATCAGGAAATCATCACCATGCTCCGCGGTATGGGCGTGGATTACGCGCAGGGTTACGGCATTGCGGAGCCAAAGCGCGTGGTGATGGCGGCGGTCGTCAACGGCGGCTGATTTCGTGGGCGCCGCCGGCCACTTCGGCTCATTCGCGGATTTCTACCCGCACTACCTGCGCGAGCACCAGAACCGGACCAACCGCCGGCTGCATTTCCTTGGCACCAGCCTGGTTCTGGTCGTACTTGCAGCCAGCCTGGCCACGGGGAACGGTTACCTGCTGGTTGCGGTACCCCTGGCGGGGTACGGACCCGCCTGGGTCGGCCACTTCTACTTCGAGCGCAACAAGCCCGCCACGTTCTACCACCCCGTCTACAGCCTGATCGGCGATTTCCGCATGTACGTGGACACCTGGGCCGGGCGCATTCCGTTCTAGGGATACTGCACCCGGCCTGAGACGCACGCCCCCAAGGGGCGGCGTCCGGCGGGGCCGGGTGGTCTAGCGGGCGGCCAGGCGGGCCTCGGCCACGGCGGCGGCGCTGGGCGCGTGCCGTGCGACCACGTTGAGCTCCGTGCCAGAACTCCACCGCGCAGTCCTGCAGCGGGACACCGTGTCGCCCAGCGCCTTGCCGCCATTCGCGGTGTAGGCCGACTTGATCGTGAACTCGCGCCACATGCCACGGACGGTGACCTCCGTCACCGTGTGCCTGGCCGTGGCGGCGCCGACATCGGCTGCCTCGGGGCGCAGGGCGACGACGCAGCGCTGCAGCTCGTCCCCGTAGACGGGCTGGGTTGCGGCCGTGTCGGCCGAAGCCTGCTGGGCCAGGATGCCGGCCAGGCTGCCGAGGATCAGGGCGGTGCGGATCGTGCGGTTCATGACAGGGCTCTTCTTTCCGATGGCCGGCGGTACCCCCGCCGTTGGACAGACAGTGCCCCGGCCCGGGCCCGGGCTCTGTCAACTGCTTGACACAAGGGGCGCAATAGTCGCGAAGGGCCTGTCCCAGGTTTCCTGAGCGGGCCCGCAAAGAAAAAGCCCCGCCGAAGCGGGGCTTTTTACCGTCATCCGGTAACGTCGCGACCGATCACCAGCCCGGCTCGGCCTTGGTTGCGGCCACCTTCGGGATGCTGCCCTTGTAGTACTGCGGCCCGACGTTCAGCGACGAGATGTCCATGACGTGGGTGTACAGGTCGGCCATGAAGCCGTCACCCGTGGCGCGGGCGAACAGCATCTTCTGGCCGTCCGGCGAGATGGAGTCCAGCCCGTCGAACTTGGCGTTGTAGGTGATGCGCTCGGGCGGGGCGTTGGGGCGCTCCATGTCGTACAGGAACACTTCCCAGTTGTTGTTCTCGATCACCCGCACGCCGATGAAGTGCCGGCCGTCCGGAGCGGGGTAGCTGCTCCAGTTCATGCCCGTGTCGGGCGGCGTGCGCGGGGTGAGTTCCGTGCCGTCGTGCCGGATGGTGAAGACCGTCATCGGCGTCGGGCGGATCTTGCCGTAGTCCTCGTACTTCCATGCCCGGAACATGACCGTCTGGCTGTCCGGCATGTACATGGGCCGGCCTTCGTCCCACTCCTTGGTAAAGGTGATCTGCTGTTCGCCGGTGCCGTCGGCGCGCATGCGCCAGAGGTCCATGTTGCCGTTGGTCTGGCGGCCGAACACGATCCACTGGCCGTCCGGCGAGACCGAGATCTCCGCATCGTAGAACTCGTTGTTGGTCAATCGCTGGACGTTGCTGCCGTCGATGCTGGCCTTGTAGAGCTCCCCGCCCTGGGGGTAGTCGCGCGGATCGGACCAGTTGCCGATCGGCTTGTCGAGCTGGTCGCGGATGGACGTGAACACCACGTGCTTCATGTCGGGGAAGAAATAGGAGCACGCATCCTGCCCGACCCCGTTGATGCGCTTCACGTCGGTGCCCTGGTCGGTGAAGGTCCAGGTCAGCGCGCCGCCATCCGTGGGCTTCTTGCGCACCGCATCCTTGTCCTGTACCTGCGCGATGATGTGCAGGTTGTCCGTGGCGTAGTACGCCTCGGCGGCCTTCGGCACGTTGGGGATCTTGTAGTAGCGCAGCTTGCGCGGGCCTTCCTCGGCCACCTGCACGCCGGACGGCGGGTTGAAGCTGGGCGGACGAACGGCTTTTGCAGCCGTTGTGCTGGGATTTGATGAACAGCCGGCGGCCAGAGTGACGACGATGGCACCGAGGATCGCGTTCTTCATGGGACTCTCCTGAGCCGACGACCGGCCCGGGACACTATGGAGCGGCGCTGGCCCCTGTCAATGGACAACCTGCCGCAGGGGTGTCGCCCTGAGACTGTGCAGGTGCACTCGCGTGGTGCGCCCTGAATCAGCGGGCCGCACGGCTAACCGGTGCTGATCCCCAGCGCCCGCAGGATCGGGTCGTGGAACAGGCTGCCCCTGGCGATCATGCAATAGAGAAGGATGTACAGCGTGGCGACCAGCGCCAGCATCCCGCGGATGCCGCCGCTCATCATGCCGTGCATCGGGTTCCCCGCGTTGCGGTTCCGGGCGTAGCGGATCACGTCCGGCACCACGCTGAAGCCCGCCATCAGCCAGAAAGCGAAATAGGCATCCCAGGCCCAGGGCACGCTGGTCAGCCCGCCCCAGTCGTCGATGAGCATCACGCCGAACAGCGGCGTGGTGACCGCCGTGGGCCCCGTGACGCCCAGGCAGAGCTTGCGGAGGAGGGCTCGCGCCCAGATTCCCACCTCGACCGGTTGGGTCTTGCGGATCAGCAGCGACCAGATGTTGCTGAAGAAGGTGTGGCCGAAGTACAGGAAGGCCGAGAGCTCGTGGACGATCAGCGTCGCGGTATAGCCCATGAACCGGGGAATCGTCACGAGCCCCAGCATGGGCAGGGCGGACAGGACCATCACCAGCCCCCAAACCCCGTACCAGAAGTAGCGCTGCGGATCGACGTCGGCGACGGTGTCGGCGGTGGCAGCCTGGTTCATGGAGAAATACTAGCCTGATCCCTTGCGCGCTGGAGAAGGGTGCGCAGGAGGCGCCGCAGGTTGGACCGCACGGTTTCCGGCTCCCCGAGGGCAGGCAGGACGTCGCCGATGGCCTCGAGCGTGGACACCCATTCCTTGCGCGGTTCCTTGCGCAGGCGCCCGTACATGGACGGCTCCCGCGGCTTCAGCACCACCCGGGGCAGCTTCAGCAGCCAGGCGTTGCGCCACCAGAGCGTCTTCGCCTGGCTCCAGGTGCCGTCCAGCACGATGAGGCCTTCCAGCCCGTGGCGCTTGAGATCCCGTAGGCGGCCCTTCCGGTCGATGACCACCACGGGTTCGTGGCGGGACTCCTCGGGCACGGCCACCGGCAGCTTGGCGACGGCCAGGACCGCCCAGCGCTCGCGGTCCGCGTTCCGGCCGCCGATCGCGTGGTCCAGCGAGGCCCAGGACAGGCCCACCCGGACCTCGGCCTTTGGCAGTGTCACCTCCACCAGCTTGGCCGTCCCGAGCAGGGCATCGTCCTCCTGGGGGTGCTGGAGGATGACGACGCGCAGGCGTGTGTCCACCTTTGCGGCGCGATCGCAGATACAGACGCCTGGCGGCTTGCCACAGTTTTCGCAGGGCGGTGTGGGGACGGTCTTCATGGGTTCGATTCCCGGGCGAAGCGGAAGCGCATGGACAGGTCGACGGCGCGTATGTTCTTGGTCAGCGCGCCAATCGAGATGAAGTCCACCCCGGTGTCCGCCACGGGCCGCAGGGTCTCGAAGTGGATGCCGCCGGAGGCCTCGAGAGTCGTTTCCGGGGCCTGGCGATCACGCAGGGCGACGGCCTCGCGCATCGTCGCCAGGTCGAAGTTGTCGAGCAGGAGGCGATCGGCGCCGGCTGCCATGGCTTCCGCCGCCTGGGACAGGGTTTCCACCTCGACTTCCAGGAGTACGTTGGAGTCCTGTTCGCGGGCCCGGCGCACGGCGGCGGTGATCCCGCCGGCCGCGACGATGTGGTTTTCCTTCACGAGAATCCCGTCGTAGAGCCCGATGCGGTGGTTGGTGCCGCCGCCGATGCGCACGGCGTACTTCTCCGCAAGCCGCAGGCCGGGAATGGTCTTCCGCGTGTCCAGGATCCGGGTGCCCGTGCCGGCGACTACATCAACGCAGGCGCGGGTGGCGGAGGCGACGGCCGAGAGGGTTTGCAGGAAATTGAGGGCCGTGCGCTCGCCGGTCAGGAGGGGGCGGGCGGGACCGGACAGCACGCAGAGGGTCTGGTCCGGGCTGGCGCTTTCCCCCTCGGCGATGCGCCAGTTGACGCTGACGGCGGGGTCGAGCTGCCGGAAGACTTCCTTGACCCAGGGCTGCCCGCAGATCACGGCGGCGTCCCGGGTGATGATCGTCGCTTCTGCCCGCTGACTGGCGGGAACCAGGGCTGCCGTCAGGTCGCCGCTCCCGACATCCTCCGCGAGCGCCCCGCGGACGGACGCGGAAATGTAAGCGATCAGCTCGGGAGACATGCTGGTCGGCATAGGGCTGTCCCCGCAGGAGCGCCGACCGGCGCGACGGCCTTCCGGCGAGAATCGAGTCCGCGAGTCTCGAGCCGGAAGGCCGTCGCGCCGGTCGGCGCTCCTACGGGGCCAATCAGAAGGGCAGGCCGTGGGACTGGCCGCCCATGGCCATCAGCATCGGGATCGAGAGGATGAAGTTGATGCGCGACACCATGGTGGCAGTCGCGCGGGCCTTGGCCTTCTCCTCGTCGGTTGCCGGCACCACACCGATCACCTTCTTCTGGTTCGGCCAGATGAGCACCCAGACGTTGAACAGCATGATGATGCCCAGCCAGCCGCCGACGCCGATCGTCTGGAAGCCGTCGCGGAACATCAGCCCCTTCATCAGGCCGCCGCCGCCGTAGGCGAATTCCATCAGCATGACGCCGCTCACCACGGTGACCACGGCGCCCCAGCGGAACCAGAGCAGGGCCCGCGGCGCGATGTACTTGACGATGCCGGCGTTACCGGGACCGCCCTTGTCGGCGAGGCCGGCGGCGAGGCCGGGAATCTGCACGACGTTGAAGTAGTAGAGGAGTCCGATCCAGAAGACGCCCGACACGATGTGCAGCCAGCGGTCGAGGCTGGCCAGGTTCACGGTGACGTCGGCGCTGGCCGGCAGCAGCAGGCTGACGATGATCATCAGGATGACGCCGGTGATGAGCGCTGACGATACGGTCTTGAGTGGATTCATGGTGTTGTCCCCTTGAGTTCCGGCGTAGCCGGAGGTGTGGCCAGAATAGCGGAATCGTAGATCGGTTTGAACCGGTTGACGATCTGGCAGAAAAGTTCGGCCGTCAGTTCCGCGTCGTAGATGGCGGAATGGGCCCGGGCCGAGTCCCAGGCCATCCCGGCCGCGATGGCAGCCTGGGCGAGCACCGTCTGGCCGTAGGCGACACCGCAGAGCGTGGCGGTGTCGAGCACGCTGAAGGGATGGAATGGGCTGCGCTTCACACCGGTGCGCGCAATGGCCTCGTTGAGGAAGCCCAGGTCGAAGTGCGCGTTGTGGGCGACGAGTATCGCCCGCTTGCAGTCCACCTCCTTCATCGCGTCGCGGATCGGCTTGAAGACGTGGTTGAGCGCGTCCCGTTCCGCGAGGGCCAGCCGGAGCGGGTGCCAGGGGTCGATGCCGGTCACCTGCAGCGCCGCCGGTTCCAGGTTGGCGCCCTCGAAGGGCTTCACGTGGCAATGGACCGTTTCGCCGCGGTGGAGGGTGCCGTCGTCATCCATCCGGACGAGGACCGCCGCCATCTCGAGCAGGGCATCCGTCCGGCAATTGAAGCCGCCCGTCTCGAAGTCCACGACCACGGGAAGGAAACCGCGGAATCGCCGGCTGATCAGCGACGTGGCCGCCGGCGCCGGTTCAACCTGCGCATTGTCGGCCTGCGTTGATCCCGTCAATGGACCGGTGGGCGGCGGGCCGGTCATCCGGCGAGCCGCTTCAGCTCGCCGGCATGGTCCAGCAGCAGCGACAGCGTGTAGCGCACGCCGAACCCGGTCGCCCCTCCGGGCATCTGTCCCAGGCCGTCCTTGCGCAGTGCGGCCGCCAGGTCGACGTGCACCCACGGCGTGCCATCCGGGACGAAGCGCTGGAGGAAGCGCGCGGCCAGTATCTGGTCCGCTTCGCCGCCCGACGCACACTGGGCCACGTCCGCGAGCTTCGACTTGATGTCATCGTCGAAGTCCGGGTCGTTGGGGAACGGCCAGACGCGCTCGCCGGAGTCCCGGCCCGCGCGCAGCAGCAGTTCATTGAGCTCTTCCCGGTTGGTGAACACGCCGCTGTACCGTTCGGAAAGGGCGTAGACGCAGGCGCCGGTCAGGGTGGCGTAATCCATCATCAGGCCCGGCTTCTCGCGCCCCGCAAGCGCGAGCGTGTCCGCGAGGACCATGCGGCCTTCGGCATCCGTGTGGATGATCTCGATGGTCATGCCATTGCTGGCCGTGACCACATCCCGCTGCTTGTAGGCGGCCGGGCCCGTGCGGTTCTCCGTGATCGCCAGCCAGCAGTCGACGCCGAGTGGCGAGTTCAGCGCCGTAAGGGCCTGCAGCACAGCCAGGGCTACCGCGCTGCCCGACATGTCGGTGTGCATGTCCAGCATGTGGGGGGCAGTCTTCAGGTTCGTGCCGCCTGTGTCGAAGATGATGCCCTTGCCGACGAGTGCAAGGTCGGGTGGCCGGCTGCCTGCGGTGCCCTTCGGCCGGTAGCGGAGCCGCGCGATGCCCGCCTCCGGCGTGGCATTGCCCTGGGCCACTGCGAGGAAGGCGCCCGCGTTCAGCTTCCGCAGGGCCGCTTCGTCGAGCCAATCGAGAACCCAGCCGTGCTTCGTGGCCAGGGCGCCGAGCAGTTCACGGTAGGTCGAAGCCGTCAGCTTGTTCGCGGGCAGCGCCGTGAGCCAGCGCACCAGGTTGGCGCCGTCGATCTCGGCGAGCGTGCGGCTGGTGTCCTGTGCTGCACGGAGGCCGAGCAGGTGCACGGACCTGAGGGCGGGCGCCTTGGTCTCCTTCCGGAAGGCGGGGGGGCTAAAGGCGCGTGCGCCGAGCGCCAGGAGCACGGCGCGCGTGACCCGTTCCTCGTCAACCGGCGCAAAGCCGTGGACCAGGACCGCCAGCGAGCGCGGTTCGTCCCCCAGAGCGTCTGCAACCAAGTCACCGGCAAATTTAAGCAGCGGGAAGGCGGCTGGCACCGAGTTGCCCGCCGTGGGCTTGCTCCCCGTGGCCCGATGGCTTTTTGCCGGCGCCGGCAGTGCGCCGAGGGTGACAGCCACCCCGCCAGCGAGGGCGCCCCGCAGCGCGCGCCCGGCGCCGTTCTTGCCAAGGCGCTTCTGCAACGCCTGCAGCGACTTCAGGCCCGGGATCTGGCGCCACGCAGTTTCCGGGATCCGGTGCGGTGTCACGACGAGCACGTGGTCCACGCGGCGGAGCGCCGCGCCCGTTACCCGCCCGGTTGCCTGCAGCACTTTCCAGCCGGTCGCCGGCGGGAGGAGGGCGTGGCTGCCCGTTGGCTTGACCCGTTTGCGTGAAACCCCGATCATTTGTGGCCGCCGCGCTTGCCTTGGTGGTTCGTTTGGGGCCCGCAGTATAGGGCAAGTCGTCCAGCATCAGCGGAGCCGCCGTGGCCGATTCCAGCACGCCTATGGGTCCGACAGACGGCCAGTTCGAGGACCATGATCCCGAGGAGACCCGCGAGTGGGTCGAGTCCATCGACTCCGTCCTCCGCACCACCGGTCCGCAACGCGCCCAGTTCCTGCTCAACCAGATGGTGGATCACGCCCGCCGCTCCGGTGCGTACCTGCCGTTCCGGCCGAATACCGCCTACCTGAACACGATCCCGCTCTGGCAGCAGCCCGAGTACCCGGGCGACCGGGCCATCGAGCGGCGGCTGGAGGCCTACATCCGCTGGAACGCCATGGCCATGGTGGTCCAGGCCAACCGGCAGAGCTCGGAGTACGGTGGCCACATCGCCACCTACGCCTCCGCCGCGACCCTCTATGAGGTCGGCTTCAACCATTTCTGGCGCGCGGCCACCGACACCTTCGGCGGCGACCTGCTTTACGTGCAGGGGCATTCCTCGCCGGGCATCTACGCGCGGGCCTACCTGGAAGGCCGGCTGACCGAGGAGCACCTGGACCACTTCCGGCAGGAAGTCGCCGGCAAGGGCAAGGGCCTTTCTTCCTACCCGCACCCGTGGCTCATGCCCGACTTCTGGCAGTTCCCCACCGTGTCCATGGGCCTCGGGCCCATGATGGGCATCTACCAGGCCCGCTTCATGCGCTACCTGGAGCACCGCGGGCTCGCCAACACGTCGGGCCGCAAGGTCTGGTGCTTCCTTGGCGATGGCGAGATGGACGAGCCCGAGTCCATGGGCGCCATCACCATGCCGGTCCGGGAGAAGCTGGACAACCTGATCTTCGTCATCAACTGCAACCTGCAGCGCCTCGACGGCCCCGTGCGCGGCAACGGCAAGATCATCCAGGAGCTGGAGGCGGCTTTCCGCGGCGCCGGCTGGGCGGTGATCAAGGTGCTGTGGGGATCCCGGTGGGATCCGCTGCTCGCCCAGGACAACGACGGGTTCCTCCGTCGCCGCATGGAAGAGGCGGTGGACGGGGAGTACCAGAACTTCAAGGCCGGCGGTGGCGCCTACACGCGCGAGCACTTCTTCGGCAAGTATCCGGAACTCAAGGCCATGGTCGCCAACATGTCCGACGAGGAGGTATGGCGCCTCAATCGCGGCGGCCTCGACGCGATCAAGGTGTACGCGGCCTACGAACGGGCGATGAAGCAGGACGGTCGTCCCGTGGTGATCCTTGCCAAGACCGTCAAGGGCTACGGCATGGGCGATGCGGGCGAGGGCCAGATGACCGCCCACCAGGCCAAGAAACTCGACGTGGACGACCTCAAGGCCTTCCGGGACCGCTTCAACATCCCGATCTCCGACAGTGACATCGAGGCCGTGCCCTACTACCGGCCGAAGGCGGATGGCGAGGAGATCCGCTACCTGCAGGAACGCCGCAGGCAGCTCGGTGGGTACCTCCCGGCCCGCAAGCCAAACACCCAGCCGCTGGTGGTGCCGGGCCTCGACGCGTTTCGCGCCCAGCTCGAGGGGAGCGGCGAACGGACCGCCTCGACCACCATGGCCTTCGTGCGCATCCTCACGACGCTCGTGCGGGACCCGAATATCGGCAGGAACATCGTGCCCATCGTGCCGGACGAGGCGCGGACCTTCGGCATGGAGGGCATGTTCCGCCAGATCGGCATCTACTCGTCAGTGGGCCAGCTCTACACGCCCCAGGACGCCGAGCAGCTCATGTACTACCGGGAGGACAAGCAGGGCCAGATCCTGGAAGAGGGCATCAACGAAGGTGGCGCCTTCTGCTCATGGCTGGCGGCCGCGACGTCCTACGCCAATCACGGCGTGCACATGATTCCCTTCTATATCTTCTACTCGATGTTCGGCTTCCAGCGCATCGGGGACTTCATCTGGGCCGGGGGCGACATGCAGGCCAAGGGCTTCCTGCTCGGCGCCACGGCGGGCCGCACCACGCTCGCGGGCGAGGGCCTGCAGCACCAGGACGGCCACAGCCACCTGGCCGCCTCCACGATTCCGAACTGCGTGGCCTACGATCCGGCGTTCGGCTACGAGCTGGCCGTGATCATCCAGGATGGCCTGCGGCGGATGTACGAGAAGCAGGAGAGGATCTTCTACTACATCACCGTGATGAACGAGAACTACCCGCAGCCAGCCATGCCGGAGGGCGTGAAGGACGGCATCCTCCACGGCATGTACCGCCTGCAGACGGGTGGTCGCGGCAAGGTCCGCGTCCAGCTCCTCGGCGCCGGCACCATCCTGCGCGAGGTGATCGCCGCGGCGGAGATGCTCGAGAAGGATTACCAGGTGCCGGCTGACGTCTGGAGCGTCACGAGCTTCAGCGAACTGCGCCGCGATGGCCTGGACTGCGAGCGCTGGAACCTGCTGCACCCCGACCAGGCGCCGCGCAAGTCCTACGTGGAGCGCAGCCTCGCCGCCGTCAGCGGGCCGTTCGTTGCAGCCACCGACTACATGCGGATAGTCGCCGACCAGATCCGGCCGTGGATTCCGGGCCGCTTCGCCGTGCTCGGCACCGATGGCTACGGCCGCAGCGATTCCCGTGCCGCCCTGCGCGAGTTCTTTGAGGTTGACCGGAAGTACATCGTCGTCGCCGCGCTGAAGGCGCTGGCGGATGACGGCTCTCTCGACCCGAAGACGGTGGCCAAGGCCATCGAGACCCTCGGTATCGATCCCTCGAAACCCAATCCCGTAACGGTCTGAGAGTCCCGCATGGCGCGACGTGAAGTAACGGTTCCCGACCTCGGCGAGTTCAAGAACGTCGAGATCGTCGAGTTGCTGGTGAAGGCCGGCGACAAGGTTCGCGCCGAGCAGCCCCTGCTGACGCTGGAGACCGACAAGGCGGCGATGGAGGTGCCTGCGCCTGCCGCGGGCACCGTGGTCGAGATCAAGGTTGCCCAGGGCGGCCGGGTGTCGAAGGGCGACCTGATCCTGATCCTCGATGCCGAGGACAGCGCGGCACCCGCACCGCCGGAAGCGGCCAAACCCCTGGTTCCGACTCCCGCTCCCCGGGAAGCCGCGCCGCAGGCGCGGAGTCTCCCACCGATCAACGAGGC
>JBEBHH010000066.1:0-13517 GCA_040080965.1 Gammaproteobacteria bacterium | reverse complement strand
GTAGCGGCGCGGCGTTACGCCGGCGAACTCGACGAACTCCGTCAGGTACAGCGCCGTGCCGCACAGGCTGTCGGGCGTGCCGTTCAGGATGCGGCCGCCGACGGCAGTCAGGCCGGCGCTCGCCCGGTGAAGAGCGTCCAGCCAGCCCGGGTCGGGCAGGCAGTCCGTATCGGTGAAGGCCACCAGCGGCGCGCGGGCCTGCCGCAGCCCGAGGTTGCGCGCCGGCCCCGGGAAGAGCCGGGCCGGGCTCCGGATCAGCTGCACCCGGGGCGCGTAGCGGCGGACGACCTCGGCGGTGTCGTCCGTGCCGCTGTCCACCACCAGCACCTCGTACTCGAGGGTCGTGACCTGGGCGAGCAGCGCGTCGAGGCAGCCGCCGATGGTGCGCGCGGAATTCCAGGACGGGATCACCACGGACACGTCCGGCACCCGGGCTGCGCCATCGCTGGTCGCGCTCATGGCCGCGCCAGCTCGAAGTCGAAGTTGGCCGTGGCGGCCGGCGACACCAGCCGGTCGACGATCGCGAGCGGCATCGAGGCCGCCATCAGCAGGGTGTACAGGGACGTGCGGCCGCGCCGCCGGCTGCCCGTGACCTGCTTCAGGAAATTCTCGGCGCTCATCGCCCAGCCGGTGGGCAGGACGCTGCCGGCCGTGTGCCGCAGGACCAGCCCGCTGCGGGCCGCGGTGCGCCGCAGGCCTTCCGGCGAGAACAGCACGGTGTGGTAGGGGAAATGCAGCGGGCCCCAGTAGCCGCCCATCAGGCGCGAGGTGTAGTGGGCCGCGTTGGGCGTCTGGCCGATGAGCCGGCCGCCCGGGGCCAGCAGCTCGCTGAGCTGGCGCACCGTGTCGTCCAGCTCCGTGAGGTGCTCGATCACGTGCCGCAGGCGGATCACGTCGAAGCGCAGGCCGCTCTCGCGGATCTCGTCCAGGTCGTCGAAGAAGCGCGCAACCGGCTTCGAGGCCAGCTCGGGGTACAGAACGAAGTCGAAGCCCGCGAGCCGCCGGCAGCCGGCGGCCGCGAGCACCTGGAGGAAGGCCCCCTGGCCGCAGCCGAAGTCGAGCACGGCCGGGTCGCCGCCGAATTCCCTGAGGAACGCGGCGCCGAGCCGGCGCTGGTAGAAGTCGTTGACGGACGAAAGCAGGGGCACCGAGGTGCTGCTGTAGTTCTGGTAGTCGGCGCCGTACAGGCCCTGCACTTCCGGGGCGGACGGCCACGGGTCCTGGTACAGGCTGGCGCAGGCGGCGCAGCGCCGGATGCGGGCGGCCACGGTCCGGCTCGCAAAGTATTCCCGGTCGCGCGGGTTGGCGACGAACACCGTCGACGCCGTCGCGTGGCAGGCGGGGCACTTCACCGCAGGCTGCCCAGCAGTGCCGCCGTCAGGCGCCAGCCACCGTGGCCGGTGATGTTGGGATCCGGCGAGCGGCCCGCGATGACGCGCAGGGCCCGGTAGGGCAGCGCGGGCCGGGCGTGGTGCTCGTGGTGGTACATGATCATCGGCCCGTGCAGCAGCACCTGCTCCAGCAGGCCGGCGTGGAAGGTCCGCGAGGCCGTGCTGCCGTTGAGCCGCACGGAGCCGTCGGTGGCGATCTCCGCGTGCTGGGCATAGAGGCGCACGCGGTTGGCCAGCGGGTACAGCGTGAGCAGGGCGCCGAAGTACAGCGGGTAGAGTTCCCACCGGCCGGCCGCGAGCGTGGCGGCGAAACCGGCGCCGTGCAGGAGCGCGAGGCCGCCGAACCAGGCCCGGTCGATGCCGCCCGCCGGCGTCGTGCCATCCGCCCGTCCGGCGGTCCGGGCGCCGGCATCCCCGGCTGCGGCGCCGCCCGAGGCGCGCAGGAAGGCGCTGAGCGCGGTCTGTCCGGTCACGTCCCGGAGCACGCCGGTCCACAGGTCACGCCGGGTGGTGGCGGCGGCCTTGGCGGTGTCGGGATCCGCGGGCACGAAGTACTCCCGCGCGGCGTGGTGCCGGAAATGCCCGGGCCGGTTGTTCCGCACCCGCGTGCCATTGAACGGGCCGATGAGCAGATCCGCCACGCGATCGTTCCAGCCCCGGTCGGGCAGCAGGTTCCAGTGGGTCGCCTCGTGGAACCACTCGGACAGCAGGCGCTGGTGGATGACGCACACGATCACGGCGAGATAGGCGGGCAGCCACCAGAGCGCGGCGAACAGCGCGGCGTGCATGGCCAGCAGCCAGCCCAGGTTCATGAGGCCCTGCTGCCAGCCCAGGTACCGGCGGCGCAGGCCGGCGTCAGTGGCCACACTGTCGCTCATGCCGTTTCCGGCCCGCGCCGGGCGCGCCAGATCTCCCGCAGGAAAGACTGCTCGGCCGGCGTCACCACGCCCAGCAGCAGCGCGAGGCCGAAGAGCACGGCGAGCGCGAGCAGCAGCGCCCCCGCCGTGCCGGCCGCCGGGAGGAGCGACGGCATGAGCAGCCACACGGCCAGCGCGGCCGCCACCGCCGCTGCGGGCCGCAGCACGGTGCCGGCCAGGGTCGTCCAGCCGCTGCGCAGGGCGGCGCCGTAGATCAGCAGCGGCGGCAGGGTGAAGCCGGCGGCGGCGCCGATGATCGCGCCCCGGGCGCCGAAGGGCGGCACGAGCAGCACCACGAGCACCGTCGTGGCGACGGCGCCCAGCACGCTTGCCACCATCTGGAAGCGCAGCGCGCCCCGGGCGACGAACACGGCGGGAAACGCGATGCCCGCCAGCAGCGGGATCAGGCACCACAGCGTGAGCCCGGCAAGTTCGCCGGCGGCCACGAAGCCGGGCCCGAGCACGGCGCCGAACAGCCAGGGCCCGAGCGCGAGGCCGAGCAGGCCGGCGGCGGCGCCCACCACGAAGGCGAGCCGCTGGATGACGCTGGCGTAGAGCAGGTCCTTCGCGTCGCCCCGCACGGCCGAGCGCGTGAGCACGGGCTGGGCCGCCGTGCTCAGCGACTGGGGAATGGTGTTCGCGATGAACAGCGCCTGCATCGCGAGCGCGAACTGGCCGAACAGCACCGCATCGTCGTTGAGGTTGCGGAAAAGGATCAGCGGGCCGTTGACGCGCCAGTCGACGGCGGCCGCGGTGACGAACAGCGGCAGCGCCAGCGCGAGCAGCGGCTTCCAGCGGGACCACTGCCAGTCGAGCCGCGGCACGACCAGCTCGTGGCGCACCACGTACAGCGACCGCGCGGCCTGCAGCCACCAGACGACGCCCTGGGTTGCCACGAGCAGCAGCAGGCTGCCGCCGGCCAGCAGGACGCCGGCGGCCAGGCCCAGCTCGAGGACCCGGGCGGCCACTTCCTGGCGCAGGGCGTGGTGGTTCACCTCGTAAGCCGCGTACAGGTGCTGGGCGAAGGCCACCACCGCACGGCCGGCGAGGGCGGCCGCCAGCGTGGTGATGAGCAGCGGTGCGCGGGGATCGGGCGCGATGCTCCAGGCGAGGACGACGCAGGCGAGCACCGCGATGCCCGTCATCGTCAGGCGGATCGCCAGGGCGCGGCCGGCCACGTCGGCGGCGTGATCCGGGTCCCGCGCGATGGCGTGGACGATGGCGGGGCCGAGGCCGAGCAGCGCGAGGGGCATGAAGGCCAGGTACCAGGCCTGGCTGTAGGCGAGCAGGGCGTAGAGCTCCGGCCCGAGGAGGCGGGCCACGAGGACGATGTACACCATGCGGGTGGCGATGCCGACCACCTGCGCCGCGGTCAGCACGGCGGTGTTGCCCGCGATGGAGCGCGCGGCGGTCAGCCGGCCGGGCATGACGTAATCAGGTGTTTTGAACAGGAATGCATGAGGCGCCGGGTATCATAACCGCGTGCAGATGCTGTTCCTGTTCCTGGTGACCGGTCTCGTGCTGGCGGGCTGGTGGCTGTTGCTGGCGCCGACCCCCTCCTCGTCGACGGGCCGTGCCGGCCGCCTGGTCTACACCGGGCTGCTTTCGGCCGCGCAGATCGTGGGCACGGAGATCCTGCTCGGCGCCACGGGGCTGTTCCGGCTGCCCCTGCTGGCGGGGTCCGTGCTGGCGGTCAGCCTGGCCGCGGTGGCGGCGGGCTGGCGCCGCCGAAGGCAGCTCCCGGCCGTCGCGCCGGCGGCCGGCGGCGACGGCGCGCTGGACCCGGTCAACCTCGTGCTGCTGGCCCTGCTGCTGGCGGTCGCGGCCTGGATGGCCGTCGCCACCTGGCTGCTGCCACCCCGGGGCGTGGACGACATCGTCTACCACCTGCCGCCCCTGTACGACCTGGTGCAGACCGGGCGGATCAACATCCTGCCGACCCAGATCCGGGTGCAGTTCCTGCTGCCGCTCGGCGGGGATTTCCTCTACCTCTGGCTGCTTGCCTTCACCCACGCGGACACCTGGGTGGATGGCGTGCAGTTCGTCGTCGCCCTGTTCGGGATCGGCGTGGTCGCCGCGCTCGCCCGCAGCCTTGGCGCGAGCCGGCGCGATGCGCTGTTTGCGGGACTGCTCTGGCTGTTCGTGCCGGTCGTGCTGGCCCAGTCGGCGAGCAACTACGTGGAGATCATCCTGGCGGTGACCCAGCTGGTGCTGCTCTACGCGGCCGTGCGCTTCTGGCAGACCGGCGGGTGGCTGCACCTGGCGATGGCGGGGCTGGCCGCGGGCTTCGGGCTGGGCGTGAAGTACAGCATGCTGGTGTCGATCGCGGGCGCGCTGCCGATCCTGCTCGCGGCGCTCTGGCGGGATGGCGGCCTAACCCGCGCACTGCGGGGGGCCGGCCTGTTCGCGCTGGCGGCGGCGCCGCTGCCCGCCTTCTGGCTCGGGCGCAACTGGCTCGTCACGGGTTACCCGCTCTTTCCCTACGGGCTGGGCGCGACGGGCCTGACCGACGTGGGCGGGAATCCTGCGAGCGCGCTGCCGGGCTTCGTGCCGGAACCTGCTGCCGGCTCCGCGCTCGGCGCGCTGCTGGACACTCCCGTGCGCTTCGTCCTGTACCTCTTCGAGGATCCCGGGCTCGGCAGCCTGAACGGCGGCTTCGGCCTGGTGTTCTGGGGCTGCGCGCTGCCGGCGCTGGCCTGGTGCGCGTGGCGGGCGGTGGCCCGCCGCGACTGGCTGGCCGTGCTGCTCTGGGCGCAGGTGCTGCTGGTGGTGTTCACGTTCCTGGTGCAGACGGATGTTTCCCGGGTGCGCTTCAACCTGCGCCTGATCCTGGTCGTGGTGGGCCTCGGCCTGGTGGCGCTGTCGCTTCTGTTGCGGGAGTTGCGCGAGGCGGCGCCCTGGACGGTGCCCGCACTCCGGGTGGCGGGTGTGGCGGTGTCGCTGCTGGCGGTGGTGCAACTGGGCGCGAACACGCTGCCAACCATGCAGGTCCGGGACGCGCTGACCGGGCGCGGCAACGGCCTCGCGACGTCGCCGTTCATTCACTACCGCCAGTCCGGGCCGGACATGGCGCAGCTGGCGCCGGCCTTCGCGGCGGTCGACTACCTGACGCAGGACGCGGGCGGCTGGCAGGTGTCGCTGGCGGCGGAGTGGCGCGTGTTCAACACCACGCCGCTGTTCGGCTCGCGGCTGCAGAACGGGGTGTGGAACTTCGCGGCGGAGCCGGCGGGTCCGGCGGATGCGCTGATCTTCCAGCAGGCTGCCTTCGGGCAGCAGCTGTTTTATCCCTGGCCGGACCGGCGTGTGACGCCGGACGACGTGCGGCGGGATGCGCGCTACGTCCGCGTGCCGCTGCCGGCGACGGCGGAGCTGTGGGTGCTGCGGAGCCGCCTCGCGGAGCCGGGGATGGACGCGCGGCTGAAGGAGTTTTCCCGGCGCGTGGCGGCGGGCCCGGCTGTGCAGGGGGCGTCGCCGTGATGGGCCTGCTGCGCACCGTGCTGTTGCCGTGGCTCTGCCTGACGCTGGCGGGCGCCTGGCTGCTGCTGGCGCTGACGGCGGGTCCCGCGGAACTGCAGAGCGCGACCGCCGCGCTGGCGCGCTACGGGGCGGGGCTCGGCCCCGCGGCCGGCGGCGCGGCGCTGGTCTGTGGCGTGCTGGTGGCCTGGCGGGCGGAGCCCTGGCTTACGCGCCTCGCGACGGGCAGCGTGCTGGTGTACCTGTCGGTGCTGGTAATTCTGGGCCTGACGGTGGCGCCCTGGATTGCTGTGGCGCTGGCCCTGATGGCCGCGTGGTACACGCGCCCGGCGGCGGCGCTGTCGTCGGCGATCCTGGCACTGCACGGCGTCGGCACGCTGACGGCGTTTCAGCTCGCCCTCACCCTGCCGCGCTACCTCGCCGGCCTGTGAAAAGGTGCCGGACCTTAGTTTTGCTGACTCTTTAGTTGTTGCGAGCGCAACAACTAAAGAATCAGCAAAACTAAGGTCCGGCACCTTTACGCCGGAGCTCGGCGAGGAGCTCGGCGATGCCGGGCTGCTCCAGCAGGCCGGGCAGTGCGGTGAGCATCGCTTCGAGCTGGTTGCGGGCCGCGCGATAGCTGGTCCGGGCATCGTCGGTGCGGCCGGCGGACGCCACCAGGTCGCCCTGCTCGAGCAGCACGCGGATCAGCTGCAGGCGGGCCTCGCCGGAGCTGGGGTTGAGGAGGATCGCCTCCGCCAGCGAGCGCTGGGCAAGGCCGTAGAGATCGATGCGCTGGACCAGGTCCTCGGCCGGCGGCTGGCCGGTCGGCTGCCGGGCCTGCTCCTGGTAGACGCGGCCGAGGCCGTAGTGGGCGAGCGGGTAGTCGGGCTTCAGGTTGCGGGCCGCGCGGAAGGCGCCGAGGGCCTCGGTGAGTTCGCCGCGCTTCAGCCAGATGAGTCCGGCGTTGTACTCGCCGGCGGCGAGGGTCGCGGGATCGCCCTCGAGGCCGCGGGCCTGGCGGTAAGCCTGGAGGGCGCGATCGTCGTCGCCTTCGGCCTGCCACGCGATGCCGAGTTCACTGAAAGGCGTGGCGTGGGTGAGGGCCTGGCGGGTGGCGTCCGACCAGATGGCGGTGTTCGACGCCCATAGCTGGCTCCGCAACAGGCTGCCGGCCAGGAAGGCCACGACGATCAGCACCGCAGCCCCGGTCGCGAGGCGGGCCCGGGGCCCGGGCAGCCAGCGCGCGATGACAGCCGCAAGCACGATCGCGGCACCGGCCGAGGGAAAGTACAGGTAGCGCTCGGCCACCGGCGTGGCGCCGGCCTTCGTCACGGCCAGCACGAGCGCGGGCGCGATTCCCGCGGCCAGCCACAACAGTCCGAACAGCGGCACGCCATCGCCGGTTCGCCGCACTTCGCGAAGGGCCCATGCACCTGACGCGAGGCCGGCGGTCACGGTCAGTCCGGCAAGGGCCGCGCCGGGCAGCATGTCCGGCACGACGAAGTTGGACTGGGGCCACGGGAAGACCAGCTTCTGCAGGTACCAGCCGGTTGCCTGCACCAGGCGCACCGCGGTCTCGAGCGCGGGCTGATCGCGGAGGCCCAGCGTCACCCTGGTCACCGCATCGACCCGGTAGGCGAAGTAGACGACGGTGGCTGCGGCGATCAGGGCCACCAGGGGCACGAGGGTGGTCGCCCTCTCGCGGGCGGAGGGGCGCTCGCCGGCGTTCCGCGGTGGTGCCAGCAGGACTGCCAGCGGCGCCAGAACGGACGTGGCAATGGCGACCTCCTTCGATCCGAGCGCGAGCAGGTAGGCGAGCGGGGCGAGGAGCAGCGCAAGCACCGACCGGCTGTCGCGCCATGTGAGGGCGAGGAGCACCGTCAGTATGCTGAACAGCGTGGCGAGGATGTCCACACGCGCGACGACCCAGCAGACCGACTCCACGTGAACGGGATGGGTGGCAAACACCGCGGCGCCCAGGGTGGCCGCCAGCATGCTGGTCGATTCGCCGTAACCTCCGAGCAGGCGCCGGCCGAGCACGAACACGAGCAGCGAGGCGATGGCGTGGTACGCCAGGTTCATGGCGTGTCCGCCGAGCGGACTGTCGAAGAGGCGCGCGTCCAGGAGCAGGAGCGCGAGCGCCACCGGGCGGAAGTAGTTGTAGGGCCAGTCGGGGATGCCCGACGGCGGATTCAGGAGGCTGTCGAAGCTGGTGAAGAACGGAAGCTGCCGCGGTAACGGCCTGTCATCCCAGTAGGGCTGGTCGCTCAGCCCCGGCAGGAACGCCCCCACCGCCAGCACCACCAAAAAGGTACCGGACACCAGTTTTGTTAGTTTCCCCAGTTTTTGCATCCGCATAACCAAAGAAACTAACAAAACTAAGTGTCCGGCACCTTTTCTACAGGCGGAGGGCGCCGTCGATTTCGAAGCAGCGGCCGGAGACGTAGTCGTTCTGCAGGATGAACTCGACGGTCTGGGCGATCTCGTCGGGCTCGCCCATGCGCTTCAGCGGGATGCCGGAGGTGAGCTTCTCGCGGGCCTCGGGCTTCATGCCGGCGACCATCTCGGTATTGATGAAGCCGGGGGCGATGGACGCGGCGCGGATGCCGTAGCGCGCCAGTTCCTTCGCCCAGGTCACGGCCATGGCCGCGACGCCCGCCTTGGCGGCGGAGTAGTTGGTCTGGCCGGCGTTGCCGGCGCGGCTGATGCTGGAGATGTTGATGATCACGCCGGGCACCTTGCCCGTGATCATCCGCTCGGCGGCTTCCCGCCCGCACAGGAACACGCCCGTGAGGTTCACGTCCATCACGGCCTGCCACTGGTCGAGGGTCATCTTCGACTCGACCTTGCCGTCCTTGTACTTGATGAGCAGCGCGTCGCGGGTGATGCCCGCGTTGTTGACGAGCGCGTGGACGGCGCCGCACTTCGCCACGATCTGGTCGAAGAGGGCGATGACGTCGGCTTCCTTCGCGACGTTGGCGCCGAAGCAGTGCACCGTGGCGCCCAGCTGCTCGCAGGCCGCGGCCGCGGTCTTCAGGTCGTCGGCCTTGAGATCGACCAGGGCGAGCACCGGCTTGTGCGGCGCGAGTCGCCGGGCCATCGCGGCGCCGAGGCCGCGGGCACCGCCCGTGATGACGATGGACTTGCCTTGGATATCCATTAAATAAGCGCTCCGGTCCGACCTGCGATGAGGGGCGCCATCCTGCCGTGCTTTCTTGTGCGCCGCAAGATGCCCGCCCACAGAGGCAGCGGGTTTGCAATCTGGCAATTTCGATCCGAACTTGCCAGATTGCAAACCCGGTGCCTCTGAAAGAAACCATGAAACTTCGCAAGGGTTACGCCGACGGCCGCTGGGGCCAGGTGCATTACGTTGAATGCGCTGCCGACACAACCGGCGGCGGGATCCCGCTGGTCCTCGTGCACCAGTCCCCGACCGACACCGTCCAGTTCGCCCGGGTCCTGCAGCCCCTGGCGAAGCGCGGCCTGCGCGCCATCGCCATCGACATCCCCGGCTTCGGCGGCTCCGACACACCGGACGCGCCCCCGGCGATCGCCGACTACGCGCACATCGTGCCCGCCGTGCTCGACCAGCTCGGCATCGCCCGGGCCAGCGTGCTCGGCCACCACACCGGCGCCGTGATCGTCACGGAAGCGGCCCTGCAGTTCCCCGCCCGCGTGGACAGGGTGGTGCTGAACGGCCCGCTGCCGATGAGCGACGAGGAGCGGGGCCAGTGGCGCGCACTGCTCGCCCGCGAGAAGGAATGGAACCTGCGCTGGGACGGCAGCCACATCACCGAACTGTGGAACTTCCGCTTCGGCGCCCAGCCGGCCTGGACCGACCTGGAGGCCTTCCACGCCAATTTCATCCACGGCCTGCTGGCAGGCCGCACGGTCTGGTACGCCCACGACGCCGTGATGACCTACCGGCACGAGGAAGCCGTGGACAAACTGAAGCACCCGGTGCTGCTCCTCGCGAACACCGGCGATGCGATCTACTACCTGTCGCAGCGCGCCCGCGAACGCTGGCCGCAGTTTGCATACGCGGAGCTGGCCGGCGGCACGATCGACATCATCGACGAGCAGCCCGAGGCCTGGAGCGAGGCGGTCGCCGCGTTCATCAAGGGCTGATGCGGGTCACTCGCCGAGGCCGACGGTCTGCTCGATCACGTAGCGCGGGCGGTGCTTGACCTCGAGGAACACGCGCATCAGGTACTCGCCGAGCACGCCCATGCACAGCAGCTGCAGGCCGCCGAGGAAGTAGACGGGAATCACGGTGGACGCCCAGCCGGGCACGGCGTCGTCGGTGCTGAAGCGGATCCACAGCACCCAGCCTGACAGCGCGAGGCTGGCGAGGAAGGCCAGGGCGCCGAGGGCCGCCGCGGCCCGCAGCGGCGCGGCCGAGAACGAGGTGACGCCGTCGAGGCCCAGCGACAGCATCCGGCGCAGCGGATATTTCGAGGCGCCGGCCTGCCGCAGCTGTCGGTCGAACAGCACCGTCGCCGACGGGAAGCCCAGCTGGGGCACGAGCCCGCGCAGGAACAGGTTGGTCTCGCCGTAGCCCCGCAGGGCCTCCAGCGCCCGGCGGCCCAGCAGGCGGAAGTCCGCGTGCTGCTCGACCAGCTCCACGCCCAGCAGCCGCATCAGCCGGTAGTAGAGCCCGGCCGTCGTGCGCTTGAAGAGCGAATCACCCGACCGGCGCCGGCGCACCGCGTAGACCACCTGCCGGCCCGCGCGAAAGTGCTCCAGCATGGCGGGGATCACGGCCGGGTCGTCCTGCAGGTCGGCGTCGATGCTGACGACGGCGTCGCCGGTCGCGGCGAGCAGCCCGGCCAGCAGCGCGATCTGGTGGCCCCGGTTGCGGCTCAGCTTGACGCCCGCCACCCGCGCGTCCCGGCCCGCGAGCTGTCCGATGAGCGCCCAGGTGCCGTCGGTACTGCCGTCGTCCACGAACAGCAGGCGGCTGCCGGCGGCGATGCTGCCCGCCGCCTGCAGCGAGTCGAGCAGGGCGAGCAGCTGCCGGCAGGTTTCCGGCAGGACGTCGGTCTCGTTGTAGCAGGGCACGACGATGTCGAGCTTCATCGGGGCTGGCTTCCCTGGGACCTGGCTGGCCGTGACCTAGTTAAAGTAACCCAGCGACCGCAGCTGCTGCCGGGTGCGTTCGTCGGGCGCGTCGATTTCCGTCGCGCCCCGGGTACCGGCCTGGCACTGCTCGAGCCAGGACACGGCCTCGTCGCGCAGTTCCCGTGCGGTGCCGGGGTCGCTGGCGCTCAGGTCGACCCGTTCCGCGGGGTCCGCGTCCAGGTCGTAGAGTTCCAGGGTCCCGGGCTCCGGATTCCAGATGCCCTTCAGCCGGTCCCGCCGGATGGCCACGTTCACGTCGCCGCGCGCGGCCTTCAGCGGGGCGTACCACACGTCGTCGTTCAGGCGCATGCCGTTGACCCCGGTGGCACCGGCGCCAGCCGCCGGCGCGTCGTCCTCCAGCAGGGGCAGGAAGCTCCGTCCCCGGCAGTTCGCGCAGAGCGGCGCCTGGCCCAGGTAGTCCAGCACGGCCGGCATCACGTCGACGAGGGACACCCGGGACTGCACCCGCCTGCCCGCGTGGGCGCCGGCGGGGAAATGTACCAGCAGCGGCACGTGCATCAGTTCCTCGTAGACCGACTGGTCGTGGAACCAGCCCCCGTGCTCGCCGAACTCCTCGCCGTGGTCGGACAGCACGATGAAGAGCGCCTTGTCCCACAGGCCCCGGGCCTTGAGCAGGTCGATGACGGCGCCGAGGTTCGCGTCGGCGTGGGCCACGCCGGCGTCGTAGAGCGTCACGACGTCGGGCTTCAGCTTCGTCAGCTCCGCCATGATGGCGGTCTGCTCGCCGCTGGTGTCCGTCGCGCCGCGGGGCCGGCCCTCGGCGAAGTCCAGCGTGCGGATTTCCCGGAACCGGTAGAAGAGGGCACGGATGGTTTCCTTGGCGTCCGGCGACACGTGGCGGACCTGCCGGATGAAGTTGTAGGGCGTGTTGAACGGGTGGTGGGGCTCGATGGTGTGCAGGTAGAGCAGGAAGGGCGGCGTCGCGTCCGTGCCGGCGCCGGCGATGCCGTCCAGGAAGGCGGCCGCGTCGGTGGCCCGGTCGTTCTCCTCGTCCGTCTTCTGGGTCGAGACCTCGAAGCCCCGGTCGACGCCCGCGACGCCACCGACCCAGTAGTTGTTGTAGAAGGCGCCCGTCCGGTAGCCCAGGCCACGGAGCTGTCCGGCCAGCGTGGGCACCTCTGCGCTCAGCATCTTCCCGTAGCGCACGACGCCGTGCTCGCAGGGCCAGGTGGAGGTCATCAGCGACGCCACGGAGGGCAGGGTCCAGGGGCCGGCGGCATGGGCGTTCTCGAAGAGCACGCTTTCCGCGGCCAGCGCGTCGAAGCGTGGCGTCAGCTTCTGCGTGCTGCCGTACACGCCGAGGCGGTCGGCGCGCAGGGTGTCGACGACGTAGATGATCACGGGCACGGGCGCCGGAGGCTCGTCGTCCGGGAGGAAAGCGCGCGCGGCCCAGATCCCCAGACCAAGCAGCGCCGCCGCTGCCACGCCCAGGCTCGCCCGTTGCCGCCCGGCGCGGTCAGCCACCGCCTGCCGCCCGCATTTCCAGTGAGCGCCGGAGCGCGATCACTTCGGGCCGGGACAGGATCCGCGGATCGATGCGCTCGGCGCTGCCCACCGCCAGCAGCGCGGCGTTCGTGTCGCCCCGCGCCTCCAGCACGCGGGCCAGCTGGAGCCAGGCATCGGCGAAGCCGGGGCTGGCGTCGATGGCGCGCTTCAGGTCCGCCGCCGCCTGGTCGAGGAGGCTTCGGCGGTCCTCCGGCGGGCGCGGGCCTGGCTCCATCGCGCGCGCCAGCGCGATCCGGCCGAGGCCGTAGTAGCCCCGCGCGTAGCCCGGATCCAGGGTGACGGCGTCGCGGAAGGCGCGCTCCGCGGGAAAGCTTTCGTTGCGCTGGGCGTGGATGAGGCCCGTGTTGTAGCTGGCGACGGCCAGCGTCGGCGCACTGCCTTTCGCGCCGCGGGCCCGTTCGAACGACCCCAGCGACTCATCGGCCTCGCCCTGCGCGGCCTGGGCCTTGCCCAGTTCGATCCAGGGCAGCGCGTAGCCGGGCGCCTTCGCGGTGGCGTCGCGCCACAGGCGCCCGTCGTTCTGCCAGACGAGCCCCCGCTGGAGGCACAGCGCCAGCAATCCCGTGCACAGCACGGCAAAGGCCACCGCGAGCGCCCGCCGGGCGGCCGCCGTCCGCAGTCCCGGCAACGCGCCGGCGAGCAGCGCGCCGACGGCGATCGCGAAGCCGGCGGACGGCAGGTAGAGGTAGCGCTCGGCGACCGGCGTTTCCGCCACGCCGCTGAGCGTGGTGGCGAGCGAGGGCGCAATGGCCAGCCCGGTCCAGCAGAGGCCGGCCAGCAGCGCGCCGCCCCGGCCGCGACGCCAGGCGAGCCAGCCGGCAAGCACGCCGCCCGCGGCGATGGCCAGCAGCGCGGCGCTCACGCCGGCCGACGGCACCATCTCCCACACGGCAAAGTTCGTCTGGGGCCAGGGCACCACCAGCTTCTGCAGGTACCAGGCCGCGGCCCGCAGCGGATTCCAGAGCAGCACGTCGGCGCCGGAGGCCTCCAGCGACGCGGTGGCACCCCCCGCGATGCGGAGCGACCACCAGGCCCAGCACGCGCCGAGCCAGCCGATCGCAGTGGCTGCCATCGCAAAGATGTGACCCGTAGGAGCGGCTTCAGC
>JBEBHH010000065.1:0-13650 GCA_040080965.1 Gammaproteobacteria bacterium | reverse complement strand
GCTCGAGACTCGCGGACTCGATTCTCGCCGGACCGGGGTCGCGGCGGTCGCCGCTCCTACACGTCGAGGCGCCAGGCGTCGCCGTCGCGGACGATCCGGCCGGCGGAGGGCGTGGCGAAGTGGCTGCCGAAGACCAGCACCGGCTGGTCCCCGTAGCGCTCGATGAAGTCGAGGCGGGTTTGCAGCGCCGCCGCCTTGTCGAAGTCGAAGGGGCTGGACCAGCGTGGCCGCGCGATCTGGCAGGGGTGATGCATCAGGTCGCCCGTCACCACGGCGTGCTCGCCCCGGGACGCGATGCGGATCGACACGTGGCCCGGTGAATGCCCCGGCGTGGACTCCAGCCACACTTCGTCCGTGATCCGGAAGCCGGGCGCCACGCACTCACCCTGGCCGCTCGCGAAGACCGGGCGGACGGAGTCACCGGCGTAGTCACCGAGCGCACTCACGGGGGCCTTGTCGAGCCACTCCCAGTCCTTCGCGCTGAAGACGTAGCGGGCGGACGGGAAGGTAGGCACCCAGCGGCCATCCTCCAGCATGGTGTTCCAGCCCACGTGGTCCGGGTGCAGGTGGGTGCAGACCACGAAGTCCACGCGCTCCCGGTCGAAGCCGGCGGCAGCGATGTCCTCGAGGAAGCGGCCCTGGCGCCGGTTCCACTGGGGAACGATCCGCGGCTTGTCGTTGCCCAGGCAGGTGTCGATGACGATGCGCTGGCCCCGGCTCTCCACGAGCAGGGAGTGAATGCTGGTGATGAGCTGCCCGGCCTCGCTCACGAAGTGCGGCCGCAGCCAGCCGAGCGGCGCCAGGTTGGCCGGTGTCGCCTCCGGCACCATGGCCGCCGCGGTCATGGACTGATCCTCGGTCTCGATGATCCGTGTGATCGTGACGTCGCCGATTCGCCAGCGTTGCATGCAGGCCGCTCCTGGGGGCTCAGGTCTTCGGCGCCGTCGCCTTCCTGTAAGCCGGGCGGTCCTGGCAGCGTTTCAGCCAGGCCTGGATGTGGGGGTAGTCCGTCATTTCCTGCTTGGCGCCGGTAGCCAGGCTCAGCACGGAGGCGACATTGAGGTCCGCCACCGTGAACGCGGAACCCACCAGCCAGGAATGCGTTGCCAGGTGGGTTTCCAGCGCGGCAAGCGCCCGCCTGGCAGCGTCCGCATTTCTCTTTTCGTTGTCCGCGTTGCGCTCGGCTTCCTTCCGGAAGGTGCGCTCGACCATCAGCTGGACCAGGGGCGCGTCGAGTTCCGTGACGGCAAAGAAGCTCCACTGGAGCACCTTGGCCTGCTCCTGCTCGCCGGTGGGCCACAGGTGGCGGCCGTACTTCTTCGCGAGGTACAGGTTGATGGCCATGGATTCCGTCAGGATGAAGTCCCCGTCGGCGATCACCGGGATCTTCCCGATCGGATTGATCTCCCGGACCGCGGCCGATTTGGCGTCCATGGTGGGGTACTGGGTGAGGTCCTCGTGCTCGTAGGGGACGCCGCATTCCTCGGCCATCCACAGGGCGCGAGACGAGCGGGAGCGGGAGGGACCGTAGATCTTCAGCATGGCGGGGCCTCTGTTGTTTAGACTTGAGGCCGCAGTTTAGCCCCGGCAACCCAACTTGGCAGCGTTTGACGACCTCACGACGACCCTCGGGGCGCTGGGCAGGCGGCAGCTGTACCGTCGCCGGCGCGTCGTGGAGAGCCCGCCCGGCAGGCAGGCCGACGTCAATGGCCGCAGGCTCCTGAACTTCTGCAGCAACGACTACCTGGGTCTCGCCGCGGACCCCCGGGTCGCCACCGCGTTCAAGGCCGGCGTGGACCGGTGGGGCGCCGGGGCCGGCGCCTCCCACCTGGTGAGCGGCCACACCGCTGCCCACGAGGCACTGGAGGAAGCGCTCGCCGACTTCACCGGCCGGCCCCGGGCTCTGCTCTTCGGCAGTGGCTACGCGGCGAACCTGGGCGCCATCAATGCGCTGGTCGGCCCCGGAGATCACGTCTTCGAGGACCGGCTGAACCACGCGTCCCTGCTGGACGGCGGCTGGCTTTCCCGGGCGCACTTCACCTGGTTTGGCCACGCCGATCCGACCGACCTCGAAGCCCGGCTGACGGAGTCTGCCGGTTCACAACGCCGCAAGCTGATCGTCAGCGACGGGACCTTCAGCATGGACGGCGACCTCTGCCCGCTGCCGGACCTGGTGGCCGCGGCGCGCCGGCATGACGCCTGGCTGCTGGTCGACGACGCCCACGGCTGCGGTGTGCACGGCCCCGGCGGCTCCGGTGTCGTGGACCCGGCCCGGTATGGCGTCGGTGACGTTCCGGTGCTCGTCGGCACCCTCGGCAAGGCCTTCGGCACGGCGGGCGCGTTCGTGGCCGGCAGTGAGGCACTGGTGGAGACGCTCATCCAGCGCGCCCGCAACTACATCTACACCACGGCGCTGCCGTCCGCCGTCGCCGTGGCGACCCTGGAGAGCCTGCGTATCGCCCGGGCCGAGGAGTGGCGGCGCGACCGCCTCCGCGAACTGGTCGCCCGCTTCCGCGCCGGCGCCGCGCAGCTGGGCCTCCACCTGCTGCCGTCCGCCACGCCCATCCAGCCGGTCATCGTCGGTGAGTCTGGCGCAGCCCTGGCGCTGAGCGCCGCGCTGGAGGAGCGGGGCATGCTGGTGCCCGCGATCCGGCCACCCACCGTGCCGGCCGGCACCGCGCGACTGCGGGTGACGTTCTCGGCTGCGCACGAACTGGCCGACGTGGACCACCTGCTGGAGGCCCTGGCCGCCACCAGGCCCGGCGGAGCCGCCCCGTGACGCCGAGGCGCTTCTTCATCACCGGCACGGACACCGCGGTTGGCAAGACCCTGGTGACCGCCGCCCTGCTGCTGAATGCCCGCGCCTTCGGCCTGGGTGCCGTCGGCGTCAAGCCGGTGTCTGCCGGCTGCGCCCGCGTGGACGGCCGGCTCGTCAACGACGACGCGCTGCTGCTGCAGAAGTACTCCAGCGTTCCGCTCGACTACGACCAGGTGAACCCGGTGGCCCTCGAGCCTGCCATGGCCCCGCACATTGCCGCCGCCCGGGCGGGCGTATCGCTCGACGCGGCCACCCTGGCAGCCCACGTCAGCCGTGTCGATGCCGAAGGGTACGACGTGGTCCTCGTGGAGGGGGCGGGCGGCTGGCTCGTGCCACTGAACGACCGGGAGTCCATGGCCGACCTGGCCACCTGGCTCGGCTATCCCGTGATCCTCGTGGTGGCGATGCGCCTCGGTTGCCTCAGTCACGCGCTGCTCACCGCTGCCGCCATCAAGGCGGCTGGTCTCACCCTCGCGGGCTGGGTGGCGAATGCCACAGGCCCCGCCATGGACGGCTTCGACGAGAACCTGCAGGCACTGGAACAGCGGTTGCCCGCGCTGCGCCTGGGTACCCTCCCATACCTGGGTCGGTCAGCCACGCCGGAGCAGGCGAACACGTGGCTGGATGGCACCACCCTCTTCGGGGGGTAATCGAGGCCGGTTTCTCCACGATGTGGCCGCATTCACCGCTGGCTGACCCCGGGGGTTTCCCCAAGAATGAATGCCGTACTGGCCGATGGTGCTGCTGCCAGGCTAAGCTTCTCCTTACAATTGATCCGATAGTAAGGAAGGAGCGAGGCCCGTGTCATTCGCTACGATTACCAGCAAGGGGCAGACGACCATTCCAAAGGGCGTGCGCGATGCGGCCGGGTTGCAAGCCGGCGACCGGATTCACTTCACCGTCCTGCCCGACGGGACGATCATCGTCCGGGCCAAGACGAGAAGCATTCGTGATATCGCCCGCAAGCCACCGACCCGGCGGCGCGTCCCTGTCGGCCAGATGAACCGCTAGCCGGCCTCGCCCCGTGCTTGGTATCGACACCAACGTGCTCGTGCGCCTGCTGATCCTGGACGACAAGGTCCAGTCGCGCAGGGCAGCACAGCTGGTCCAGCACGCCCGCGAGCGCGGGCAGGTAATCTGGGTTTCGCTCCTGGTCCTCATCGAAACGGAGTGGGTACTGCGAAGCCGCTACGGCCTGGACAAGGACGCCATCCTTGACGCGCTGGTCGACCTCCTGGAAACCGGCGAGCTTTCGTTCGAGGACGAGCCTGCCATCGAAGAGGCATTGCACAACTGGCGGAATTCGCCCTGCGGCTTCGGGGACTGCCTGATCGTTGCTCACAGTCGACGGCTGGGCTGCGGCCGTACGTTCACGTTCGACAGGCACGCGGCGCGGCTGCCGGGCGGCCAGGCGGCCTGAGCGGGGTGGAGGCTCTCAGCCCCGATCTCCTGCTGATCGTCGCCGCGGCTTTCGGCGCCGGCCTCGTGGACGCCATGGTCGGCGGTGGCGGACTGATCCAGCTGCCCGCGCTCCTGTCGGCCTATCCGTCCACGCCGCCCGCCGTGCTCCTGGGCACCAACAAGTTCGCCAGCATCTTCGGCACCGGCAGTGCGGTGCTGCGCTTTGCCCGGGGCGTCCGCATTCCCTGGAAGCTGCTCCTGCCGCTCGTGCCGGTGGTGTTCCTTGGCGCACTCGGTGGCGCCCGGGTGGCAATGCTGGTGCCGCCGTCCGTCTTCCGGCCGCTGGTGCCGGTCATGCTGGCGGTCGTGCTGGTCTACATCCTCTGGCGGAAGGACCTGGGCGCTGCCCACGCCCCGCTCGCTGTCACCCGTGGCCGGGCGATACTCGCGGCGGCCCTGCTCGGTGTCGTGGGCTTCTACGATGGCTTCTTCGGCCCTGGCACCGGCAGCTTCTTCATGTTCCTTCTCATCCGCCTCTACGGCTTCGACTTCCTGCACTCGGCGGCAAGTGCGCGAGTCCTCAACGTGGCGACCAACGCGGGTGCCCTGGCCTGGTTCGGCAGCCAGCTGGAGTTGCTCTGGCTCGTCGCCACGCTGATGGCCGTGGCCAACGTCAGCGGGGCCGTGGTGGGGACGGGCCTCGCCCTCAGGCACGGCAGCGGCTTCGTGCGCCGGATCTTCATCGGGGTGGTGCTGGTCCTGATCGCACGCACCGCCTGGCAGGCATACTTCGCGCCATGAATTTCTTCGACCGCGACCACCTCTGGCACCCGTACACGTCCATGACCGATCCGTTGCCCGCCTACGAGGTGGCGTCGGCCAGCGGTGTCCGGATCAGGCTGAAGGACGGCCGGGAGCTGATCGATGGCATGTCCTCTTGGTGGTGCGTGATCCATGGGTACAACCACCCGGACCTGAATCGCGCCATCGAGGACCAGCTGCAGCGCATGGCCCACGTCATGTTCGGCGGCCTCACCCACACGCCCGCCATCGAGCTCGGGAGGCAGCTGGTCAGCCTGACCCCCGAGCCGCTACAGCATGTGTTCTTCAGCGATTCCGGGTCCGTGGCGGTGGAAGTTGCCATCAAGATGGCCCTGCAGTTCTGGCAGGCCCAGGACAAGCCCGCGAAGCGGCGGCTGCTCACGCTCCGCGGCGGTTACCACGGCGACACGTTCGGCGCGATGGCGGTGTGCGACCCCGTGAACGGCATGCATCAGCTGTTTCGCGGCGTGCTGCCGGAGCACCTGTTCGCGGCGCGGCCCCGGTCGCCCTTTGGAGGGCCGCTGATTCCCGGTGACCTGGATGAGTTCGAGCGCCTGCTCGGGACGCACCAGGACGAACTGGCGGCCGTCATCCTCGAGCCCATCGTCCAGGGCGCGGGCGGCATGTGGTTCTACTCGGCGGACTACCTCCGTGGCGTCGCAGAGCTTTGCCGGCGCCACAAGGTGCTGCTGATCGCCGACGAGATCGCCACCGGGTTTGGCCGCACCGGCAGGCTGTTCGCCTGCGAGCATGCCGGCATCTCCCCCGACATCCTCTGCCTGGGGAAGGCGCTGACCGGCGGGTACCTGAGCCTGGCGGCGACGCTGGCGAGCAGTGAAGTAGCTGTGGGCATCTCGGGACGGGGCGGTGTCCTGATGCACGGCCCCACCTTCATGGCGAATCCGCTGGCGACCGCAGTGGCGGGCAAGAGCATCGAACTGCTGCTCGCCAGCCCCTGGCAGCAGCGCATTGCCGGCATCGAGTCGCAGCTGCGGCGGGAGCTGGGTCCGTACAACGACCATCCGGTGGTGTTGGACGTGCGGGTGCTGGGCGGAATCGGCGTGGTCGAGACCCGGGAGCCGGTCGACGCGGGAGCCCTGCAGAAGCTCTTCGTGGAGCAGGGCGTCTGGATCCGCCCCTTCGGCCGCCTGATCTACCTGATGCCGCCCTACGTGATCGGCAGCGCGGACCTCACCGCCCTCACCGCGGCCGTAGGAGCGGCTTTGGCCGCGACCCCAGCTCCCTGAGCCTGAGGCCGGGATCAGTTACAGTCCGTACATTCGACACCCTGCGGGATAAGGCACCATGGCACTTCGAACTCCTGGCTTCCTCGCGACGCTCCTGCTGATACTCGCCGCGCCGGGCTCCGGGTCCGCCCAGTCGGTCGCGCCCCCGGCGACGCTTATCGAAAACGTCCGTATCTTCAACGGTAGCGCCATCCGGCTGTCTGCACCGTCGAACGTCCTGGTGGTGGGAAACGTCATCCAGACGATCTCCACGGCGCCCATTCCCGAACCGGCCGGCGCGATCGTCACGCGGCTCCGGGGTAGCGGCCGCACCCTGATGCCGGGGCTGATCGACGCCCACACGCACATCATGTTTGCGACGGTGCCCCAGCTGGTCGTGCTCACCAGCGACATCGGCTTCGTCAACGTGGCGGCGACCAGAGCCGCCAGCGACATGCTCCTGCGCGGATTCACCAGCATCCGTGACCTGGGCGGGCCCGTGTTCGGGCTGAAGAAGGGCATTGACACCGGCCTGGTGCCCGGCCCGCGGATCTGGCCCGCAGGCTCGTTCATATCCCAGACAGGCGGCCATGGCGACTTCCGTGTGCCGAACGAACTGCCAGCGCCGCCAGGCAGCTTCTCCTTCAGCGAACGGGTAGGGGCCGCGGCGATCGCGGACGACGCCGACACGGTCCGGCTCCGGGTGCGTGAGCAGCTCGCGCTGGGGGCATCCCAGATCAAGCTCATGGCGGGCGGTGGCGTCGCCTCCAGCTTCGACCCGCTCGATGTCACCCAGTACACCGTTCCCGAGCTGCGTGCCGCTGTCGAGGCCGCCGAGAACTGGGGTACGTATGTGACCGTTCACGCCTACACGCCCCGGGCCGTCCGCCAGGCCATCGAGGCGGGGGTCAGGTGCATCGACCACGGCCAGCTCCTGGATGACGCCACGGCGAAGCTGATGGCCGAGAAGGGCGTGTGGTGGAGCCTGCAGCCCTTCATCGATGACAATCCGTCGCCGTTTCCGGAGGGTTCCGCCAACCGGAAGAAGCAGCTGGAGATGTTCCGGGGCACCGACACCGCCTACGCCCTGGCGAAGAAGTACCGGATCAGGACCGCCTGGGGCACGGACAACCTCTTCGACGCCGGCACCGCTGCCCTTCAGGGCGCCGCGCTTGCCAAGATGGTCCGTTGGTACTCGCCCGCCGAGGTGCTGAAGATGGCTACCGCGGACAATGCCCAGCTGCTCGCCCTGTCGGGGCTTCGCAGCCCCTACGCGGGCAAGCTGGGTGTCGTGGAGGAGGGCGCGCTGGCCGACCTGCTGCTCGTGGACGGCGACCCGCTGGCGGACATCAACCTGGTCACCGATCCCGGCAAGAACTTCCTCGTCATCATGAAGGACGGGAAGATCTACAAGAACCTGCTCTGACGCGACCGGGAGTTACCTGAGCGCACAGGCCGCAAGCGGCTGGTCGGCCCGGTCCGGGGCGAATACCCGCAGTTGCCACTTCCCGCCGAACGAGCGGCCCTTCTGCGCCATGCTGTTCGCAATGACGGAGCAGACCCTGGCGGCCTCGGCTTCATTGGTGTTGATGATCACGTCGACGGTGGACGTGGCGTTCGATGCCTTGCACTCCGTCGAAACGCCGGTCTTCGCGAAGATGTCGCAGAGGAAGTAGGCGTTCTTCAGCCCGTCGTCCGGGTACGCCGGTGACAGGTGGAGGAGCAACACGGGTAAAAGCAGTCTGCGCATCAGGCCAGGCCTCGCCAGTGCTGGAATCGCCGGTCGCGGCTAAAGCCGCTCCTACTCGTAGCGCAGGGCTTCGATGGGATCGAGCCTTGCCGCCTTGCGCGCCGGCCAGATACCGAAGAACAGGCCGACCGCGGCGCTGAAACAGAAGGCCAGCGCCACGGCAGTGGGGGAGATTGCCATGTTCCAGCCGGCGATGCGCGCGATCAGGGTGGTCACCCCGGTGCCCAGGGCAATGCCTGCCGCTCCGCCCAGCATGCACAGCACCATCGCCTCCACGACGAACTGGAGCATGATGTTACGGCGGCTGGCGCCCAGCGCCTTGCGGATGCCGATCTCCTTGGTTCGCTCGGTCACCGTGACCAGCATGATGTTCATGATGCCGATGCCACCCACTACGAGGCTGATGCTCGCGATGCCGGCGAGCAGGATCGCGAAGATGTCGGCGGCCGCTTCCCGCACGTTGAAGAACTGGCGGGGGTCCTGGATGCTGAAGTCGTTGTCCTTGCCCGGCTGGATCTGGTGCTGGTGGCGCATGACCCGTTCGATCTCCACGATGGCGCGCTCCACCGTGACCCCCGGCGCCATCTGGGCGCTGATGGAGTCGAGCTGCTCCGTGCCGAACACCCGGTACCGGGCCGTGAAGAACGGGATCCAGACCTGCTCATCCACGTTGCGGAAACCGCTGGACCCCTTCTCGGCGAACACGCCCTGGACCTCGAAGGCGATGCCCTTGATGTAGATGGTCTGCCCGATGATGGCGTCCGGTGAACTGCCCAGCTTGGCGGCCACCGCGGAGCCGAGCACCGCGACCGGGCGCCGGCTCGAGTCGTCTGCATTGGTGAACGACTTGCCCTGCGCAATCTTGTAGCCCTGGATGCCGGGGAAGTTGGCGCTGACGCCGGCGACGCGCAGGTTCTCGTTGCGATTGCCGAGCTTCACCTGCAGCTGGCCGGCGATCTCCGGCACTACCCCGACGACCGAGGGTGCGCGGGTGGCGACGGCCTGGGCATCCTTGACCGTGAGGATGGCGCCGCTCTGGGCCACGCCCATGCGCATGAAGCTGCCGGCGCGGATGGACAGGACGCTGGCGCCAAGCTGGTCGATCTGCTGGTCCACGGCCGCCTTGGCGCCCGAGCCGATCGCGATCATGGTGATGACCGACGCGACGCCGATGATGATGCCGAGCATGGTCAGGAAGGCCCGGAACAGGTTGGCCCGCACGGATTGCAGGGCGACCAGGATCATCTCGGCGAACAGCATGCTCAGGTTGCTCCGGGTGCTGACTAGGGGCGGGTGCCCTGGGGCCGGGTGCCTTCGGAGCGGGCGCCTTCGGGACGGGCGCCCTCCGGACGGGCGCCTTGCGGCCGCGTCGCCGCCGACTGGCCCGCCTCGGGCCGGGTGCCCTGCCGGCTCCCGCCGGCCATGCCCGGCATGCCCGTGAACTGCCGCATCTGCTGCTGGAACCGCTGCTGCGTCTCCACCAGTCCGGAGCTCGGCAGCAGGTACACCTGGTCGCCGGGTTTCAAGCCCGCCACCACCTCGTTGTAGTCCAGGTCCGTGATGCCCGTGACCACGGGCCTGGCCACCGGCTTGCCGCCCTCGTCCACGAAAACCCAGTAGCGGTTCCGGAACCTGTACTGGCCGCCGTCCTGGCCGGAATCCGCTTCAGGCAGCGCATTGGCCTTGAGCTGTGCCGTGGCGGTGGCCTCATCCAGGCCCACGAGTCCCGCCGAGGTCTTCAGGTCCCGGTCGGTCCGCAGGGCCCCGGTCGGAACGGCCACGACATCCTTGCGCTCCGTCACCAGGATGGACACCTCGGCGTTCATGCCCGGCTTCAGCAGGCCGTTCCTGTTTTCGAGCACGATCCGCACGGCGAACGTGGTGACCGTCTGGTCCGCGTTCGCCTGGGGCTCGATCTTCTGCACCTGGCCGCGGAACGGCTGGTTGGGATAGGCGGTGACAGTCACCACGGCAGCCTGGCCGGGAGAAATCTTGCCGATGTCGGTCTCGTCCACCAGCGTGCGCACCTCGACATTGGAGAGATCCGCCATCTTCAGCATCAGCGTGCCGCCGCCCACGTCCATGATCGGGGACGAGATGACCTGGCCTTCCTCCACCAGCTTCTCGATGATCGTGCCGGTGATCGGCGCCCGCAGGTCCGTGTCGTCCAGCTGGATGCGGGCGGTTTCCACGGCGACCTGGGAGCGGACCACCTCGGCCTTGGCGTTGGCGGCCTCCAGCTGGGACTGCTCGAAGTCCACGTCGTTGATGATGTGCTCCTCCAGCAGCTTGCCCGCCCGCCGGCTCTGGGCCTCGGCGATCCCGCGACGGGCCTTGGCGGCTTCGAGGGTGGCGCTGGCCTGGGCAAGGGAGTTCTGCGGATTGCGCTTGTCGATCTGGACGAGCAGGGTGCCCTTTTCGACGACCTGGCCCGTTTCCCCCTGGATGGAGAGGATCTGGCCGGAAGCCTTCGACTTCAGCTCCACCGTCACGGACGGCTCGATCAGGCCCGCGGCCTCGACCGCCACGATGATGTCCCGCTTCTCGACCGGCACGGTCTGGTAAGTGGTCGGCGCCTTGTCGCCCTGCCGGCTGCAGGCCGCGACGGCCAGTACCAACAGCAACAGGGCCAGCTGTGTTCGACGAGTCTTCATCCGTGACCTTTCCGGGGGTTCAGCGTATCCGATTCAATGCGTCCGTCCCTGAGGCGGATCGCGCGATGGGCGTACTCGGCAACGTTGGCATCGTGGGTAACCAGCACGATGGTGTTGCCCTTCGCGTGCAGCTCGTCGAACAGCGCCAGGATGTCCGCCGTCGTGGAGGAGTCCAGGTTGCCCGTGGGCTCGTCCGCCAGCAGCAGACTGGGACGCGTGACGAGGGCGCGGGCCACCGCCACCCGCTGCCGCTGGCCACCGGACAGCTCCGACGGCCGGTGACGGACGCGCTCGCGCAGGCCCACCTGCTCCAGGGCCAGCTGCGCCCGCTCGGCGCGCTCACGGCGGCCGACACCGGCGTAGATCAGCGGCAGTTCGACGTTGTGCAGGGCGTCGGCGCGCGCGAGCAGGTTGAAGGTCTGGAACACGAAGCCGATCTCCCGGTTGCGCAGGGCGGCCAGTTGCGTGTCGCCGAGCGCAGCCACCGGCGTTCCGTTCAGCCAGTACTCGCCGCTGTCGGGACGGTCCAGGCAGCCGATGATGTTCATCAGTGTGGACTTGCCCGATCCGGACGGCCCCATGATGGCCACGTACTCCCCGCGGCAAATCGTCACATCCACGCCCTGGAGGGCCCGGATGACCGTGTCGCCCATGGGAAAGCTCCGGGTCAGCGCACGGGTGACGATGACCTCGTTGGCCGCCGGCTGCGTCGAGGCGCCCGGGGAATGTGCGCGGGACCCGGGGCTGGAGGCTGATACGGACGTTTGCATATGTTCGTCGGACCGCTGGATCGGGTTGAGGTTCAGGTGCCGGAAATGCCCTGGCTGAGCCGCCGGCGCTTCAGCCAGGCCAGCCCGCGCCGCGCGATGAAGGGGAATATCCCCAGCAATGCGAAGGAGCCAAGCAGGGTCGGCGTGAGCACGCCGCCCAGTGATTCGATGCGGCCGACCTGGGCTCCGGCGTTAACGTAGACCACGGTTCCCGGCAGCATACCCAGCTGGCTCACCCAGAAGAATGTCCATGTCCGAAGGCGGGTAAGGCCCATGATGGGATTGATCAGGAAGAAGGGGAAGATAGGTACAAGCCGCAGGCCGAACAGGTAGTAGGGCCCTTCCTCCCGCACGCCCTGGTTGACCCTGGCGGCCGCAAAGGCAAAGCGGTCCTCGATGAAGCCGCGTAGCAGGTACCGGGCCGTGAGGAAGCTGATGGTGGCGCCGACGGTGCTGCCGAAGGACACCAGGGCCGAGCCGACGGGAGTGCCGAAGATGGCGCCGGCCGCCGGCGTCAGGATGAAGGCGCCCGGCAGGTTCAGCGAGCCAATGGCGACGTACAGGCAGAAGAACAGCCCGCCCGAGGTCAGCGGTTCCGCCTCGGCCCGCAGCCGGATCGACTCGAGTGCATCCAGGAGCGTCTGGAAATTGAGGTGCTCCCCCAGGCCAAAGCCGAAGAAAAGTACAAGGACGGCAATCGCCAGTCCGGCGATAATCAGCCAGCGGTACATGGCCTGCAGTGCATGGGAAAGGGAAGCGTGATGTACGAGTACAGGCAATTCTATATCGACGGCGCCTGGGTTGACCCGGTAACTGCCGGTTCCCCGGCGTTTCCCGTGGTGAACCCGGCAACCGAAGAGCGGATCGGCGCCATCTCACTGGGTACCGCTGCCGACGTGGATCTCGCGGTGACGGCCGCCCGCCGGGCCTTCGCCACCTACTCGACGACCAGCATCCCCGATCGCATGGCCCTCATCGACCGGGTCATCGCGGCCTACGAGCGCCGCCAGGACGACATTGCCCGGGCAATCTCCGACGAGATGGGCGCGCCGCTGGCCTTCGCGAAACGCTCCCAGTCCCGGCTCGGCATCGGTCACCTGAGCACGATCCGGAAGGTCCTGGAGACGTTTCCGTTCACCGAGGACCGGGAGGATGGCCTACGCCTCGTCCGTGAGCCTGTTGGGGTGTGCGGCTTCATCACCCCCTGGAACTGGCCGATGAACCAGATCACCTGCAAGGTGGCGCCCGCGCTCGCCGCCGGCTGCACGATGGTGCTGAAGCCCAGCGAGATTGCGCCGCTGTCCGCCACCGTCTTCGCCGAGGTCATGCACGAGGCCGGGGTGCCCCGGGGCGTGTTCAACCTGGTGCACGGCGACGGGCCGGGCGCCGGGCAGGCGCTGTCCACTCATCCGGAGGTGGACATGGTGTCGTTCACGGGCTCCACCCGCGCCGGCATCGCCGTGGCGAAGGCGGGCGCCGACACGGTCAAGCGCGTGCACCAGGAGCTGGGCGGCAAGTCGCCGCTCGTCGTGCTCGACGAGCCGATCCTCGAGGCCGCCGTCCGCTGGGGCGTGGCCGACTGCTTCAGCAACACCGGCCAGTCCTGCAATGCGCCCACCCGCATGCTCGTCCCGGCGCGACTCCACGCCAGGGCTGTCGCCCTGGCGCGGGAGGTGGCGGAGGGCATGGTCGTGGGTGATCCCCGGGACCCGGCCACGAAACTCGGTCCCGTGGTCAGCCAGCTCCAGTTCGACAAGATCCAGCGGCTGATCCGCGCCGGCATCGAGGAGGGCGCCACGCTGGTGACCGGTGGCGAAGGCCGCCCCGCCGGCCTGAAGCGGGGATACTTCGTGCGGCCCACCATCTTCTCCGGCGTGCGCAACGAGATGGAGATCGCCCGCGAGGAAATCTTCGGCCCGGTGCTGGCCATCCTGCCCTACGACACCGAAGCCGACGCCATCCGCATCGCCAACGACACGCCCTACGGGCTCGCCGCCTACGTCTGGGCCTCCGATCCGGCCGTTGCGCGCCGCGCCGCCGGCCGCATCCGTGCAGGCATGGTCCACATCAACGGCGCCGACATGTCACTGAACGCGCCGTTCGGTGGCTTCAAGCAGTCGGGCAACGGGCGCGAGTGGGGCGAGTTCGGGCTGGCCGACTTCGTCGAGCTGAAGGTCGTACTCGGCTACAACGTCCAGTAGGAGCGGGG
>JBEBHH010000088.1:0-3670 GCA_040080965.1 Gammaproteobacteria bacterium | reverse complement strand
CCCCCCCCCCCCCCCCCCCCCCCCTTCAGCACCTGGCAATGAAACCTTGGTAATGTACGGTCCGCCCAAAAGGCCGGTGATAGACTGTGGTTTCAATGCACTAGGCGGTTTTTCTGGATGAAAACCGCGCCCCGATCACAGTCAGGAACGCCGTCCGCGGCTAGCATTTCCCTGTCAGAACAACGTCTCCCAAACCACGGCCGGCACCAGTGACGGCACGAAAGACGGCAGAACCCCCATATGGCCTTTGAGATCGCAGTACCCGAAGACGACAACCGGACCTTCGGCGACTACCTGGACGCCCTGAAGCGGCGCCGCAAGCCGGCCCTGATCCTGGCGCTGACGCTGCTGGTCCTGGGCACGGTCGGCATCTTCGTCTGGCCCAACGCCTACACCTCCACTGCCGTGATCCTCATCGAGGACCCCGAGATCCCGCCCGGCCTCGTGCCGAGCACGGTCACCACCTTCGCCTCCCGGCAGATCCAGTACATCAACCAGCGGGTGATGACGCGGACCAACCTGGCGCAGATCATCGAAAAGTTCGACCTCTTCCCCGAGGAGCGCAAGTACCTTCCCACGCTGCTCCTGGTGGGCGACGTCGAAAAGGACATGAGCATCGACGTCATCGACGTCCAGCAGCAGGGCGCCGGCGGCCAGCAGTTCAGCAGCACCATCGCCTTCAAGCTGGGCTTCGAGCACAAGGACCCCCAGACCGCGCGCCAGGTGGCCAACGAACTCGTCTCGCTCTACCTCGCGGAGAACGTCCGGTCCCGCACGGAGCAGACCGCCGAGACCAGCCAGTTCATGCAGGCCGAGGTGGACCGCCTCGAGGCCGAAGTGAAGGACCTGGAAACCCAGATCGCCGCCATCAAGCGCGACAACGAGGGCAGCCTGCCCGAGCTCATGACCTTCAACATGCAGCTCATGAACGCGATCGACAACGACATCCTCGAGATCGACCGCCAGATCCAGTCCCTGCGTGAAAACAAGATCATGCTGGACGCCGAGCTCGCCAAGCTGAGCCCGATCGCCACCACGGTCACGCCCGAGGGCAAGCCGGTCTCGTCGCCGCAGGACCAGCTGAAGGCCCTGCAGACCGAGCTGGCCCGGCTGGAAGGCCGCTACAGCCCGGAACACCCGGACGTCCAGCGCGTCCGCCGGGACCTGGAGTCCGTGCGCGCCCAGCTGGGCGCCGACATCACGCTGGACCAGAACAACGCCAACCTGGCCCAGGCCCAGCTCGAATTGGCCAAGGCGAAGGCCAGCTACAGCGCCGATTCCCCCCAGGTGCAGCAGGCCGAACGCCTGGTGCGCAGCCTGGAAGCCCGCGCCGCCGAGCCGCGCCGCCAGGGCATGGGCAGCATGGAGCCCGACAACCCCATCTACATCCAGATCCGCGCCCAGCGCGAGACGCTGGATTCCCAGGAGCGCTCGCTGGTGACGAAGCAGGGCGAGCTCCGGGCGCGCCGTGCGACGGCCGAGAACAACATGATGAAGAGCTCCGGGGTGGAGAAAGACCTCTCCGGGCTGATCCGCAAGTTGCAGAGCGCGACCTTCAGCTACCAGAAGGCCCGGGAAAGCCTCGTGACGGCCAAGATGGGCCAGTCCCTGGAGACCCAGAGCAAGGGCGAGCGCTTCGCCCTCGTCGAGCCGCCGGACCTGCCGCTGCTGCCGTCCAGCCCGAACCGGCCCGTGCTGCTGGCCCTGCTGATCGTGCTGGTCCTGGCCGCCGGCCTGGGCTGGCCCCAGGTGGCCGAGTCCATGGACGAGGCCATCCACAGCGCCCGGGCCGTCGAGCGGGTGCAGGGCGCACCGCCGATCGCCGAGATTCCCCTGATCGAGACGGCCGCGGATCGCAAGAGCGAGCGGAACGTGAGGGTGGGGGTCCTGCTCATCGCCCCCGTCGTGGCGGCCATCATCCTGGCCCTCGTGCACTTCTTCTTTATCCCGCTGGACGTGCTCTGGTACGTCGGCCTGCGCAAGCTGGGCATGTAAGGAACGGATTCAATCCATGGAACGCATACGCAAGGCTCTCGAGCGCGCCGGCCAGGACCGGATGACTGCCACCGACGTGTTGAGGCAGACCTCCCAGGGCATCCAGTCGGACCTGTCCACCGGGGTCCGCTACACCATGACGAAGATGGTGGAGATCTCCCCGCAGCGCCTGCTGGAGAACCGCGTCATCGCGGCCCTCCCGCAGCACAAGTTCAAGGACTCCTACCGCATGCTGCGCACCCGGGTGCTGCAGACCATGCGCAACAACGGCTGGACGTCCGTGGCCGTCACCGGCCCGGCCAGCGGCTGCGGCAAGACGCTGACGGCGATCAACCTGGCCGTCAGCCTGGCCATGGAGGTCACCCACACGGTGCTGCTGGTGGACCTGGACCTGCGCAAGCCCACCGTCCACAAGTACTTCGACTACGAGCCCGAGCTGGGCCTGTCCGACTACCTGACGTCCGACGTGCCCCTGCACAAGCTGCTGTTCACGCCCAGCATCGACCGGCTCGTGGTGCTGCCGGGCCGCAGCGCCCTGCCGAACTCCGCCGAGATGCTCCGCTCGCCGCGCATGATCGCCCTCGTGAACGAACTGAAGACCCGGTACCCGGACCGGCTGGTGGTGTTCGACCTGCCGCCGATCCTGGCCGCCGACGACGCGCTGGCGTTCTCGCCCTACACCGACTGCTTCCTGATGGTCGCCGAGAGTGGCGGCACGAAGAAGGACGACCTGCAGAAGGCCTTCGAGATCCTCAAGAACACGCCGCTGGTGGGCACGGTGCTGAACAAGTCCGAGGCGCCGACCTCCGGCTACGGCTACGGGGGCGAGCAGAAGAAGAAGCGCTTCTTCGGCAGCTGACGCGAGATGTACGAAGGCTTCTACGGCCTCCAGGAGCGTCCCTTCGCCCTGCTGCCCGATCCCTCCTTCCTCTTCCTGTCCAAGGGCCACAGCACGGCCCTGACCCTGCTCCGCTACAGCATCATGAACCGCCAGGGCTTCACGGTCGTGAGCGGCGAGGTGGGCGGCGGCAAGACCACCCTGATCAACCGGCTTCTCGACGAGATGAAGACCGGCATGACGGTGGGCCTGATCAACTTCACCACCCGGTCCTTCGGCGACATGGCCGAGTGGATCATGATGGCCTACGGCCTGCCCTACAAAGGCAAGAGCAAGGTGGAGCTGTACGACGACTTCGTGCAGTTCATGATCCGGGAGTACGCCGCGGGACGCCCCGTGGTGCTGATCGTGGACGAGGCCCAGAACCTGGGCATCCGCGGCCTGGAAGAGATCCGCATGCTCTCCAACGTGAACACGGGCAAGGAATACCTGCTGCACGTGATCCTGGTGGGCCAGCCGGAGCTGCGCTCATTGCTCCAGAGCCCCCAGCTGCGCCAGCTGACCCAGCGGGTGTCCGTCGCCTATCACCTGAAGCGGCTGACGGACGAGGAAGTGCAGCAGTACATCGTGCACCGGGTGACGCTGGTGGGCGGGCGTGCTGACCTGTTTGATCCGGAGGCGATCCGGCTGGTGGCTGCCGCCAGTGATGGCATTCCGCGGCTGATCAATACGTTCTGCGATCTGGCGCTGGTGTATGCCTTCTCGGAGGAGAAGAAGACGGTTGGTGCGAGCGAGGTGCGGGCGGTGCTGGAGGATCGGCGGAGGATGGGGTTGCCG
>JBEBHH010000064.1:0-13865 GCA_040080965.1 Gammaproteobacteria bacterium | reverse complement strand
TCCGAGCAGACCTGCTGGCTTCCCGCGGCGAGGGTCGTCTGCACCCAGCCATTCAGGGCGAGAACGAAGCGATCACGCGCCCGCTCGTCGTGGTCGGTGTCGATGAGGCCCGTTTCCATGACTGGATACTAGGCGGGCGTTCGGGCAGGATCAACAGAATGATAATGTCTAAATTATATCCATAATGCCTGGGATCGCTCCTGACCGCGGCACGGGCACCAGCCTCGCCCCCGGGCTGGTCTGGGGCTGGGGCATCGGCTCCCTCGGCGCCTCCACGCTCCACAACGGCATCTCGTTCCTTGCCCTCTTCTACCTGAGCACGGTGCTGGGCATGGACCCGGCGCTGGCCGGGACGCTGATCCTGGCGGCGAAGCTCTACGACATCGCACTCGACCCGCTCATGGGCTGGATCAGCGACCGGACGCGCAGCCGGTGGGGGCGCCGCCGGCCCTGGCTGCTGGCGGGCGCCGTCGTGAGCGCCGTCGGCTTCGTGCTGCTCTTCAACCCCGCCGCGCCGTCGGGCCCGGGACTGGTCGCGAGCGCCGTTGGCGCGCTCCTGCTCTACGCCACGGGCTACACGCTGTTCGGCATCCCCTACCTCGCGATGCCGGCCGAGATGACCGACGACTATCACGAGCGGTCGCGCCTGATGTCGGTCCGCACCATCTGTCTCACACTGGGCATCCTCGCCGGCGGCGCCCTGGCGCCCGTGCTGGTCGGCGCCTTCGGCAACGGGCCGGAGGCCTACGCTGGCATGAGCTGGGTGATGGGCGGCCTGATCCTCGCGACCATGCTGGCCTGCTTCGCGGGAACGCGGGGGGCGCGCGGGACCACACCGCCGCCCGCCTCGGCCGGGAGCGCGGGGTCAAAGTGGCGCTCGGCCGCCGGGAACCGGCCCTTCGTCACCCTGATCCTCTCCAAGTTCTGCCACCTCGTGGGTGTCGCGGTCTCCATGAGCTCGCTCGCATTCCTCGTGACCACGGTCCTCGACCGGCCCGCGTCGGCCATGGGCGGCTTCGTGCTGGCCTCCGCCGCGGGCAGCATCCTGTCGATGCCCCTGTGGCTCGCCGTCAGCCGGGGGGCCGGGAAGCGCGCCACCTACCTGGTGTCCGTTGCCTGTTACCTCCCCGCACTGCTCTCCTGGCTCCTGGCCGCACCGGGCGAGGCGACGGCGCTGTTCCTCGCGCGGGGCTTCCTCACCGGCATGGCCACGGGCGGGCTCACGCTGGCCGCCCAGGCGATGCTCCCCGACACCATCGAGCACGACTTCGGGCGCACCGGGCTGCGGCGCGAGGCGATGTTCTCCGCGGTGTATACCGTGGCCGAGAAGCTGGCGTCGGCCGCCGGCCCCTTCCTGCTTGGCCTCGTGCTCAGCGCCGCGAGCGGCGACCGTGGCATCGTCCTCGCGGCGGTGGTGATTCCGGCTGTCGCGTCGACCCTGAGCGCCATCGCACTCCTCTTCTATGGCCTGGACCGGCAGCTACGATCCGCACGCGCGGCGGCGGGCGGGTAATGGGCGAGGCCGTCTCGATCAGCAAGTCGGTGGCCCGGACCTTCCGGGTGCTCGAGCTGTTCGCGGCGGAGCGCCGGCCCCTGACTGCGGCCGACATCGGGCGCCGCCTCGCCCTGCCCCAGCCCAGCACCCGGGCCCTGCTGAAGACGCTCGTCGGGCTGGGCTACCTCGCCTACACGGACGCCGACCGCACCTACTGGCCCACGCCGCAGCTCACCGCGCTCGGCCAGTGGCTTGGGTCCGAGCAGCGGGTGCCGCTGGCCCTCACCCTCGCGGTGGAGCGGATCGCCGGGCAGGCGGAGGAAACGGCCAGCCTCTGCGCGCTCCGGGACGGCAACGTGGAAATCCTCCACGTGTGCAAGGCCCGGCACCCGGTCGCGCTCCAGCTTGAGAATGGCCCTGGCGTCGCCGCCTGGCGCACGGCGGTGGGCCGCGCCCTCCTGGCCACGCTGCCGGAGGCCGATGCGGCCAGCCTGGTCGCCGCGTGGCTGCAGAAGGAGCGGACGCCGGCGGGCCGCCGCGTGCTCCTGGGCCTGGCCCGGGAACTGAAACGGGCGCGGGCGGATGGCTTCCTCGCGGCGTACAACCTGTTCCTGGCCGGCGTGGGCGCGGTCTGCGTGCCCGTGCCCGCGGCCGGCCAAGGGTCCCTGCCGGGACCGCTCGTGGTGGCCGTCGCGGGCCTCTGCGACCGGATCCGGTCCCGGGAAGGCGCCCTGGTCCGCCTGATCCGCGGGGAACTGCGGCGGTCCGTGTAGGAACGCCTTTAGGCGCGACCCGGTCCCGCGAGAATCGAGTCCGCGAGTCTCTCGCGGGACCGGGTCGCGCCTAAAGGCGCTCCTACACGTTAGAGTAGCGGCCTGTCACAAGCCCCGGGAACTCCACGCATGTCCGCTGACAAGCCGACCACCATCGTTGCCGCCCTCCTGCTGAGTTGCGTTGGCGTCTTCGCCATCATGGCCGGGCCGATCATGACCGAGGTGCTCGTCGGCGCCCTGGGACTGCCTGCGAAGGCGGCGGGGCAGATCTTCGCCGTCGAGGCGCTCGGCACTGCCCTCGCGCCGCTGGCAGCGACCTTGTGGATGGGCCGGATCAAATGGCGCACGGCCGCGATCCTTGCCCTGCTCGTCGTCATCGCCGGCAACATCGCCTCGAGCTACCAGACCAGTACGGAAGCCCTCACTGCCCTGCGCTTCGCCGTCGGCTTCCTTGGCGAGGGCACGGCCTTCACGCTGGGGATCGCCATCGTCAGCAGCACGGCCCAGAAGGACCGGAATTTCGCCTTCCTGATCGCCGCCCAGGTGGCGCTAGGTGTGCTCTGCTTCCTGCTGCTGCCCTTGCCGAAGGGCGGTGGCATCGGTGGCGTGCTGTTACCCCTGGCCGGCTTCGCCCTGGTGGCCCTGGCCACCACCGCCTGGATTCCGCAGCCCGCGGCCGCCACAGGCCACCACGTTGCAGCGGCAGGCAGCGGCGGCTCGGCTGCTCCCGCGTTCGTGGCGCTCGCCGTCATGCTGATCTGGTGCACGGGGCTCGGGGCGATCTGGGCGTTCGTGAAGCTGATCGGCTCGTCCGCCGGCATCGATCCCGCCCAGGTGGGGGTGGCGCTGGGCATCTCCACCGGTATCGCCACGCTGGGCGCACTGGCGGCTTCCTGGCTGGCGGACCGAATCGGCCGGATCATCCCGGTCACGGTCGCGCTGCTGGTGCAGGTTGCCATGATCTTCCTGCTGCAGGGACAGATGAGCTTCCTGCAGTTCGCCGTGACTGCTGCCGTGTTCCAGATCTTCTGGAACCTCACGGGCCCCTACCTGATGGGCACCATCGCCCTCAGCGACAGCACCGGCAAGGTCAGCCTGCTGATTCCCACCGCACAGATCGGCGGCTTCTTCCTGGGGCCGGTCATCGCGGGCCGGTTCCTGACGGGCCAGGGCTTTGGGCCCGCGAACACGGTGGCGATCGTCTGCTGCCTCGCTGCCCTGGCGCTGTTCATACCGACGGCGCTCCGGCTCAACAAGCGCCTCGCCGGCCAGGCGCCGGCCTGAGGCCCGGCCTGACACCCGCCTGAATGCCCGCCGGGGCGGGCCGGGAGGCCCGGGCCTAGCGCTTCTTGCCGGCCTTGCGCCGGGGGGCCGTCTTGCCCCTGGCGGACTTCGCCGGCTTGCGGCCCTTGCCACCCTTCTCGGCCAGGTACTCGTCCCGCACCATCTCGATGTCGATCATCAGCGAGGCCGTCATGCGGGCGGCCTGGATGTACTCGTCGAGCAGCGGATCGGTAAGGGGCAGGATTCCGCCCTTGCCGCGCTTGGCAGTCACGGCCTTCCACAGCTTCTGCTGGCGCTTTTCGGCGGTGACGGTGGCGTTGTCGACGTAGGCAAGGTGCTTTTCGATCAGCGTGGGCATGCGGACTCCTCGAAAATTTACGGGGCGACGATAAGGTTCAGGACCAGGGAATTCAACCGGCTTTCCCCGGAGGCATGGCGCCGATTATGCCCACCCCCGGCGGCCCCGGCGCGGCGACCCGCGGTCCTGACCACCTGCCGCTTGACTTGGGGGCCAATTGAAATATCTTTCGCCCGGAACTGGTTGGTCACAGGATCATCCGAGATGGCGAAGCGCGAAGCAGACTCGTCTGACTTTCAGTGGGAAAACCCGGAAGAGGCAGCGGAAGCCGAGGAATCGGCGGCTGAATTCCAGCAGTCGTCCGCGACGCCGACCCCGAGACCGGGCTTCCACCTGATCGCGGCCCGCAAGATCGAGGAGGCCCGGGAGCGCCGGGCGCTGCGCAAGGCGCTCGAGGACTTCGACGACTACGACGTGTAGGAGCGGCTTCCGCCGCTCCTACTTGCCGAGCTGCTCCAGCAGGCCGGCCAGGTCGTCGGCGTGTTCTTCCTCCATCGCCAGGATGCCCTCCAGCATGCGCCGGGTGGTGGAGTCCTTGCCCCCGATCCAGTTGATCATCTCCCGGTAACTGTCGATGGCGATCCGCTCGGCAACCAGGTCTTCCTTGATCATGTCGAGGAGATCCTCGCCCTCCACGTATTCGGCGTGGCTGCGCGTGGCCAGCCCCTCGGGCGAGAAATTGGGCTCGCCTCCCAGCTGCACGATGCGGCCGGCGATCTCGTCGGCGTGGGCCTGCTCCTCGGTGGCGTGCTGCAGGAATTCCTGGGCCACGCTCTGGGAGGTGATCCCCGACGCCATGAAGAAGTGCCGCTTGTAGCGGAGCACGCAGACGATCTCGGTGGCCAGCGCCTCGTTGAGGAGCCGGATCATCACCTCCCGGTCGGCGCCGTAGCCGGACGTCACCGCCCCGGACTCGATGTGCTGGCGCGCCCGCTTGCGCAGGGTCTTTACGTCGCTCAGAAAGGTCTTTTTGCCTGCAGCCTTCTTTGCCATTGGGTCACTCCGTGGATGGGGTCGCTGGTAGCATACAAACGTGAGCCTGCTGCAGCCATGGGTGGAAGTCTATCTGACCGGGCTCGTCACCCTGTTCGCGATGATGAACCCGCCGGCGGCCGTCCCGCTGTTCCTCACCCTGACCACCGGGATGTCCGGGCGGGACCAGGCGGCCATCGCCCGGCGCGCGGCCGTGAACTCGGCGGTGGTGCTGCTGGTCTGCCTGGCGTCCGGCGCCCTGGTCCTGGAATTCTTCTCCATCTCGCTTGCTGCGCTGCGAGTGGCCGGCGGCATGATCATCGCCTTCCTCGGCTTTCGCCTGCTGTTCGAGCACGAGGACGCCCACGAGCCGGACCCGGAGGCTCACCCGTCCCGGCGCCGCGACCCGTCGCTCGTGCCCCTGGCCATTCCCACCCTGTCCGGTCCCGGCTCCATGTCGGTGGTCATCACGGGATTCACCCAGATCGCCGCAACCACGAGCGCGGCGGACCTGGCCGCTGGCTACGTCGCCGCGGTGCTGGTGATCGTTACCGTGGCCCTGTCCGCGTTCCTGATCCTGCGCGCGTCGCGGCGGGTGCTCGCGCTGCTCGGCGACGACGGCATCGCCTCGATGAAGGGCATCATGGGCTTCCTGCTCGTCTGCATCGGCGTGCAGTTCGTGGCCAACGGCATCGCCGAATTCGTCGCAAAAGGTGCCGGACCTTAGTTTTAGTTGTTGAGCCGCCTTGCGGCTCAACAACTAAAACTAAGGTCCGGCACCTCTTCTAGGCGGGGCGGCGGGGCTGGAGCAGTTTGGCGATGAGGGCGGTCCAGCCGGTCTGGTGGGAGGCGCCCACGCCGCGGCCCGTATCACCGTGGAAATACTCGTAGAAGAGCACGTAGTCCCGGAAATGCGGATCGGTCTGGAGCCGCGGGTCGTTGCCGTTGACCGGCCGCCGGCCCTCCGCATCGGGCAGGAAGATGCGGGCCAGCCGCCGGGTCAGCTCCTCGGCCACCTCGTTGATGGTGATGTAGCGGCCGGAGCCGGTCGGGCACTCCACCTTGAAGTCGTCGCCGTAGTAGTAGTGGAACTTCTGCAGTGACTCGATGATGAGGTAGTTCACCGGGAACCAGATCGGCCCGCGCCAGTTCGAGTTGCCGCCGAACAACCCCGTGTCCGACTCGCCCGGCTGGTAGCCCACGGACAATTCCGTGCCGTTGACCCGGAACACGTAGGGATGCTCTGCGTGGTACCGCGACAACGCGCGGACGCCGAAATCGGACAGGAACTCCGTCTCGTCCAGCATGCGACGGAGCAGCCGCTTCATGCGGTGACCGCGCAGCAGCGACAGCAGGCGCCGCTGGCCCTTGCCGCCCACTTCCCAGTGCGACACGAGGGACGCCAGGTCGGGCCGGTAGTTGAGGAACCATTCCATGCGCTTCGTGAAGCCGGGGAGCTTCTCGAGCATCTCGGGGTCCAGCGTCTGCACGGCGAACAGCGGGATCAGGCCCACCATCGACCGGACACGGAGCCGCTCGGTGTGCCCGTTCGGCATGTGCAGGACGTCGTAGTAGAACTTGTCCTCGTCGTCCCACAGCCCGATCTCGTCCTCGCCCACCTTGGTCATCGCCTCGGCGATGTGCAGGAAGTGCTCGAAGAACTTGGTGGCGATGTCCTCGTAGACGTGGTTGTGCTGGGCCAGCTCCAGCGCGATGCGCATGAGGTTCAGCGAGTACATGGCCATCCAGCTGGTGCCGTCCGACTGGTCGATGTGGCCGCCGGTCGGCAAGGTGGAGCTGCGATCGAAGACGCCGATGTTGTCCAGGCCGAGGAAGCCGCCCTGGAAGACGTTGCGCCCCTCCGCGTCCTTGCGGTTGACCCACCAGGTGAAGTTGAGCATCAGCTTGTGGAAGACGCGCTCGAGGAAGTCCAGGTCGCCCTTGCCATCGAAGGCGGCGGGGTTCTGCGCCCGGTCGATCTGGAACACGCGCCAGGCGGCCCAGGCGTGCACGGGCGGGTTCACGTCGCTGAACGCCCATTCGTAGGCGGGCATCTGGCCGTTCGGGTGCATGAACCACTCGCGAGTGAGCAGCACGAGCTGGCGCTTGGCGAAGCCCGCGTCGATCAGCGCAAACGGGATCATGTGGAAGGCCAGGTCCCAGGCGGCGTACCAGGGGTACTCCCACTTGTCCGGCATGGAGATGACGTCGGCGTTGTTGAGGTGCTGCCACTCCCAGTTGCGCCCGTGCTTGCGCTCCGGCGGCGGAGGTGGCTGCGCCGGATCGCCGTTCAGCCACTGGGGAACGTCGTAGTAGTAGAACTGCTTGGACCAGATCAGTCCCGCGAATGCCTGGCGCTGCACCCGGCGGACGTCCTCGCTGGCGATACCGTGCTGGACGCGGGCGTAGAACTCGTCGGCCTCGGCCTGGCGGCGGGCGAACAGTTCGTCGAAGCGCTCGAAGGGCACCGAGACCGGCTTCCGGCAAAGGCGCAGGCGGATCTCCCGGCTGCCACCGGCCGGCACCTGCTGCTGGTACCAGGCGGCCACCTTGGTGCCCAGGCGAGCGGGGTTGACCGCGGCGCTGCTGCCGTCGACGACCCGCTCGTGAAAGGCGTCCTTGAAGTAACCGGCGGCAGCCATGCCGTGCAGCTTGCGGACGTTGGTGTCGTTGTCGGCGAACAGGAGCTCCGGCGCGCCCTCCAGGTAGAGCCGGTAGGCGCCGAGGGCGTCGTGTTCCGCCAGCACCTCGGTCTCGTCCACGTCCATCAGCCGGGGCCTCGCGGCGCCGCCCTTCCAGCTCCACGTGTTGCGGAACCAGAGCTGGGGCAGGAGGTGCAGCGGGGCGGGCTCGGGGCCGCGGTTGACGGCCGTGATCCGCATCAGGATGTCTTCCGGATCGGCCTGGGCGTACTCGACGAACACGTCGAAGTAGCGACTGTCATCGAAAACGCCGGTGTCGATCAGCTCCAGCTCGGGCCGCCCGGCGCCCCGCTCGCCGTTCTCCTGCACCAGCCGGGCGTAGGGAAACTCCGCCTGGGGGTACTTGTAGAGCATCTTCAGGTACGAGTGGGTGGGCGTGGCGTCCAGGTAGTAGTAAAGCTCCTTGACGTCCTCACCGTGATTGCCCTGGCTGTTGGTGAGGCCGAAGAGACGTTCCTTCAGGATGTGGTCCCGGCCGTTCCACATCGCGAGCGACAGGCACAGGTTCTGGCCCCGGTCACAGAGGCCCGCAATGCCGTCCTCGCCCCACCGGTAGGCGCGGCTGCGCGCGTGCTCGTGGGGGAAGTATTCCCAGGCCGTGCCGCCGGGGCTGTAGTCCTCGCGCACGGTGCCCCACTGGCGCTCGGAAACGTAGGGCCCCCACTTCTTCCAGCCCTGCCCCGGCGGAAACTCCGCGGCGAGGCGCGCGTCTTCGGCGGTCAAGGGGTCTCCCCCAGTTCGAACCAGGCTCGCAGCACCTCGGCCACGCTCCAGGCCTGCGCGATGCAGCCGCGGGGCCGGTGCGGCGCGTCGCCATCGAAGATCTCGCTGATGCTGCCCACGCCGGCCTCCGCCAGGTGACTGCCGATGCCCGCGAGCAGTGCCCGGGCCTCGGCCCGGCGGCCGTGCACGCGATAGTGGGCGAGCGCGAAGGGTCCCAGCAGCCAGGGCCACACGGTGCCCTGGTGGTAGGCCGCGTCCCGCTGCACGGGACCGCCGGTGTACTGCCCGGCATAGGCCGGGTCCCGGGGCGACAGGGTGCGGAGGCCCATCGGCGTCAGCAGTTCCCTCTGGCAGGCAGCCACGACCGCGGCAGCCTGGTGCTCGTCCAGCAGCGCCGAGGGCAGGGCCACGGCGAGGATCTGGTTCGGGCGGAGGGAAGCATCGTCGCCGCCCGGGCCATCGATGACGTCGTAGAGGTGCCCGCGGTCCCCGCACCAGTAGCGCCGGCCGAAGGACTCGCGGACGCGGGCCGCCAGGGATTCGTAGCGGCGCGCGAGGGCCACGTCACCCAGCTGCTCGCCGAAGCGGGACATCACGACGAGCGCGTGATGCCAGAGCGCGTTGATCTCGACGGGCTTGCCCACGCGGGGCGTGGCAACCCAGTTGCCCACCTTGGCATCCATCCACGTGAGCTGCGTGCCGGGCAGGCCGGCGCGGAGCAGGCCATCGGCCGGGTCCGCGCCGATCCCGAAGCGCGTGCCGCGCAGATGCCAGTCCACGATTTCGATCAGGCGGGGCCAGAGTTCCTGCAGGAGGCCGTCATCGCCCGTGGCGCGCCAGCAGGCGTCCAGCGCGTGGAAGTACCAGAGCGTGGCGTCCGCGGTGTTGTACTCGGGTGCAGCGCCGCTGTCCGGGAACCGGTTGGGCAGCATGCCTTCGCTGACGTGCGCCGCGTAGGTGCGGAGGATGCGCGCCGCGACATCGGCCCGGCCCGTGGGCAGGGTCAGGCCCGGCAGCGCGATCAGCGTGTCGCGGCCCCAGTCGCCGAACCAGTGATAGCCGGCGATGACCGTGGCGCCGGCGTCGCCGGCGCCGGTGCTGCGGCTGACGATGAACTGGTCGGCGGCCAGCGCGAGCTGGCGGACCCAGCCCGGCTCCCGGAGCATGGGCTGCAGCAGGTCGGCCCGGCGGCGCTGGTCGGCGGCCAGCGCGATCGCTGGCGCTTCGATATCGCCCCCTTCCGCCGTGCAGATCAGCGTGGTCTCGCCGCCCACGGTCAGGTCCACGACAAACTCGCAGGGGCGGAAGAGGTCCTCCGTGCTGTCCAGGCCCCTCTCGGCTTCCTGGCGATGGTGAAAGAGCCAGAACCAGTCACCGCGGGGCTCGCAGGTGGACCCGGCGCACAGCACCCGGTAGGGCCGGGCCGCCGGAAACGCATCGATCCTGACACCGTCGGGTACCGCCGTGGCACCCGGCTGCCAGCCGCCGCGCAGCTGCGTGTGATAGTCCCGCCAGGTGCACAGGGGCGACAGGCGCAGGCGCACCGGCCCGCTGCCGCTCTCCAGCCGGAACCGCACGTAGGTGGTGTTGGCGCCCTGCCCCATCCAGACGGACTGGGTGATGCGCGCGTCGCCCAGGCTGAAGGTCCACACGGGCATGCCGCCATTGAGCATGAAGGCTTCGGTGTGCCGGTACCCGTCGGGGTGCACGGTGCCGCCCGTGTATTCCTGGGCGGTCAGCGCGTGGGTCCGGCCCTGGTAGTCCGCGTACACATCCAGGCCCGCGACGAGGACAGTCCGGCCGAGCGGCGGCTCGAGCGCGGCGACAAGGAGACCGTGGTAGCGCCGGGTGGCGGCGCCCGCCACGGTCCCGGAGGCGTACCCGCCGAGGCCGTTGGTCACCAGCCACTCGCGCCCGGCGGCCGCATCGAACCGGCTGCAGAGATCGCGATCGAGATCAATGCGCGGCACGCCGTCGCCCTGACGGCGCGCCGCTGGCCTGGGCTGGATCAGCTGGGGCGCCCGGGCCACCGGAGTCCTGACCAGTGATCGAGCGAGAGGCGGCCGGGACCGTACACGGCCAGCATCAGGAGCAGCGCGCCCCAGAGGTAGTGCTGGCCAACGGCCGCCTCGAAGCCGGGGGTGAGCAGGACGTGGGCATAGGAGACGACCGCCAGGATGTTCACAGCCAGCAATCCTACTGCAGCAAAGCGCCCGAATAACCCGGCCACGAGAAGAATCGGGAAAAACAGTTCACCGAAGGTCCCGGCAACCGCGGCGACCGCGGGCGTCAGCAACGGCGTGCGGTACTCCTCCTGGAACAGGTAGAGCGTGGATTCCCAGTCGCTGATCTTCAGCAGTCCGGATTTGAAGAACTGCCAGCTCACCCAGCAGCGGGCCCCCAGTGCGACGAGCGGCTGGAGCGCGTCGAGGACCTGGTCCAGCAGGCCGAGCGGTCGGCCAATGAAGGCGGGAACATTCATGACAGGGGATCCCCGGCCGGGCGGCCGTTGCAGGTTCAGTTGAAGGACGTGATGACCCCGGCGGCGACCCAGCGCACGAGCAGCGCACCCAGGTTCTCCTGCTCCTCGACGGGCAGCGACCCGGCGGCCTCGCCCAGCGGGGCGCCGCCCCTCAGCGCCTCGAGCCAGTCCAGGTCCGTGGCCGCCAGTCCGCCGTCAAGGCGCCGCAGTTCCACGCCGGCGGCGCGGCGCAGGACGACCAGGCCTTCGGCCGCGGGCGCCGCCGGCGTCACGGCGCTTCCCGCCTGCAGCGCCTCCCACAGGGCATAGACGCCGTACTTCGTCCGCAGCAGGCGCACGGACGGGTGCAGCCGGAAACGGATGTCGGCCTGGTGCTCCGCGGGAACGGCGGCCAGCGCGGCCAGGTCCAGCCCCTCTGGACCGTTCGTGGGCCCGTCCGCCGCCACCATCGACTCCTGGACCGCCCACTCGAGGCGCGCGACGTCGATCAGGTACTCGTCACGGTCGCCCGTCAGCCGGCCGGTGAGGAACGCCGGCAACTGGCGGCCCACGTGGAACAGGTTGCCCGCCGGAGAGGGACAGGCCCGCTGGTAAGCCCAGGCCAGCTGGCGAAACTCCTCGCGGCCGAGACAACGGAGAAGCAGCGGGAAGGCGGCTTCGAGCGCCAGCGCGAAATTTTCCCGGGTATTGGTGCGGTAGATGCCGAGGCGGCGCTGGACGTCGGTGCCGCCACCGCTGATGCGGGACACCACCCCGGGCGCATCCCGGTAGAGCACCTCCCGGACGAACTGCTGCTGCAGGTCGCGGAGTGAATCGTCAGGCGACGAGGGCACGGTCCGCTCCCGGGCATGCGGCCAGGGCGGCGACGGCCTGGTCGTCCGCGGTTGCAGCCTCGGCGAGCAGCCGGTCCAGTGCCGGGAGTTCCGCGTCCCACTCGATCAGCGTGGGGACGGGGCCCAGCCGGCGCAATGCGTCCCGGTAGAGGCCCCACACCGCGTCGGAGACCGGTGCGCTGTGCGTGTCGATGAGGATGTCGTCCGCCACCGTGTGGCCGGCCAGGTGGATTTCACCGACCAGCTCCGCCGGAATGGCGCGCAGGTAGTCCTGCGCCGCAAAGCCGTGGTTCACGGCGCTGACGTGGATGTTGTTGATGTCGAGCAGGATCCCGCAGCCGGCCCGCCGGGCGAGCTGCACCAGGAAGTCCCACTCGGAGAATTCCGCGCCCTCGAACTCCAGGTAGCTGGAGACGTTCTCCACCAGGATCCGGCGGCCGAGGAAGTCCTGCACGGCCCCGACGCGGTCGGCCAGGTGACTGAGCGCGGCGGCGGTGCAGGGCATCGGCAGCAGGTCGTTCAGGAAGATCCCGCCCGCGGAACCCCAGCAGACGTGCTCGGACACCAGCGCGGGCTCGGCCCGCAGCACCAGGCGTTTCAGCCGCCGCAGGTGGTCGGCATCCAGCGGGTCGGTGCCGCCCAGCGAGAGCCCCACGCCGTGCAGGCTGAGGCCGTAGTCGCGCCGGACGGCGTCCAGCACCTCGAGCTGGCGCCCGCCGTCGGCAAAGAAGTTTTCACTGTGGACCTCGACCCAGGGAACGGGGGGCCGGCGGGCCAGGAACTCGTCGTGGTGCGGACTCCGCAGGCCGATCCCGGCTTGCGCCGGAACCGGCCGCGGGCCCGTGGGTGGCATCGTTGCCGATGCCGTGGTCACTCAGGAGGCCTTCTTGCCGGCGGTCAGGGAGCCGCCCATCTTCTCGCACTCGCCCTTGCCAACGTTCTTCCACTCGGAAGGATCGTTGTCGGCCTTGGCCTGGCCCTGGCAGGAATGGCCGTTGGCGGCGCAGCCGTTCTCGCCGGCCTTGGCGACGCCGTAGCACTTCTCCTTGGCGGCAGCCCCGGCCCCTTCGTGGGCGGCGGCCTGGGCACCGACGCTGCCGAGCGCGAGCAGGGTGCCGATGGCAGTGGAGAGCAGGATGGAATTGGACTTCATTGTGGCTTCACTCCTTGGTGGTGGTTTGGTTGTTCTGGTTCAGACTCGCCGATTGGACCGGCCGGACCCCTGAAACCTTACAGGGGTCTCCTGAATACTAGGGCAACGGATCGCGGAAAGTAGCCCGGCGGGACGCGCGGGCCGCGGAACCCTGCGGCCAGATGCCGCATCCGGATGCTGCTGTGGCAGCGAAATACCCGGGACAGCCGAAGGCTGTCCGTACAAGACATCACCCGAGGACGACCTGTGCAACGCATCACCCGGATTCGCAATCTGAGCTACCAGCCGGCCCTGGCCGCAGTGCTGCTGGCCATCGCCCTGTCCCTGCCGGCCTGCGCCCGGGAGCCGGCACCCGCTGCCACCGACAGCGTCTACACCCTGACCGACGCCAGTCCCGACGGCATCGGCAAGGTGTACATGGGCCGGGAGATCTCCTTCGTGATGGGCCACCCCGGCGCGGGCTGGCTCGAGCGGCCGACCCGGGAAGCGGAGGAGCGCACCGACCTCCTGCTGTCCGGGCTGCCGCTGGAAGCCGACGACGTGGTGGCCGACATCGGCGCGGGCACGGGCTACTTCAGCCTGCCAATCGCCGCCCGGGTCCCGAAGGGCCGGGTGCTCGCCGTGGATATCCAGCAGGAGATGCTCGACATCATCGCCAGCCGCACGAAATCGGCCGGCATCCCGAACGTGGAACCCCTGCTCGCGACGGAGGAAGACCCGGGGCTACCCGCCGGCGCCGTCGACCTGGTGCTGATGGTCGACGCCTACCACGAGTTCTCCCACCCGCGGGAAGTCATGACCGGCATCGTGCGGGGCCTGAAGAGCGGCGGCCGGGTGGTGCTGATCGAGTACCGGGCCGAGGACCCGGCAGTGCCGATCCTGGCGCTGCACAAGATGACGGAGGCCCAGGCGCGCAAGGAAATGGCGGCTGTCGGGCTGGAGTGGGTCGAGACGAAGGACCTGCTTCCGCAACAGCACTTCATGCTCTTCCGGAAGCCTTGAGGTGGTGCAGGAGCGCCTTCAGGCGCGAGCCCCTCGCGCGAGAATCGAGTCCGCGAGTCTCGAGCGGGAAGGGGCTCGCGCCTGAAGG
>JBEBHH010000063.1:0-13898 GCA_040080965.1 Gammaproteobacteria bacterium | reverse complement strand
GGCCATCGAGTCGCTCACCAGTCCGCGCGCCCTGGTGAACGTGGCCTCCGAGGTCTCGATGGTGGACGACGGCGTCGGGCGGGTGCTGGCCGCCCTGGAAAAGTCGGGCCTCGCGAGTAACACCCTCGTCATCTTCGCATCCGACCAGGGCTCGGCCTTCGGCCAGAAGGGCCTGTGGGGCAACAGCTCCTGGGGCTCGCCCTACCCCGCCTACAACGCGAACATGCAGATCCCGCTCATCGTCCGCCAGCCAGGGCGGATCCCGGCGGGCCGGCGCAGCGATCACACCATCAACGAATTCGACCTGCTGCCTACGATCCTCGACTACGTGGGCCTCGGCGACCGGGAAATCGCGGGCACGCCCGGCCGCAGTCACGCCGGCCTGTTCCGCGGCGGCGCTGGCGGGGAGGAGCAGCCGGTGTTCTTCGAATACCTCACCACCCGCGTCATCCAGACGCGGGAGTGGAAATACACGAAGCGCTTCCTCGACGCGCCGGACGAGCTCTACGACCTGGCGACGGACCCCGGGGAGACGCGGAACCTGGCGGGCGACCCGGCACAGGCCGGCCGGGTCCGCGGCCTCGACAAGCAGCTGACGGCGTTCTTCGGGCGCCATGCGGATCCCCGCTGGGACGTCTGGCGCGGCGGCACCGCCAAGGCGGTGCTCGTCTACGGCAACCGCAACCGGCGGTTTGCCGAGCATTTCCCCGGGTGGACGCCGCCGGTCACGTCGAAGGCCGTGGCCTTTCGTGATCGCCCGGCGAACTGAGGCCAGTACCGGCGCGGTGACGAAACTTTTCTCCGTCATCCACGAAGACGCGGACCTGCTGGTGATCAACAAGCCGGCGGACCTCGTGTGCCACCCGAGCAAGGACGGCGAGCTGTCCAGCCTGATCGGGCGCGTCCGGCTGCACCTCGGCGCCGGCTCACGCCCCCATCTGGTGAATCGCCTGGACCGGGAAACAAGTGGCGTCATCCTGGTAGCGAAGACCGACGACGCTGCCCGCGAACTCCGCAGGCTGTGGGAAACGCGGCAGGTCCGGAAGGAATACCTGGCCATCGTCCACGGCCACGTGCGGGACGACCGGGGCGAGATCGACGCACCACTCGGCAAGGACGAGTCGAGCCGCGTCGCCATCAAGGACTGCGTCCGCCCCGACGGCGCGGCGTCGCAGACCGCCTTCGCGGTCCTCCGTAGGAGCGCCTTCAGGCGCGACCACTCCGGGACGCCCGGGTCGCCCCTCCCCTTCACCCTCCTCCGCGTCCAGCCCCGCACCGGCCGCAAGCACCAGATCCGCATCCACCTGGCCCACATCGGCCACCCCATCGTGGGCGACAAGATCTACGGCGGCGACGAGGACGCCTACCTGGCGCTGGTGGAGCGGCGGCTCACGGACGAGCAGCGGGCGCGGCTGTTGCTACCCCACCAGGCGCTGCACGCGGAACGGGTGGCGTTCGAGTGGCGCGGCGAAGCCCGGGAGTTTGCGTGCGAGCCGGAGGCGTGGTTCTCCGGGTTCGTCGCGGACTAGACCTGCCGAGCCCGGCGTCAGGTCGCCGGCATCCGCACCCGCGCCAGGGTAGTCCCGCCCCGGGTCTCCCGCAGCTCGTACTCGACCACGTCGGTCGTGATGGTGCCGCCGGCCGGGCCGGGCAGCACCGACTTGATCGCCAGCAGCACTTCCAGGTCGACGTTGTTGCTCATGGAGAGCTTGTCACGGATGACCTGGGCCTCCGCGGCGGGGACCTTCCAGATCTGGGCGTACTTCCCGTTGGCAAACTTGACAGACACCTTCTGTCCCAGCGCCGCGAATTCGACCAGGGAGCTCGGCGACAGCGCGCGCACCGTGAACTCGCCGTAGGTGGGATCGTAGTCACTCAGGTTGGCGCTGTTCAGGGACAGGCGGATCACGCCGGTGCCCCGGACCGCCGCGAGGCCGGCCTCGAGCTCGGCTTTCACCGCGACCCGCTGGGCGGGCCTGTCGATGGCGGGGATGTACTTCACCCGGTTGTCGTCCTCCACCCACCGGTCGACCGGCGGCGCAATCCCGGTGAGGTCGTAGTAGAGGAAGACCATCGCGTTGTTGTCGGGGTTGACCAGCTCGCCCGTACGGCCGTCGAGGCCCGTTGGCGCCGGCGCCGCGGCGGGGGCTGCCGCGGGGTCAGCCGGTGCCGCTCCCGGGGCAGCGGCGCCCGGGGCAGGTTCGGCCACGGGCAGGGACTCCGCGGCGGGACCGGGGCCGCCCGCTCCGGCCTTGTCGTCCTTGCCGCCGCAGGCCGCGACGAGCAGCAACATCGAGCTGGCGATCAGTACCCTGCGCATGACACGTCCCTCTCTACAGCGTCGGCGCGTCGGCGTTCTTCGAGGCTTCCTCGACCGCCTTGGCGCGCTTCTGCTGTTCCTGCTGTTCCAGCGACTGCTCGACCGACGTGACCACCTCGTAGCCGCTCGCCTGGTCCACCACGCCGGTCTCCAGGGAGCGGGCGAGAGCGGGATTGTCGGGCATCGGGTAAACGTGGGCCTCGACGACGATGCCGCAGTCCGGGGACAGGCTCACGCCACCGGAGGCGCCGGTGCCTGCGCACTGGGTGCGGATCGGCGACGTCTCGGTGGCCAGGCGCCCGAAGGGATCGTAGACCCAGCGGATGAAGCGCTGGCCGGGGTTGTCCTGGTCGATGGAGGGCGTGCCGTATTTCTTCAGCAGGGCGTCAGCGACACTGGCCATGGTCGGGTTCTTGCCCTCCGCGAACCATTCCTCGCGCCCGGCGCCGATGACCTTCTCCTTGCCCGGCAGGCCCAGGGTCGTCACATTCCACTTTGACTGCCCGGGCTTCAGGTCGTAGCGCACCGCGTTGCCGCTGCGGGCCATCATGTCGTCCTGCATCTCCTCCATGATCTGCTTGGAGGTCTTTTCGACACGGGGCTCGGCGAGCCGGGCGGTGAAGCCCTGGCGCAGGGTCTGGCCGTAGGTCTGGATGTTGAAGCCGGTCGTGATGGGGCCCGTGACCACCATCAGGTCGTCACTGCACAGGACCAGGTTTGCAGCTTCCTCGTAGGTCATGCCGGGACGCACGCCCACCACGTCGTCCACCGGCGCGTCGGCCGCGCGGGCGGGCGTCTCGATGTCGGCCGGGCAGTCCACGTCACCGCGGGCCTCTTCCGCGACTTCCTCGGCGCTGGCGTTGCCGGTCGGGGCGGATTTCGGCTGCTGGTCAGTGGCGGCTGCGTCCCCGCCGTCTGATGCCCCGCCGCCCGCTTCCGGCTTCTTGGAACCGCAGGCGGACAACGTCACGGCAACGACAACCAGCGGCAACCAGTGTTGGAACTTCATTGCAGTCTCCCCCTCGGCCTTGCTGCGCCCGACTATAGTCGAGAGCGATTCTCATCGCCACCGCCACTCCCCGGACGGATGCCCGCGGAACCGCGCGTTAGAATTGCACCGACTCCACGGCGAGCAACCCCGGCCATGTACATCAACTTCTGGTACCCGATTTGCACCGCAACTGACCTGACCGCGGGCGCCCCCGTCCGGGCGCAGGTCCTCTGCCTGCCCTTCGTCGCCTTCCGGGACGCCGACGGCAAGGCTCACGTGCTCTCGGATACCTGCGTGCACCGTGGCGGTGCATTGCACAAGGGCCGGCTCGTGAACGGCCGCATTGCCTGCCCGTACCACGGCTGGCAGTTCGACGGCAGCGGCCGCTGCGCGCTCATCCCGTCCCTCGGCGAGGAAGGCAACATCCCGGCCCGGGCCAAGGTGGACAGCTACCCGGTGATCGAGCGCTACGGGATCGTCTTCGCGTTCCTCGGCGACCTTTCCGAAACCGAACGCCCGGCACTGTACGAAGTGAAGGAATACGAACAGCCCGGCTGGCGCGCGGGCCTGGTGACCTTCGACATCAACGCCTACTTCGAGCGCTCCATCGAGAACGGGCTTGACCCGGTGCACAACGAGTTCGTGCACGCGCTCCAGGGCAACATCAAGTTCAAGCCGGACCGCATGCAGGTCACCACCGACGAGTGGTGCACCACGGTCTTCGTGCAGATGGATCCGCCGAAGAAGGGCACGACCCAGCTCGAGAACCTGCGCAACGACATGGACCCAAAGAACTTCAGCGCGAGCTCGGGCCACTACGGCGCGAACACGCTCATCACGCGGATCAGCCTGTCGAAGGACAACGTGTTCGTGCAGTACTTCTTCGAGCAGCCGATCGATGACAGCCACACCCGGATTTTCTTCCTCAACATGCGCAACTGCATGCTCGAGGAGAAGAACGACGCCCGCATGCAGCAGATCAACCTGGCCATCGCGGACGAGGACATCGCGGTGATCACGAAGCTGAACCCCGTGCGCACGCCGGAGACCTCCACGAAGGAAGTCCTGGTGGTCGGCGACGAGGGCATCGGCCAGTACCGCAGGCACCTGGGCGAGTGGGAGCAGCGGGGCTGGCGCCTGGACATGAAGGCCCTCAAGGCGAACGCGGGCGACGTGGCCTGTGCGATACCGTCACCGGGCCGGCGGACGGGGAAGAACTGGGTGCTGGACGCGGCGCCGCTGGTGGCGGCCGCCGGGACGGGATAAAGCAAAGCCGCGGCCGGAGAATCCGGCCGCGGCTTGCTAGGCGTGGCTGGCTCCGCGGTTACTTCTTCGCGGGCGCCGTCACCTCGATCGAGGTGGCGGTCTTGATGGTCAGCACGACAACGTCGCCCTTCTTCACCGAGCCGAACTTCGTGGCGCCGGGTCCGACCTGCAGCGTGCGGGAGTTGCCCGCCGGCCCCTGCAGCGTCACGAGTCGCTGGTCGTAGTCGATGTCGGTCACGGTGCCCGACACCACGGTGGTGTCGACCACGATGCCCATGGGCTTCGCGCCCTGGGGCGCCGTGACGATGGACGAGCCGCCGGTCACGTTCGGCGCCGCCTGGCCCGCGGGCACCACCTCGATGGTCACGGTGTCCTCCTGGCTGGCAACCACCTGGTCGCCCACCTTGATCTGGGCGAAGTTCTTCACGGCCGGCCCGGCCTGCACGTCGACGAGGCTGCCGTCGGCCAGCTTCAGGGTGATCCAGCGGTCCTTCGCATCAACCTTGGTCACGGTGGCGGTGCGGGTGGCGCTGGCGGAGACGGAGCCGCCGGGCTTGTCGTGGGCGGCGGCCATGACGGGAGCGGCACCGAGGGTCGCGAAGGCGACGACGGTCGTTGCCGACAGGAGCGCTACGAAGTTGGTCTTCATAGGAATGCACTTCCTTTTTTGGATGGCGTCAGTGGGGTTGCTGAGTCTACAGCAACGCCACGCGGCCGGCCGGCTGGCCGGATCAGGCGGGTGTCGGGCCCCGGCGCCTGCGGAGCCCCGCCAGCCCGGCCAGCCCGGAGCCGAACAGCCAGGCGGCGGCGGGCACGGGGACGACCGGCGTCAGCAGGTAGGCGTGGGTCTGGCCCAGGGCGTTGATGCCAACGCCGGCGATCTGGCCGGAATCGTTGATCGCGCTGGCGCTGGTCAGGCACCAGCCCGCTGACGGCGCGAGCAGCGAATTGACATCCGTCAGCACGCCGCCACTGAAGAGGACGCCGTGGTAGGCGCCCGAGGTGCAATTCGTGAAAGGCGTCGGCCCGACGGTGGCGGAAGTGCCCACGACCTGGCCCAGGGCATTGATGCCCTCGGCCGTCGAGTATCCGAGCCCGCCCGCCACGAGGGAGCCGATGTCCACCATCGTGCTGCCGTCGTAGAAGAAGCCGTGCTGGTAGAGATTCCCCGTCGTGTGGGACTGGCCCGCTGCCTGGCCGGAGTCGTTGATCTCGTAGATGTAGGAATTCTGGCCACCGAGCGTGCCGATGTCGGTGATCGTGCCGCCAGGGGTGCGGAGCGCGGCGTGCCAGGAGAAACCGCCCAGCGCCGAGATGTAGCCGCCGGCCACGCCGGAATCGTTGATGTCGAGCGGGTAGATCGAGGAGCCCAGGTTCGTCCAGCCCGGACCCGGGTTGTAGAGGCCGTTGTAGATGGTGCTGGACACCACCTGGCCCGAGCCATTGATTTCCCGGGGCGCCACCGGATAGCCGCCCAGGGTGCCGAGGTTCGTGGCCGTGCCGCTGCTCCAGGAAAAGCCGATGGTCGGATCGGCAAAGCGGGTGTAACCCACCACGGTGCCAGCGTCGTTGATGCCATTCGCCTGGCTGTGGGTCATGGCGAGGCCGCTCCCCAGGGCGCCGAGGCTGGCGCGCAGGTTGGTCATGGTGCCGCCGCTGTAGACGAAGGCCGCGTCACCGGTCCAGTCGTAGGAGTACCCGACCACCTGTCCCGAGTTGTTCATGTCGGTGACGGTGGCGCCGTAGGGGCTGAAGGCCCCGATGTCGACAATGGTGTAGCTGCTGGCCTGCGCGGCGCCGGCCGCGAAGGTGAGCGCGGCAAGCGCCCAACGAAGGCTGGAAGTCGACATGCGAAGGGATCCCCGGTGCTGTGTTGTTTGACGAGTTTGGATGCATTCGAGCATGGGATGCACAAATGCGTCAATGCGGGGAACCGCTTCCAGAGAAAGCTCCCGGTGCTTATGTTGAGCCGGCTACTTCCCGGTGGACGGACCTTCCGGCGCCGCGTATCCGAGCTGCGTCATCATCCCGAGCGCATCCTCGTTGCCCCAGCGGCCGCGGAACCTGCCGTCGCGGACGAGGTAGATGTCGGTGCCCATCACGCTGAAGGTCTTGCCGGTCGGTGGCCGGCCGAAGTACGGCCCGGTGGAGGTGCCGGTGACGGTGGAGCGGACGATCACGTAGTCGCCCGCGCAGAGGAGCATCTCGTTCTTCACCTTCCGGTCCGGAAAGGCGCCCTTCAGCAGCTTCAGGTAGCCGCGGATCGCGTCCGGTCCCTGCGGGGCACCCGGCGGCGCCGAGTGGTTGATGTATTCAGGGGCGATCAGCTCGTCCACCCGCTCCATCTGGCCGCCGTTCACCACCAGCTCGAGTTCACGCAGGTAGGTAATGCGGTTCTCCTCGTGGCCACGGCAACTCGGGTCCATGAGCTCGGGGGTGGCGAGGGAGTCGGCGTTGACGGGCGCCATGGAACACCGGACCAGGAGTATCGCCAGTAAGGGCTTCCGCATACGCATGACAGGGGCCTCCCTGAAGATCCAAGGTCTAGAATACAGCGATTGACCGTGGCGGCCGGAGCCGTCCAACCAAACTTGTATATCCAGCGGAGCCCCTGATGACCACCAAGTTCCTCCTCCCGGAAACCGACTTGCCCACCCACTGGTACAACGTGGTGGCGGACCTGCCGAACCCGCCGCCCCCGCCGCTGGGGCCGGACGGCAAGCCGGTGACACTGGACGCGCTGGCCGCCATCTTCCCGGCTCCGCTGATCGAGCAGGAGGTCTCCGCCGAGCGCTGGATCCCGATCCCGGAGCCGGTCCGGGAGATCTATCGGCTCTGGCGCCCCACCCCGCTCCATCGCGCCCACCGCCTGGAGAAGGCGCTCGGCACGCCGGCGCACATCTATTTCAAGAACGAGTCGGTGAGCCCGGCGGGCTCCCACAAGCCGAATACGTCGATTCCGCAGGCGTACTACAACAAGATCTCGGGCATCAACCGCCTTACCACCGAGACGGGCGCCGGGCAGTGGGGCTGCTCCCTCGCCCTGGCGGGCCAGCTGCTGGGCATCGAGGTGCGGGTCTACATGGTGAAGATCAGTTACGGCCAGAAGCCCTACCGCCGGTCGCTGATGCAGACCTGGGGCGCCGAGGTCTTTGCCAGCCCGACCAACCTCACCAACGCCGGCCGGTCGATCCTGGCGAAGACGCCGGACACGGACGGCTCGCTGGGCATTGCCATCTCCGAGGCAGTGGAGGAAGCGGCGGGCCGCAAGGACACCAACTACGCGCTGGGTTCCGTGCTGAACCACGTGATGCTGCACCAGACGGTGATCGGCGAGGAAGCAAAGAAGCAGATGCAGATGGCAGGCGAGTACCCCGACATGGTCTTCGGCTGCTGCGGCGGCGGGTCGAACTTCGCCGGCATCGCCTTCCCGTTCTTCGCCGACAAGGCGGCCGGCAAGCAGGTGCGCCTGGTGGCCGTCGAGCCCACCTCCTGCCCCACCCTCACGAAGGGCGTCTACGCCTACGACTTCGGCGACGCCACGGGCCTGACACCGCTACTGAAGATGCACACACTGGGCCACGACTTCATGCCACCCGGCATCCACGCGGGCGGCCTGCGCTACCACGGCGCGTCACCGCTGGTGAGCCAGCTGGTGCACGAGGGACTGGTCGAGGCGATGGCCATTCCCCAGCTCGAGACCTTCGAGGCCGGGGTGCAGTTCGCGCGCACCGAAGGCATCGTGCCGGCGCCGGAGTCCACCCACGCCATCGCCGCGACGATCCGCGCCGCGAAGGAGTGCAAGGAGACCGGCGAGCCGAAGGTCCTGCTGGTCAACCTCTCCGGCCACGGGCACTTCGACATGGGCTCCTACGACCGCTACTTCGCCGGCGAGCTGCAGAACTTCGAGTACCCAGGCGAGGCGATCCAGGAGTCGCTCAAGCACTTGCCGAAGGTCGGGTGAGTACGCACTCCGTAGCCCGCGGCATCCCGGCCGGGAAATCTTTTTTCGCTACCGTTGAGTACAACGGTTAGCGCGAAAAAAGTTTCCCGTCCAGGCTGCCGCTGGTGCGGAGTGACTCCCTAGCGAGCTCCGCCGAAGTTGAACCGGGCGCCGGCGCCCCACCAGCGCGGCGGCCCGTAGGCCTGCTGGTTGAAGCCGAAGAGGCTGCTGAAGTCGAAGGTGTAGACCTTGTATTCCTCTTCGAAGGCGTTGTTCACGTAGGCATACACTTCCCACGCGCCGTCGCCGGCCGTGTAGGAGCCCCGGAAGTTGACCACGGTGTACCCGTCCTCGCTCGAGATCGGGTGGTTCTGGATGTCGTACCAGATCTCGTCCTGGAAGGTGCCCCAGCCCTGCACGGCCAGCGTGCCGCCGAATGCGGGCCACTCGTAGCGGGCCAGCGCGCTCACGCTGAGGTCCGGCGCGCCAACCATGTCCCGGTCGCGGACGGCATCGCCCGTCACCGTGGGGATGTCCTTGGCCGTGGCGTCCATGGCGCCGACGCCCAGCTGCAGGGTCAGCCCGTCGATGGGCCGGGTCTCGATCTCGACCTCGCCGCCGTAGACCTCGGCGTCCGCATTGAAGATCACCTGGTTCAGGATCAGCCACTGGAAGGTCTGGAAGTCCTTGTAGTCGTAGTAGAACAGCGATGCGTTCAGGCGGGTGGTGTCGGACAGCACCGTGGATTTCATGCCGATCTCGTAGGCATCCAGCGTTTCGGAACCGAAGGGAATGCTCTCGATCGGGTTGTTGCCGAACACCTGGGTGGTGTCCAGGAAGCCGTTGTTGAAGCCGGCTGACTTCTTGCCGCGGGAGTACGAACCGTAGAGGAGCATGTCGTCGGTGATGCTCCAGTTCAGCTGCAGCCGGCCGGTGACGTAGCTGTCGCTCTGCTCCGCCAGGCTGCCAACGGTGGTGGTGTTGAACAGGATCATGTAATCGGGCGTCGGGCGGTACGGGCTGATCGGCGTGGGCGCCGGGTTGAAGCAGCCCTCCGCCTGGGGATCCGGTTCGGTGCTGCAGAAGGCGGTGATTCCGGAACTGTCGACGTTGCGGAAATCCAGTTCCTTGTCCTCGTTCGTCCAGCGCAGGCCCGCAATCAGCGTCAGGCTGTCCGCGAGGTCGTACTCCACCTGCCCGAAGAGGTCGATGGAGTCCGTCTGCTGGGTGTACCGGGCATCCATGGCAACGAACCCGATGGCATCGGTGTTCAGGGTGTAGTTGCCGTTCACCTGATTGTCGAAGTAGTAGGCGCCGGCCAGCCAGCGCAGGCGCTCGGCCTCCCCGGCCACGCGGAACTCCTGGCTGATCGTGTCAGTGTCGGCGGCGAAGGTCGGGGCGATGAACGACAGGTCCTGCCCCGCGCCGAGGAACGGGTTCATGTCCGTGTCTTCTTCCTGCAGGCGGCTGACGCTGGAATAGGCGGTGATCGAGGTGAAGTCGAGCTCGCCCATGGCCCACGTGACGTTGGCCTGGAGCGACCGGTTGGTCACCTCGACCCGGCCCGGCCGGTCGTAGTCACCGGCCCAGGGATCACCGTCCGTGTCCGCGTAGCCGAAGGCATCGCAACCCGGGCAGCTGCCCCAGAAGTCCTCGTCCGCCGGGAGCTCTATGCTGGTGTTGCCGCCGTCGGTGGTGCGGGTTGCCTGGTGCTGCCAGGCGCCGACCGCCGCCTCGTTGTTGGAGTAGTTGCCGACCAGCAGGACCTCCGCCGTGTCCGACAGGTCCACCAGCAGCTGGGCACGGCCCGCGATGGCATCGGTCTCGTTGTAGTCCTGGACGCCCGGTGTGCGGTTCGCGGTATAGCCGTCGCTGTTGTTGTAGGCGACGGACAGCCGGCCCGCCACGCCGTCCTTCAGCTGGCCGCCCACGGCGCCCTCGGCCTTCACCTGGTCGAAGTCGCCGTAGGAGACGTCAGCGTAGCCGTCGAACTCCTCGCCGGGCCGCTTCGTGACGTAGTGGATCACGCCGCCGGTGGAGTTGCGCCCGAACAGCGCGCCCTGGGGACCGCGCAGCACCTCGATGCGCTCGATGTCGAACAACTGCAGGGAGAGGCCGCCCATGGCTGGCTTGTAGACGTCGTCCACGTAGACCGCCACCGGGTTTTCCTGGGCGTCGGCGAAGTCGTTCAGGCCGACGCCGCGCAGGAAGAAGTTGATCTGGCTGCCCTCGCCCTGGGGCGTGGTGAAGTTGAGGTTGGGCGTCATCTGCGCCACGTCCGTGGTGTTGCTGATGCCCATGTTCCGGACCTGCTCGGCGCCGAAGGCCGTGACCGAGATGCCCACGTCCTGCAGGTTCTGCTCGCGGCGCTGGGCCGTGACCAGGATCTCGTCCAGCCCGCCCGCCGCCTGCGCCACCGCCAGATCCGCCGCCAGCAGGCACGCTGCCGACATCACCACCATCGAAACCGAGTACCGCATGCTGTCCCCCAAGATCCCAGATCGAAACCCGGTTCAACCCGGGTGCATATATATGAATGGCGAAAGTGCGCCTACTTGTCCAGCCAGGGCCCCCAGAGCCGCTGTTTCGTCTCGTCCCAGGACTGGCCGTCATCCCCCGACGGCTGGAACCGGCACCCGGGATGCTCATACGCCGGCTTCGTCCAGGTGCCCCGGTCCTGCAGGCGCCTGATGTTGGCCCGGTAGACCTCGTCGATCTCCGCATTGGGCTTCGGCGCCTGCTTCATCGCGAGGTTCTTCGGATGAATCGGTTCCTCGTACATGCGCTTGAACAGCTCCACACGCAGGTCCTTGAGCCAGTTGTTGTTGAGGCTCATGGCGCGGAAGTTGCGCAGCGCCTCCACGTCGATGGTGGCAGCGACGATGGTGTTGTTGGTGGACGCGCTGTAGGACATGACCTGGCCGCGGTAGTCCACGATGTGGGCGCTGCCGCCGGCAATGTCCACCGGGTGCTTCGACGTGGCGCCCACGTACACCGGCCCCGCGTTCGGGCACAGCATGTAGACGGAATTGAACTCCGCGTGGCCCTGGTTCTGGATCAGCCAGCTGCCGCCGCCGGGATAGCCCGCCGTGGTCATCGGCGTGGCCTCGCTGGGCCGGTACACGACCTCGGCGCCGTTGAAGGCCAGGGCGCGCACGGCCTCGGGGTACTCGCCATCGCTGCAGCAGATGGTGCCGATGTTGCCGATGTCGTCGGTCTTCAGCACCGGGTAGAAGGCCTCAATGCCGTCGCCGAACAGTTCGACCCACCGGTCGTAGACGTCGTGGGGCGTGCAGGAGTGTTCCCGGCACCAGACGTGGTTCTTGGCGGCCTTGTGCACCACCTTGCCGCTGGGCGCGATGACGAACACGGTGTTGAAGTAGCGGTCTTTCATCACCTCGGGCCAGCGCGCCTTGCACTGGCCGATGATGTAGGTGTTGTAGAGCTTCGCCAGCCGGCCCAGGTGCTCCGTCTCGTCGCCGGGGATGTCGATGAACAGGTCCCGGGCCGCCATCACGTGGGGCAGGTCGAAGATCTCGTCGGTGAAGCCGGTGAGCGCGCCCTCCGCCAGGGAGATGATCTTCACCGGCATGTTGATGTTGACCATCGCGATGCCGGCGTGGATCGCCTCCTCGATGGTCTCGAGGTTGTGGCGGATCTGCTTGCGCTCGGAAATGCCGTAGATGACCGTGGACAGGCCCAGCGCCAGGTAGGGAGCTACGGGTTTCGGGGCCGTCTCAGGGGGCATTGGCTCGGGTCTCGCGGGTGCTGTCCCGCGGGGATACTACAGGCGCGGCGGCGCCAGCGTCGACACCCCGGCTGCGCCAGATCACGAAGAGGAACAGCAGGGTGCTGACCAGGCAGGCCAGCGCCGCCATCTGCATCACCCCGTCGTAGTTGCCGCCCTCCCCGATCAGCAGGGCGGCGACGGCGGGGCCGACGGCGGAGCCCAGCCCCTGGGCCGCTGTCATCATCACGAGGAAGCGGCCCCGGACGTCCAGCTTCGCGATGGCGCCCATCTGGTAGGACACGCCGACGATGAAGAGGGCCTGGAAGGCGCCGGTGCTCAGGAAATAGGCGGCGGGGCCAAAGTCGCCGAGGACAGCGAAGAGCGACGCGACCTGCCCCACGAGCACGATCAGCAGCGGCCAGTAGCGCCCGTACCGGTCGCTGGCCCAGGCGGCCGCCAGCGCGCCGGCGATAGCCACCACCTGCGAAACGCCCAGCGCCAGGCCAATGGTGTCCGCGGGCAGCTGCGCCTCCTGGCCGATGCGCTCCACGAAGGCCCAGAAGCCGAAGACATTGACGAAGAAGATCACGCTTGCCAGGAGGCCGAGCCAGATCAGCGCGGTGTGCTGCGCGGCCGGCGCAGGCGTTCCGGGCACCGCGGCGCGCACGCGCCCCTGGACCGGGAACCACCACGCCGTCGCCAGCATCAGCAGGGCCGCGCCGCCGAGCAGGTAATAGAGCGCCCCCACTCCCCAGGACTTCAGCAGCCAGGGCGCCGCGGAGAATGCGCCCAGCATCAGCACGCCCTGCACCGCCTGGGCCAGGCCGAAGGCCCGGTCCGGCTCCCGGTTGTCCCCGAGCGCCGCCACGGACACCGCGAACAGGCTGCCGCCCGCCAGCCCGGTGAGGAAGCGCATGACGAGCAGCGGCACGTAGCCCGCCAGGCTGGCACTGACGGCGTTCAGCGCCGCGTAGGCCAGGAACGCCAGAACCAGCGCACTGACCCACGACACTTTGCGGATCCAGAGCGCGGCAAGCACGGACGACACCACCAGGCCCATGCCCTCCAGCGCCGCGATGTTGGCGGCCTGCTGCTCGGTGTAGCCGTAGGTGTCGATCAGCCCGCCGACGATCATCGGCATCAGCACGATGGCGGCGGGCCCGATGGGATAGAGCAGGCTGGCCAGGAGGGTGGTGCCCCAGCCGTCGTCGAACTGCCGTCCTTTCAAGTGGTCCGGGGTACTCATCGCTACTGGGCCGTGAGGCCGCCGTCGACCACGAACTCGGCGCCAGTGACGAAGCGGGCGGCATCGGAGGCCAGGAACAGCACCATCGCAGCCACGTCCCGGGGCTGGCCGATCTCCGGCAGCGCCTGCATCTTCATGTAGTGCTGCAGGGCCTCCTCCTCGCTGCCGGCCATGCGCGATTCCAGCATGTCCTTCAGCTCCTTGCGGAACATGGGCGTGTCGGTGTTGCCCGGGTGCACCGAGTTCACGCGGATCCCATAGCCGGCCTTGCCCACCTCGATGGCCACGCTCTTGGTGAAGAGCCGCACGCCGCCCTTGGTGGAGCAGTAGGCCGACAGGCCCTCGGCGCCGATGATGCCGCCCACCGACGACAGGTTGATGATGGACCCGCCGCGCCCGCCC